>DASSYI010000017.1:0-101333 GCA_035703365.1 Solirubrobacterales bacterium
CTGGCGGATTTCCTCGGCCGAGTACGGAATCTCCAGGTAGTAGAGCTCGGCCGACTTCTCCAGCCGGTCGAGGTGGTCGGCGTGGCGGAAGATCGCCGGGCCGCGGTCGGTCGCATAGCAGCGAATTCCCTCGAAAACGCCGGTCCCGTAGTGGAGCCCGTGGCTCAGCACGTGGGTTTGAGCGTCCTCCCAGGGGACGAAATCGCCGTTTTTCCAAATCAGATCGACCGAATCCATGTTGCAGAAGTATGCCCGATGAAAGAAAGGGCTTCACCGGAGGGGCCGCGAATGGTCCTCTGAACCCGAACGAGAGGAGCTAATCGGTGCGAATTTCCCGCCCCAAGCTCAATTACGCGAACGTGATCGCGACGATCGCGCTGTTCGTCGCCCTGGGTGGCGCCGCCGTCGCCGCCGGGCTGCCGAGGAACAGCGTCGGCGCCAACCAGCTCAAGCGCGGTGCGGTCACCCCGGCCAAACTGAAGCGCGCCGCGGTCACCGCCGGCAAGATCGCCCCGAAGGCAGTCGTCGCCGGGAAGCTCGGCGCCAACGCGGTGCTGCCGGGCAACCTCGGCAACGGGATCATCACCACCAGCAAGCTCTCCGACTCCGCCGTGATCGCCTCGAAGATCAAAAACGGCGCCGTCACCACCAACAAACTGAACAACGGCGCGGTGACGACGGCGAAGCTGGGCGACAAGTCGGTCACGGCCGGCAAGCTCGCCGACGGCCTCGCGCCGCTGCTGGGGACGCTGAAAAGCGGCCAGACGCTGCGCGGGGTCTTCGCGCTCGGCGGCGAGGACAAAATCACGCCAGGTTCGGTCAGCTTCCAGTTCCCGCTGGTGAACCCGCCCGCGGCGCCGAAAGAAAACGTCCTTGACCTCGGCAAAACCAGCGCCAACTGCCCCGGCATCACCGGCACCGCCACCCCGCAGGCCAACTCGGGCCAGCTCTGCGTCTACATCACCGCGAAATCGGCCGAATTCGAAGGGCTCGAATTCATCGACGGCGCGACCAACCGGCTCGGCTTCGGCCTCTCGGCCGGATTCAAATTGGCGGACCCGGCCAACCTGGTCTACGGCCAGTGGGCGGTAACCGCTCCGTAGCCGCCCCAGAAAGCGCGAGACCGCAAAAAGGCACCCTCAAGGGGCTTTTTTGCGGTCTCGGCGGTTAGCCGAGCTCCTCTAGGACCGCCGCGGTCATCTCTTTCGTCCCGACCTCGGTCTCCCGCATCGGGGACTCGCTGGTCGGCGGCTGGACGACCGTGCCGGAGGCGAGGTCGGGGGTGCGCAGGCCGCGCTCGAGGACCGCGTCGACCGCGGCCTCGATGCGCGCCGCGTCCTCGCCGCGGCCGAAGCCGTGGCGCAGCATCATCGCGGCGGAGAGGAAGGTGGCGAGCGGGTTGGCGACGCCCTGGCCGGCGATGTCGGGGGCCGAGCCGTGGACCGGCTCGAACAGACCCGGGGCGCCCTCGGCGCCGAGGCTGGCCGAAGGCAGCATCCCCAGGGAGCCGGTCAGCATCGCCGCCTCGTCGCTGAGGATGTCGCCGAAGAGGTTCTCCGAGAGGACGACGTCGAAGTCGGCCGGCCGGGAGACGAGCTGCATCGCCGCGTTGTCGACCAGGAGGTGTTCGAGCTCGACGTCGGCGTACTCGCCGGCGACGCCGCCGACCACCTCGCGCCAGAGCCGGGAGGTCTCGAGCACGTTGGCCTTGTCGACCGAGGTCACCTTCGGGGCGCGGCCCGAGCCGTCGGCGCGGCGGCGGGCGGCGTCGAAGGCGGTGCGGGCGATGCGGTCGATCTCGGTGACCGAGTACTCGCAGGTGTCGTGGGCGACGTCGCCGTCGCGGCCGGAGTCGCCGAAGTAGATGCCGCCGGTCAGCTCGCGGACGACGAGCAGGTCGGTGCCGGCGATCCGCTCCTCGCGCAGCGGGCTGGCGCCGACCAGGGCCGGGCTGGGCCGGACCGGGCGCAGGTTGGCGTAGAGGCCCATCCCCTTGCGTAGGCCGAGCAGGCCCTGCTCGGGGCGCGGCGCATCGGGGTCGGTGGTGTCCCACTTGGGCCCGCCGACGGCGCCGAGCAGGACCGCGTCGGCGTCCTTACAGGCTGCGAGCACCTCGTCGGTGAGGGCGGTGCCGTGCTCGTCGATCGAGCAGCCGCCCATCAGGCGCTCGTCATAGAAGAACTCGCCGAGCGCGTCGAGCACCTCGCGGGCCGCGGCGACGATCTCGGGGCCGATCCCGTCGCCCGGCAGGACGACTATGCGCGGGGCATCGCTCATCGGCGGCGCACTCTACGCATGATCAGGCGGCGACGGCCTCGATGTTGAGGCGGACGTAGTTGAGGACCAGCGGCTCCTCCTCCTGGGCCAGGACGGCCTCGGCGAAGGGGCGGCGCTTCTCCTCCGGCAGCTGGTCGAGGACCGGCCCGAGGGTGACGGTGGAGATGAATGCGAGCGGGTCCGAGGGCTGGACCGGCTTCGGCTGCAGCCAGCAGCGGACCCCGTCGAAGCCGGCGGCGGCGAGGCGCGGCTCGGTCTCCGCCGGGGTGGCGAAGTTCCAGAGCGCCTTGGCCTCGTTCAGGTGCTGCCCGTACTCCGGGTCGGCGGCGACGGCGGCGATCGCCAGGGCGTGCTCGGCTACGTTGCCGTAACCGCCGCACTGGGCGACGAGGCGGCCGCCGGGCTTCAGCGCCGCGCGCATCCGGCGAAAGAGCGCCTCGTGGTCGGGGATCCAGTGGAAGGTAGCGGTCGAGAAGACGAGGTCGGCCGGCTCGGCGAGCTCCAGCTCGACCAGGTCGGAGACGAGGTACTCGGCGCGGTCGCCAAGCCGCTCCTTGGCCTTCTCGACCATCGCCGCCGAGCCGTCGACGGCGATCACGCGGCCGTCGGGGAGGCGGTCGGCCAGCTCGGCGGTGACCCGGCCCGAGCCGCAGCCGGCGTCGACCGCGACCTCGTCGCCCCGCAGCTCAAGCCGCTCGAGCACCTCCATCCCCCACTCGAACTGCGGGTCGGAGACGGCGTCGTAGGTCTCGGCGTCCCACTCGCGGGCGCCGGTGTTCATCGGCTCGGAGAACTCGTCGGCCATTGCGGCCTCCTCTCGCTTACAAGGCGGTCGTGACCGGGCCTTGGGAGGCCGCCGGGCCGGACTCGAACTTGTCGATCGCGCCGTCGTTTTCGAGCGTGATCCCGATGTCGTCGAGCCCGTTCAGCAGCCGGTTCTTGACCTCGTGCTCGATCTGGAACTGGAAGACGCCGGCGGCGCAGTTGACGGTCTCGTCGTCGAGGTCGATGCGGGCCTCGCCGGCCTCGGCGACGGCCTTGCAGTGCTCCTCGTCGAGGATCGCCGGCAGCAGCCCGACCTTGGTGCAGTTCGAGTAGAAGATGTCGGCGAAGGACGGCGCCAGGATCGCCTGGAAGCCGAAGTCCTCCAGCGCCCAGGGTGCGTGCTCGCGGGAGGAGCCGCAGCCGAAGTTGGCCCCGGTGACGAGGATCGGGTTCGGCTCCAGCTCGATCTCGCCGTCGCGGATCCAGTCGTAGAAGAGGAACTCGCCGAAGCCGGTCCGCTCGACCCGCTTGAGGAACTGCTTGGGGATGATCTGGTCGGTGTCGACGTCGCTGCGGTCCAGGACCGACACCTTGCCCTCGATTACGTCTACCGGTCTCATCTCTAGCTCCAATCCCTGATGTCGACGAAGTGGCCCTCGACCGCCGCGGCGGCGGCCATTTTCGGGCTGACCAAGTGGGTGCGGCCACCCTTGCCCTGGCGCCCCTCGAAGTTGCGGTTCGAGGTCGAGGCGCAGCGCTCGCCCTCGTCGAGGGTGTCCGGGTTCATCCCCAGGCACATCGAGCAGCCCGCCACGCGCCAGTCGAAGCCGGCGCTCTTGAAGACCTCGTCAAGACCCTCTTCCTCGGCGGCCTTCTTCACCTGCTGGGAGCCGGGGACGACCATCGCGCTGACGCCGCTGGCGACCTTGCGGCCCTCGACGATCGCCGCCGCCTCGCGCAGGTCCTCGATCCGCGAGTTGGTGCAGGAGCCGATGAAGACGCGTTCGGGGGCGATCTCGGTCATCGGCGTGCCGGCCTCCAGGCCCATGTAGGCGAGGGCGCGCTCGGCCGCTTCGCGGTCGGCGGGGCTCTCCAGCTGGGACGGGTCCGGGACGCGGTCGGTGACCTCGACGACCTGGCCCGGGTTGGTGCCCCAGGTGACCATCGGCGAGATCGCCGAGGCGTCGACCTCGACCTCGGTGTCGAAACTCGCGTCCGGGTCGGTCGGCAGCTCGCGCCAGCGAGCCATCGCCGCGGCGAAGTCGCCGGGCGCGGCCGGGCGGTCCTTGACCCACTCGAAGGTGGTCTCGTCGGGGGCGATCATCCCGGCGCGGCCACCGCCCTCGATCGTCATGTTGCAGATCGTCATCCGGCCGGGCATCGAGAGCGCCTCGATCGCGGGGCCGGCGTACTCGACCGCGTAGCCGGTCATGCCGCCGGTGCCAAGGCGGCCGATCGTCGCCAGGATCAGGTCCTTGGGCGTGACCCCGTGGCGCAGCTCGCCGGCGTAGTTGATCCGCATCGTCTTCGGTCGCTTCTGGACCAGGCACTGGGTGGCCAGCACGTGCTCGACCTCGGAGGTGCCGATCCCGAAGGCCAGCGCCCCGAATGCCCCGTGGGTCGAGGTGTGGCTGTCGCCGCAGACGATCGTCATCCCCGGTTGGGTGACGCCCAGCTCCGGGCCGATCACGTGGACGATGCCCTGGCGGTCGGAGCCCAGCGAGTAGACGGGGATGCCGAACTCCTCGCAGTTGCGCTCCAGCGTTTCGACCTGGACGCGCGAGAGCTGGTCGGCGATCAGGCGCGCGGCCATCGTCCCGTCGGTCGGGGTGTTGTGGTCGGCGGTGGCCAGGGTCTTGTCCGGGCGGCGGACCTTGCGGTCGGCCAGGCGGAGGCCGTCGAAGGCCTGCGGCGAGGTGACCTCGTGGACCAGGTGCAGGTCGATGTAGATCAACCCGGGCGAGACCTCGTGGGCCTCCCAGATCTTGTCGAACATGGTCTTGGGCATTGGTGTCAGCTCCTCCTCAGGCCAGCGGCGATAACGGCGAGGAAGCGGGTCGCCTCCTGGCCTTCGTTCTCGAAGTGATGGGGAAGGTCGGCGTCGAAGGTGACGCTGTCGCCCTCCAGCAGCTCGTGGCGGGCGCCGTCGACGACCAGCGCCAGGGTGCCGGCAAGGACGACCGCGGTCTCGCGGCTGCCGGGCTCGTGCATCGGGGGGTCGGCACGGCCGCCGGTGGTGGCGCCGGGCTCGAGGACGTGCAGGGAAACGTCGGCGCGCTGGCCCGGCAGCGGCGGCGTCAGCTCCTCGAAGCGATGGCCCCCGCGCTCGGAGTGGCGACGGCCGGCGGCGCGGCTGATCGCGACGTGCTGGCCCTCGTCGAGGCGCAGCAGCTGCGAGAGCGTCAGCTCCAGGCCGGCGGCGATCTTGCCGGCGACGGCCAGCGTCGGGCTGGTCTCCCCCCGCTCGACCTGCGAGAGCATCGGCGCGCTGACGCCGGAGCGCTCGGCGAGGTCGCGGAGCGAGAGACCCATCGCATCGCGCAGCGCGTGGATGCGCGGGCCGACGGAAGACGCGGGGTCTTTCGAGGTTTTCGGGGCCTTGGCCGGAGAGTCGTGGGCCTTCGGCGACTTGGTCGTGGTGGGGGCCATTGGCTGTACGTTATCACGGACGTTTGTATTTAAGCTGTCTCATGCTTCGATTTACCCGGGACGCCTTCGGGCCGGGCCGCCGCAACCTCCACATGGCAGGTAGAGGTTGCGGCGGCCCGGCTCAGGCGCCTTTGCTTCTCCCTTTTTCTTCTTTATCTGTCTATCTCCAGCAGCACCCGAAGATCAGAGGCAACCGCCTCCGGTTCGTCTTCGAGCTGGTTCCAGGTGAGGCGGGTCACTCCGTAGCCGGCAACGCGCAGGCGCCGGTCGCGAGCGCGGTCTTCGCGGAAGGCGGTGCGGGTCTTGTGGCCCTCCCAACCGTCGAGTTCGACGATCTGGCGCTGGTCGGGCCAGAGGCAGTCGACCTGGATGCGCTTGTCGCCGAGGAGGATCCACTGGTTGAAGCGGCCACGCCGAAGGTCATGACGACGGAGAAACGGAGCGAACCGCTCCTCCAGAAGGCTCTTGCGCTCATCGACCGGTTCGTCCTTCAGGGCGTCGAGTGCGGCCTTCACCTTGCGGATGCCACGACGCCCCGGATACCGCCCGACCAGGTCCCAGAGCGAGAGCTGGTCATGAAGCCCCCGGAATTCCGCCTCCCGCAGAAGAGCCTTCACAACATCGAGCGGCTCGGTGGCCGCAAGGTCAAAGATCGTCCGCGGCACCGAGGTCACCGGGATCCCATCCCTCACCGTGACCTCATCAGCCGGCAGCGCTTTGTAATGCCGCCGGATCCCATCCCACGTCCGGCTCTTAACCGGATCAGTGACGTCGATGACCGTCCGAGAGTTCGGCCGGATCATCCAAAGCCCCGCCGCGGAGTAGTGGCTCAAAACCGCATCGGGCCCTGAAGCGAGTACAGCAGCCATCCATCGTCCCTCTCTGGTCAGAAGCCGATGACCCACGGAATACACCCCGGCATGAATCTGATGGAGTCGCCCCGCCCGAAGACGAGCGGTTATCGCCCCCTTGCCGAGACCTATTTCGGATAGCTGCCCCCGGCCCACCACCCCGTGCTGCAGCCGCGCAAACCTCGCGATTGCTCGATCGTCATCGCGAGACCGCAAAAAGTCCGCCTCAAGAGGACTTTTTGCGGTCTCGGCGGGAGGGGGTGCCATCCACTGGAGGGTGGCGAGCGACCTCGCGCGTATGGGACGCGCTTCGTGTCAGCTCTCACACGTTCTGTGCGCTGCCGCCGTTACAGACCACCTGGGACGAGGGGCACCCCTTCCACAGAGGCTCAGGTAGCCACGCCTGGACCCTTAAGTCCATCTCAGCTGCGCGACGGTCTCTGGGGAAGGGGTGCCCCTTGTCCCCACCCGCCCGTGCCTCTGCGGAGAAGGGGTGCCCCTCGGCCCGGCCGGCTCCGTGCCCTTACGGCCCGGGCGTACGCTCGACCACTGCCTGAGCAGTAGCCGCCTCAGCCTCCCGAGTCGCAGCCCCTTCCAAGGCGTTCGACAGCGCCCGGACGTAGGCCCGGGCGCTGGCCTCGAGGATGTCGGTCGCCACGCCCTGGCCGGTCGCCAGGCGACCGGCTACGCGCAGCTGGACGGTCACTTCGCCGAGGGCGTCCTCTCCCCCGGTCACCGCCTCGACCTTGTACTCGACCAGCTCGCACTCGGTCTGGATCGCGTCCTGGATCGCGTGGAAGATCGCGTCGACCGGGCCGTCGCCGCTCGCTTCGCCGACCGACTCCTCGCCCGAGGGGCGGGTGACGGCCACCTTCGCGACCGGCGGCTTCCGCGTCCCGGCCTCGACCTCGAACCAGGCCAGCTCGTGGGCGTCGGAGCGCTCGCGCATCTCGTCGGAGGCGATCGCCTCCAGGTCCAGCGCGGTCACCTGCTTCTTGCGGTCGGCGACCTCCTTGAAGGCCTTGAAGGCGTTGTTCAGCGCCTGCCCTTCGACCTTGAAGCCCAGCTGCTCCAGCGCGTCTTTCAGCGCGTGCCGCCCGGAGTGCTTGCCCAGGACGATCGAGTTCGACTCCAGGCCGACCTCGGTCGCGTCCATGATCTCGTAGGTGCTGCGCTCCTTCAGCACGCCGTCCTGGTGAATCCCGGACTCGTGTGCGAAGGCGTTGCGCCCGACGATCGCCTTGTTCGGCTGCACCGGGTAGCCGGTCAGACGGCTGACCATGCGGCTGGTGCGGGCGATCTCACGGGTATTGACCCCGGTCGTCAGCCCGTGCACGTCCTCGCGGATGCGGACCAGCATCGCGATCTCCTCCAGCGAGCAGTTTCCGGCCCGCTCGCCGATCCCGTTGATCGCGCACTCGACCTGGCGCGCCCCGGCCAGCAGCCCGGCGTAGGAGTTGGCGACGGCCATCCCCAGGTCGTCGTGGCAGTGAACGGAGAGCTCGACCCCCTCCAGGCCGGGAACCAGCTCGTACAGGCGCCGCAGGTAGGCCGCGTACTCCTCGGGCGTCGTGTAGCCGACGGTGTCGGGGATGTTGACGACGGTCGCGCCCTCCTCGACGGCGATCGCGCAGACTTCGGCGGTGAAATCGACGTCGGCGCGGGTCGCGTCCATCGGCGAGAACTCGACGTCCTCGCAGTACTCCTTGGCCAGCGCCACCGCCGCCCGGGCCTGGCCCTTGACGTCCTCGCGGTCGGTCTGCAGCTGATGCTGAATATGGATGTCGGAGGTGGAGATGAAGGTGTGGATGCGTGGGCGTCCCGCCTCCTTCACCGCCCCCCAGGCGGCGTCGATGTCGGCTTTGTGGGTGCGCGCCAGGCCGCAGATCACCGGCCCCTCGACCACCCGGGAGATCTTTTGGACCGCCTCGAAGTCCCCGGGGGAGGTGATCGGGAAGCCGGCCTCGATCACGTCGACCCCCAGGCGGGCGAGCTGCTGGGCGATCTCGACCTTCTCGGCCGTGTTCAGCGAGATGCCGGGCGACTGCTCGCCGTCTCGCAGCGTGGTGTCGAAGATGTGGACGCGGTTGGCGTCGGTGTTCTTGTCAGTCCGCGGTCCGGAATCCATGGGACCTCTCCTTCTCTCTGTGAATCGAATGGCCTTTGTCTCTCGCGGCTATCGCGCCGCCCAGCGCTATTCCCCCCGAGGGGGGAGGAGAAGGAGTAGCGCGAGGCTGTCGAGCCGGAAGCTCATTCGACTCCGAACCTTAGCGTAGGCTCCGCGAATCGCAACCCCGCAGCCCACCGCCACGGCCCGCAAAACCCCCTGGCTCGCCCTCCTCGCGATGGGTCTCGCCGTCGTCGTCATCGCCAACGACTTCTCGGCGATCAACGTCGCCCTGCCGACGATGGAGCAGGACTTCGACACCGACGTCAACACGATCCAGTGGGTGGTCAACGCCTACGCGCTGACCTTCGGGGTGTTGATCGTCACCGGCGGCCGCCTCGCCGACATGTTCGGCCGCCGCAACGCCTTCTTCCTCGGCACCGCGATCTTCGCCTCGATGTCGGCGCTCGGCGGCGTCGCCCAGACCGAGACCTGGCTGATCGCGGCCCGGGTGCTGATGGGGATCGGCGGGGCGCTGATGTGGCCGGCGATCCTCGGCATGACCTACGAGCTGCTGCCGGAAGAGAAGGCCGGCCTCGCGGGCGGGATCATCATCGGCGCCGCCGGGCTCGGCAACGCGATCGGGCCGCTGATCGGCGGCGTCTTCACCCAAGAGCTGAGCTGGCGCTGGATCTTCTTCCTCAACGTCCCGGTCGCCGCCTTCGCGGTCGGGGTGACCTGGTTCCTGGTCCACGTCAAGGAGCCGGAGACGAGCGAGCGGCGGATCGACTACACCGGCATCGCCGCGATCTCGATCGGCCTCGTCTCGCTGCTGATCGCCCTCGACCAGGTCGCCGACTGGGGCTGGGGCGACCCGCGCGTGATCGGCCTGCTGGCCCTGGCGGCAGCGATGCTGGTCGCCTTCCTGCCGCTCGAGCGCCGGGCGGGGGCGCACGCGCTCGTCCCCAGGGAGGTGATGCGCAACGAGAGCTTCACCGCGTCCTGCATCGCGATCCTCTTCATGTCGGCGACCTTCTTCGCCTCCCTGCTCTACCTGCCGCAGTTCATGGAGAAGCAGCTCGGGTACTCGCCGTTGGAAGCCGGGGTCGGGATGCTGCCCTTCCTCGCGACCTTCGCCCTCGTCTCTTTCGTCGCCGGGCCGCTCTACAGCCGGCTCGGGGCGAAGACGCTGGTCGTCTTCGGGGCGGCCTGCATCACCTTGGCGCCCTTCCTCTTCTCGCAGGTCGACTCCGGCTCGGGCTACGACTCGCTGATCGTCGGGATGGTCGTCCTCGGCATCGGGATCGGCAGCTTCTACCCGACCGCGACCACCGCGGGAGTCACCTCGGTCGACGAGTCGCAGACCAGCCTCGCCGGCGGGATCATCTACATGTTCCAGATCGCCGGCGGCTCGATCGGGCTCGGCCTGACGACGACCGTCTTCTCCGGCGCGGTCCCGCCCTTCGTCGACGGGATCCAGGCCGGGTTCCGGCTCGACGCGGCACTCTCGCTCGTCGGCCTGCTGATCGCGCTCGCCTTCGTCGGCGGCCGGCTGGTCGGCGGCCGCGAACCCGCGCGCGAGTCCGCCTGAGTCGCTCCGGCGCCCGCGCGCTAAGGGACGAGCTCGTTCTGGCCGGGGCCGCCGACCAGGATGTCCTTGTCGGGGCCGCCGCGCAGCTGGTCGTTGCCTGGGCCGCCGAGGAGCCGGTCGCGGCCGGGGCCGCCGAGCATCCAGTCGTCGCCCCGCCGCCCGACCAGCAGGTCGTCGCCGGGGCCGCCGATGACCTTGTCGGCTGCCCCTCCCCCGCTCAGCTTGTCGTTCCCCGGCCCGCCGCGGATCGTCACCGGGACCGGGATGTCGCTGGTGAAGAGGACGGAGTCCGAGCCGCCGGCGGTGTTGACTTCGAAGCCCGCGATCGCCGTCGCCTTGCAGGAGAGTTCGTTGGGGATTTCTTCCGGGTGGGTGCAGATGTCGCCCCCCACTTCCAGGGCGATGGTCGAGAGGATCACGTAGCTGCGCCCGTCCGGGCTGAGCGAGATGTGGAAGGCGTTGTTGTCGTTGCTGCCGCTGATCAGGAGGTTGACCGGGCCGGTTTCGGCCGCAGCGGTCCCTGCCGGCAGCACGGCGAGCATCGCCAACAGAATGAGGATCGTCTTCTTCATCGTTCCCTGGCCGTGGGGCCGAAGCCCCATTTAAGGGAACAACGCTCGCCGGCAGACGTTGCGCTCCGCTCTGGGAGCGGGATCGCGCGTTGGGAGCCCTGCTAGAGGTCGACCGAGCGGCCGTTGGAGAAGCCGTCGAGGCCCATGATCTTCTCGATCGCCTCGGCGCGGACCGGCGCGTCGGTGGTCAGCGCCATCACCGCCCGCTCCCCCCCGCTTTCGGCCCCGACGGCAGCGGAGACGATGTTCACGCCCTCTTCGCCGAAGAGGGTCCCGACCCGGCCGATCATCCCCGGCTGGTCGGCGTAGCGGAAGACCGCGATGTGCTCGTCGAAGGGCAGGTAAAAGCTCTCGCCCCAGACCGAGACGAGGTAGGGCTCGTTGCGCGGCCCGACGCTGGTCCCGGCGACCTCGACCTCCCCGCCGGCGGTGTGGACGCGGACCTTGACCAGCTCGGTGAAGTCCTCGGCGCTGACGTCGGTCGTCTCTGAGAGGTCGATCCCGCGCTCCTCGGCCATCTGCGGCGCGTTGACCAGGTTGACCGGCTCCTCGGTGTGGCCGGAGAGGATCCCCGCCATCACCGCGATCCCCAGCAGGCGGGTGTCGTGGGAGGCGATCCGGCCGCGGAATTCGGCGCTGACCTTCTCGACCGAGCCGTCGGCCAGCCCCTGGGCGAGGCGGCCGAGCTTTTCGCAGAGGGGGACGAAGGGCGCCAGCGCCTCCATCGCCTCGGGGCGGACCGCAGCGATGTTGACCGCGTTGGTGACGACGCCGCCGGTCAGCGCCGCGGTGACCTGCTCGGCGGTGACGACCCCGGCGCGGTCCTGGGCCTCGGCGGTCGAGGCGCCGAGGTGCGGAGTGACGACGACGTCGGAGCGGGAGAAGATCGGGTGCTCGGTGAAGGGCTCGGAGGGGAAGACGTCGAGTGCGGCACCGCCGAGCTTGCCGGACTCCAGGCCCGCGTTCAGGGCGTCGAGGTCGATCAGCTCGCCGCGGGCGCAGTTGACGATCCGGGCGCCGTCCTTCATCGCCGCAATCGTCTCGGCGTTGATCATCCCGATCGTCTCCGGCGTCTTCGGCGTGTGCAGGGTGACGAGGTCGGCGCGGCCCAGCACCTCCTCGATGCTGTCGGCCCCCTCGACGCCGAGGTCCTTAAAGCGCTCGGCGGAGACGAACTTGTCGAAGGCGACGACGTCCATGTCGAAGCTCTGGGCGCGTTTGGCGACGAGCTGGCCGATGCGTCCGAAGCCGATCACGCCGAGGGTCTTGCCGTAGAGCTCGGCGCCCTTGTACTTGGCCCGGTCCCAGCGGCCCTCGACCAGCGAGCCGTGCGCTTGCGGGACGTTGCGGAAGAGGGCAAGGGCCAGGGCGAGGGTGTGCTCGGCGGCGGCGACCGAGTTCGATTCCGGCGCGTTGGCGACGATGATCCCGCGGCGGGTCGCGGCCGGGATGTCGACGTTGTCGACGCCGGTGCCGGCGCGGCCGATCACTTTCAGGTTGCCGGCCAGCTCGATCAGCTCCGGCGTCATCTGCGTCGCCGAGCGGATCAGGATCGCGTCGTACTGGGAGATCTGCTCGCGCAGCTCCTCGTCGGACATCTCCAGCCCGAGGTCGACTTCGAACTGCGAGCGCAGCAGCTCGACGCCCGAGTCGGCGATCTTCTCCTTGACCAGGACCTTCACGAGGCGACGCCGTCCACGTTCTCGACGACCCAGTCGATGCAGGCGGTGAGCGCCTCGACGTCGTCGGGGTCGACGGCGGGGAACATGCCGATCCGCAGCTGGTTGCGGCCGAGCTTGCGGTAGGGCTCGACGTCGACGATGCCGTTGGCGCGCAGCGCGGCGGCGAGCGCGGCGGCGTCGATGCCGTCGGCGAAGTCGATCGTGCCGACGACCAGCGAGCGCTTGGCCGGGTCGGCGACGAAGGGCGAGGCGAAGTCGGTCCGCTCGACCCACCCGTAGAGGCGGCCGGAGGAGTCGGAAGTGCGCTCGACGCAGCCGGCGAGGCCGCCGAGGCCGAGCATCCACTGGACCTGGTCGTTCAGCAGCAGCAGGGTCGCCAGCGCCGGCGTGTTGTAGGTCTGCTCCTTGCGCGAGTTGTCGAGCGCGGTCTGCAGCGAGAGGAAGGCGGGCTGCCAGCGGTCACCGGCGCCGTCGAGCTCTTCGATCCGGGCGACCGCGGCCGGGCTGAGGGCGGCGAGCCAGAGGCCGCCGTCGGAGGCGAACCCCTTCTGCGGGGCGAAGTAGTAGGCGTCGGCCTGGATCGCATCCAGGGGCAGGCCGCCGGCGCCGGAGGTGGCGTCGACGAGGACGAGGGACTCGGCCGCGCCCTCGGGGCGGCGGACGTCGACCATCACCCCGGTCGAGGTCTCGTTGTGGGCCCAGGCGATGACGTCGGCGCCCGGGTCGGCGACCGGCTCGGGGGCGTCGCCGGGGTCGGCCTCGACGACGATCGGGTCCTGGAGGAAGGGCGCCGCGGCGGTCGACTTGGCGAACTTCGAGGAGAACTCGCCGTAGGTGAGGTGCAGGGCGCGCTCGCGCACGAGCCAGGCGCTCGCCGCCTCCCAGAAAGCGGTGGTGCCGCCGTTGCCGAGGGCGATCTCGTAGCCGTCGGGGAGCGAGAACAGCTCCCCCAGCCCGGTCCGCACTTCGCGCACCAGGTCGCGCACCGGCGCCTGCCGGTGCGAGGTTCCCATCAGGTCGGAGCGCTCGGCGAGGCGCTCCAGCGCCTCCGGGCGCACCTTCGAGGGCCCGCAGCCGAAGCGGCCGTCGGCGGGCTTGATCTCGCTGGGAATCTGCACGGTCGTCTGAGGCGCCATCCGGCCCGACAAGTTAACGACCGCGCCGGGCCGGTGCCGCCGGGGCCGGAGTTAGGCTCGGCAGCGCCGTTTCGTCGTCGTCCACCAGGAGGGGAACACGATGTATCCAGTCAACTACGAAGCCGACTTCAACCCGGCTCCGAACCGATGGACCACCTTTTTCCGGCCGCTGCTGGCGATCCCGTGGATCATCGTCGCGGTGTTCTGGGGGATCCTTTTCCTCTTCACCCACCTGTTCGCCTGGGTCGCGATCATCATCACCGGCCGGTATCCGGAATGGCTGTACGAGTTCAACTCCGGAGTCGTCCGCTTCGGGGTCCGCACCGGGGCGTGGATCTACCTGCAGACCGATGAGTGGCCGCCGTTCGGCCTCGCCGACGACCCGAGCTACCCGATCCGGGTCAACATCGCGCCGCGGGCCGAGAGCCAGAGCCGGCTGAAGGCCTTCTTCCGCCTGATCCTGGCGCTGCCGATGCTGATCGTCTCCTACGCGGTCAACTACATGCACCTCTGGGTGGCGGCGATCGCCTGGCTGACGATCGTCTTCCGCGGCTACCAGCCGCAAGGGGTCAACAACGCGTTGACCTTCGTCAACAGCTTCTACGCCCGCCTCTACGGCTACGTGGCCCTGCTGACCGACGACTACCCGCCGATCGGCGAAGAGAAGGCAAACGGCGGCGGCACCGCGCCCGCCCCGGCGACCCCGACTCCGGTGGCCTGATGGCTGACGTGGTCAAGGGCGACGGCTACGCCGTCGCCAACCTCGACGACCTCGGCGAGGGCTGGGGCTTCCGCAAGGTCCGCAAGGAGCTGGGAGTCACGGCCTTCGGCGTCAACGCGATCGTGATGCCGCCGAATTACGAGTCCGGCAAGCACTTCCACGACGAGCAGGAGGAGCTCTACTTCGTCCACCAGGGCCAGATGGAGATCGACCTCGACGGCACCAAGCACCAGCTAGGTCCAGGCGGCTTCGCCTGGGTAGACGCCAAGGTCGTCCGCAGCCTCAAAAACCTGAGCGAGGACGAAGACGCGATCTACATCTGCGTGGGAGGCAAAGACGGCTACGTGGGCCGGGACGGGCGCTTGCCTGAGGGCGAGACCGACCCACGCGGGCCGATCCAGGAGTAGGGGCGGCTTAGGAGGGGGCGGCAGGGGGTTCCCGGGAGCACCTCCGCCGGCTGAACAGAAGGAGCATGGCTGTCGCCTCAGGCCCCTTTGGGCCGGCTCCATGCTGAGTACCCGGGAACCCCCTACCGCCCCCTCCATCCGGTCGAGCTTCCTGGGACGACCCAGGTTCAGGAGTTTTCCCAACAAGACGAGCTATCTCGACCACGCATCAGGGAAGCCCGACGCAGCTTTTTGGGAGAGCTGTGGAAGCTCTAGCCGCTTGACTGGCGACCAGTTGGACTTTTCGACGGACCGGTTGGAGGTCCTGGTGGGGGTCCCTGGGTACTCAGCATGGAGCCGGCCCAGCGCGGTGCGAGGCGCCAGCCAGGGCCATTCTGTTCAGCCGGCGGAGGTGCTCCCAGGGACCCCCACCAGGACCTCCCCAGCGCTACTTCGTGTCTTTAAAGCCCTGGTCGATCCAAGGCATCATGTCGCGGAGGTCGTGGCCGACCTCCTCGATCTGGTGCCCCGCGCCCTCTTGGCGCATGCGGTCGAAGTTCTCGTTGCCGGCGCGGTTCTCGGCGATGAACTCTTTGGCGAAATCGCCCGACTGGATCTCGGAGAGGATCTGCTTCATCGCCGCGCGGGACTCCTCGCCGATCACGCGTTTGCCGCGGGTCATGTCGCCGTACTCGGCGGTGTTGGAGATCGAGTACCGCATGCCCTGGATGCCCTTTTCGTACATCAGGTCGGCGATCAGCTTCAGCTCGTGGAGGCACTCGAAGTAGGCGAGGCGGGGGTCGTAACCGGCCTCGACCAGGGTCTCGAAGCCGGCGCGGACGAGCTCGGAGGCGCCGCCGCAGAGGACGGCCTGCTCGCCGAAGAGGTCGGTCTCGCACTCGTCTTTGAAGGTCGTCTCGATCACCGCGGCGCGGCCGCCGCCGATCCCCGAGGCGTAGGCGAGGACAAGGTCGTGGGCTTCGCCGGAGGCGTCCTGGTGGACGGCCATCAGACACGGCACGCCGCTGCCTTCCTCGTACTGGCGGCGGACCAGGTGGCCCGGGCCCTTGGGCGCGACCATGCCGACGTTGACGCCGGGGGGCGGCTCGATCTCGCCGAAGTGGATCGCGAAGCCGTGGGCGAAGAGCAGCAGGTTGCCGGGGGCGATCCCGTCGGAGATCTCCTCGCGCCAGACCTCGGCCTGCTTCTCGTCGGGGAGCAGGATCATCACCAGGTCGCCGCGGCTGGCGGCTTCGGCGACGTCCAGCACCTCGAGCCCGGCCGCCTCGGCCTTGGCGCGGCTGGAGGAGTCGGGACGCAGGCCGACGACCACCTCGACGCCGGAGTCCTTGAGGTTGAGGGCGTGCGCGTGACCCTGCGAGCCGTAGCCCAAAATGGCGACGGTCTTGCCGTCGAGCTTGCTCAGGTCAGCGTCTTTGTCGGAGAAGATGTCGTCGGTTCGCATGAGGCGGCAGGCTACCGGAGCGCTCTGCGCATCAGCTTGCCCGAGGGCGTGCGCGGCAACGCCGACGCGAGCTCGACCCGCTTCGGCACTTTGAACCCCGCCAGCGACTCGGCGCAGTGGCGACGCAGCTCGTCGGGGCTGACCTCGGCGCCGCTCTGGAGCACGACGACGGCGGTCACTGCCTGCTGCCACTCGGGATCCTCGCGGCCGATCACCGCCGCCTCGGCGACGTGCGGGTGGCGCAGCAGCACCTCCTCGACCTCGGCCGGGATCACGTTCTCGCCGCCGCTGACGATCAGGTCGTCGATCCGGTCGCGGACGTAGAGGAAGCCGTCCTCGTCGATGTGGCCGAGGTCGCCGGTGTGCAGCCAGCCGTCGGCGTCGGCGCTGCCGGGCGCCACGGTCGGCCCCTGGACGAGGATCTCCCCGTCCTGGATACGCAGGTGCGTGGTCAGCAGGGGCCGGCCGGCGGAGCCGAGCTTGCGCCTGGCCTCGCCGGGGGCGAGGGTCGTCACCTGCGAGCAGGTCTCGGTCAGGCCGTAGGTCTGGACCACGGTGGCGCCCTTGGCGATCGCCTCTTCGAGCGGTTCCTCCGGGACCGGGCCGCCGCCGACGAGGATCGCCCGCGGGCCGGAGAGGTCGACGCCGGCGTCGAGCAGGCGGGTCAGCATCGTCGCCACCAGCGAGACCTGGGTGATCCCGTCGCGCTCCAGCGCCTCGGCGACGCGGTCGACGTCGAAGCCGTCGTGGACGACGGCGCCGGTGCCGTAGATCACCGCTTTCATCACGATCCCGAGGCCGGCGATGTGGCTGAGCGGGACGCAGCAGAGCCAGCGGTCGCTCGGCTCGACGCCGATGTTGAAGGCCGAGCCGACCGCGTTCCAGAGGAAGTTGCCGTAGCTGAGCGGGACCGGGCGCGGTGTGCCGGTGCTGCCGCTGGTCAGGACCCGGCAGCAGATCGCGTCCATGTCGTGCTCGCCGAGTAGCGGCATGTCGGCCTCGGTCTGGGTCAACTGGCCGGGATCGTCGAGGTCGATGATCGGCTCCTCGGCGCTGACGATCGTCGCTCGCTCGGCGGGGGTCAGCCGCGGCCCCAGCGGCAGCAGCTCGGCCCCGAGCTTCATCAGCGCGTGCAGGAGGACGACCTGCTCGCGGCGCGGGTGCATGGTCAGGGCGGCGATCGAACCGCGGCGGACGCCGTGGGCGGCGAGCCGCCGCGCGACCCAGGTCGCTTCCGCCTCGAGCTCGGCGTAGGTCATCTCCGCCCCGTCGGCAACGAGCGCCGTCCGGTCGGGACAGCTCTGTGATCTCTGCGAGAGCCAGTCGTCGAGCTTCATCGGGATATCGTCCCCATCATGCCCAAACGCCACAAAGGAGCTCCCTCCGAGGAGCAGCTGTACGCGCCGATCGAGTGGCAGCCCGGTCCTGGCGAGTACGAAGACATCCGCTACGAGACCGGCGGCGGGATCGCCAAGGTGACGATCGACCGCCCCGAGGTGCTGAACGCCTTCCGGCCGCAGACGCTGGTCGAGGTCTCGGCCGCGATGGAGCTGGCGCGCGAGGATCCCGACGTCGGCGTGATCGTCTTCACCGGCGCCGGTGAGCGGGCTTTCTGCTCCGGCGGCGACCAGACCGTGCGCGGCGACACCGGCTACATCGCCGCGGGCGCCTCGGTCGGGCGCTTCCACGTCACCGACCTGCAGATCCAGATGCGGCGGCTGCCGAAGCCGATCGTCGCGATGGTCGCCGGCTACGCGATCGGCGGCGGTCACATCCTCCACCTCTGCTGCGACCTGACGATCGCCGCCGACAACGCCGTCTTCGGCCAGACCGGGCCGCGGGTCGGCTCCTGGGACGGCGGCTACGGCGCCTCGCTGCTGCGGGACCTAGTCGGGACCAAGAAGGCGAAGGAGTTCTGGATGCTCTGCCGCCAGTACGACGCGGGCGAGGTGCTGGAGATGGGGCTTGTTAACGCGGTCGTCCCGCTCGGCGAGCTCGAGCGCGAGACCGTCTCCTGGTGCCGCGAGATGCTGGCCCTCTCCCCCTTCGCGCTGCGCCTCGTCAAGGCCAGCTTCAACGCCCACGAGGACGGCTACGCCGGGATCCAGCAGCTGGCCCACGACGCCAACCTCCTCTTCTACGGCTCCGACGAGGCGGCCGAGGGGCGCGAGGCGTTCAAGCAGAAGCGCCAGCCCGACTTCTCCCAGTTCCCCCGGCGCGCATGAGGATCTGGCTGATGGCGGCCCGCCCGCGGACGCTGCCGGCGGCGATCGCGCCGGTCCTGGTCGGGACCGCGGCGGCCGTGCAGTGGGCCGGGCACCTGCCGCGCTGGGGGGCGTTCATCGCGGCCCTGGTCGGCTCGGTCTTCATCCAGATCGGGACCAACCTCGCCAACGACTACTCCGACGCCAAGCGCGGCGCCGACACCGCCGACCGGCTGGGGCCGGTGCGGGTCACCGCCAGCGGCATGGTGACGCCGCAACGGGTGATGACCGCGACCTGGATCGCCTTCGCGGTCGCGGTCGCCTGCGGCGTCTACCTGACCGCGGTCGCCGGCTGGGTGATCCTCCTGATCGGCGTGCTCTCGATCGCCGCGGGCGTGCTCTACACCGGCGGGCCGCGGCCCTACGGCTACGCCGGCTTCGGCGAGGTCTTCGTCTTCCTCTTCTTCGGCCTGGTCGCGGTAAACGGCTCCTACTACGTGCAGCTGGAGGAACTCGACGCCCTGCCGCTCGGGCTCTCGATCTCGGTCGGCTTCCTCGCCACCGCGATCATCGTCGTCAACAACGTCCGCGACGTCGAGACCGACCGCCGCGCCGGCAAGAACACGCTGGCGGTGCGGATCGGGCGCGAGAGCGCCGTGAACCTGTACCGGCTGCTGGTCGCCGGCGGTTTCCTCGTCCTGCCGATCGCCCTCGTCGCCGGCGACGCGAGCCTGCTGCCGATGATCGGCTGGCTGGCGGCCCCGCTGGCGATCAAACCGGCGCGGACCCTGGCCGAGCGCCACGACGGCCCGGCGCTGAACGCGGTCCTGGCCCAGACGGGGGCGCTGCTCGGCGTCTTCAGCCTGCTGGTCACGATCGGCCTGCTGATCTCCGCCTGAGTGAGAGACTCGGGGCGTGCGCCTCAGCTCGGTCGAGGTCATCCCCTACGCGCTGCCGTTCCGGGAGCCGTACGTGACGGCGCGCGGTGCGCTGACGCGGCGAGAGATGGTGCTGCTGCGGGTGCGGGACGAGGACGGGGTCGTGGGGCTGGGTGAAGCGGTGCCGCTGGCGTTGCGGGGCGGGGTTGGGCTGCGGGAGGTGGTCGCGGAGCTCGAGGGGTGGGGTGAGCATGGAGAGGTTCAGGCGCTATCCGCACCCGCTCGGTGCGCGGTGGAGACCGCGCTGATGGATTTGCGGGGCCGGCGGGCTGGAAAAGGGCTGGGTGAGGAGGCGGGGGACGAAGCGGTTGAGTGCAACGCGACGCTTGTCGCGGGACCGCCTGACGCGGTCGCGGCCGAGGCGGAACGGTGGGCTCGGGACGGGTTTACGACCTTCAAGCTGAAGCTCGGCGCCGAGACCGCAAAAACGGTCCCTGGAGAGCCATTTTTGCGGTCTCGCGATTTGGAGCAGGTGCGGGCGGTGCGGGAGGCGTTGGGGCCTGAGGTGCGGATCAGGGTCGACGCGAACGAGGCTTGGGACCTGGAGGCGGCCAAGGCGACGCTGGCGGCTTTGGAGGGATTCGAAATCGAGTTGGCGGAGCAGCCCGTCGCGGGGCTCGAGGGGATGGCAGCGCTCGCGGCGAGCACCTCGATTCCGCTTGCCGGGGATGAGAGCGTGACGAGCGTGGACGAGGCCGAGGCGGCGGTCGCGCTTGGCGCCTGCGCCTACACCGGGATCAAGCTCTCCAAGGTCGGCGGGCCTGAAGAGGCGCTGGCGATCGCCGACGTCCTCCCCGCCTACGTCACCAGCGCCCTCGACGGGCCGGTGGGGATCGCGGCGGCGGCGCAGGTCGCGCTCAGCCTGGCGGAAACGGACCACCCCGAACGCCTCCACCTCGCCCACGGCCTCGCCACCCAGCGGCTCTTCGCCTCGACGATCGCCGCGGTCGAGTGCGAGCTGCGCGACGGAATGTTGCACCTGCCTCCAGGCCCCGGCCTGGGCGTCGAGATAGACGAGGATGCCCTGCAAGCGCATCGCATCTAGGACGCCACCCATGGACCCGACCAACGCCAACACCGCCCTCGCCTCCGCCTTCGCCGAGGAGCTGGCGCGCGGGGGGCTGCGGCTGGCTGTGATCTCCCCCGGCTCGCGCTCGACGCCTCTGGCGGTGGCGCTGTGGCGACAGCCGGAGATCGAGGTGAAGGTGATCGTCGACGAGCGCTCGGCGGGGTTCTTCGCCCTCGGGGCCGCGCAGGCGAGCGGCGAGCCGGTGGCCCTGCTCTGCACCTCCGGGACGGCGCTCGTCAACTACCACCCGGCCGTGGTCGAGGCCGACGAATCGGGGATCCCGCTCGTCGTCCTCAGCGCCGACCGGCCGCCGGAGCTGCGCGGGATCGGCGCCGGGCAGACGATCGACCAGATCAAGAGCTTCGGCTCCTCGGTGCGCTGGTTCTGCGAAGTCGGGACCCACGAGGCCGACGACGGCGGCCTGCTGCACTACCGCTCCGTCGCCTGCCGGGCCCTTGCCGCCGCGCGCGGCGAGGCCCGCCCCGGCCCCGTCCACCTCAACCTCCCCTGGCGCGAGCCGCTGGCCCCGGTCCCGGTCGAGGGCGCCGTCACCGCCACCGACGAGCTGGCGCTGAAGGGCCGCGACGGCCGGCCGCTGACCGCGGTCACCCACCTCGATCTCGAGCCCTCCCCGTTCCTCCTCGACGAGGTCGCGGCGCACATCGGCAACGCGATCTCCGGCGTCATCGTCGCCGGCCGCCAGCTCGACCCCGAGCTCCGCGAGCCGCTCGCCCACCTCGCCCGGGTCTCCGGCTTCCCGATCCTCGCCGAGCCGACCTCGCAGCTGCGCTGCGGATCGCACGACCGCTCCCACGTCGTCGCCGCCTACGACCTGCTGCTGCGCGAGGAGCACTTCGCCCGCTCGGTCGTCCCCGACCTGATCCTCCGCTTCGGCGCGATGCCGACCAGCAAGCCGCTGCGGGCCTGGATCGAGGCCAGCGGCGCCGACCAGATCGCCGTCGACCCCTACGGCGGCTGGAACGAGCCGACCAACCGGGCGGCAGCGATCCTGCGGGCCGACCCGACCGAGCTCGCCCAGGGATGGGCGGCGCGCCTGGAAGGGATCGAGGGGCGGGAAAGGCCGCTGCCCGATCGCTGGCTGCAGGCCGAGGCGGCGGCGCAGGCTGCGCTCGACGCGGCGCTCGCCGGCGGGGAGATCTCCGAGCCCGCCCTGCACCGCGCGCTCGGCGCCGCCCACCGCGACGGCGACCTCGTCTACACCGCCTCGAGCATGCCGATCCGCGACCAAGAGGCGTTCCTAGCCGCCGGCGATGCCGACGCCCTCTTCCTCTGCAACCGCGGGGCCAACGGCATCGACGGCCTCGTCTCTTCCGGCATCGGCGCCGCCCAGGCCAGCGGCAGACCGACGACGATCGTCACCGGCGACCTCGGCCTGTTCCACGACATCGGCGGCCTCGCGGCGCTGCGCGAGGTCGAGATCCCGGTCCGCATCGTCGTCATCGACAACGACGGCGGGGGCATCTTCCACTTCCTGCCGCAGGAGTCGGCGCTCGACGCCGATGAGTTCGAGGCCCTGCTGGGCACCCCCCGCGGCGTCGACACCGCCAAAGCAGCGGCGCTCTTCGATCTCCCCCACCGCCGCCTCGACTCGCTCACCGAGCTGCCCGACGCGCTCACCGCCGGTACCGGCCTGATCGAGGTGAAGACCGACCGGCAGGCCAACGCCGAGCTGCACCGCCGCCTGGCGGCAGCCGTCCAGACCGCGATCAGCAGCTGATCGGGCCGGCCTCGCGGCCGGGACCGGGCCGCCAGGAGACAGCGCCGAGCGTCAGTCCCGGATTGGTGAGCAGGCGGGTCAGGCAGGTGCCATCGGCATTGATCGCCATGACCTTGTTGCCGGGTTCCGGTTCGAGACCACCGGTCGCTTCGGCGGGCGGGTTACGGGTGAAGGCGAGACGGCTGCCCGAGGGATCCCAGCTTGGGGACGAGACGTACCCCTTCGCACGCAACAGCAGCCGTGCTTCGCCGCCATCCGCAGCGGCGACCACCAATTCATCTACCGGCCGCGCCGGCAGCTTGTTGGGAGTCATATCCCGCCCGCGAACGTAGGCCAGCTGCGTCCCGTCCGGCGAGTAGGCCGGTTCGCGCGCGTCATCCGGAAGACGGGTCAAGCGGTGGCTCCGGTGCCTGCCCAGATCGATCTCGACGATCCGAAGCCCTTTCCGGTCAGACAGCTCGACGACGATGCTCGATCCGTCGGGAGAGAAGGAGATGGGGTTGACGGAGCCGCCCACTCGCCAACGGGTCAGGCGTTTGACCAAGCCGCTGGCGAGGTTCAGCGACCAGACCGACGTCTTGAACAAATAGCTCTCTCGGCCAGGCAGGGTCTTGACGAGCTTCACCCGCGAGAAGGCAGCGGAAGCACCATCCGGCGCCAGCACGGGATCGCCGCCGTTGAGGAAAGCGCGCGGGAACACTTTCGATCCACCGCTGTCGGGCTTGGCGAGAGCGAGCAGGGGCCACCCGGACCCGTAGGCACCTCCAGGGTGGCTTTGAAAAGGACCCGAGGTCGAAAAGGCGAGCGCGCTGCCGTCAGCTGACCAGGAGAGCCTTTCGCCGATTCCCCAATAGTCGGGGTCGGCGACGATCACCTTCAAGCCGCTGCCCGTCGGGTCCACGGTGACTACTCCCGATTCCTCCCCGGCGGAGGCGGAGATTGCCAGGCGCGGCCCCGGCGGTTCCTCGGCTCGGGCCGAGGTCGCAGCAAACAGGGACACAAGCAGTACCGAGAGAGCGATGCGGCGGATCACCGCCCAAACGCTACTCCGCAAGCAGCGGCAGCAGCGCCCCGAGCTTGACCTCGGTCTCGGCCAGCTCGGCCGCCGGGTCGGAGCCGGCGACGACGCCGACACCGGCGAAGAGGTGGGCCTCGCGGTCGCGGAGCAGGGCGCTGCGCAGGGCGACGCAGAATTCGCCGTCCTCGGTGGCGTCCATCCAGCCGACGGGGGCGGCGTACCAGCCGCGGTCCATGCCCTCGAGGTCGGCGATCGCGCTTGCGGCCGCGGGCCAGGGCTCGCCGCCGACGGCGGGCGTCGGGTGCAGGAGGCCGGCGAGCTCGATCGCCGAGTGCGGCTCGGCCAGCTGGGCGATCACCGGGGTCGCCAGGTGCTGGATGTTCGCCACCTTGACGATCTCCGGCTCGGCCGCCGCCTCGACCCAGACGGCGTGCGGGCGCAGGGCGCGGACGATCCGCTCGGCGACGATCCGCTGCTCGCGGCGGTCCTTGTCGCTGCGCAGCAGCTGCTCGCCGAGGTGGTCGTCGACCGCCGGGTCGGAGCTGCGCCGGGTCGAGCCGGCGAGGGCGACGGTGGAAACGCCGGCGCCGGCGCGGCGCACCAGCAGCTCCGGGCTGGCTCCGAGGAAGGCCGCCTCAGGCGTCCCGCAGCAGAAGCAGAAGCAGGCCGGAAACTGCTCGCGCATCGCCCCGAAGACGGCGGCGGGGTCGTGGGCCGCCGCGGCGCTGACGATCACCTCGCGGGCGAGGACGACCTTGCTCATCTCGCCGGCGGCGATGCGCGCTGTGGCGCCGGCGACTGCGGCTTCGAACTCGCCCGGCGGGCGGGCGCTGCGGATCTCGGCGCGGGCGGTCGGGTGCGGGTCAAGCAGCGGCAGCTCCGCCTCGGTGCGCAGGGAGGCGACGCGGGCGGCAAGCCCCTCCCCCAGCCGCTCGGCGTCTTCCCCCGGCGCGAGGACGGCGTTGACGGTTAGGAAGGTGCGGCCAGCGCGTCGGCAGAGGGAAATCTCCGGCAGCACCAACGAGGCCGGCGGCAGCGAGGACCAGGTCGTGCTGTTCCCGCCGTCGGCGTCGAAGGCGAAGCCGCCGAGCCAGACCGGTCCGGCCCCCGCCGGCAGCCCTCGCGGCTCGTCGAGCACCGCCCCCGAGCCGATCCGCATGCACTCCTCGGCGACGTCGCCGAAGCGTCTGCGGCCGCGGGAGCTGGCCTCGTGGGCGACCCCCAACCCGGCGAGGGCGAACTCGCGGTCGGGCTGCTCCCAGCAGAACCAGCGCTCGCTTGCCAGCCGCGAGGCGAAGACGACCGCGCACGGGTCGGAGACCTCGACCTCGGAGGTGACGCTTACGAGGGTACGTCGCTTGCGCCCGGCGGCCTTGTCGAGCGCGCCGAGAAGTGCCTCAGTCGTGACCGCGTCCAATGGCGATCTCGCCCGTGCGCACCATTTCGACCAGGCCGTGCGGGCGGACCATCCGCTCGAAGGCCTCGATCTTGTCGGCGGAGCCGGTCACCTCGATCGTCATCGTCCGCCGCGCCACGTCGACGATTTTGGCCCGGAAGATCTCGGCGAACTGGATGATCTCGGCGCGGTTCTCGACCGCCGAGGAGACCTTGAAGAGGGCCATCTCGCGGGCGACCGTCTCCTCCGGCTCCATGTCGCGGATCTTCAGCACGTTGACGAGCTTGTGCAGCTGCTTGGTCACCTGGTCGATCGGGTGGACGGCGCCGTCGAGCGTCAGGGTGATGCGGGAGACGCTGGGGTCGTCGGTGGGGCCGACGGCGAGCGTGTCGATGTTGAAGCCGCGGCGGGAGAAGAGGCCGGCGACGCGGGCCAGGACGCCCGGCTTGTTCTCGACCAGAATCGAGAGGATATGTTTGCGGCCGCTGAGCTGGCCGGAGAGGTGAAGTTCCTCGAGTTTGACCCGCTGGGGGGTCCCGGCCTCCATCAGGCCACCTTTTTCCGCGGAGCCTCGACCATGTCCCGGGCGGCCGCGCCCGGCGGGATCATCGGATAGCAGTTCTCTTTCGGGGAGACGCGAACGTCGAGCAGAACCGGACCGTCGTGCTCCAGCGCCGACACCATCTGCTCCTCGAGATCGGCGGAATCGTCGCAGCGCATCCCTTTCGCGCCGAAGGCCTCGGCCAGCTTCACCCAGTCGGGGCTGCTGCCCATGTCGACCGAGCTGTAGCGGCCGTTCCAGAACAGCTGCTGCCACTGACGGACCATCCCCATGTAGCCGTTGTTCAAGAGGAAGACCTTGACGGGGATGTCTTCGGTGACGCAGGTGGCCATCTCCTGGATGTTCATCATCAGGCTGCCGTCGCCGGCGAGGCAGATGACCTGCTCGTCGGGACAGGCGACCTTGGCGCCGATCGCGCTCGGCAGACCGAACCCCATCGTCCCCAGCCCGCCTGAGTTGATCCAGCGGCGGGGTTTGTCGAAGTCGTAGTACTGGGCGGCCCACATCTGGTGCTGGCCCACGTCGGAGGTGACGATCGCGTCTCCCTGCGAAGCGCGGAGCATCGTCTTGACCATGAACTGGGGTTTGATCTCCCCGCCCTGGTCGCTCGATTCGTCGTACCAGAGCGGGTGCTCCTCCTGCCAACCGCGCAGCATCCCCCACCACTCGTCGAGGCGGCTGGCGTCGGTCTGCAGCGCCCGGTACTCCCGAGTCAGCTTCGGCAGGACCTGCTTGACGTCGCCGACGATCGGGATGTGGGCACCCTTGTTCTTCGAGATCTCCGCCGGGTCGATGTCGATGTGGATGATCTTGGCGTTGGGCGCGAACTCGTCGAGCTTGCCGGTGATCCGATCGTCGAAGCGAGCACCGATGCAGACGATTAGATCGGCTTTGTCCATCGCCCAGTTGGCGGTCCAGGTGCCGTGCATGCCGAGCATCCCAAGCCAGTGGTCGTCCGAGGCGGGGAAGGCACCGAGGCCCATCAGGGTCGAGGTGACCGGGAAGCGGTCCGAGGCGGCGAGCTCCCGCAGCTCCTCGGAAGCGTTCCCGTTGATCACACCGCCGCCGGTGTAGAAGACCGGGCGCTTCGCGCTCGCCATCGTGTTTGCGGCGATTCGAATCTGCTTGATGTTCCCCTCGGTCGAGGGCTTGTAGCCGGGCAGTTCGACCGGTTCGGTGCGCGGCTCGTACTCGATGTCGGCGCGCAAGAGGTCCTGCGGGATGTCGAGCAGCACCGGCCCCGGCCGCCCCGTCGAGGCGATGTGGAAGGCCTGGTGCACGTACTCGGGGATCTGGCGCGGATCGGTGACCGCGAAGGAGTGCTTCACGAACGGCAGCGTGGCGCCGAGGATGTCGGCCTCCTGGAAGCCGTCGGTGCCGATCAGCTCGGTGCGGACCTGACCGGTGATGAAGACGGTCGGGACCGAGTCCATCATCGCGTCGGCGATCGCGGTGACGAGATTGGTGGCGCCGGGGCCCGAGGTGGCGAAGGCGACGCCGACCCGGCCCGAGGCCTGGGCGTAGCCCTCGGCGGCGTGGCCGCCGCCCTGCTCGTGGCGCACCTGGATGTGGCGGAAGTCCGCGTCGACCATCGCGTCGTAGGTCGGCAGGTTCGCCCCACCGGGGATCCCGAAGACGTTCTTGACGCCCTCGGCCTTGAGGGATTCCATCAACGTGTCAGCGGCCCGCATCGGCATAAGAACTGGCGATGGTAGCAGTGGCGCTAAGCCTGTCCTGCAGGCGATTTAGCCGGGTTCCAGCGGGTCTGCGGGTCGATCGCGGTCTCGATCACGCGGCCTTTGTGGCGCTCGATCGCGTGGATGATCGACTCGACCAGCTCCTCCCCCAGGAGGGTCGGCTCGAGGCCGAGGTCGAGCAGCTTGGTGTGGATCGCGTTGTAGTAGTGCTCTTCCTTCTCGACCCGCGGGTTCTCGTAGTGCTGGATCTCGACGCTGTAGCCGAGGTGCTCGCCCGCTTCCTTGACCAGCCCGGCCAGCTCCAGCACCGAGAACTGCTCGGTGAACTGGTTGAAGACCCGGAACTCGCCGCGGTCGGCCGGGTTCAGGGCGGCCAGTTCGACGCAGGCGAGGGTGTCGCGGATGTTGAGGAAGCCGCGGGTCTGGTGGCCGGCACCGTAGACGGTCAGCGGGTGGCCGATCACCGCCTGTACGCAGAAGCGGTTGAGGACGGTGCCGAACAGCTCGTCGTAGTCGAAGCGGGTGACGAGGCGGTCGTCGCGGGCGGTCTCCTCGGTCTCGACGCCGTAGACGACGCCCTGGTTGAGGTCGGTCGCGCGCAGGCCCCAGGTCCGGCAGGCGAAGTGGATGTTGGTCGAGTCGTGGACCTTGGAGCAGTGGTAAAGCGAGCCGGGCAGCTTCGGATACGGCAGCGTGTCCTTGCGGCCCTTGTGCTCGATCTCGATGTAGCCCTCCTCGATGTCGATGTCGGGCTGGCCGTACTCGCCCATCGTCCCGAGCTTGACCAGGTGGGCGTCGGGGACATGGTCGCGCATCGCGAAGAGCAGGTTGAGGTTGCCGATCACGTTGGCGTGCTGGGTTTCGACCGCGCGCTCGCGCGAGAGCATCGAGAACGGCGCCGAGGCCTGCTGGCCGTAGTGGACGACCACCTCGGGCTTGGTCTCGGCGACGACCTCGTCGAGGAACTCGCCGTCCTCGACCGCGCCGACGTAGCTGCGGATCTGCTCGCCGGAGACCTCGCGCCAGGCGGCGATCCGCTCGTCGAGCTCCGGGATCGGGGTCAGCGAGGCGGTGCCGTGTTCGGTGTGCCAGCGGCGGCGGGAGAAGTTGTCGACGACGGAGACTTCGTGCCCGCGGGCCGAGAAGCGGAGCGCGGTCGGCCAGCCAAGGTAGCCGTCGCCCCCGAGGATGAGGATTCGCATGGGGGCGGCACTTTAGACCCTCGGGCGGCGCGCGGGCAGGGTGCGGGACCGATAGTCCTAGTTGAATCCGGGCGATGGCGAGCGGACTTGCGGCGCGACACGGGGGCCGGCTGGGGCTGGTCGCGCTGGTCGCGATCCTGCTCCTCGGCTTGGGCCTGCGGCTCGGCGAGGCGTGGGACGGGCGGGCGCCCGTCTACGACGCGAAGGCGTACGCGGCGATCGCGGCGAACCTGGAGCGCGGCGAAGGGTTCACGGTGGGCGCCGGGGCGACGCAGCCGTCGAGCAACTACTCGCCGGGGTTGCCGCTGTTCGTGGCGGGGATTTACGAGGTGACGGGCGGGGTGCACGAACGATTGGCGCGGGTCGTGCTGGCGCTGATCGGGACGCTCTCGGTTCTCTTCGCGTATTTGACTGGGAGGCGGCTGGGACGGGCACTCCACCGACCCCAAGCAGGTGAGGTCGGTGGAGTGCCCGCCCCCGAAGCGCCTTCGGTGAAAAATCCACTGCAGGGGGTGGAAAAATCACCAAGTGCTTGGCCGGCGCTGGCAGGGGCACTTGTGGTGGCGATCTACCCGGCGCTGCTCGAGTACCAGGGGATGTTGATGAGCGAGCCGTTGGCGGCGACGCTGCTGTCGGGTGGTGTGTTGGCGATGCTTTGGGCTTGGGATGGGGGCTGGGTGCGGTGGATGCTGCCGGGTGCGCTCTTTGGCGCTCTTGCGCTCACCCGACCCGAGTACCTCGGCGTGGCTGTCCTCGTCTCGCTCGTCATCGCGCTCCGCAGGTTGCGCGGCGACTGGCGCACCTCCCTCCTACCTGCTGCAGTTTTTCTCGGCGCCGCCTTCGTCGCCATCGCACCCTGGACCATCCGCAACGCGGTCGCGCTCGACCGCTTCGTGCCGATCTCTACCGGCGGCGGCCAGGTGCTCTTCGCCGGCACCTACCTGCCCTCGGACGGAGACCCAGAAAAGGTCGGCACCGAGGTGGTCTCTGAAAACCCAGATCTGTTTCAACCCCAGGACGCCGAACGACTGCGGTTGGAGCAGATCCTCGCCCGGCTCGCCGCAGCGGAATATCCCGGCATGGAAACCGACCAGGCGCTCTCGAAGCTGGGCAAGGAACAGCTCTGGGACGACGTCTCTGACGAACCGCTCGACTACGCCGGCTTCGTCGCCACCAAGGTCGGCCGCATCTGGGCCCACGGCCCGCGCGACGTGATGCGCGAGCCGGTCTGGGAAGTCCTGCACTGGCTCTTGGTCGCCTTCGGCCTGCTCGGGCTGGCGATCCTCGCCTGGCAGCGGCGTTGGGAGGCGCTGCTGCTCGGCACGATCTTCCTCGCGATCACCGCGATCAGCGCCCTCCTCGTTGCCTCCCCACGCCGCGTACTGGTGCTCGTCCCGCTCCTGGCATCGCTGGCCGCGGTCGGCATCGCCTGGGTCGGCGGACGACTGGCGAGTTTGCATCGCCATAGCGAGGTTAATTCGCCAGTCGCCCCGGCCGGAACCCCGGATAGCCTGGGCGCCTCTTGAACGCCCTTGCCAATTGGTTTCGCGCGCTGCCGCAGCGCTATGGGACGCGGACGCTGGTTGCGCTGGGGGCGATCGCGCTGCTGGGGCTGGTGGTGCGCGCCTACGTGGTCGTCAACCCGGTCGAGCACCCCGCCGACGACTCGCGTGCCTACTACGCGCTTTCCAAGGCGCTGTACACGGAACAGAGCTTCGGCGGGCCGGAATTCCGCGACTCCAGCGACTGGTCGCCCGGCGCGCCGTTTCTCTATGCGGTCGCCTACTACGCCACCGGCGGGGCGCGGGAAGGGACGGCGCGGATCGTCGAGGCGCTGCTGGGGATCGCGACGATCCTCGTCGTCTTCGCCCTGGGGTGGCGCCTCGGCGACCGTGAGCTGGGCCGCTGGGTCGGACTCTTTGCCGCCTTCGCGGTCGCCGTCTACCCGCCCTTCATCCACACCACCGGCGAGCTGATGAGCGAGCCGCCGGCGATGCTGACGCTGCCGGCGGCGATCCTCGCCTTCTTATGGGCCTCGGAGCGGGAAGGGACCTGGCCGTGGCTCGTGCCGGGGTTGCTCTTCGGCCTGACGGCGATGTTCCGGCCCGAGTATCTGCTGGTTGCGGCGGTCTTCGTCGTCTTCGCCGGGATCCACGAGTGGCGGCGGTGCGACTGGCGATTGGGACTCGCGGGCGCCGCGGTGCTGCTTGTCGCTCTGGTCCTGCCGATCCTGCCCTGGACGATCCGCAACCTCGTCGTCCTCGACAGGGTCGTGCCGATCTCCACCGGCGGCGGCAAGGCGCTTTACGTCGGCACCTACCTACCGGCCGACGGCGAATACCAGCGGGTCAAGGCGATCCTCGCCGAGCGCTACCTCAGTCGCGACCTCGAACCGGGCTCCGAAGCGCTCGACAAGGTCAACCCCACCCCGCTCTTCAACGAAGTCGCGAGAGAAGTCCAGCAGGACCACCCCGACCTGACCCGCGACGAAGCGCTCGGCCGGGCCGGCAAGGACAACTTCTCGAAGTACTTCGGCGAAGACCCCTGGGGCTACGCGGTGATGACGATCCGCAAGGTCGGGCGGATGTGGGGCAGCGGCGTCGGCGAAGCGATGGACAGCACCGCCGGGCGGGCCGTGCAGATCCTCCTCGTCGCCCTCGGCCTGGCCGGCCTCGCCCTCCTCGGGATGCGCCGGCGCTGGTGGGAGCTGGTCGTGCTGGCGACCCCGATCCTGCTCGTCACCGCGGTCGGCGCTGCCTCGCTGGCGGCCCCGCGGCGCAACGAGGTGCTGATGACGCTCGTCTTCCCACTCGCCGGCCTCGCCCTCTCATCTGCCCTCGCGGCCATATTCTCCGGTCGCGAATGGTCCTCAGAGCAGGCATCTTCCCCGCCGAACTGACGGCGCTGCGCAGCGCCGGGCTGCTGCTGGCGATCTTCCTCGTCGCCTACGCGGTCCTCCGCCGCCGCACCCTGCGCAACGCCGACGTCCTGATCCTGATCGCCAGCGGCCTCGGCCTGGCGCTCGTCTCCGGGACCGAAATCGTCAACGGCCTGCTCTCCGCCTTCTCCTTCGAGAAGGGCAACGGCGGGCGCATCCTCGGCCTCGCCGTCTTCGCGATCTTCATCCTCTTCCTGCTCAGCCTGCGAGCGCTCTCGCAGGGGGCGCGGAACAGCCGCCAGCTCGCCGCCGCGCTGGAGGGCCTGGCCTGGGAGGAGTTCCGCCAGGCGGGGCTGCCGGAGCGCTTCCGCGGCAAGATCGCGATCCTGATCCCGGCCTACAACGAGGCCGAGAACATCGGCACCGTCCTCGACCAGATCCCCCCGGCGGTCTGTGGGGTGCGCACCGAGGTGCTGGTCGTCGACGACGGCTCCCGCGACGGCACCGGCGACGTCGCCGCTGGGCACGGCGCCGCGGTCGCCCGGCACGTCACCAACCGCGGAGGTGGGGCGGCGCTGCGAACCGGGTACAGGCTGATGGTGGAATCGGGCGCGGAGATAGTCGTCACCCTCGACGCCGACGGCCAGCACCGGCCCGACGAGATGGAGCGCCTGGTCAAGCCAATCCTCGACGGCGAGGTCGAGATGGCCCACGGCTCGCGCGTCCTCGGCCACGCCGACCGCAACCATTTCGCCCGCGAGCTGGGGATCGTCTTCTTCAACCGCCTGGTCTCCTTCATCACCCGCACCCACGTCACCGACTGCTCCAACGGCTACCGCGCCGTCCGCACCGCGGTCCTGCCGCAGCTGGTCCTGCGCCAGGAGCAGTTCCACACCTCCGAGTTCATGATCGAGGCGATCAAGCGCGGCATCCCCGCCAAGGAGGTCCCGATTACCGTCGACCAGCGCCTCCACGGCCACTCGAAGAAGCCCGCCGCCTTCCGCTACGGGGCGGGCTTCGCCAACGCGATCGTCCGCACCTGGCTGCGCTGAGATGAGGGCGGCGCGGAACTCGCTTCTGCTCGCCGCGCTGGCGCTCGCCTGCTTCCCGCTCGGCGCCTGCGCCGGCGAGGCCTCCTTCGAGCACGGGGTGGTCGGGGTGCGACTCTCCGACCGCGTCGGGGCCTATGCAGGCTGGTCGCCGGACGGTAGGTGGATCGCCGTCCCGGCTCGCGGCGGGCTGCGGCTCCGCAACGTCAAGACCGGCAAGCAGCGCCTGCTGAAGGCGCCCGTCTACCAGGGGTTCCCGGAACGCCCGGGCCGGATCGAGTGGTCCGCGGACGGCAAGACGATCAGGTATGCGACCTCGTTCCCCAAACCCGACAACGGCAACGCCTCCTGGCTGACCGAGGTGCCGGTGGACGGCTCCGCGTACCGCCACCAGACGCTCGGGGTCCGGGCCCAGCAGGTCAGCTGGGCGGCGGACGGCTACCCGCTCGCCTTCGCCACCGGCCCCTACGCCCTCGATTTCGAAAATGGCCCGATCGGGCCGAAGCCCTCGCTCTACGTGGTCGACGAGTTCGGTGCCGCCCCGCAGCGCGTCACCTTCATCCCCCACCCCAAGCGCGAAGAGGACATCACGGAACCCGCGGTCTCCCCCGACGGCTCCCAGATCGCCTTCCAGCGCTGGGGCGCCCGCCACAACGTCAACGTCTGGGCGGTGGGGACCGACGGCTCGAACCTGAAGGTCCTCGTCCCCGGCCTCGTCTCCGCCGATACGGTCGAGTGGTCGCCCGACGGGCGACGCCTCGCCCTCGGCGCGTACACCGCGAAGGGCGACCGGCGCCAGCACGTCTACACGGCCCCCGCGGGCGGCGGCCGGCTGCGGCGGATAGTCGACGACGAGATCCTCGACGGCCCGGCCTGGTCACCCGACGGGCGCTGGCTCGCCTACTCCACCTACGACGGCAAGATCTGGCGGGTCCACCCGGACGGGAGCGGCAGGCAGCTGATCGCCGAGATCGCGGGCGAAGAGCCGCGCGACCTGCTCTGGTCGCCCGACGGGCGGCACCTCGCCTACACCGCCTCGCCGCCCCCGCGCAGCGACTGACCCCGCCGGAGCGCTTTGGCTTTCAGGCCGGGCATGAGAGGCTGCGGCCAGCCCGGCACCGCACTCGACGGAGAGGAACCGAGATGGCGCTCAGCGCGCGAGAGAGAGCCGAAGTCGAGAAAGCCAACGCCGCCGGCAAGACGGCGGCTGTCTTCATCCACGGGCTCTGGCTCCTGCCCAGCAGCTGGGACCGCTGGGGCGAGGCCTTCGAAGCGGCCGGCTACGCCGCCGTGAAGCCAGACTGGCCCGACGACCCGGCGACGGTCGAGGAGGCGCGGGCGAATCCCGACGTCTTCGCCGGCAAGACGCTTGGGATGATCGCCGACCACGCGCAGGAGGTGATTGAGGCGCTCGACCGCAAGCCCGCGGTGCTCGGCCACTCGACCGGCGGCCTGCTCTGCCAGCTGATCGCCGACCGCGGCCTCTCCGCCGCGACCGTCGCGATCGACCCCGGCCCCTTCCGCGGCGTCCTGCCACTGCCGCTCTCGGCGCTGAAGTCGGCGAAACCGGTGCTGCAGAACCCGCTCAACCGCGGCCGTGCGATCACCCTCACCCTCGACCAGTTCAAGTACGGCTGGGCCAACGTGCTCGACGACGAGGAGGCGAAGGAGCTCTACGAGACCTTCCACGTCGCCGCGCCGGGGGTAGCGCTGATGCAGATGGCCAACGCCAACCTGAACCCGTTCACCGAGGCCAAACTCGACCCGAAGAATCCCGAGCGCGGGCCGCTGCTGATCATCGACGGCGAGGTGGACCACACCGTCCCCTGGGCGATCGCCAACGCCTCCTACAAGCGCCAGAGCCGCAACCCGGCGGTGACCGAGATCGAGAAAGTCCTCAACCGCGGCCACTCGCTGACGATCGACAGCGGCTGGCGCGAGGTCTGCGACCGCGCCATCGCCTTCGTCAAACGCTTCGTCGGGCCTTCGCCGAACTAAGCCGCTACGGCGAAGGGTCAGCGCACGCCTGGGTGCCGGACAGCGGCGGGGTCCGGCAGGTATAGGTCAGTGCCGCAGCGCGGGCAGACCTGGACGTAGAGCTTCAGCGCCTTGTGGCAGTTGGGGCACTGGCGTTCGGGTTCGTCCTTGTCGACCCGGTAGAGGATCACCGCGATCAGACCCAGCGGAGGCAGGACCGCGCCGATCAGGAACCAGATGAAGAACGAGCTGCCCTTGCCGCGGCCGATGAGGCCGGTGGCAAGGCCGAAGAAGAAGGCGATGACGAGATACTCCACGTACCCATTCTTGCGCCTCCGGGCCTAGACCTAACGTCCAGTGGCGCTCGGCGCCGCTTCAATCGACCCGATTCGCTGCCGACAAACCCGGGGAGGCCCCGCAGGGGCCCGTTCGCGCATGGCGATCCCGCAGCAGAAACCAGTCGCAGCGAGGCCGAAACAGCGGCGCCACAAGCGACGCCGCGTTTGGAAGGACAAGCACTTCCGCTGGGTCCCCGACGGGCAGGGGGACTGGCGGGTCCAGGCCTACGTCTTCCGCCACCGTCATAAGCCAAAGAAGGGCCACTTCCGCGGCCCGGGGCCGAAGCCCGCTCGGCAGGCGGCGGCGCCCGCCCCGGTCGCCGCGCCGCCCTCCGATCCCCGGCCGCCCGGCACCTACCAGGGAGCCTTCGGCCACGCGCAGGCGGTTCGCCTGTTGCAGCGCGCCGGCTTCGGTCCAGTCCCCGGCCAGGCCGATCAGCTCGTCTCGCTCGGGCTCCTCGGCGCGGTCCAGTCGCTGACCCGCCCCAGCGGCAGCGCCCATCTCAGCGGCCCTTCGCCGCGCGACGACGACGGCAACCCGCTGGCGCCCGCCGACGCCTGGGGCCACGACCACCTCTGGTGGCTCGACCGCATGGTCCGCAGCGACCAGCCGCTGGTCGAGCGGATGGCGCTGATCCTCCACGACTGGTTCGCGACCTCGAACGCCAACGTCTCGAAAACGCAGCAGATGATCGATCAGTCGAACCTCTTCCGCAGCCGCTGCTTCGGCTCCTTCCTCGACCTCTTCCGGGCGGTGACGATCGACCCCGCGATGCTGCAGTGGCTAAACGGCAACGAAAACTACAAATGGGCCCCGAACGAGAACTACGCCCGGGAGATGATGGAGCTGTTCTCGCTCGGCGCCGACCGCGGCGCCTACACCGAGGACGACATCCGCGAACAGGCCCGCGCCCTGACCGGCTGGCGCAACGACTGGTCGGGCGAAAAAGGCGCCTACAACTTCCGCTTCGAACCGAAATGGCACGACACCAGCACCAAGACGGTGTTCGGCCGCGCCGGCAACTGGGGCTGGGAAGACGCCTGCCGGCTCTGCGTCGAGCACCCGCTTCACCCCTCCTTCTTCGTCACCAAGCTCTGGAGCTACTTCGTCCCGACGCCGCCCTCGGCCTCGGTGCGGGAAGGGCTCGAATCGACCTACGTCTCCTCCGGCTGGCAGATCCGGCCGGTGCTGGAGGCGATCCTCGCCGGCCCCGAGCTCTACGAAGGGCCGCCGATGGTGAAGCCGCCGGTCGTCCAACTGGCGACGATGCTGCGGGCACTGGGACGCGGAATCGACACCGGCGCCTGGGTCTGGCTCTGCGAAGAGGCCGGGCAGCGGCTCTTCTGGCCTCCGAACGTCTCCGGCTGGGACGACAACCGCTGGCTCGACACCTCGCGGATGCGGGCGCGTTGGAACATGGTCACCTACGCGCTCGAGGAGGTCTCGGTCGACGCCTGGAACGACGAGTACAGCGCGACCGAGACGCCCGAAGAAGCGCTGGCGCGGGCCGTCGCCGCCTGGGGCTCGCCCGAACTGCGCAGCGAGCACCGCGAAGAGCTGCTCGACTTCGCCGCCCGCAGCGAGAAACTGGTCGTCGCCAACTGGCAGAAAGGGCCCTACCGAGCGCTCCGCCAGAACGCCCTCCTGCAACTGATCGGCGTCAGCCCGGACGTGATCCTGCAATGAGCGCGCACCGTCCCAACCACTCCTGCTGCGACGGCTACACCCGCTCGCAGCTGCTGCGCTCGGCGGCAGCCGAAGCCGGCAAGGGCCTGCCCGCGATCGAGCCCGGGATGCCCGAGCCGGCCGGGACCGGCCTCTCGCGGCGCAAGTTCCTCTCCCACAGCGCCGGCATGGCGCTGGCGGTCTACGGCGCCTCGAAGATCCCGCTCTCAGCCTTCGAAACCGGGATCGCGCAGGCGGCCCAGGGCGACAAGATCCTCGTCTCGGTCTTCTTCGACGGCGGCATCGACGCGCTCAGCGTGCTGGCCCCGGTCGGCGACTCGCGCTACGCCCAGCTGCGTCCCAACCTCGCCCTTCCCCCGGGGGCCGGGGTGACCTTCGCCGAGGACCCGAGCCTGCAGTGGCACCCCTCGGCGGCGGCGCTCGCCACCCTGCACGGCGAGGGCAAGGTCAGCGCCTTCCCGGCGATCGGCTACGACCACCCCGACCAGTCCCACTTCACCTCCCGCCACTACTACGAGATCGGCGAGCTGCAGGTCGGCTACCGGACCGGCTGGCTGGGGCGGTACCTCGACGCGGTCGGCGACGAAGAAAACCCGCTCCAGGGCCTCTCGCTCGACGGCTCGCTCTCGCCGATGATCGCGACCGCGGAAAAGCCGGTGGCGGCGATCGAAAGCGTCGACGGCTACGACCTCTGGACGCGGACCGAAGACCCGATTGAGGCGGAGATGTTCCGCAGCTTCGCGCGCTTCGGCTCGCTGCCCTCCGACTCGCCGGGCCTCGCCCAGGTGCGCCGCGCCGCCTCCCAGACCGACAAGCTGCGCCAGGACCTGGCCGGGGTCGGGGACTTCAGCAGCCCGGTGCCCTACCCCGACGACTACTTCGCCCACAGGCTCGCCGGCCTCGCCGCCTACATCGCCGTCGGCCTGCCGATGCGGGTGGTGACGATCCGCGCCCCCGGCGGCTACGACACCCACGCCGACCAGGCCGCCGACCTCGAAGACAACCTGAAACGGACCTGCGACGGGATCCTCGCCTTCCAGCGCGACCTCGAGGCGCGCGGCCTCGCCGACCGGGTCCTGATCGAGATCTGGAGCGAGTTCGGGCGGCGTCCGGAAGAGAACGGCTCGCTCGGGACCGACCACGGCGCCGCCGGCTGCGCCTTCGTGATCGGCTCGAAAGCCAAAGGCGAGATGGTCGGCGAGTTTCCCGGCCTCTCCAGCCTCGATTCCGACGACAACCTGAAAGTGACCAGCGACTTCCGCGGGATGTACTGCTCGCTGCTGGAGCAGTGGCTGGGCTACGACGCCGAAGCGATCGTCCCGGGGGCCAGCGGGTTCGCGCGGCCGACTCTGGTCAAGCCATGAGGTGGAGGCTGGCGGGGGCGGTTCTCGCCGCCGTTCTGCTGGCGGGTATGGCGGCGAGAACCACCCCGGTTCCGTTTCCGTTGTCAGGGGCGAGGGCGACGGCAGCCGAATGCACGTGGGAGCGGCACTCGAAGCGGGTTGTGAAGCGCGTGAAGCGGCACGGCAAGGTCCGCAGGGTGGTGCGGCGGAAGCAGTGGTGGACCTGCGTGGCGGTTACCGCGGCACCGGAGCCGGCGAGCCCCGCTCCGGCGCCTCCGGCCGCTCCGGCGCCCGATCCCGAACCGGAAGCCAACCGCCTCTCGGCGCGGAGTACTACTGGGTCCTCTCCCGTCCCAAAGTCAAAGCCGGTGCGCTGACGGTCGAGCTCAACAACCAAGGCGAAGACCCGCACAACTTGAACCTGCGCCGCGAGGGCGACGCAGGCGAACCGCTGCAGATCCCGGAAACCGACTCCGGCGAGCTGAGCACCGCCAGCTTCGACCTGCCGGCAGGCAAATATCGCCTCTGGTGCTCCCTCCCCGAACACGAGGAAAAAGGGATGTTCACCACCCTGACAGTGGAATAAGGCCGCGAAGTTCGCGAGACCGCAAAAAGTCCTCTTGAGGAGGAGTTTTTGCGGTCTCGGCTAGATCAGCGGCTTGGGATGGCCGATCGAGCCGACCTCGGAGAGGTCGCGGCGGAACGGGAGGCCGGCGGTCCAGTCGAGGACTGCGCGGACCTTGCGGGCCGAGCCCGGGATCTGGCTCATGTGGTAGGTCCGCGCCAGCCACCAGGCCGGGAAGCCGCGGAAGGTGCGGTCGCCGATCTTGCCGACGGCCTTGTAGCGACCGAGGTTGACGAAGGCCGCTTCGGAGCGGTACTCGTACGGGCTCGGACTGCCGACGCCGAGCTCGGCGGCGATGTTGCGGGCGGCCACCGGCCCTTGCCGCACGGCGGTCTGCGCGGTCGGTGGGGAGGTGCCGCCGCTCGGGTCCGGCACGGCGGCGCAGTCGCCGATCGCCCAGACAGAGTCCATGCCCTGGACCCGTAGGTAGGAGTCGACCGGGACCCGGCCGCGGGTGTCGAGCGGCACGGTCAGCTCTTTGAGGATCGGCTGCGGGGCGACGCCAGCGGTCCAGACGACGGTCCGCGTCGGCAGAACCTCGCCATTGGAGAGCCGGGCCGTGTTCGCGGTGACTTCCTCTAGCGTCGTCTCCATGCGGATGTCGATGCCGCGGCCGCGCAGCTCCCGCAGCGCGTACTCGCCGAGGTCGACGTCGATCTCCGGCAGCACCCGGTCCGTCGCCTCGACCAGGACCCAGCGCATCCCGTGCAGGCGGGCGCGCGGGTAGCTGTCCATCGCGTCGGCGGCGAAGTCCTGCAGCTCGGCCAGGGCCTCGAGGCCGGCGTAGCCGCCGCCGACGAAGACGTAGGTGAGCAGTTCTTCGCGCCGGGCCGGGTCCTCGGTTGCGTTGGCTTCCTCCAGCGTCTCGATCACGTGGTTGCGGAGGTAGATCGCGTCGGCGAGGCTCTTGAACCCGACTGCGTGCTCGGCCAGCCCGGGCACCGGCAGCACCCGCGAGACCGAACCGAGCGAGAGCAGCAGCTGGTCGTAGGGCAGCAGCTCGGTCTCGCCGTACTTGGCCCGCAGGGTCACCGTCTTCGCCTCGGGGTCGTGGGCGACGATCGAGCCCAGCCGCAAATAAGTGCGCTTGAGGATGTCCCGCAGCGGGGTCACCACATGCCGCGGCTCCAGCGTCCCGGCCGCCGCCTCGGGCAGAAACGGCGTGTAGAGCGCGAAGTTCGTCTCGTTGACGAGCGCCAGCCGCGCCGACTGCTTCGGCATCGTCCGCTCCAACTCCCGCGCCGCCGCAGCGCCGCCGAAGCCACCACCCGCGATCACGACGTTCCAGGCCATGCGTCCAACCTACCACGCTTGTAACACGTTGTTACAAAGTGTCTAGCCGCACAAAATATGCGACCCAGACTCACGAGGGTCCTATGAATTTACGCCTACGTCCTCGCGCATGGCTTGAACCGCCCCTTGGTAGGCCTCCATAAGCGCCGGCTCGTGCTCGATGTATGCAGCATGACCATCACCACCAGAAGCGGCAGCCATCTTGGGCGTGTCTTTCACTATCTGACCATGCACCTCGTAAACGACCAGTGCTGCTTGTCGCGCATTGCTCGTTCCGAGCAAAAGCACCGCAGCATGCTTAGCCTCGTAATCACGGAACCACGTTGCCCATTCCGTGTCAGTCTTGTGCTCGAGACCGCCTGCGGCCTGCATGAATTCGCGAACTGACCTGAGCAGTTCCTGGTAGGCCTCCAGACGTCTTCGCTTGTACTCCTCGGCTGACTGCAACTTCTGGCTCCGGATCGTGGTCCAGTGAGAGGCGCCCGCTCCAATGGCGCCACCGAGGATCGCTGACCCACCTGAGATCGCCGCAATGGCAACGGTGTCTGGCATTGCCTCAGAGTCGGTCCTGGATCAACCGGTTGACCTCGCCGCCGTCGGCGCGGCCCTTGGTCTCTCGCATGACGGCGCCGACGATTGCGCCGATCGCCTTGGGGTTGCCGGCGCGGATTTTCTCCACGGCCCCGGGGTTGTCGGCCATCGCCTTCTCCACGACCGCCTCCAGCTCGCCCGAGTCGGACATCTGGGCGAGGCCCTCGCGCTCGACGATCGACTCGGGGTCTCCGCCCTCGGCGACCATGATCCCCAGGACGATCTTGGCGCTGCCGTGGGAGATCTTCTTTGAGCCGACTAGGCCGACCAGGGAGGCGAGGCTCTCGGGCGAGACCTTGGAGTCGGCGGCGCCGCCTTCTACCTCGGCCAGGCGCAGGGCGGCGGCGAGCTCGCCGATCACCCAGTTGCCGACCACTTTCGGCTCGGCGCCGTCGGCGGCCGCGGCGGCGCGCTCGAAGTAGTCGGCCGTCTCCGGGTCGGTCGCCAGCGTCAGGGCGACGTTGTCGGCCAGGCCCATCTCCGCGTAGCGGGCGATCCGCGTCGCCGGCAGCTCGGGCAGCGCCTCCCGCGCCTCGCGCAGCATCTCCTCGGTCGGCGCCAGCGGCACCAGGTCGGGCTCGGGGAAGTAGCGGTAGTCGTGCGCTTCCTCCTTCGAGCGCAGCGAGGTCAGCGTGCCGCTGACCGGGTCGAAGTGGAGGGTCTCCTGTTCCACCCTCCCCCCCGCCTCGATCAGCCCGCGCTGGCGGTCGAGCTCGGTTTCTACCCCGCGCTGCAGGTAGCGGAAGCTGTTCATGTTCTTCAGCTCGGTCTTGGTCCCGAGCTCTTCGCTGCCCGCCGGCCGCACCGAGACGTTGGCGTCGATCCGCAGGCTCCCCTCCTCCATGTTGACGTCGGAGACACCGAGCTGGCGCACCGTCTCGCGCAGCAGGCGCGCCCAGTCCGCCGCTTCGGCCGCTCCGCGCAGGTCGGGCTCGGTGACGATCTCCACCAGCGGCGTGCCGCCGCGGTTGAAGTCGACCAGCGAGGCGCCGGAGCCGTGGATCCGCCCCGACTCGCCGACGTGGATCATCTTCGCCGCGTCCTCCTCGAGGTGGGCGCGATGGATGCGGATGTCGCCGAGCCGTCCGGGGCCGCAGATCGGGATGTCGTACTGGCTGATCTGGTAGGCCTTCGGGTTGTCGGGATAGAAGTAGTTCTTGCGGTGGAAGATCGAATACGGGGCGATCTCGCAGCCGAGCGCGAGGCCGATCTGCAGCGCGTAGCGGATCGCCTGCTCGTTGGGCACCGGCAGGACGCCCGGGTGGGCGAGGCAGACCGGGCAGGTGTGGACGTTCGGCTCGTCGCCGAAGGAGAGTTCGCAGCCGCAGAACATCTTCGTCTTCGTCGCCAGCTGGACGTGGATCTCCAGCCCAATGACCGCCTCGAGCTCAGCCATTCGCGTCCCCCGGTTTGGCGTCGAAGCCGATCCCCTGTTCGAGCGCGTAGGCGGCCTCGAGCAGCGGCTGCTCGCCGAAGGCCGGCGCCGCGATCTGAAAACCGACCGGCAGCTGCGGGCCGCCGCCCTCGGGCTCGGCGAGGCCGGCCGGAATCGAGATCGCCGGGATCCCGGCGAGGCTCATCGGCACCGTGAAGAAGTCGTTCAGGTACATCGCCAGCGGGTCGTCGGTCTTCTCGCCGAGCTTGAAGGAGACCGAGGGCGCGGTCGGGGTGACGACGAAATCGACCGCCGAGAAGGCCTCGGCGTAGTCGGTGGCGATCCGGGTGCGGACTTTCTGCGCCTTGCCGTAGTAGGCGTCGTAGTAGCCGGAGGAGAGCGCGTAGGTGCCGAGCATGATCCGCCGCTTCACCTCGGGCCCGAAACCCTCCGAGCGGGTCGTCTCGTACATCTCGATCAGGTCGCCGTCGCCGCCGCGGCGCACCCCGTAGCGGACGCCGTCGTAGCGGGCGAGATTGGAGGAGGCCTCGGCGGGCGCGATCACGTAGTAGGCCGAGATCCCGTGCTCGGTACTCGGCAGCGAGACCTCGGCGATCTCGCCGCCCAGGTCCTCGATCTTGCGCAGCGTCTGCTCGAAGACGGCGCGGACGCCGGCGTCGTATTCGTCGTGGCCGAGCTCGGCCGGGACCCCGAAGCGCAGACCGGAGAGGTCCTCGCGGCCCGGCAGCGAGACGCCGGCGTCGAGGCCGACCGAGGTCGAGTCGCAGGGATCCTTGCCCTGGAGGATGCCGAGCAGGAGGGCCGCGTCGGAGACGGTGCGGGTCAGCGGCCCGCACTGGTCGAGCGAGGAGGCGAAGGCGATCATCCCGTAGCGGGAGATTGCGCCGTAGGTGGGCTTGAGGCCGACGATCCCGCAGAAGGCGGCGGGCTGGCGGATCGAGCCACCGGTGTCGGTGCCGATCGCCCAGGGCGCAAGGCCGCCGGCGACGACCGCCGCCGAGCCGCCCGAGGAGCCGCCGGGGACCCGGTCACTGCCCCAGGGGTTGAGCACCGGCCCGAAGGCGGAGTTCTCGTTCGAGGAGCCCATCGCGAACTCGTCCATGTTGGTCTTGCCGAGGATCGGGGCGCCGGCCTCGATCAGCTTGCGGACGGCGGTCGAGCTGTAGGGCGGGCGGTAGCCCTCGAGGATCTTCGAGCCGGCGGTGGTCGGCACCCCCTCGGTGCAGAAGATGTCCTTGACGGCGATCGGGGCGATGCAGTCGCGCTCGACGGCGATCGCCCGCGACTCCTCCTCGCCCTCGTCGCGCCACAGGTAGGCGTTCAGCTCGTCGCCGGCGGCAGCCTCGCGCCAGGCGGCCGTGTACTCGGCCGCGTCGAGGTCGCCGGCGACCATCGCTTCGTGCGCCTCGAGGGCGGTGAGTGCCAGTAGGTCGCTCATCTACTCGGCCTGTGGCGATGGGGCGCGGAAGGCGCCGTCCTGCGGTTCCGGGGCCTCGGCGAGGGCGACCTCGCGCGGCAGGCTGGGTCGCGGCTCGTCGGCGCGGAGGACGTTCTCGAGCGCGACCACGTGGGAGGTCGGCTCGACCCCCTCCAGGTCAAGATTCCCAATGCGGTCAACGTGCCCGAGAATGCCGGAAAGCTCGCCGACCATCGACTCCACCTCCTCCTCGGAGAGTCGGAGGCGGGCCAGCTTCGCCACGTGCAGCACCTGGTCTCGCTCGATCATCGGCGTGATTCTAAGGTAGGTATGGAAACTGGCTGCACAGCCAGTTAGAGTGCCGACCGATGCAGGGGCCCGCCGCCGAGAGATTCGTCGTCTTCAACCTCCGCCTGCTGGCGGCGAGCTTCGCCGTCGTCGGCCTCCTCTTCCTCCTCGTGCCGAGCGGCGTTCTCGACGTCATCTCCGACGTCGGCGAATGGTTCGGCAACGACCACCGGGCGCCGCACACCCAGGAGTACCTCTGGCTGGCGCTGGCCTTCGCCTACATGGTCGTGATCACCGGCATCTGCCTCGTCGCCCAGGCTGACGTCGTCCGCTACCGCCCGCTGCTGCTGGTCCTGGCCGCCGGCAAGACCGCCTCCTCGCTCGGCTCGCTCGCCTTCTTCGCGATCCAGGAACCGGTCTTCATCTACCTGCTGAACTTCCTCGTCGATGGCTTCCTGGCACTGCTCGCGCTCTGGCTCTGGATGCTGGCCGGGCGCATCGGCCGCCCCGCCGAGCCCGGTTGAAGGCGCGCGCCAGGGCTCTCGGCCGCTGAGCAGCGCACCCTGAGCGCGATCTGCGCGGCGATGGCGCCGGGAATCGACGGGCTGCCAGCGGCGGAGCGCGACGTCGACGTCTCCGGCCCGGTCGCGGCCTTCATCGGCTCGCTCGCGCCCCCGTTGCTGCTGCGGTTGCGCCTCGGCCTGCGCGCCTTCGAGTGGCTGCCGTTTCCCTGGCGCTTCAGCCGCCTCGACCCGGAGGCGGCCCAGGACTTCCTCCGCAAGCTCGACTCCTCCAGCTTTCCCCTCCACCACGACCTGCTGCTACTGGGCAAGCTCTTCTCGACCCTCGGCTACGCGGTCTCGCCCGAGGTCGAGGCCCGGATCGGGACCGTCACCACCTGCGCCCTCGCCGACGGGTCCCTGCCCGAGCCGGCGGGCTCGCTCGGCGACACCGAGCCGCGCGGCGAGGGCGAGGAATGCGACGTCGCGATCGTTGGCTCCGGCGCCGGCGGCGCGGTCGCCGCGGCGGAGCTGGCCGCGGCGGGCCTCGACGTCCTCGTGCTGGAGGCCGGCGAGCACTTCGACCGCGACAGCTACCCCGCCGACCGGCTGGAGGCGATCCAGTCGCTCTACCGCGAAGCCGGGCTGACGATCGCCGACGGACGGCCGCCGATCCCGGTCCCGGTTGCGAAGGCCGTCGGCGGCACCACGGTGATCAACTCCGGCACCTGCTTCCGCGCCCCGGACTCGGTGCTGGAGGAGTGGCGCGGCGAGTTCGGCCTCTCCTGGGCGCACGACCTCGACGCCGACTTCGCCGAGGCCGAGGACACCCTCCGCGTCACCCGGCTCGACCCCAACCGGATGGGCCGCAACGGCCAGCTGGCGATGGAGGGGGCCGAAGCGCTCGGCCTCAGCGGCGGTCCGATCAGCCGCAACGCGGGCAGCTGCGTGCAGTGCAGCTCCTGCCCCTACGGCTGCGCGATCGACGCCAAGCAGGGGATGCACGTCAGCTACCTGCCGCGCGCGGTGGCTGCCGGGGCGCGGCTGCGGACGGGGGTCGAGGCGCGGCGGGTCCTGGTCGAGGACGGCCGCGCGGTCGGCGTCGCCTGCTCGGCGCGCGACGCGAGCGGCCGCCCGCGGCCCTTCACCGTCCGCGCGCGGCGCGCGGTGATCGCCGCCGGCGGCTCGTTCGGGACGCCGGAGCTGCTGCTGCGCTCGGGCCTCGGCGGCGGCCAAGTCGGCCGCAACCTCCGCATCCACCCCGCCTGCTGGGTCGGCGCCCGCTACGAGGAGGAGGTGCGCGGCTGGGACGGCGTCATGCAGAGCTACTACGTCGACCAGTGGGAGGAGTCGCGCGGCGTCCTGCTGGAGGCGACCTTCACGCCGCTGGCCTTCGGCGGGGCCTGGCTGGTCGGCACCGGCCCCGAGCACCAGCGGGCGATGCACGACTTCGGCCGCATCGGCTCGATCGGGGTGCAGCTGCGCGACACCTCGGTGGGCAGGGTCGGGCTGGCCAACGACGGCGCCTTCCGCGCCAAGTACCACCTCAACGACGAGGACGCCGCCAAGGTGACCTTCGGGATCGCCCGCGCCGCCGAAGTCCACTTCGCCGCCGGCGCCACCGAGGTCTACCCAAACATCCCGCGGGCCGGGGTGCTGAAGCCCGGCGGCCTCGCGGCCTTCGAGGCCACCCGGTTCAAGGCCTCCGAGCTGCGGCTCGAGGCCTTCCACCCGATGGCGACGGCGCGGATCTCAGCGGATCCGCGCCGTGGAGTCTGCGACGTCGACGGGTCGGTGTACGGGACCGCCGGCCTCTACGTGGCCGACGCCTCGCTGTTCCCGACCGCCGTCGGCGTCAACCCGATGATGACCATCATCGCTTTCGCGAAGCAGGTCTCCCGGGGTGTGGCTACTGCGGCGGCGGACCGCCCTGGCCGGAGCTCGGCGGAGGCGGCGGGGGCGGCGGCGTAGCCGCGGGCGGCTGCTGCGGGGTGCCGGCGCCCGTACCGCCGCGGCTGGAGAAGCTGTCTCCGATCTCGCCGAACGAGGTCCCTTCTTCCTGCATCGCTCGGTAGCCGCCGTAGGTGATGCCGGCCGCGGCGAGGAGGCCGAGGTAGACGCCGAACGAGCGGCTGACGTCGACGCCGGGGATGCCGCCGGTGTCGATCGGCGGGTCGATGATCCGGTAGAGGATCAGCAGCACCGAGATGCCGCCGAGGATCGCTACCGCGGCGTTGAGCGAGAAGGGCGGCTCGAAGACCGCGTCGGTCGCCCGCAGCACCGCGACGCCGACGGCGACGAGCACAGTGATCAGCAGGATGATGTCGATCGTGCTGAAGGATTCCCAGGCGTTGCCGCCCGCGCTGACGCTGAAAAGCCCGTCGCCGCTGCTGACCTCGACCTTGAACCAGTCGAAGAACATGAAGATGAAGAGAAGGACGGCCGACCCCCCGGCGATCTTCTCCCCCGTGCTGAGCCTGTCCATAACGAATTCCTCTCCTCAGGTGGCAGTTCTCTGTGGATATACGCGATAAATGGCGGAATACCTTGTCTCAGGGGGTTCGAGACCGGGCCGCTTGCAGCGTGTTCGAGAGCAGCATCGCGATCGTCATCGGCCCGACGCCGCCCGGAACCGGGGTGATCGCGCCGGCGACCTCGGCCGCCGCCTCGTAGTCGACATCGCCGACCAGGCCCTCGTCGAGCCGGTTGACGCCGACGTCGATCACCACCGCCCCCGGCTTCACCGCCTCGGCTCCGAGCAGGCGCGGGACGCCGACCGCAGCGACGAGGACGTCTGCCCGCCGGCAGGTCGCGTCGAGGTCTCGGGTCCGCGAGTGGCAGATCGTCACCGTCGCGTTGGCCTGCAGCAGCAGGCGGGCGACCGGCACCCCGACCAGCTTCGAGCGGCCGACGACGACCGCCTCGGCCCCTTCCAGGTCGACCCCCTCGTGGGCGAGCAACTCCATGACACCGGCAGGCGTGCAGGGGACGAGCCCCGGCGCGCCGTGGGCGAGGAGGCCGGCGTTGACGGGGGTCAGGCCATCGACGTCCTTGGCCGGGTCGATCGCGGCGACGATCGCGTTCTCGTCGATATGGGCCGGCAACGGCAGCTGCACGAGGATGCCGTCGACCTCATCGTCCTCGTTGAGGCTGCGGACCAGGTCGAGCAGCTCCTCCTCCCGGATTGCGGCGTCGGGCTCGTGGTGGATCGAGCGCATCCCGACGTCCTCGGTGTTGCGGCGCTTCATCCCCACGTACACCTGCGAAGCCGGGTCCTCTCCGACCAGCACCGTCGCCAGGCCGGGGACGCGTCCCGTCTCCTGCTCGTAGGCGGCGACGTCGACCTTGACCCGCTCGCGGACCGCGGCGGCGACGGCCTTGCCGTCGATCACCCGTGCGGCCACCCTCAGCGCCTCCGGATCGGCGCGTAGTCGGCCATCAACTTGCGCTCGGTCCCGTCGCCCGAGAAGCGGACGACGACCACCCCGCCGGGCTCGACCGCGGTGACGACGCCGTCGCCGAAGCTGGCATGGACGACGTCGTCGCCGGTCTGCAGTTCCAGAGTCGGGCCCGGGTCGAGCGGCTGCGCCGGGTCCACCTCGTTAGTCACCGAGGTGCTCCAGCTGGTCCCGAGGCTGCGGGCGGCGGTCGAGTGGCTTTCGGTCAGCTCGCTCGGCAGCTCGTCGACGAATCGCGAGGGCAGGTTGTGCTCGGCGCGGCCGAAGAGGCGCCGCTCACGGGCCCAGGTCATGTAGAGGCGTTTGCGGGCGCGGGTGATGCCGACGTAACAGAGGCGGCGCTCCTCTTCTTCGCCACCCTCTTCCAGCGCCCGCATGTGCGGGAAGGCGCCCTCCTCGCAGCCGACGATGAAGACCGTGTCGTACTCCAGGCCCTTGGCGTTGTGCAGGGTCATCAGGGTCACCAACTCGCCCTCGGCGGCGAGCCCGTCCTGCTCGGTGAACAGCGAGATCTGCTGCAGGTACTCCTCCAGCGGCGTCACCTCGCTCTCCCCCTCGCGCTCGCGCTCGATGTCGAACTCGGCGGCGCCGGCGATCAGCGTTTCCAGGTTTTCGGCCCGGCCTTCGGCCTCGATCGTGCGCTCGGCCGCCAGCGCCTCCAGGTAGCCGGTCTCGTGCAGGACCGCCTCCAGCAGAGTCGCCACCGGCCCGGCTTCGTCGGCGCGTTCGCGCAGGCCGGCCATCGTCTCGTAGAAGCGGCCGACCGACTTGATCGCGGCGCCGCTCAAACCTGGTACCTCCTCCGCACGCTCGATCACCTCCCAGATCGGCTGGCCCGTGGTGTTGACGTGCGAGGCGATCCGGCCCTGGCTGGTGTTGCCGATCCCCCGCCGCGGCGAGTTGACGACGCGGCCGAAAGAGACGAGGTCGGCTGGGTTGGCGAGCAGGCTGAGGTAGGCGATCGCGTCCTTGATCTCCGCCCGTTCGTAGAACTTGGTGCCGCCGATCACCTGATAGGAGACGTCGAAGCGCTGCAGCGTGTCCTCCAGCACCCGGCTCATCGCGTTGGTCCGGTAGAAGACCGCGACCCCGGAGCGGGCGACGCCCTCCTCCTCTTCCAGCCGTTCGATCTCGCCGGCGACCCAGCGCGCCTCCTCGTGCTCGTCGGTCAGCTCGTTCAGCTGCACCGGCACGCCGCCCTCGTCTTCGGTCCAGAGCTCCTTCTTCAGCCCCTCGCGGTTGCGTTCGATCACCGCGTTGGCGGCGGAGAGGATCGTTTGGGTCGAGCGATAGTTCTGCTCGAGCTTGACCACCTCGGCGTCGGGGAAGTCCTTTTCGAAGTCGAGGATGTTGCGCACGTCGGCGTGGCGGAAGCCGTAGATCGACTGCGAGTCGTCGCCGACGACCATCAGGTTTTTTTGCTCTCCGGCGAGCAGCTGCAGCAGCCGGTACTGGGCGTGGTTGGTGTCCTGGTACTCGTCGACGAGGACGTGGCGGAAGGTGCGGCGCCAGCGCTCACGCACGTCCTCGAACAGCTCCAGCACGTTGACGCTGCGGACCAAGAGGTCGTCGAAGTCCATCGCGTTGGCTTCGCGCATCCGCTTCTCGTAGAGCGGGAAGGCTTCGGCGACGGCCTCCTCGAACTCGGCGTAGGCGGCTTCGTTGTAGGAGTCGGAGTCGATCAGCTGGTTCTTGGCGCCGGAGATCTTCGCGTGGACGGCGCGCGGCGGGAACCGTTTCGGGTCGACCCCGAGCTCGGTGAGGCAGCGTTTCAGCATCCGCAGCGAATCCGCCTGGTCGTAGATCGTGAAGCTCTTCGAGTAGCCGAGCCGCTCGGCGTCGACCCGCAGCATCCGCGCACAGGCGGAGTGGAAGGTCGTCACCCACATCGCCCGCACCGAGCGGCCGACCAGCTGGCCGACGCGCTCGCGCATCTCGGCCGCGGCTTTGTTGGTGAAGGTGATCGCCAGGATCTCGCCGGGCCGGGCGGCGCCGGTGGCGAGCAGGTAGGCGATCCGGTGCGTCAATACGCGGGTCTTGCCCGAGCCGGCGCCGGCAAGCACAAGCAGCGGCCCTTCGCCGTGCTCGACCGCCTGGCGCTGCGGCGTGTTCAGCCCAGCCAGAAGCCGCTCGACGCGGTCGGCGCCGGGCTCGGTCGGGGCACCGGCGGCCGGTGCCTGGGCCTCGGGATCGGGGTCGAATTGCTCCTGCAAGCTCACCAAGCGAGCATAGACATGGGCGCGGCGGGGCTCGACGGCCTCAGATCGCGTTCGATTCGGCGGTGCAGCGGTCCGACACGTCGATTTCTCCGAACAGCAGTTCTTCCAGCGTCTGGTCGCTCATGTGTTCCATGCGGCCGATCCAGCAGGCGACGTTTTCCGCTTCCGCCGGCGATTCTGCCCCCAGCAGCCCTTTGCGTCCCAGTTCCAGGATCAGGTGCGGAGCGTCGAGATCGACGAAGCCGACTATCTCGTCGAACTTCCACTTTCCGTCGCGCTTGACGAACTCATACTGCACCTTCTGGCCGTCGACGAGAGACCCCTCGAAGCGAAGGACGGCGGCGGCCGAGTCGCCCCCGATGTCGACTTGGGAAACGTCGACGGATCATCGCTTCCAGCGCCTCCCGTTCGCCGCCGCCACCACACGAGGCAAGGGCTAGAGCCAGTGCGACCAACCCCGCAGCAGCCGCCGGGCGTCTTAGTGGACCAAGAGGCAACTAAAGCGCCCCGACCTCAGCCGCCGGCCGAAGAACGGCCGGTGCGGGGCTCGATCTTCGCCACCTCGGCCGAGGGGCCGTTGCCGCCGTCGAGGCGCGCGAGCCGCTCCTCGACCTCGGCGATCCGCTCCGAGAGCGCCTTGATCGCGTCGGCGATCGGATCGGGCAGGTGGATCCAGTCGGCGTCGGGGCCTTCGACCCGCCTGCCTTCCAGCCGCACCGGGTGGCCGGGGTTCCCGACCACGGTGGCGCCGGGAGGCACGTCCTCGACGACCACCGTGTTGGCGCCGATCTTCGCCCCGTCGCCGACCGCGATCGGGCCGAGCAGCTTGGCGCCGCTGCCGACGGTGACGTTGTCGCCGAGGGTCGGGTGGCGCTTGCCGCGCTGGAAGCCGGTGCCGCCCAGCGTCACCCCCTGGTAGAGGGTCACGCAGTCGCCGATCACCGCGGTCTCGCCGATCACCACGCCGGAGCCGTGGTCGACGAAGAAGGAGTTGCCGATCCGGGCGGCGGGGTGGATCTCGACGCCGGTCACCGAGCGGGTCAGGTAGGCGATCAGCCGCGGCAGCAGCGGCACCCCGGCTTCGAGCAGCGCGTGCGCGGCGCGGTGCGCCAGCAGCGCCTGCACGCCGGCCCAGCTGGTGAGGATCTCGAAGCTGGAGACGCCCTGGGCGGCGGGGTCGCGCTCGCGCGCCGCCCTGACGTCGGCGCGGATCTCGCTGACCACCCTTTTCCAGCGGTTCATGGTGAGAAGAAGGGTAGGGACATGTAGCGCTCACCCGAGTCGCAGACGATCGTCACCACCCTCTTCCCGGCCATCTCGGGGCGGCGGGCGACCTCGAGCGCCGCCCAGATGTTCGCGCCGGCGGAGATGCCGGCCAGCACCCCCTCCTCCTGCGCCACCTGGCGCGCCGTCTCCAGCGCGTCCTCGTCGCCGACCGGGATCACCTCGTCGACCACCGCGCGGTCGAGGTTCTCGGGGACGAAGCCGGCGCCGATGCCCTGGATCTTGTGCGGGCCGGGCGAGCCGCCGGAGAGGACGGGCGAACTTGCCGGCTCGACCGCGACGACGAGGGCCTCCGGGGCGCGTTCCTTCAGCATCCGCCCCACCCCGGTGATCGTGCCGCCGGTGCCGACCCCGGCGACGAAGGCGCCGATCTCGCCGTCGGTGTCGCTCCAGATCTCCTCCGCCGTGGTGCGGCGGTGGATCTCCGGGTTGGCGGGGTTGGAGAACTGCATCGGCATGAACCCCTTGCGCTGGTCGCGGATCTCTTCGGCCAGCGCCACCGCCTCGTTCATCCCCCCCAGCGACGGCGTCTCACGGACCTCGGCGCCGTAGGCGCGCAGCAGCTTGCCGCGCTCGCGGCTCATCCCCTCCGGCAAGGTGAGGATCAGCTCATAGCCGCGGGCGGCGCAGACCATCGCCAGGGCGATGCCGGTGTTGCCGCTGGTCGGCTCGACGACGACCGCCTTGCCGGGCTGGATCCGGCCCTCGGCTTCGGCGGCGTCGATCATCGCCACCCCGATCCGGTCCTTGACCGAGCCCCCGGGGTTGAAGTACTCGAGCTTGACGCAGACCTCGCCGGCCACCCCCTCGGAGAGGCGGTCGAGCAGCACCATCGGCGTGTTGCCGACGACGGCCGAGGCCTCGGCGCCGATCCGCATCAGCGCTTGACGCGGACGATCTTGAACTTGCGGGCCGCCGGGGTCGGATCGGGGACGCCGGCGTTGACGGCACGGACCTGGAAGCGGTAGCGGCCGGGCACGAGCTTGTAGCGCTTCGGCGACTTGCAGCCCTTGAACGGGGCCGCCTTGGTCTTTTTCCCCTTCAGCTTGGTCAGCGAGCACTGGAAGTTGACGCCGGCGGTCGGCGAGGAGAAGACGAACTTGACCTTCGCCTTCTTCGTCGCGATCTTGACGACCTTCTTCGGCCCCTTCTTGATCTTCGTCTGCGGGGCTGCCGGCGGCGGAGGAGGCGGGTTGCCGCCCGGCTTTTCGACCCCCGTGACCCGGGCCACCGCTGCGATGCCTTCGCCGGGGATTTCCATCGTCACCCAGACGGTGCCGCCGGGGCCGCCCGCAACCTGGCGGGGGAAGTATTTGGCCGGCAGGCCGGGCAGGGTCGTGACCTCGCCGCTGGTGGTCATGCGGATTAGTTCCGCTTTGGCCGAGCGGGCGATCCAGTAGGCGCCGTCGGGGCCGAGCGCGACGCCGAAGGGATCGCCGTCGATCTCGTGCCCCTGCGCCTGGCCCGGGGGATCGATGCGGCCGACTTCCTCTGGTTCTTCGCTCTGCTGCGAGAAGGCGATCTGCCCATTCGGCCCGCCGGCGACGCCCTGGGGGCTGCCTTTGAGCGCGAAGTTGACCTGCGTGCCGGCGGTGCTGAAGGTAGCGACGCGTTTTTCGTTGAAGTCGGCGACGGCGATCAGCGAGCCGGCGACGTCGATGTCCTTCGGGCTGAAGGTGTCTTCTACGGTGACCGGGGATGCGGTGCCTTCGGGGTTGCCGGGGTTGAAGTGGATAAACCCGCTGTTGGAGGCGACCCACATGTTGCCGTCGGGTCCGGCGACGATCTGTGCGCTTCCGTTGATCCCCGCCAGGTTGAACGATTTGTCGGTGCCTTCCGGATCGCCGGGGTTGAACCTGGCGACTTTGCCGATCGTCGGCACCCACAGGTTTCCGTCGGGACCGGGCGCGATCCCCTCGGCGTCGTTTTCGACCCCTTCGATTTCGAATTCCTGGATCTGGCCGTCGGGCGTGATCCGGGCCACGTCTTTACCGGCGCCGAGCGTCACCCACATGTTCCCGTCGGGGCCGGCGACGATCTTGTTGTTGCTTTCCAGCGAGTCGAGCGGGAAGACGCCGTTCACCGCCGGCGCCGCCGCCGCCGAGGCGGGCACGAGCAGGCAGGCCAGCGCGCAGAGGACGGCGACGAGCTTGGCGGAGTGGCTCCCCATCGGGGGTGAGTCTAACCCGGAATCCAGACCGGAGAGCTGGCCAGCGTGCCGCCCCGCAGCGGCTTCGGATGCCGCGGGTCGCGGAGTCTGATCCGCACCAGGCGCGGCCCGGCGCCGCCGCGCTCGAGGGCTACCAGAGAACCGCCTCCGGGTGCATAGGCAGGCGAGGCGTAGCCGAACCCGCGCGGGAAGGTGCGGCGGCCACCAGGCGAGCGGTTGGTCAGCGCCCCCAGGCCACCGCCGTCGGCCCGCATCGTGAAGACGTCGGCGGCGGTGCCCGGCCCGAGGGTGAAGGCGATCTGGCGCCCGGAGGGGCTGAAGTCGGGGTCGAAGGGCTCAGCGCCCTGTTTGAGCTTGCGGGTGAGGACGCGGCGGTGCGAGCCGTCGGGGCGGATCGAGCAGACGTCTTCGATCCGCGCATTGCCGTCCGCGGGTCCGCAGGTAAAGGCAATCTGGCGACCGGTCGGCGAGACCGTCGGCCCCTGCTCCCTGGTCTGCCCGCTGGTGAGCCTTCGCGGGTCCGAGCCGTCGAGGCGGATCGAGTAGAGATCCCCCTCGCCGGTCGGGCCGGAGGCCCGGTCGAAGACGATGCTCTCTCCCGAGGGGTAGAAGGCCGGTTCGATGTCGCTCTCCCCTTGCGGGCCGCCGCCGGTCAGCTGCCGCAGGTCATCGCCGTCGATGCCGATCGCGAAGATCGCGCGCAGGGTTTCATGGGGGAACGGCAGTCCGCTGGCGATCTCACGTGAGAAGACAACCGTCCGCCCGTCCGGCGAGACCTGTGGATCCGCGCCGGTGGAGTCTTCGGTCAGCACCCGGGTCGAGCCCGGCACCCCCGGCTCAAAGACCCGCAGTCCGGTGGTGAGATAGCCCGACTCGTAAGGCAGCTCGCCCTTCCGCACCCCGAGGTAGACGACCTCCCCATTTCGCCCCGGCCAAGCCGCATCCGCCCGGTCGCCGAGCACCGCGGCGGCAACCAGCACGAGCGCCAGCGCGGCGAGAAGGAGGGCGACGAATCGGTCTCTGCGGGACACATACCAAGGGTGCCACCCGACCCTGGCCCGGGACGGGACAACTTTGGCCCTCGCTAGAGAAAAGCTTAGAAATCGGTCGTAAAGCTAACAGCGCAAAAATTATGCGCGCGGGCGTCGACGAGACGACGGCACACCCTCAGAACCAAGAACCTTGCGCATCTCTGATCGCGTCTGATCGAGCGGAACCCCCCCTGAGAGTCCCTCTTGCAGATTGTCGAGCGGAGCCGTGGTCTGATCAATCGGGATCTCGGGAGCCAACTGAACTGGCTCTTCGCGTTCCTCGGGGTCGCTCATTTAGAGCCACCGCTCGGAGCATCGCGGCCCTCGTAGTCAATCGGGGCCGTCGTCTGATCCAGCGGCACGTCCGGGGGCGGAGTGGAGGGATTTGGTGATTTCGACATCAGAGCAACTCCACAATCAGGGTACCAAGCGCACACACCGAAAATCCGAGGCCAGCGAGAAACGCGTAAAGCGAAAGGTTGATCGCTCTGGCAGCCGCATTGCCTCCATTCTGAGCATCGCTAGCGGCCTTCTCCAATGCTCGAAGTGATCGAACATGAACGCGCCAGAGATCGGGCTCATTAAGAAATCGGTCTGAGAGATAGTTGGTGATCTCGTCGGCCGAGATCGTCGCAAACGGCTGTGGCTTGATAACGCCAACGACTGCGACCACAACCGACGCCGCCAGACAAATAGCAGCACCCAGTAAGGCTGCGCCAACCAGAGCACCTGCGAAACCATCGACCGTTTCGAGAATCTCGGCGGCGTTGCCGCCTACCAATGCAAGAAAGACGGCACCGAAGCCCGCCACCTGCCCTCCCCTCGTGCGCAGAGACTCGGCGCGCCGCTGCTGATCCTCAAGCAAGCGCTGCGCCTCTTCGACATACCACGCGATTGCAATCGGATTCGGATTGCTCGGGGAATGTCCAGACGAAGTCACAGTAGGAGTATTCCAGCCGAAGCAGACAGATCATTACTTCACTGCCACAAGACATCGCGCCGCTCCACCACCGCTACAGCTAGATGAAGTACATGCCGCTGCCGGACTCTTCGGCCTCGCGGCGGGCGATTTCGGCGATCGTCGTCTGGCCGAAGACTTTGCGCAGGGCGGCGACGCCCTCGGCCCAGATGCCGCCGGCCTCGTCGGCCTCGTCGCCGACTTTGCCGTCGAGGGCCTGGACGACGTCGAGGACGGTGATCTCCTCCGCCGGGCGCGCCAGGGTGTAGCCGCCGCGCATGCCGCGGTGGCTGGTGAGGAGGCCGTTGCGGCGCAGGGTCGAGAAAAGCTGCTCGAGGAACTGCTCGGGGATCTCGCGGCGCTCGGCGAGCTCTTTGATCGGCACCGGGCGCTCGCCGGCGCGTGCCAACTCCGCCAAAGCAACGACGGCATACCTGCTCTTTGAGGTAATTGAGATCACAAAGGACTTTCTACCGCACCCTCCGGCTGGGTAGGATCGGCTCGCGGGCGCCGGAAGGCCACTTCTGCCCGCACTGCGAAAACGATTCGATCGGAAACGAGCCCTGAGCGAGCCCCCTAACTGCCTGGTGATCGACGGTCACCCTCTCGTCCGGCTTGGGATCCGCCAAGCCCTCGACGGCGGCTTCGTCGTCCACGAGACGACCACCCGCGAGGAGGGCCTCGACCTTGTCCGCGACGTCGGCGACTTCGACGTCGCGATCGTCGACATGCGTTGGCGCGGCAACGGCGACGGCCGGGGGCTCAGCGGCCCGGAGGCGATCCGGATCCTGCACCGCTCCAGCGCGGCGCTCGGGATCGTCGCCCACGGCGATCTGCCCGAACGCCACCTGGCCACCGCCGCGCTGCAGGCGGGCGCCAGCGCCTACGTGGCCCGCACCGCCGGGCCGGAGGAGCTGCGGCGCGCGGTCGACGCCGCCGCCGCCCAGGAGAGCTTCATCGACCCCGCCGTGCCGCCGAAAGGAAGCCGCGGCAAGCTGACCCGCCGCCAGCGCCAGATCCTGCAGCTATTGGCCGACGGCGAGTCGACCACCGTCGCCGCCCGCGAGCTCGACCTCAGCGAAGAGACGGTCAAGTCCCACATGAAGAACGCCCTGGCGCGGCTCGGCGCCAAGAACCGCACCCACGCGGTGGCGATCGCCCTGCGCGAGTGCCTTATTGACTAACCGCGCACTGCGCTCGAAGGCGCGGGGCGTCCATCGCGAGCAGGCGTGGCCTCGGGGGCGCGATCTGACCAAGCAGGGCGACGCACCCTGACGAGTGAATGGCGGCGCCATTCGCGAGGAAGGGGGTGGCGATCTGCGCCGGTCAGGCGCGTCATCCGAGGCTGCGACTGCGAAGCGATGGACGTCACGCGACTCAGATCCAACCGCGGTCTCTTGCCGTAAGTACAGCTTGCGCCCTATCCACGGCGCCGATCTTGCCGTAGACGTTGTGCAGGTGGGTGCGGATCGTCGAGACGGAGAGGTGCATTTCGCTGGCGATCTGCTTGTAGACCATCCCCTCGGAGAGGTGGCGCAGGACGTCGAGCTCGCGGCTCGACAGCGGGCACGGCTCGCTGACCCGCGAGGCGTCCTGGACCGGCAGCGGCAGCTCGTAGAGAAGGTCGCGCAGCGCCTCGGGGCTGAGGCCGCAGCGCTCGGCGCTGGAGCGAAGGCGCTCGGGCGAGATCGCCTCGCCTTGGCAGTAGTGGGCGACCATGTCGGCGGTGGCGATCATCGCCGCCAGGCCGTCGGCGTCTTCGGCGTGGTGGCGCTCGATCGCGACGGCGATCCGCGCGGGCAGGTTCCAGCGGCGGGCGAGGACGCCGCCGACGAGGGCGTGGTCGATCCCGAGCTGCTCGCGTTCCTCGCGCAGGCGCTGCTCGGGGGTGCGGGAGATCGCGTCGAAGTAGACCTTGTAGCCCGGGTGCAGGCGGGAGATGACGAGGCGCCCGACGTCGTGCAGCAGGGCCGCCACGGCGAGCTCGTCGCGGTCGATCCAGCCGACGACGCGGCCGAGGCGGTCGGCCGCCCGCTGGGTGGCGAGGGCGTGGACACGGAAGCGCTCGGGCTTCAGGTCCCAGCCGCCGCCGTTGGGCTCGAAGAAGTCGAAGCTGGGCGCAGTGCCGGCGAGGGCGAGCACGCCGGCCGGCTTCAGGACCTCCAGCGCGGCCGGGATGCCGGCGATGCCGCCGGCGACGAGGCCGCCGCGGTTGGCCTGACGCAGCACGGCGATCGTCAGGGCGACGTCGCACTCGACCGCCTCGACGATCTCGCCGACGCGGGCGGTCTCGGCGGTCGCCGCGGAGATCACCCGCTGGCGGGACTCGACCAGGACCGGGAAACGCTCGACGGCCTCGAAAGCCTCGGCGAGGCGGCTGCCTGGAGCGGCTGCGGGTCGGGATCCGTTTGCCTTCGGGTCCTCCTGCAGGGAGCCCCGGGTGTTCGTCTGCGCGGTCGTGACGCTCATTGGCACAACACATCGGCAGTAAACGAGCGCAGGTTTAGCCCAGGCGTCTCAACCAATCCCCAAAATTAGGGATTCTGGAGCGGATTTCTCAGGTGCCGAGCCGCGCGGCCGCAGCCCGGATCCGCTCCAGCGAGCGGTCCCGGCCCAGCACAGCCAGGGACTCGAAGATGCCCGGCGAGACCGAGGTGCCGGTGATCGCCACCCGGATCGGCTGGTAGAGCCGGCCGGGCTTGAGCTTGAAGCGGTCGAGCAGCGGCGCCAGCGCCGCCTCGATCGGCTCCGGCTCGAAGGGGTCTACGGGCTCGAGGGCCTCGGCGACGGCGCCGAGCACCTCCCCCGTCCCCTCTCTCATCACCTTGCCCCAGGCTTTCTCGTCGGCGACCGGCGGCTCGAAGAGGAAACCGATCAGCGGCCAGACCTCCTCCAGGGTCTGGGCTTTCTCCTGGGCGATCGCGCAGGCAGCCCGCAGTTGCTCGTCGGCCTCGCGGCCGAGGTGGCGGGCGACCGCGGCGGTGTACTCGTCGAGCGGCATCTCGCGCATGAAGCGGCCGTTCAGCCAGCGCAGCTTCTTCTCGTCGAAGATCGCCGCTGATTTGCCGACGTCGGCGACCCGGAAGCGGGAGACCAGCTCCTCGGTCGACATCAGGGTCGTGTCGTCGTCGGTCCCCCAGCCGAGCAGCGCCATGTAGTTGCGCACCGCGGCGGGCAGGTAGCCGGCGTCGCGCAGCTCCTGGACCGAGGCGGCGCCGTGGCGCTTGGAGAGCTTCTTGCCGTCGGGGCCGTGGAGGAGCGGCAGGTGGGCGTAGCGCGGAGCCTCGAAGCCGAGCGCCTCCAGCACGAGCAGCTGCTTGGGGGTGTTGGAGAGGTGGTCGTCGCCGCGCACCACCTCGGTCACCCCCATCTCGGCGTCGTCGACGGCGACCGCGAAGTTGTAGAGGACCGAGCCGTCGGCGCGGGCGATGACGAAGTCGTCGTAGCTCGGGTTGGGGAAGGCGACGGGGCCGCGGATCAGATCGTGGACGACGGTCTCGCCCTCGTCGGGGACGCGAAGCCGGATCGCCGCGGTGGGGTCGTCGGTCGGGGTGCCGCGGTAGCCGCGGCCGGCGCCGTGCTCCGCCTTCCACGCCTCGACGTCCTTGCCGGTGGCGTGGTCGCGGTAGGCGTGCCCGGAGTCGAGCAGCTTCTGCAGCGCCTCGGCGTGGCTCTCGGCGCGGCCGGCCTGGGAGACCGGCCCGATGTCCCAGTCGAGCTCCAGCCAGCGCATCGCGTCGAGGATCTGCTCGACGTTCTCCGCGGTCGAGCGCTCGCGGTCGGTGTCCTCGATCCGCAGCACCAGCTCGCCGCCGTCGTGGCGGGCTGCGAGCCAGTTGTAGAGTGCGGTCCTCGCTCCGCCGATGTGCAGCGCACCGGTCGGCGAGGGAGCAAACCTGAGACGGGAGTTATCGCTTTTCATGTTCGTAGGAGCGCACGTTTCCACCGCCGGCGGACTCGCCAACGCAATCGGGCGCGGCGAGGAGCGCGGTTGCGAATCTATCCAGATCTTCAACCAGAGCCCGCGCATGTGGCGGCCGACGAACTTCGGCGAGGAGGACTTCGCCGCCTTCCGCGAGGCGATGGACGGCTCCACGGTGGAAGCCGTGATCATCCACGCGGTCTACCTGATCAACTGCGCGACCAAAGACAAGGACCTGCGCAAGAAGTCGCTGACCTCGCTCACCCACGCGCTGCGGATCGGCGACGCGATCGGCGCCAGGGGAGTCGTGCTGCATCCAGGTTCGCAGAAAACCGACCCGCTGAAGCCGTCGCTGAAACGAGCCTCCAAGGTCATCGCCGCGGCCCTGAAGGAAACCGACTCCTGCCCGCTGCTGCTCGAGCAGACCGCCGGCCACAAAGGCCTCCTCGCCCGCGACTGGGACCAGATCGCCGCCCTGATCGAGGGCGTAGGTGACGACAAGCGCCTCGGCCTCTGCCTCGACTCCTGCCACATGTTCGCCCAGGGCTACGACATCACCGACGAGGCCCACCTAACTGCGGTCCTCGACGAAGCCGACGCCAAGATCGGCATCGAGCGCCTCGGCGCCGTCCACGTCAACGACGCCGCCGTCCCCCTCGGCGCCCACCTCGACCGCCACGCCAACATCGGCAAAGGCGAGATGGGCAAACGAGGACTCTCCGCCTTCCTCTCCGAGCCCCGCTTCGAGGGCCTCCCGGCCACCCTGGAGACTCCCGGCCCCGAAAAGAAAGGCTCCTCGAAAGCCGAAGTAACCCTGGCGAAGCGCCTACGCCGCGAAGGGCTCAAGCGCCGGGCTGCAAAAGGCTAAACCGCAGGGCGAGTTCGCGATCGCAGCCGATTATTGCCCCACCCAGGTGTGTTCGAAATCGGATGGCTTTGTGACTGAGTGCAAGCGACGCGACTAGTCGGGCCTGTCGGTGGGGGTCCCTGGGTACTCAGCATGGAGCCGAGCCGACTGCCTCGGAGGCGTTAGCCCATCCCCGCCCCACTCGGCGGAGGTGCTCCCAGGGACCCCCACCGACAGGCCCCCACCAAATCGCTTTCAGGCAGGCGACAAGGACCGGTGCACCCCTGCCCCGGTCCTTGCTCTCCCGCCGTAAGTCTTTATTTGATGTGGAAGCCCGAGATCGCTCGGGAAATCACGAGCTGCTGGATCTCGGAGGTTCCCTCGAAGATCGTGTAGATCTTCGAATCGCGGTGCATCCGCTCGACCGGGAACTCGCGGGTGTAGCCGTTGCCGCCGAGGATCTGGATCGCGCGCTCGGTGACCCAGACGGCGACCTCCCCGGCCTTCAGCTTCGACATCGAGCCCTCGGCGTTTTCGAATTTGTGGCCGTTGCGGCCCATCCAGGCGGCGCGCCAGACGAGCAGCCGGGCGGCGTCGATCTCAAGCTTCATGTTCGCCAGGTCGAAGGCGATCGACTGGTTCTCGACGATCTTGCGGCCGAACTGTTCGCGCTCTTTGGCATAGTCGAGGGCGTACTCGTAGGCGGCGCGGGCGATGCCGAGTGCCTGGGCGCCGACGGTCGGCCGGCTCGCCTCGAAGGTCTGCATCGCCGCCTGCGATTTGGCTTTTTTGCCCTCGCGGACGCGGGCGAGGCGTTCGTCGAGCTTCTCTTTGCCGCCCAGCAGGCAGGAGCCCGGGACGCGGCAGTCGTCGAGGTGGACATCGGCAGTGTGGGAGGCGCGGAGGCCGTGCTTCTTGACCTTGGCGCCCTGCTCGCAGCCCGGCGTATTCGGCGGAATGATGAACGCGGCGTGGCCACGGGAGCCGAGCTCGCGGTCGACCGAGGCGATCACGACGTGGACGTTGGCGATGCCGCCATTGGTCGCCCAGGCCTTCTGGCCGTTCAGCACCCATTCGTCCTTGGCCTCGTCGTATTTGGCGCTGGTACGGATGCCGGAGACGTCGGAGCCGGCGTCGGGCTCCGAAGCGCAGAAGGCACCCAGCTTGACGTCGTCCGGGGTGCCGTAGCACTGGGGGATCCACTCCCCCATCTGCTCCGGGGTTCCCTGCCCGAAGATCGCTGCGACCGCGAGCGTCGTGCCCATGATCGCCATACCGATGCCGGCGTCGCCCCAGAAAAGCTCCTCGTTGGCGATCGGCAGCGTCAGCCCGGTCTCGTCAGCCCAGAACTGGCCGACGGCTTCGAAGCTGTAGAGGCCGATCTTGGCGGCCTCCTCGATGACCGGCCACGGCGTTTCCTCGCGCTCGTCCCACTCCTCGGCGGCGGGGCGGACGACGTTCTCGGCGAAGCCGTGCACCCACTCGCGGATGTCCTTCTGGTCCTGGTTGAGCTCAAGCGAGAACTTCGGCTCGGTCGAGTCGCTGGACGTGGAGTTGGCCTCGTCGAGCAGCGCTTGCGCGTCGACGTCGGCGACGGAGGAGTCAGCCATGACGGCGAAGTTTACACGGAACGATGTCGTGTCACGAAATTACGACGAGATCGAGACGTGCCTAAATCAGACCGTCTCGGACATCGCGCAGGTCAAAGGCGCGCAGGCCCTCGGCGCCCTCGTCGGTGCAGTCGAAGAAGCGCCGGTTGACGCAGCCGTAGGACTCGCCCTCGCCCTCGTAGGCCTGCTCGACCGAGAAGGGGCAGTGCGGCAACGGGGCGCCGGTCATCTTCACGCCGCCGAAGCCGCCTTTCTCCAGCACCGCGCTCAACTCCACCTCGGCCGCGTAGACCTCCTGCATGCAGCCGACGTACTGCTCGCCGGTGAGGCGGTCGACGTAGCTGTAGAGGTAGCGGCAGCCGAGCTCGACGCAACCCCGCGGCTCGACCATCTTGTCGCAGAAGGAGCGGCACTGGCGGCACTCGCCGACCTGGGTGCGGGTCGCGGTCATTCGGAAATCTTAGGGATGCGAGATCGCGGAACCAAGCGCTTTGGACGCCTCACGCCGCCAGCGGGGTGGCGCTCAAGAGGTGGTCCAGCTCGGTGCGCAGCATGCCGGAGGGCTTGACCCGGTAGCCCTCCCCCACTTTGAAGCGCCGCTCGCCGACGACGAGCAAGACCTCGGCGTCGCCCTTGTGATGCTCGAACACGGCCTTCAGTTCCTCGCAGAGCTCGTCGTTCCAGCGGGAGAGGTCGATCGAGACCTCGAAGGGCCCGGCGGTCGCAGCCTGGGCCGGAGCCGCCTTGGCCGCCTTGGCGATCTCCGCCTGGTCGGGTTCGAAGCGCTGCGCCTCCTGGACGACCAGCTTCGTCTCGCCGCGGTCCTTGTGGTCGATCCGGCCGCGCACCAGGACGATCGCGTCGGGCTGGATCACCGCCGCGCTCTCGGCCTCGTCGGCCTTGAAGACCAGCATCTCGACCTGGCCCTCGACGTCGTCGAGGGTCGCGAACATCATCTGGCTGCCGCTCTTGGTGCGGATCTTCTTGCACTCGACGACGATGCCGCCGACCGTCACCCAGCCGCCGTCGGGCTTGGTGGCGAGCTGCGCCAGGCTGCAGTCGACCCGCGCCCTCAGCGCCGGCCCGACCTCCTGCAGCGGGTGCGAGGAGAGGTAGGTGCCAAGGGTCTCCTTCTCCATCGCCAGCATCTCGGCGCGGTCGAACTCGGCGCCAGGGATCGGCGGCCGGTGGTGGACCTGCGACTGGGAGGCCCCTCCCTCGGCTTCTTCGCCGCCGAAGTCGAAGATCGAGCCCTGCCCCATCTGCGCGTCCTCTTGGGCCTTCTGGCCCGCCGACTGCGCCGCCGGCAGCGTTTCCAGCATCCCTTTGCGGCTGTCGCCGGTCGAGTCGAGCGCGCCGCACTTGATCAGGCATTCGATCGCCCGTTTGTTGACGGCGCGCGAGTCGACCCGCTCACAGAAGTCCCAGATCGACTCGATCGGTTTGTCCTCGCGGGCGCGGAGGATCGCCTCGACGGCCGCGTGGCCGACGTTCTTGACCGCGTCGAGGCCGAACCGGATCGCGTTCTCGGAAACCACGAAGCTGTGGTCGGAAGAGTTGACGTCGGGCGGCAGGACGTCGATCCCCATCTCCGCGCAGCGGTTGACGAAGAACGGGACCTTGTCTTTGGTGTTCATCACCGAGGAGATCACCGCCGCCATGTACTCGGCCGGGTAGTTGGCCTTGAGGTAGGCGGTGCGGTAGGAGATCAGCCCGTAGCAGGCGGCGTGGGACTTGTTGAACGAGTAATCGGCGGCGGCTTCGTTCAGCTTCCAAAGGTCGGCGGCGACGTTGGGCGCGGTGCCGGACTCCGCCAGCCCCTCCATGAATTTGTCCTTCATCGTCGCCATCAGGTCGCGCTTCTTCTTGCCGATCGCCTTGCGCAGGTCGTCCGCCTGGGCACCCGAGAAGCCGGCCATCTGGCGGGCGATCTGCATCAGCTGCTCCTGGTAGATGACGCAGCCGTGGGTCTCCTTGGTGATCGCTTCCAGGCGCGGGTCGGGGTAGCGGACCGTCGAGGGGTCTTTCTTGCCCTTCGCGTAGGTAGGGATGTAGGCCATCGCACCGGGCCGGTAGAGCGCGCCGAGGGCGACGATGTCGGCGAACTCGGTCGGGCCGACCTTCCGCAGCGCGTCGCGCATTCCCTCGGACTCGAACTGGAAGACGCCGGTCGAGTCGCCGCGGGCGAGCATCTCGTAGGTCTTGGCGTCGTCGATCGGGATCTGCTCCATGTCGATCCGCTCGCCGCGCGAGCGCTCGATGATGTCGATCGCGTCCTCGATCACGTCGAGGTTGCGCAGCCCGAGGAAGTCCATCTTCAGCAGCCCGATCTCCTCGATCGGCCCCATCGAGTACTGGGTGACGATCTTGTACTGCCGCTCGGGTTTGCCGGAGCCGTTTCCGTTGCCGTTGGCCGGCGCCGCCGGGGCGCTCTTGTCCTCGGCCAGCTGCAGCGGCACGACCTCCTGCAGCGGCCGGTCGGCGATCACCACCGCGGCGGCGTGGATCGAGTTGTTGCGGATGATCCCCTCGAGGCCCTGGGCGACGTCGATGATCTTCTTCGCGTCCGCTTCGGAGTCATAGGTCCGTTTCAGCTCCTGCCCGGACTTGAGGCATTCGGCGAAGGAGGGGCTGCGGCCCATGATCGGCTCGGGGATCTGCTTCGCCAGCCGGTCGCCGGTGGCGTAGTCGAAGCCGAGCACCCGGGCGGCGTCGCGGGTCGCCGCGCGCGGCGCCATCTTGCCGAAGGTGATGATCTGGGCGACCGATTCGCGGCCGTATTTCTCGCCGACGTAGCGGATCATCCGCTCGCGGCCGCGGACCGAGAAGTCGATGTCGATGTCCGGCATCGATTTGCGGCCGGGGTTGAGGAAGCGCTCGAACATCAATTCGTTTTCGAGCGGGTCGAGATCGGTGATTTTCAGGCTGTAGGAGACGATCGAGCCGGCGGCCGAGCCGCGGCCGGGACCGACAGCGATCCCGTTCTGCTTGGCGTAGCTGACGAAGTCCCAGACGATCAGGAAGTAGGAGGAGAAGCCCATCTCCTCGATCACCCCGAGCTCGAACTCCAACCGCTCCACCGCCTCGGCGGGCAGCGGGTCGCCGTAACGGGCGCGGAGGCCGTCCATCGCGATCCGCCGCAGCATCGCCTCGGGCTCCTCGCCGTTCTCGGTCGGGTAGCGCGGCAGCAGCAGTTTGCCGAGCTCGATCTCGATGTTGCAGCGTTCGGCGATCTCCAGGGTGGTCGGCACCGCCTCCGGCCACTCGGAGAACGACGCGGCCATTTCGGCGTTGTCCTTGATGTAGAACTCGTTCGTGTCGAAGCTCATCTTCGGCATCTGCAGGGTCGACTTCGTCTGCACGCAGAGCAGCGCCGCGTGGTTGTCGAAGTCCTCGCGCCGCAGGTAGTGGACGTCGGCGGTCCCGACCAGCGGCCGGTTCAGCTCGCGGGCGAAGCGGACGATTCCCTCGTTGGCCTTGTCCTGCTCTTCGATCCCGTTCTTCTGGACCTCGAAGTAGACCTGCTCGGGGCCGAAGGCCTGGATCAGGTCGTCGAGGTGGGCGCGGGCGTCGCCGTCGCGCTCTTCGATCAGGCGCCGGCAGAAGCGCGACTGCAGGCAGCCGGTGAGGACGATCACGCCCTCGGAGTGCTGGGAGAGCAGGTCCATGTCGACGTTGGCCTTGCCGCGCGAGAACCCCTCGAGGAAGCCGGCCGAGGTGAGCTTGACCAGGTTCGCGAAACCGGTGTCGGTCTCGGCCAGCAGCGTCAGATGGTTGCGCTCATACCGGGTCTGCTCCCTGATCGTCTTGCGGTCGTCGACGAGGTAGGCCTCGAGGCCGGCGATCGGTTTGATCCCGTGCTTCTTGCAGGCCTTGTAGAGGTCGACGGCGCCGTTCATCACGCCGTGGTCGGTCAGGCCCAGAGCCGGCTGGTCGAGCTCCGCCGCCCGCGCGGCCATCGCGTCGATCTTGCAGGCACCGTCGAGCAGCGAGTACTCGCTGTGGGCATGGAGATGTACGGCAGACGCGGTGCTCAAGGGCGGCGTCGAGCATGGCAAATCGGTCCGTCGGAACCGACGGGTTCCGTGACGCTTTTGCGCTACTTCCGTGCTGATCCGGAGAGGTCTACGCGCAAACCCAGGCGCTGCCGCCGGAGTCGGCCCAGATTTCGGCGGCGATCCGGTCCTGTTCGGCCTTCGGGGCGTTCTGAGGTTCGCCCTTGCCGCCGTAGAGTTCCCAGGTCGAGGGGAGGATCTGGTACGCGCCGCCGGCGCCGCTGGAGGGGTTGAGCGCGCTGTAGTTGCCGCCGGACTCGCACATCACGATGTAGGTCGGGATCGAGTACGGCCCACCCAGCCAGCGGCCGACCTCTTCTTCGGCTTCGGCTTCCGATTCGGCCAGCCGCGCTTCCTGGACCTGCTCGACCCATTCGGAGATGTCGGCTTTGAGCGTCGCCATCGAGGCTTCACGGCTTCCCTTGAGGGATTCGAGGCGGGCCGCCGAGGCCTGCGCGGCTTCCCGAACGACGACGATTTTGGAGCGGGCGGCTTCGAGCCGTTCGTCGTAGGCGACCGCTTCGGCCTTGAGGTCGGCGACCGCGAGGACCTCGCGGTGGACCGCCGCGCGCACCTCGGCGACGCGGTCGGCGAGGGCGCTGTCGGCTTCGGAGATCGCCCGCAGGTAGTCGTTCTGGGCGACGAAGTCCTCGTAGTCGCCGGAGCCGAAGACGAGATCGGCGGTGCTGGGGGTTCCGCTCTCGTAAATCGCGACCAGCCGGGCGGCGAGAACCGCGCGCGAGCGCTGCAACCGGGCCTTCTCGACCGCCAGCCGGTGTCGGGTGAGCTCCAGCTTGCGGGCAAGCTCGGCGGCCCGTTCGCGCCCTTCGGCCAGCAGCGCGCTGAGTTCTTCCTCTTCGGCGGCGGCGTCCTTCGCTTCGGCTTCGGCGTCCGCGAGTTCCGCGGCCGTCGCCTGCAGCTGAGAGGAGAGCGAGCTTGCCTCCTCGCGCGCCGCGGCCAGCTTCGCTTCCAGCTGCTCGGCTTCGGTCGCGCCGGCCCTGCCGGAAGCGGCGCCGAGCACGACGAGCAGCGCGCAGAGCAGCGCCGCGGCGCAGATCCAGGCGAGATCCCTTCTGAGGGCAAACGGCCGCACGAAGCGGCGAGGCTACCGAGCCGGCCCTAAAAGTCCTGCAAGTTGCCGATAACCCGCAAGCGAAGTTGCGAGCTCAGCCTTCGGGGGCTTCGCGCGTCGCGAAGTAGGCGATCGCGGCGACGATCCCGGCTCCGAAGAGGCCGAGCGCGATCCGGCTCTCGCGCCGGTAGCGGCGGCGCATGTAGCGGAAGGCGAACTTGACCGAGGCCTTGCCTAGGCGGTTGTACATCAGCCCTCCCCCTGCTCCCGCAGCCGGTGCGCCATCCGCGACTGCAGCGACCAGAGCTCGATGAACCCCGGTGAGGCGTTCTGGTCGAAGGTGCCGCCGGACTCGGCGAAGGTCGCCAGCTGGGCGTCGTAGACGGCGTTCTCAGAGTGGCGGGTGACGACGCGGACGCCGCCTTTGTAGAGGCGCAGGCCGATTTCCCCGGTGACCTGGGCGTTGACCGCGTCCATGTAGGCGTCGAGGTCGGAGCGCAGCGGCTCCCACCAGAGCCCGGCATAGACGAGGTAGCCCCACTTCTGGTCGAGCGCGGGCTTGAACTGGTTCTGGTGGATCGTGCCGACCAGGCGCTCGAGCTCCTCGTGGGCGGTGAGAACGATCGCCGCCGCCGGGACCTCGTAGATGTCCCGCACCTTGAGGCCGACGATCCGGTCCTCGATGTGGTCGACGATGCCGACGCCGTGGCGGCAGCCGATCTCGGCGGCCTTTTCCAGCAACTCGACGAGGCCGAGGCGCTCGCCGTTCAGCGAGACGGGGACCCCGGCCTCGAATCCGACGGTCACGGTCTCCGCCTCGTCGGGGGCCTCCTCGGGCCGCGTGACCAGCTGGAAGACGTCGTCCTCGGGCGCGTGGTCGAGGTCCTCGATCCAGCGGCCCTCCGAGGAGCGGCCCCAGAGGTTGTCGTCGATCGAGTAGGGCGCGACCTCGGTGCCCCCCTTGACCGGGATGCCGTTTTCGCGGGCGTAGGCGATCTCCTCCTCGCGGCCCATCTCCCAGGAGCGGACCGGCGCGATCGTCTTCAGCTCCGGCGCCAGGGTGGCGACCGTGGCCTCGATCCGCACCTGGTCGTTGCCCTTGCCGGTGCAGCCGTGGGCGATCGTGTCGCACCCGGTCTGCCGCGCGTACTCAACCGCGAGCGCGGCGATCAACGGCCGGCCGAGGGCGGTGAAGAGCGGGTAGCCGTTGCCGTAGACGGCGTTGGCCTTGATCGCCGGGGCGACGAACTCGGCCGCGAAGCGCTCGCGGGCGTCGACCACGTGGCACTCGACGGCGCCCAGCTGCAGCGCCTTCTGTTCGATCACCTCGTAGTCCTCGCCCGGCTGGCCGAGGTTGACGGTGAGGCAGACGACTTCGGCTTCGTAGTGGTCCTGGATCCACTTCAGCATCACGCTGGTGTCGAGGCCCCCCGAGTAGAGCAGCAGCACCCGGTGGACGCTGGCAGGATCCGCCTCGTAGGTGGCGGAAGGCTGGAAGTGGGGCTGCTCGGAGCTCACGGGGCGCGAAGTCTCGCATCTGACTGCGCATAGCTGCGTCCTCGGTCGCTCGCGTGCAGAGCACGCCACGCTCCCTGCGTCCTTGCTCTGCTTTGTCAGATCGAGACTTAGGGCGCTTCTATGCCGCCCGAGCCGCCCTCTTCTTGGGGTGGCACCACTTCTTCGGGTTCTTCTTCCGGCGCTTCTTCGTCGCCTTCGATGCCTTCTTCTTCTTCTTCGGGCGCCGTCGTCGATTCGGTCGTCGTCGAGCTTTCGGTCGTCGTCGTGGTCGAGGACGGTTCGGTGGTCGAAGATTCGAGGGTGGGGACGGTGGTGGAATCGCCGCCGTCGTCGTTGCCGGCGATCACGATCACCGCGATCAGCAGGCCGACGATCACCGCGACCAGGCCGGCGACGAGCAGCCGCATGTTGCCGTGGGGGCGGCCACCCTGCGGTCCGTGGCCACCAGGGCCGCGGTCTTCGGGCCCCATCAAGCGGGTCGGGTCCTCGTGCATCTCGTCAGGCCTCCGGTCCCAGGATCGCGTCGAGGATCGCGGCGGTGTCCTCGATCTCGAACCCGTTTCGCAGCCGCTGCGCGATCTCCTCCCTGCTGCTGCCGGAAACCGCCATCTGGGTGGCGAGCAGCCGCGCTCCCGAGGCGTCCGCGCGGCGGGGGTTCGGCTCCGGTGCGGCGCTCAGGGGCTCGCCCGCCGGCGCCTCGGCGGAGTCGACGGCTCGCAGGCGGGGCGCCTCCTCTCGCTCTTCGCGTGGCGCCTCGGCCGGCGGCTCCTCGCCGTTGAGGCGAGCCCGCGCGGCTTCCAGAGTGACCTGGAGGCGCTCGGCCTCCTGGCGCAGCGACGTCGCCCGGCCGAGCAGGGTCTCGATCAAGCCGGAAAGCTCCTCCCCTTGCCCCTCCGCCTGCCGGTCGGCTTCGGCGCGGGCCTGGGCCAGGTAGCGGTGGGCCTGCTTTTCGGCGTCGTCGATCACGCCCTCGGCGGCGCGCTCGGCGGCCTCGACGATCGCCTCCAGGCGGTCGGCGGTGTCGGCCCGCAGGTCGCGCTGCTTCTTGGAGATGTCTGTGGGCTTGCCGGGGCGGCTCATCGGGCCGCGAAGCCTAGAAGGGCTTCGCCGATCAGTCCAACCGCCAGGTCGACGTGGTCGGAATCGATCACCAGCGGCGGCAGCAGGCGCAGGGTGTCGGGCCGCGGCACGTTGACGACTAGGCCCCGCTCCAGCAGATCGGCGCCGACGGCGGCGGCGTCGACGCCTTCGGCGAGGCCGACGCCGACCATCAGGCCGCGGCCGCGGGTCTCGGCAACCCCGTCGAGCCCCTCCAGCTTCTCCCGCAGGTAGGCGCCGAGCTCGCGCACGTGGCGCAGCAGGACCGGGTCGTCGACGATTTCTAGCACCGCCAGGGCGGCGGCGGTGGCGACCGGGCCGCCGGCGAAGGTCGAGCCGTGGTCGCCGGGCTCCAGCACCTCGGCGGCCTCGGGGCCGGCGATGCAGGCGCCGATCGGAAAGCCCCCGCCGAGCGCCTTGGCGCTGGTGATCACGTCCGGGCGGACCGGCGTCTGCTCGTAGGCCCAGAGGGAGCCGGTGCGGCCGACGCCGGTCTGGATCTCATCGAAGATCAGCAAGGCGCCGGTCTCGTCGCAGGCGGCGCGGGCGGCAAGCAGCGCCTCCTCGGAGATCGGGAAGACTCCGGACTCGCCCTGGATCGGCTCGATCAGGACCGCGGCCGTGCGCTCCCCCACCGCCTCGCGCAGGGCAGCGGCGTCGTTGCGGGGCACGGAGCGGAAGCCGGGGAGCATCGGCCCCAGCGCCTCGTTCCTCGCCAGCCCGGGGGTCGCCGAGAGGGCGCCGTAGGTGCGGCCGTGGAAGTCGCTCTCGAAGCTGACGATCTCCGGCTCGGCGACCCCGCGGCCGTGGGCGTGCTTGCGGGCGATCTTGATCGCGCACTCGTTGGCCTCGGTGCCCGAGTTGGAGAAGAAGACCCGGCCGCCGAGGCTGGTCTCGGCTAGGCGCTCGGCCAGGCGCGCCATCGGCTCGGTGTAGAAGAGGTTGGAGACGTGGATCAGGCGGTGGGTCTGCTCGTGGACCGCCTTCACCACCTGCGGGTGGCAGTGGCCGACCGAGCAGACCGAGATCCCGGTGAGGAAGTCGAGGTACCTCTTCCCGTCGGCGTCCCAGAGCAGCGGCCCCTCGCCACGGACGAAGTCGACCGGCGCCCGCTTGTAGGTCCGCATCAGGTAGCGCTCCTCCAGCGCCCGCGCCTCGGCGTAGCCGATCTCCCGGGTCGCCTCGGTCATGGCTCGATCATGGTGCCGATACCGCGCTTGGTGAAGAGCTCGAGCAGCAGGGTGTGGGGCTTGCGCCCATCGATGATGTGCGCCGCCTCGGCGCCACCCCGTACAGCATCAACACAGGCCTGCAGCTTCGGTCGCATGCCTCCACTGAGAGTCGGCAGCACTTCCTCGACATCTTCTACCGAGGCACGTGGGATCAGCGAACGTTCGTCCGGGGGATTCCTCAGCCATCCCACTACATCGGTGATGAAGACCGCCTTGTAGGCATCGATGCCGGCCGCCACCTTGCCAGCCGCCTCATCGGCGTTGACGTTGTAGGGCTGACCGTCGTGGTCTGCAGCCGACGAGGCAATCACCGGGATGTAGTCGCGGGCAATGTGGTCGAGCACCTCGACATTGACGGTTTTGACAGAGCCGACAAGCCCGACCTTTTTGGCGTTGGGGACAGGCTCCACCTCGAACAAGCCGCCGTCCTCGCCAGAGAGACCCACCGCGGCCTGGCCGTGGCGATTCAGCCGGCGCACGATTTCCGAGTTCAGCTTCCCGCGCAGGACCATTTTCGCCACCTCCACGGTTTCAGGGTCGGAGACGCGCAGACCTTCGCGGAACTCCGGCTCGATACCCAGCCGTTTCATGTAATGGGAGATCTCGGGTCCCCCGCCGTGGACGATCACCGGGTCGATGCCCACGTACTTGAGCAAGACGACGTCGGTCGCAAATGCCTCGCGCAGGTACTCCTCGCGCATCGCCGCTCCGCCGTACTTGATGACGACTCTCTTTCCGTGGTATTCGCGGATATAGGGAAGCGCCTCCAGGAGCGTTTCGACGGTGTCGCTTCGCCACTTCGCAGCAAGGTTCTCGTTCATGGGTGGCCTTCCAACGCTCACGTCGTGTACTCCGCGTTGATCCGGACGTAGTCGTAGCCGAGGTCGGAGAACCAGACGTGGGCGTCGGCGTCCCCGCGGCCGAGGCGGAGGCCGATCTCGGCCTCCTCGACCTCGGCGCCGAGCTCAGCGGCGTCGATGTTCTCGGCCCCCAGCTCCGGCAGCTCCTCGCCGGCGAGGGCGGCGCCGGCGGCCTGGGCGATCCGGCCCCAGTTGGGGTCGCGGCCGAAGAGCGCCGTCTTCACCAGCGGCGAGTTGGCGATTGCGCGGGCGACCCGCTCGGCCTCGGCTTGGTCGGCCGCCCCGGTGACCTCGATCCGGGCGGTGCGGGCGGCGCCCTCGCCGTCGCGGACGATCTCGATCGCCAGCTGCATGAGGACGGCCTCGAGGAGACCGGCGGGCAGCTCCTCGCCCGAGGCGCCGGAGGCCTGCAGCAGGACCATGTCGTTGGTGCTCATCTGGCCGTCGACCGTGATCCGGTTGAAGGAAGCGTCGACGGCGGCCCGCAGCTGCGCGTCGGCGTCGGGGACGACGGCGTCGGTCTGGAGGAAGCAGAGCATCGTCGCCATGTTCGGCTCGATCATCCCCGCCCCCTTTGCCTGGGCGGAAAGCGTCACGCCGCCGGCGCGCAGGGTGCAGCGCTTCGGCCAGCGGTCGGTGGTGAGGATCGCGTCGGAGAAGGCGTCGCCGCCCGTCTCGGAAAGCGCCCCCGCGGCCTCGTCGATTCCCACCAAGACGTTGTCCATTGGCAGAGGGACCCCAATCGTTCCCGTCTCTGCGACCGCGACGCTGGCCGCCTCCATCCCCAGCGCCTCTCCAGCCCGCCGGCACATCGCGAAGGCGTCTTCATAGCCCTTCTCGCCGGTCTCGGCATTGGCGTTGCCTGAGTTGACGACAGCGGCACGCACGCGCTCCTGGTCGATTGCGTCGCGGCAGACTCGGATCGGCGCCGCCGCAGAGGCGTTGCGGGTGAGGACCATCGCCGAATCGACCCGCTCGGCGTCGCAGACGACGATGCCGACGTCGGTGCGGCCGCCGCCCTTGAGCCCGCAGTGGGCGCCGCCGGCGCGGAAGCCCGGCGCGAGGTGGGCGGGATCGAGCTCCTCGACGCCGGCGGGAGCGTCGACCCAGCGGGACCTGAAGAAGGACTTGGTCGCCGGCTCGCTCATCTGAGCCCCTCCGTCTCGTCCAGCCCCAGCATCAGGTTGAGGTTCTGCACGCCTTGGCTGGATGCCCCCTTCCAGATGTTGTCGATCGCCGAGAAGGCCATCACCCTCCCCCGCTCCTCGACGGTGACGTAGACGTGGCACTCGTTCGTGTCCCGCACGGCGCGCAGGTTCGGCGGGCCGTCAAGCAGGTGGACGAAGGGCTCGTCGGCGTAGCGCTCGGCGTAGAGCGCCTTGATCGCCTCCGCCGAGGTCGCCTCGTCTAGAGTCGCGAAGCAGGTCGCCAGCTCGCCCTGGTCGAGCGGCAGCAGGTGCGGGACGAAGCTGACCGGCGCCGGGCTGCCGAGCGCCGCCAACTCCTGCTCGATCTCCGGCCGGTGGCGATGACCCTCGGTCTTGTAGGGGAAGGCGTTCTCGGTCATGTTCGTGAAGTGGACGAGGTCGTCGCTGGCGCGTCCGTAGCCGGAGGTGCCCTGCATGGCCGAGATGAAGACCTCGGAGAGCAGGCCCTTTTCGGCCAGGGGGGCGAGGGCGAGGACGCTCGCCGTCGGGTAGCAGCCGGGCGTCGCGACCAGCTTCGCCTCGCGCAGCTCGTCGCGGTAGAGCTCGCTGAGCCCGTAGACGCCGGTGCCGAAGAGGTCGGGGGCGCCGTGCTCGCCGTACCAGCGCTCGTAGGTCTCCATGTCGCGCAGCCGGAAGTCGGCCGAGAGGTCGACGACGAGAACCCCGGCGGCGCGCAGGGCGGCGTCGGTCGGCGCGGCGGCGCCGTGCGGGTAGGCGACGATCGCGGCGTCGACCTCGGGCAGGGCGTCGAGGTCGAGCTCGGTAAGCTCGACGTCCGCCCGGTAGCGCGGATACAGCTCGGAGAGCCGCTTGCCGGCGTCGCTGCGCGAGGTCGCGGCGACCAGCTGCAGCCGCGGGTGGTCCCAGACGATCTGCGCCGCGAGGGCGCCGGTGAACCCGGAGGCGCCGGCGACCAGGACCCGTGCGGCGGGCTCGCCGTCGAGCGGCTGTGCGGCGAGGTCACTCACGCAGCGCCCCCTCGATCTCGCCCAGCTTCGCCTTGATCGCCTCGCGCAGGCCGGCGACCTCCTCGTCGGTGAGGGTGCGGTCGGGGGCGCGGAACTCGAGGTTCAGCGCCAGGCTCTTGCGCTCGGCGCCGACCTGCTCGCCCTCATAGAGGTCGAAAACCTCCGCCGCGCGCAGCAGCTCGCCGCCGCCGGCCAGGACCGCCGCGCGGACCTCGCCGGCGGGGGTGGCGGCGGGCACGACCACGGCCAGGTCCTGGTAGACGGCCGGGAAGGTGGTGACGTCCTCGTAGGACTCCTCGCCGGCGCTGGCGGCTGCGATCAGCGGCGCCGCGTCGAGTTCGAAGGCGGTGGCGGCGTCGAGGTCCCAGGCCCGGCAGACCAGCGGGTGGACCTCGCCGATCCAGCCCGCGGGCCGACCGGCGACCGAGATCGCCGCCGAGCGGCCGGGGTGCAGGAACGGCTCCTCGGCCGGAGCGAACTCGAGCTCGGTGCCGAGCTGGCGCCCCAGCGCTTCGAGCACACCCTTCAGTGCGAAGAAGTCGGTCGCCTCGCCGCCGCCGCGCCAGGAGCGCTCCGCCAGCGCCCCCACCGCGATCCCGGCGAGCCGGTGCGGCTCGGAGAACGGAGCGGGCTGATCTCCCGCAAAATTCCCCGCCAGCGGGTCGACGGGCCTATTTCGATCTATATCGGCCCCTTTTCGGCCCGTCGGCGAATTCTGGAGGTACACACGGGCGGATTCGAACAGCGCCAGGTCGCCGGCGCCGCGGGCGGCGTTGCGGGCGGCGACGTCGAGGAGCGACCCGAGCAGGGTGGTCCGCATCGCCGACTGCTCCTCGGAGAGAGGGTTGGCGAGCAGCACCGGGTTGGAACGCGGGTCCTCGGCCGCGATCCGCAGGCGACCGGCCTCGCCGGGGTCAGTGAAGCTCCAGCCGACGACCTGGTCGAAGCCGAGGTCGCGGAGGACGTCCTCGGCGCGGCGCCGCAGCTTCTGCTCGCGGCTGAGCCCGCCGACGGCCTCGCCAGTGGAGGGCAGGGTGGTCGGCAGGTGCTCGTCGATGCCGTGGACCCGGGCGACCTCCTCGATCAGGTCGACTTCGCGGGTGACGTCGAAGTGGCGCTCGGGCGGGACGACGACGGCCAGGTCCTCGCCGTCGGCCTCGGCCTCGAACCCGAGCCGCTCAAGGTAGGTCTTCTGCTCGGCCTGCGAGATCTCCATCCCCAACAGGCCGCGCACCCGGGCGGCGCGCAGCGGCAGCCGCCGCGGCTCGGGCGGCTCGGCGGCGACGTCGATCGTGCCCGGCACCAGCTTCGCCCCACAGAGCTCGACCAGCAGGCGCGAGGCGATCCGCTGCGCCCGCTCGCACAGCGCCGGATGCAGCTGCTTCTCGAAGCGCGACGAAGCCTCGGAGCGCAGACCGAGCAGGCGCGAGGTGCGGAGGATGTTGGTCCCGTTCCAGCAGGCGACCTCCAGCAGGACCCGGGTGGTCGACTCGGAGACCTCGGAGCGCTGCCCGCCCATGATCCCTGCGATCCCCGAGGGCCCCTCGCGATCGCAAACCAAAACGGTCTCGGCGTCGAAGGTCCGCTCGACGTCGTCGAGGGTGGTCATCTTCTCGCCCTCGCTCGCGGTGCGGACGGTGAGCTCGCCGCCTGGGACCTTGTCGAGGTCGAAAGCGTGCAACGGCTGCGCGGTCAGCAGCATCACGTAGTTGGTGATGTCGACGACGTTGTTGATCGGCCGCTGCCCGGCTGCCGTCAGGCGGGCCTGCAGCCAGAGCGGCGAGGGGCCGATCGCGACGTCGGTGAAGACGCGGGCGGTGAAGCGCGGGCAGAGCTCGGGGACCTCGACCGTGACCGAGGCGTAGTCCTCGGCCTTCCCCTCCCCCTCGGCCGGCGCGTCCTTGGACCAGGGGTCGGCGGCGAGCGGGGCGCCGGTGATCGCGTGCACCTCGCGGGCGACGCCGTGGACGCCGAAGCAGTCGCTGCGGTTCGGGGTCACCTCGATCTCCAGCACCGGCTCGCCGAGCGGCAGCACCTCGGCCAGCGGCGTGCCCGGGGCCGGGCCGTCGTCGAGGACGATGATGCCGTCGGCCTCGTCGGCGAGTTCGAGCTCGGCGGCCGAGAGGATCATCCCTTCGGACGGGACCCCCCTCAGCTTCGCCTTGCGGATCTTCATCCCGCCCGGCATCGTCGCCCCCGGCAGGACGACGGCGACGGTCTGGCCGGAGTCGACGTTGGGGGCGCCGCAGACGATCGTCCGCTCGCCCTCGCCGGTGTCGACCTTGCAGACGCTGAGCCGGTCGGCGTTCGGGTGCTGCTCGTGCACGAGCACCTTGCCGACGACGAACCCCTCGCCCGCGGGCGACCCGATCGTCTCCAGCCGCTCGACCTCGGTCCCGGTCATCACCAGACGGTCGGCGAGCGCCGCGGGATCCATCCCGGGGTCGCAGTACTCGCGCATCCAGCTGTACGGGACCCTCATGAGAACTGCTCCAGCATCCGCACGTCGTTGTCGAAGAAGCGGCGCAGGTCCGGGACGCCGTGGCGCAGCATCGCCACCCGCTCGACCCCGATCCCGAAGGCGAAGCCCTGGACCCGCTCAGCGTCGTAGCCGTGCCCCTCGACGAAGCCGAGGACGTTGGGGTCGACCATGCCGGCGCCGAGGATCTCGATCCAGCCCTGGCCCTTGCAGAGGTTGCAGCGCTCGCCGCCGGCCAGCTCGCCGCTGCCCCCGCACTGGAAGCAGGAAACGTCGACCTCGACGCTCGGCTCGGTGAAGGGGAAGAAGTGCGGCCGCAGGCGCAGCTCCCGCTCGGCCCCAAACAGCGCCCGGCACATCGCCAGCAGCGTTCCCTGCAGGTCGGCGAGGGTCAGCCCCTCGGCGATCGCCAGCCCCTCGACCTGGTGGAACATCGGGCTGTGGGTGGCGTCGGAGTCGCGGCGGTAGACCTTGCCGGGGACGACGACGAAGATCGGCGGCGGCTTGGCCTCCATCGAGCGCACCTGCATCGGCGAGGTGTGGGTGCGCAGCAGCACGTCGGGGTGCGACTGCACGTAGAAGGTGTCCTGGAGCATCCGCGCCGGGTGGCCCGGCGGGTGGTTCAGCGCGGTGAAGTTGTAGTAGTCGTGCTCGATCTCCGGGCCTTCGGCGACGTGGTAGCCGAGCCCGACCATCGTGTCCTCGATCAGCCGCGTGGTGCGGGCGATCAGGTGCGGGTGGCCGACCGGCCGCGGCGGCGCCCCGGGCAGGGTGACGTCGACCCGGTCGGTGGCGAGCTTCGCCTCCAGCTCGGAGGCGTCGAGCCGCTCGGCGCTCGCCTCCAGCAGCGCCTCCAGCTCCTTGCGAGCCCGGTTGGCGGCGCCGCCGACCGCGCCGCGTTCCTCTTGCGGCAGCTCGGCGATCCCGCGCAGGACGCCGGTCAGCTCGGCTTTGCGGCCGAGGTAGCGGACCCGCAGCTCCTCCAGCTCGGCGGAGCTGCCGGCGGCCTCGATCGCAGCGCCGGCCTCGGCCCTGATCGCCTCGATCCGCTCAAGCATCCGGCTGCACCTCCCGCATGGCGAGCGAAGATATCCGCTGGGCGGCGATCGCCGCCGCGGCAGCGACGTTGAGCGACTCCGGGCCGCCCTCGCGCAGGGGGATCGTGACCTTCCGCTCGCAGACCGCGACGACCTCGTCGGGAAGCCCCTCGCGCTCGGCGCCGAGGCAGAACGTGGCGGCGCCGTCGAGCGCCTCGAGCCCGTCGCCGCCGTGGGCGACCAGCGCCGCCCGCGGCTCCGGGGTCGCCTCCACCCCGGCCTGCATCGGCGGCCGGGCGACGACCGAGCCCATGCTCGCCCGCGCAGCCTTAGGCGAGAACGGGTCGGCGCATTCGGGGCCGAGGACGACCGAGCCGCCGATCAGGGCGTCGGTGCTGCGGATGATCGTGCCAACGTTGCCGGGGTCGCCGACGCGGTGCAGGTAGACGCAGGGGGCGACGGGCCGCTCCACCCTCGCCGCCGGCCAGACCGCGATCACGCGCGTCCCGGATCCCAGCGTCGAGGCTTCCGCCAGTAGCCCCGGCTCCACCTCTATGCCCTCAAGCCCCGCGCCGGGGACGACGAGGACGAAGCGCGGCTCGGCCCCGGACCGCCGCCCGGCTTCGAGCAGGTCCTCGCCCTCGGTCGTGAACAGCCCCTCGCGCTCGCGGTACTTGCGCTCGCGCAGCTTGCGGACCAGTCTCAGCTTCTCGTTCTGGGGGCTTTCGATCATCTTCGCAGTGCTGTCTCGGTCGGATTCGTTTCTTCGTCTCGGCGGTTTCTTCTCCTGGAACGAAAAAGCGGGCCGAAATTCGGCCCGCCCGGGAAAGTGGAGTGTCGGTGTGCCGCTAGGCGGCCGCACCCTCCCGGGCTAGCTCCACAAATCGGCGGAAGGCGTCGCGGTCGCTGACGGCGATCTCGGCCAGCATCTTGCGGTTGACCTCGACCTCGGCCTTGTTCAGGCCGTGCATCAGTTCCGAGTAGCTCATGCCCTCGAGCCGCGCGGCGGCGTTGATGCGGGTGATCCAGAGGCGGCGGAAGGTCCGCTTTTTGTTGCGCCGGTCCCGGTAGGCATACATCCCCGACCGCTGCACCTGCTCTTTGGCGAAGCGGTAGGACGAGTGCTTGCGGCCGAAGTAGCCCTTGGCTTCCTTCAGCACCTTGCGGCGCTTCTTGCGCGCGTGGACGGAGCGCTTGACGCGGCTCACTTGCCGCCTCCGAGCAGGGTCCGCACTTTCTTCTGGTCGCTCGGCGCGATGTCGACCGGCTTGGCCATCTTCCGCTTCCGCTTCGGCGACTTTTTCTCCAAGATGTGGCTGGAGTAGGCGCGACGGCCGCGCAGCTTGCCGCTGGCGGTCTTTTTAAAGCGCTTCTTGGCGCCCGAATGGGTTTTCATCTTCGGCACGGGTCCGGTATTGAAGCAGACGCCTGGCCCACGAGTACGCTGGCGCCGCGATGCGGATCCTCTACGTGGTCGGAACCCGGCCCAACTTCGTCAAGACCGCGCCGGTGATCGGCGCCCTGCGGCGGCGCCACCCCGAGGGCCGGCACGCGATCGTCCACACCGGCCAGCACTACGACCGGCTGATGTCCGAGGTCTTCCTCGAGGAGCTGGGCGTGCCGGCGCCCGACTACATGCTCGAGGTCGGCTCCGGCAGCCACGCGGCGCAGACGGCGCGGACGATGGAGCGGCTGGAGCCGGTCCTCGCCGACGAGCAGCCGGACCTGGTGGTCGTCCCCGGCGACGTCAACTCGACCCTGGCGGCGGCGCTGACCGCGGTGAAGATGGGGATCCCGGTCGCCCACGTCGAGTCCGGCCTGCGCAGCTTCGACATGACGATGCCCGAGGAGGTCAACCGGATCGTCGCCGACCGCTTCGCCGAGTGGCTCTTCCTCCACAGCCCCGAGGCGGTCACCAACCTCCGCGCCGAAGGCATCCCCGACGAGCGCATGCACATGGTCGGCAACACGATGATCGACACCCTGGTCGCGCTCGAAGATCGCTTCCGCGCCGCCGGCTCCGCCGCCCGCCTGGGCGTCCAGCCCGGCTCCTACCTGCTGGTGACGCTGCACCGCCCCGCCCTCGTCGACGGGCCGCTGCTCGGCGAGACGGTCGCCCGGCTCGTCGCCCTCGCGCAGGAGATGCCGGTCGTCTTCCCCGTCCACCCGCGGACCCGGAAGATGATGGAGGGGCTCGACCCCGACCACCCTGGCCTGCTCCTCACCGACCCGCTCGGCTACCTCGACTTCCTCTCGTTGATCGCCGACGCCCGCGCCGTCCTCACCGACTCCGGCGGGATCCAGGAGGAGACGACCTACCTCGGCGTCCCCTGCTTCACGCTGCGCGACAACACCGAGCGGCCGGTGACCGTCACCTCGGGGACCAACACCCTGCTCGGGCTCGACCCGGCCGCGATCGCCCGCATCCCGGCCCTGCTCGCCGAGGGACGGCTGACGCCGCCGGGCCCGCCGCCGCTCTGGGACGGCCGCGCCGCCGAGCGGATCGCCGACGCGCTGCTCAGCTAGCGGCCGCGGCGTCCTCGCCCGCGGCCTCGTCGACCTGGTCGGCTTGCTCGGTGACCTTGTCGACCTCTTTGCTCGGGCCGAGCAGCATGCTCATGTTGCGCCCTTCCTGGAGCGGCGCCGACTCGATCGTCGCCAGGCCGTCGAGGTCTTCGAAGAGCTTGTTCAGCAGGTCGCGGCCGCGCTCGGGGTGGGCCTGCTCGCGGCCGCGGAACATGATCGTCACCTTGACCTTGTCGCGGTGCTTGAGGAAGCGTTCGACGTGGCCCTTCTTGGTCTCGTAGTCGTGGGTCGCGATCTTCGGCCGCAGCTTGATTTCGCGGATGTTGACCTGCTGCTGGTGCTTGCGGGCGGCCTTCTGCTTCTGCTCCTGCTCGTACTTGTACTTCGAGTAGTCGAGCAAGCGGGTGACCGGCGGCTTCGAGCCGGGGGCGACCTCGACCAGGTCGAGGTCGGCCTCCTGGGCGCGTTTCAGCGCGTCGTTGATCTCGACGATGCCGAGCTGCTCGCCGTCGGCGCCGATCAGGCGCACCTGCGGCACGCGGATGCGCTCGTTGATCCGAGTCGTATCGCGCTCCGGAGGGCGCCGGTCGAACCTACGCGGGACCGGCACTATCGAGCTTGGTACTTCAAGAGGACGAGACGGTGGACGGGCACGGGGCGCTCAGGAGCGGCGGTGGTTTTGCGTGCCGGCGATCAAGTTCGGCGCAGTATAGAGACAGAACGGCGGTTCGTAAAACCGGCCGCTCAGCGTTGCTCCACTTCGGCCTCGACGCGGGCGGCGAAATCGGCCAGCGCCATCTCCCCCAGGTCGCCCTCGGCGTGGGAGCGGACGGAGACCGCGCCGTTCTCCTCCTCGCGGTCGCCGACGACCAGCATGTAGGGGTAGCGGCCGACCGTCTCGGCGTCGCGGATCTTCTTGCCCACCGACTCGGAGCGGTCGTCGACGGCGACGCGGACGCCGAGTTCGCGCAGTTGCTCGAAGGCGCGCCGGGCGTAATCGTTGTGGCGGTCGGAGATCGGCAGGACGATCGCCTGCACCGGCGCCAGCCAAGTCGGGAAGCGGCCGGCGTAGTGCTCGATCAGGATCCCGGCGAAGCGCTCCATCGAGCCGAGCAGGGCGCGGTGGATCATCACCGGGCGGTGGGCGGCGTCGTCGGTGCCGGTGTAGTAGAGCTCGAAGCGCTCGGGCATCTGGAAGTCGAGCTGGCAGGTGCCGCACTGCCAGGAGCGGCCGAGCGCGTCGGTGATGTGGAAGTCGATCTTCGGCCCGTAGAAGGCGCCGTCCCCGGGGTTCAGCGTGTACTCGCGATTCTGGCTATCAAGCGCCTCGGCCAACGCCGCCTCGGCTTTTGCCCACTGCTCCTCACTGCCCATCGACTTCTCCGGCCGGGTCGAGAGCTCGACGTGGACGTCGGTGAACCCGAATCGGCCGTAGAGCTCGTCGATCGCCTCGCAGATCGAGGCCACCTCCTCGCCGACCTGCTCCTCGGTGCAGTAGACGTGGGCGTCGTCCTGGGTGAAGGCGCGGACGCGGAGCAGGCCGTGGAGGACGCCCTCGCGCTCGTTGCGGGAGACGCGGCCGAACTCGGCCAGCCGCAGCGGCAGCTCGCGGTAGGAGTGGCGGTCGGCGGAGTAGACGAGGCAGGCGCCGGGGCAGTTCATCGGCCGCAGCGCGTAGCGGCGGTCGTCGTCCTCCATGAAGTACATGTCGTCCTTGTAGTTGTCCCAGTGCCCGGAGCGGTGCCAGAGCGCCTCGTCCATCACCTGCGGCGTGGCGATCTCCTGGTAGCCGCGCTTGCGCAGCTGGTCGCGGACCTCTGTCTCGATCGTGCGCAGCAGGGTCGTCCCGTTGGGCAGCCAGAACGGCATCCCCGGCGCCTCCTTGCGCAGCATGAAGAGGCCGAGCTGCGGGCCGAGACGGCGGTGGTCGCGTTCTTTGGCCTGCTCGAGGCGCTCGAGGTGCTGCTCGAGGTCCTTCTTCGAGAAGAAGGCGGTGCCGTAGATCCGGGTCAGGCTCTCGCGCTGCTCGTCGCCGCGCCAGTAGGCGCCGGCGACCGAGCTCAGCTTGATCGCCTTGATGCGGCCGGTCGAGGGGCCGTGCGGGCCGCGGCAGAGGTCCTCGAAGGGGCCGTTGCGGTAGAGCGAGACGATCTCGACCCCCTCGTCACGGACGAGGTCCTCGATCAGCTCGACCTTGAAGCCCTGGTCCTGGGAGCGGAAGAGCTCGATCGCCTCGGCGGCGGGGACGTCGCGGCGGGTGAACTCCTCGTCGGCGCCGATGTGCTCCTGCATCGCCGCCTCGATCTTGGGCAGGTCCTCCTCGGTGATCTTGGTCCCGGCCGGGAACTCGAAGTCGTAGTAGAAGCCGTTCTCGATCGGCGGGCCGATGGTGACCTTGGTGCCGGGATATAGATCCGTCACCGCCTCGGCCATCACGTGGGCGGCGTCGTGGCGGATCAGCTCCAGCGCCTCGGGGTCGCGGTCGGTGAGGATCGCCACTTCGCCGCCGCCGGCGGGCAGCGGCGCCGCCAGGTCGCGCAGCTCGCCGTCGACCTTGATCGCCAGCGCGGCCTTGGCGAGGCCGGGGCCGATCGCGGCGGCCGCGTCGGCGCCCGTCGCCCCCGCCGGCAGCTCCAGCGGCTTGCCGTCGGGCAGGGTGACGGTGGTCTTCTCGGTCGCGGCCTCCATGCGGGGCAATGGTACGTGGGCGCGGACCATTAGGCGCCCGCCCACCGGTGGACCGCTATCGAGCGGGTCCCTGTCGAGCCTGCCGTTCGGCGACGAGCGGGCAGGGGCTCTCGCCGGGGGTCGCGTCCGAAACCCGGCGCAGGCTCCATTCCTCCCCTTCGAGGCCGGGGAGGATCGCGAAGCGAACCCCGCGCGGGACCTCGGGGTCGTCGGTCGACTTGATGCAGACGCGCCCGCCGCGCAGTTCCCAGGCGAGGAACGGTTCGCCGTGTTTCTCTTCCAAGAACTCCGGCGAGGCGAAGACGACCGTCGGCCCTTCGCCGACGAGCTTGCGGTACTCGCTCAGCTGCGAGGAGTAGGAGGTGGGGCCGACGGGCGCATTGGCGAGGGCGAGGAGCGAGCAAAGGCCGGCGGCAAGGACGAACAGTGGAGCCGTCGCCCTTTCCGAGATCCTCAGGTAGATCGTGACCGCCCTCCCAGCCTCGGGTTCGAGGCGTGGCCTATCGGCGGATAGCAACGGCAAAAGGATCGACAGGGCGACGATCGGCGCCCCTATCTCGATCGCCTTCGCAGCGGTGTACGGAGTTCCCCCGATCCGAGCCGCGACGTATGCGAGGCCCGCGGCGCCCAGCCCGGCAAGGATTGCCCGCTCCCGATCGATCACCAGCTTGGCAACGCCGGAGATGAGAAGCAGTAGGCCCAGCGCGATGCCCAGTACATAGACGGAGGCCGGCACGGCACCGTCGCCAGGCGCCAGCCTGAAGTCACCCGAGGGCCAGATGCCGAGAACCTCGAAGGGCGAGATCTGGCCGAAGAGGTTGCCGAGGCCGGGGCCGTTGGGGTCGAAGGTCTCGAAGCTGTGGAAGTCGAGCATTCGGCCTAGCTCGGGGAGCGTCAGGACGACGAAAACAACGGATGCGAGACCGAGCGCTCGAGCCGCGGGTCCTGTCCCCGATTTGGTCCCACCACCCCTCGCAACTGGCGAGGGGTGGTCCCCCAAATCGGCGCCACCCGCGGCAAAGAACGCTTTGCCTAGAAGCCACAGGACGAAGGCCGGGCCTAGCCAGATTAGGCCCGGGAAGCTGTAGGTGTAGATGCTGCCTACGGCGATCAATGCTGCAGGGACGAAGCGAAGCTGCAGATCGGGCCAGGTTCGGTCCGCCTCGCGCAGCGCCAGTACGAAGGCGAGGAGGTTGAGGGCTTGCATCGTCTCCTTGAAGGCGCCTTGGGCGAAGTAGGAGGCGGTTACATAGGCGAGGCCTACTAGGAGGGCTCCGGCGGTGCGCGGGATGGCGGGTAGCTCGCGGAAGGCGGCGAGGGCCGTTAGGGAGGCGAGGATCGCTACCGCGACCGTGAGGCCGCTGAAGCCTTGGACGAGACCGATGCCGAGGCCCTTGTTGAGGGCGACGACGATGGCGTGCGGGCCGAGGGGGTAGCCCTGATTCAGGAGCTGGGAGGAGTGGCCTTCGGCGAGGCGGTCTGCCGCCAGCAGGTGCTGAGACATGTCGGGGTTGAAGCTGGTGCCGAGGATCCCGAAGTGGCCTTCGACCGCGAACGGCAGCGATGCCGCCAGCAGCGCCCCCAGCGCCACCGGCCAGCCGGCCCGCAACGCCTCTCCCCCTTGCTCGACCCGGCCCCGCAGGTAGACCGCCGCGGCAATCGTCAGCAGCGCGACGACGACCGCCGAGACCGCCCCGTCGCCCGGCATCCGCACCGTCCCCCAGCAGATCGCGCAGAGCAGCGCCAGCCCGACCGCGGGCGACAGCCACGACCAGCTCCGCGCCCCGCACAGCCCGATCGCCGCCTGCCCGATCGCCAGCGACGAGACGCAGATCGCCGCCACCGCTGCATAGGTCCCGATCACGAGACCCGCGAGCCTAGACTGAGACGGTGGCCTACGCACCTCACGCCCGCCATCTGCTCCGCGCCAGGGACCTCGCCGACGCGCGCTACGCCGAGCCGCTGGAGGTCGACGACCTCGCCCGTGCCGCCGGGCTCTCCAAGGCCCACTTCAGCCGCGAGTTTCGTCGCACCTTCGGCGAGTCGCCCTACGTCTACCTGATGACCAGGCGCCTCGAGCGGGCGGCGGCGCTGCTGCGCAACACTGACTACTCGGTGGCCGAGATCTGCCTCGAGGTCGGGCTCCAGGGCGTCGGCTCGTTCACGACCAGCTTCAAGCGCATGTTCGGGATGACGCCGACCGCCTACCGCGCCACCTATCCGCCCGCATCCAGCCAGGCACGCGTCCCGGGCTGCATCGTCCGCGCCTACGCCCGCCCCCAACACCGCACGATTCGAGAAGACAGCCCCGCGGCCCGGACCTAGCATCGCCCCGAGTCAATTCCGAGACGAGGAGAACACGATGAAGATCGCAAACGCACAGCTTTGGGTCCACGACCAGGACGAGGCCCTCGCCTTCTACACCGAGAAGCTCGGCATGGAGGTCCGCTCCGACGTCACCCTGCCGGAGATGGGCGACTTCCGCTGGCTGACCGTCAGCCCCGCCGGCCAGGAAGACGTGGCAATCGTCCTGATGGCGGTCCCCGGCCCGCCGATGATGGACGAGGACACGACCCAACAGGTCGAGACGCTGATGGCCAAGGGCTTCGCCGGCACCGTCTTCCTCACCACCGACGACTGCCGCTCCGACTACGAGCAGCTCCGCGACCGCGGCGTCGAGTTCACCGAAGCCCCCGAGGAGCGCCCCTACGGCATCGACTGCGGCTTCCGGGACCCCTCCGGCAACAGCCTCCGCCTCACCGAGGTGAAGCTGCCCGCGGGCGTCTGAGCGGAAAGCCGCTCCCAGTTACCGGGAGCGGCTTTTCCGTACTTGCTCAGGCGTTGAGCGTCCGCTAGTTGGCGCCGCCCAATCCGCTTGGGCTTGCCACGGAGTACGTGCCAGTCCAGGTTGCCGTTCCGAGGATCCCGCAGTTGACTTTGGCATTGACGTCGATGGTGGCGTTCCCTGAACTTACCCCTGTCAAAGTGCCGATTTCCGTGCCTTCACCGGTTTTGCAGGTTGCTTCGACACCGAAAGCTGTCGATATGCTCTTCCATTCGAAATCCTTGAAGGAGATCCCGAGGAGGATGCCGAACAGCCACCGGAAGTTGACCTTTCCGATTTTGAGGACGGTCATTTTGTGGCTGCATTTACCGAAGGTGAAGGTACTGGCGTTCCCGCCGACCGAAGCCCCACTAAAGGTGCCTTCAGTTTTGCCGGCCAAACTGGATTCGGTACATGTATTCGTCGTGGTTCCAGCGCTGTCTTTGAGGACAGTCGAGGTCCCGGAGGCAAGGCCTGCGGAGTAGGTGACGGACGAGTTTTGGGCCGTGCCGCCGACCGTCACTGTCGTCGCCGAGGCAGTTCCTGCCCCGGTGGTGAGCAGGGCGGTGGCGGCAGCCGCCGCCAGGACGAGCATCTTGAGATATTTCAACTATGTCTCCCGAGAGTTTGTTTTTGGTACGGACGGGAGTGGTAGCAACCGGGAGAATGTCGCTCAAGGGCATTTGACTGGATGTCACCCCGCGAGACGCCTATCAGCCCCAATCCGTAGTAGAGGGACAAGGCTGGGATGTGTCGGGGCGGCTGCGGGGGCTCATCCCCGCCAACAGAGAGAAGTGATCGATGGGCGTTACTGGGCTCGAACCAGTGACCTCCAGCTTGTCGAGCTGGCGCTCTCCCAACTGAGCTAAACGCCCGGGAGAGCGGAATCTAGCAATGGGCAGGAGAAAGGCGGCGGGTGGCTAAAGGATCTCCTGCAAGTGCCGATGCAACCGGTGCAACTTTCTTAAGCCCCCGGTGTTTATGGGGGGCATCTTCAAAAGCTTGAGGACCGACGAGCTAGAGGCTTAAAACCCTCTGGTGGTACGTCCTTCGGAGACAAAGGGCCCCGCTACGGGGCCCTTTTCCGTTCTCCGGGCCTTCGGCTCAGACGTGGTCGTTGGGCAGGTGCCAGTGGCGCGGCGCGATCAGCTGGTCGGCCTCCTGCGGCCCCCAAGAGCCGGGCTGGTAGGGAATGGCGGGCGGCGGGTCCTCCAGCACCGGCTCGGAGATCTCCCAGAGCCGCTCGATCGCCTCGGAGCTGGTGAACAGCGTGCGGTCGCCGAGCATCACGTCGTGGATCAGGCGCTCGTAGGGGTCGAGCGCCTCCTCGGGACCGCCGAAGGTGTCGGCGTAGCTGAAGCGCATGTGGGCCTCGCCGAGCTGGATCCGCGGTCCCGGCACCTTGGCGAGAAAGGAGGCGGAGATGCTGCCGGGGTCGCCGAGCTCGAAGGTGAGGTGGTCGTGGCCGAAGGACTCGGCGATCTGGTCGCAGTCGAGCGGGAACATCCGCCGCGGCGGCTGCTTGTACGCGATCGTCAACAGGTGCCGGCTCTCGGCCAGCCGCTTGCCCGAGCGCAGGTAGAACGGCACCCCCTCCCAGCGCCAGTTGTCAACGAAGGCCTTGACGGCGACGAAGGTCTCGGTGTCGGAATCAGGGGCGACGCCGTCCTCGTCGCGGTAGCCCTGGTACTGGCCGCGGACGACGTCCTCCGGCCGCAGCGGCGGCATCGCTTCGAAGACCTTCTCGCGCTCTACCCCCAGCGGTTTCGGGTCGAGGGAGACCGGCGGCTCCATCGCGACGAAGCCGAGGACCTGGAACAGGTGGGTGACGATCATGTCGCGGAAGGCGCCCGTTTCCTCGTAGAAGGAGCCGCGCATCTCGATCGAGAGCGTCTCCGGGATGTCGATCTGGACGTGGTCGATGTGGTTGCGGTTCCAGACCGGCTCGAACATCCCGTTGGCGAAGCGCAGCGCCAGCAGGTTCTGGACCGCCTCCCGCCCCAGGTAGTGGTCGATGCGGAAGATGCAGTGCTCGGCGAAGACCTCGTGCAGCTGGCGGTTGAGCTTGCGGGCCGAATCGAGGTCGGTCCCGAACGGCTTCTCGGTGATGACCTTGGCGCCGGGGCCGAGGCCGAGCTCACCCAGGCCGGCGACCGTCCCCGCCGCCGCCTGCGGGGGCAGCGAGAGGTAGATCAGCAGCCCGGCCCCCTCCCCCAGCTCCTCGCGCGCCCGCCCGATCTCGGCTCCGAGCGCCTCGAAGCCGTCGCCAACCGAGGCGAAGCGAAGCGAGTCGCTGAACCGCTCCCAGGCGGCCGGGTCCTCGGGCTTGCGGCCCGAGCCGAAGATCGAGTCGCGGGCGAGGTCGCGGAACTCCTGCTCGCCGAGCTCCCTGCGCGCGGCGCCGACGATCCGGAACCGCTCCGGCATCAGCCCCACCTGGGCGAGGTGGAACATCCCCGGCAGCAGCTTGCGCTTCGCGAGGTCCCCGGTCGCCCCGAAGAGGACGATTACCTGATCGCCGGGGACCGCCTCGGATCCTTGCCCATCGCTCATCACCGTCAGCCTATGCTGACGACCGATGGCCACCGGCACGACGAAGAGCGGCGTCCGCTACGACTCGGCCGCGCTGGACCGGGTCGACCGCCGCTTCTGGCGTGAGATCTGGGAATCGGTTCCGGCCGAGGTCGCCGCAGAGCGAGGCGTCGAGGTGCGCGCGTTCGGCCCGATCCAGGTGACTGCGGTCGAGGCCCTGGGCCAGGTCGGGATGCTGAACCTCGTCCTCGGCGCCGCCGAGGCTTCGGACCGATCGGACCTCGAAGCGGCGATCGCCTGGGCCGAGCAGCGATCGACCCCCTACGTCTCGGTCACCCCCGGCCTGCCCGGCAGCGCCGCTGCGGAGGAGTGGCTGCGCGCCCAGGGGTTCGAGCCGACCTACGCCTGGATGAAGTTCATCCGCGACCCGCACCCGCCGCGCTTCCCCGCACCTGACGGAGTCGAGGTGGTCGAGGTGACCGCGCCGGACCAGGAGCCGTTCGGGACGATCGCCGCGCTCGGCTTCGGCATGCCGGCCTGGGGCGCCGAGCTCTTCGCCCACCTGCCAGGACGGGAGGGCTGGCGCTGCTACGTCGCCCGCATCGACGGCGAGGCGCAGGGCTGCGGGGCGATGGTGATCGACGGCGGGGTCGCCGAGCTCGGGATCGGCGCCACGCTCGAGGCGGCGCGCGGTCGTGGCTGCCAGACCGCTCTCCTGCGCCGCCGCATCCTCGACGCCGCCGAGGCCGGGTGCCACACGCTCCTGGTTGAGACCGGCGAACGCGTGCCAGACCGCCCCTCTGCCAGCTACCGCAACATCCTCAAGGCTGGCTTCGAGGAGGCCTACCTGCGGCCCAACTGGCAGCGGCGCCGCTAGCCGTCCGGCTTTGGAGCAGCTGTCACCCGGGACCCTGAACTCGGCTCCGCGGGGACGCGTATCCCGGCGAAAGGACCCCAAGGAAAGGCAGAGATGATCAGAGGAAGAGCAGCCCTATTCGCCACGGTGGTGCTTGCCGGGGCGCTGGCGGTCGGCCTCGTCGCCGCGCCGGCCCAGGCCGCGCTGCGGCACATCGACGGCACCGTCGTCTCGAAGAACTCCGACAACCGCACTTTCAAGCTTTCGACTCAGGGCGGCACGGTCCGCATCAAGGTCAACGGCACCACCAAGTTCGACCGGATCGCCGGCTTCGGCTCCCTTCACAAAGGAATGAAGGTCGAGGTCGACGCGCAGACCACTTCCAACGGGCTCGTCGCCAAGCAGGTCGAGCCGCAGGGCGGCGGCGGTGGCGGCGACCACGGCGGCGGCGGCGGAGCCGACGACGGCCCCAATCACACCTGAGAGCGCAGCCTCACTCGCTCAGGCAGGAGCTCGAAGCTCTCGACAAGCGTCCCTCCGGTAATCCGGGGGGACGCAGCCTGCCCACCCACCAGCACCTCGACCCGCGGATGGGCCCGCCGCACCGCGTCGACCGCCTCTTCGAGCCGCGGCGCCAGCGCCGGCATCGTCGCCGCCAGGACCACGAGGTCGGGCTCTGTGATGGCCACCGCCTGCAGCAGCGCGCGGATCGGCACGTCGGCGCCGAGGTAGATCGCCTCCAGATCGCTGTCTTCAAGGATGTCGGAGGCCATCCGCAGCCCCAGCGCGTGCCGCTCGCCTTCGACCGTGGCCAGCAGGGCCCGGCCCCATAAGGCGATACTCGCCTCCACCTCCGCTCCGAGCGGCGGCCTCAGAGCCGCCAGCACGCGGTTGGTCAGCTCGGTGGCGCGGTGCTCATCGGCGACCGTCAGTGCCCCTGTCGCCCATAGGGAGCCGATCTCCTGCATCGCCGGGGCGATGACCCGCTGATAGAGAGCGGGCACGTCCGCCCCCTCGATCAGTGCCCGGGAAGCGATCCGGTAGGCACCGGGACCGTCCCCCGCGCGCAGCGCTTCGAGATATAGACGCGACAGTTTTCCCCCGGTACTGACCACTCACCAGAGCCTACGAGGGAGCGGAGTTGAACTCAACAGAGCGCCGGGGTGACAGCCGACGCGCGACCCTCGTAAACATCGGGAAGTTTGACCTACTGCCCTCCAGGGGAAGAACGGGCGGAGCATCTGAACCCGACCAAAGGAGCGCAATGAGCATCGTCACGATCCTGATCATCATCATCCTCATCCTGCTAGCGATCTACCTGTTCCGGCGCGTCTTCTAGGACGTCGCTGAGCGCCAGGACCGCGACCCCGGTCGGTGCGCCGGTGAGTTCGAGGACGCGCCGCACCTGCCCGCGGGGCTCGAGCATGATCAGGATCGCGTCGTCGCGACGAGCCTGAACCGCGGCCTTGAAGACGACCGCGAGGGACGCGCAGTCGATCAGCGTCAAGGCCTGCAGGTCGAGGACGACCCGGCCGGCATCGGCCTGGGCGTCCTTCAGCGCCTGGTCCAGATGTGAGCGGACGCTGAGGTCGAGCTCCCCCGCGAGGATGAGCCTGATCGAACTCGTGCCCTCGGCCCTGCGCGTACAGGAGAAGAGCGGGGACGGCGCAAGGCCGGGACGGCGGGAAAGGCCTGAGGCGGGAACGGGCATCGCGGACTCCTCGATTCGACAACTTGGGTCCGGAAGTCACTTCTTGTTGCCGGCGGCTCGCCGACCTCAGTGATACCCTCCTCGATTCAGAGTAGCGGAGCGGGCGCGCCCCGTCGACCCCCTAGGTCAGCGGCGGATCGCGAAAGATAAACAGCTCGATCTCCATGTCGGGTCCGACGTGGGCATTGGAGATGAAGGCGATGACATCGCGGCCGGAGAGCCGCTCGACCTCTTCGATGAACCGCTCCTGCATCGCCTGCTGGAAAGCGCTCCGGGTTTCCTGCACGAGGGTGCTGCGCTGCAGCTCGATCATGGTTTTCTCGACCTCGGTGTAGACGCCCCCCATCACACAGGCAAGGAGGTCCTCCCCCAGCATCTGGGTCTTGGCGGTGACCGGGGCGCGGTGGTGGTATCGGCGATGCAGGGCGACCAACGAATCGGTCACCGCGTCGAGCAGCTCGTCACCGGTAAGGGGTGGGGTCGGGGCCGACATCTCGGTCCTTCTTTCTCGTCCTCTGGCAGAAAGCGCGCGCGAGGCAGAGGGTGGAAGAACCCAACGAGCGGTCTAGTGAGCGTAGCGGGCTGAGCTACCATCGTCGTATCTCCCGACCGGATCTCGATCCCGCTCAGAGCCAGATCGCATCGGAGGCCAAGCGCCGCCACGGTGAGGAGCTGACCGCAATCTCCGATGGACTGGTGGCGCTGCTGAAGGAGTTCTACGGTCGCGGCCCCACCCAGACGAAGTCCTATTACCAGGACGATCTCGTCGTCTGCCTTCTGCGCGGCGGCTACACCCAGGTCGAGCAGACCCTCCTCGACGGCGGCCGGGGCTCGGCGGTGATCGAACAGCGGATGGAGTTCCAGGAGCTGATGCGCGAGCGCTTCGAAGAGGTGATCGAACGGGCCACGGGCCGCAAGGTGATCGGCTTCATGAGCGGCAACCAGCAGGAGCCCGACATGATGTGCGAGGTGTTCATCCTGGAACCCTCGGACCTGCTCTGAGGCCCGCGATCTCCCCGCAGAGCCGCGCCACCGTTTCCCGCCGGGGGTGCGCGGGGTAGCTGAACCTTTCACGAAGATGTTGGAAGGGGCCGCATGATGCCGGCTGCCGCACTGAGTATCCGAGTTCCGGCGCGAGCCGAGCAGATGGCGCCGATCAGGGCGGAGTTGGCCGAATACGCCGACGCAATCGGCATGACGGCAACCGGCGTCGAGAACGTTCGGACGGTCGTCACCGAGGCCTGCGGCAACTCGATCAAGCACGCCTACGTCGGCGAGGCGACCGGGTGCATCGAGGTGAACGCCCACGTCGAGGACGGGGAGCTCTGCCTCGCGATCCGGGACTTCGGCCCGGGAATCGGCTCCCGCACCGCAGGGGGCTCTACCAGTCTCCACGCCGGGCTGTCGATCATCGGCGCGCTCAGCAGGGCCTTCCGGCTTTCCAGTCGCCGCGGCGCCGGCACCCTGCTCGAGGCATGGCTGCCCCTTGAGCCCGCCTAGACGGGGGCGCTCACCCGTGTCAAAGGCGGTGCGCAGGGGTAGATGATCGGTGGAGGGCATAGTCCGAGGTCCCGTTTCGGGGCAGCGCCGCGCGTGACTTCCTTGTGGAGACAATCCCGTCGAGGAGAGCCATGCGCGTGTTTTTCAGGAGGATCCGATGACGGCCCTCAACGGCAACGGAGTGCCGCCGGCCGGGACCGCGTTGACCGATGCGATCTCAACGGCAGTCGTGGAGCTCTACGCCGAGTTCTACGACCACGAGCGCACCACCGCGACCACCTACATCAACGACAACATCGTCGTCTGCGTGCTCGAGGACATCCTCAGCAGCAGCGAGTCGCGCCAGGTCGCCGACGGAGATGGCAAGGATGTGATCGACGGGCGCGTCGCCTTCCAGGAAGGCGCCCAGGACGAGTTCACCAAGGCGATCGAACGCCTGACCGGGCGCCGGGTCACGGCCTTCCTCAGCGCCAACCAGACCAGCCCCGGCATCGCCTGCGAGCTGTTCTTCTTGGAGGCGGCCCCGGTGGCGGTGGCCTAGGCATGTCGCCGTCCCCCAACGGGTCGTCGCCGAGCGACGAGGAGTTGATGACCCGCGTCCAGCGCGGGGACACCGACGCCTTCGCCGGGCTCTACGACCGCCACGCGGTGCGGGCCTTCCGGGTCGCACGCGCGATCTGCCCCGACGCCGGCCGCGCCGAGGACGCCGTGCAGGACGGGTTCCTCGCGATCTGGTCCAGCCGCGCGCAGTTCAAGTCGCAGAGCGGCTCCTTCAAGGCGTGGTCGATGAGGATCGTCAAGAACCGGGCGATCGACTCGCACCGCAATGCCGCGGCCCGCCCACCGCTGCTGCCGACCGAGGCGGAGGCCGAGATGCCCGACGCGGTCGCGAGGTCCGTACAGGATCAGGTGCTCGCCCGCGGTGACACCGACGCCCTGCTCGCCTCCCTGCGCGAGCTGCCCGAGGCGCAGGCCGAGGTGATCGCCCTCGCCTTCTTCGGGGAACTGACCCACTCCGAGATCGCGGCGATGCTCGACCTTCCCTCCGGGACCGTGAAGGGCCGGATGCGGCTGGGGCTGGAAAAGCTGCGCCGGCGGATGGGCGTACCGGCATGAGCGCCGAGAAGGGGAGCGGGCGCCGTCATCACCTGGACGCGATCCGGGTCTCGGCGATCCTCCTCCTGATCCCCTACCACGCCGCCCGCTACGTCCAGAAGGGCGACGGCGACCCCAGGATCGTCGACGCCGCTGTCTGGTTCGTCCACACCTGGCACATGCCCCTGTTCTTCGCCATCTCCGGCTTCCTTGCCGCCAGCGCGCTGCGACGATCCACCGCCGCCCGCCAGGTCCGGGCCCGGTTCCGCCGGCTCGGGGTGCCGCTGGTGGTCGGGATGCTGACCGTCGTGCCGCTGGCCAACTTCTTCGTGATCGAGGCTGCGGCGCTCTGGCCGCGCAAAGGCGCTCTTCCGGCGAAGCGGGAACTGGACCTCGCGAACGTCTTCAACTTCACGCCGCGCCATCTCTGGTTCATCTCCTACCTGTTGATCGTCTCCCTGCTCGCGATCGGGATCTGGCTCGCGATCCAGCGGGCACCGAGGTTGGGGGCGGCGCTCAACCGTGGCTTCGGCCGGCTGATGAGGTCATGGTGGGCGGTCCCGGCCCTGGCCTCGATCAGCGCCGCGATCCTGGCCACCAAGGGCGGCTGGGTGGCGGGAGGATCGGAGTCCAACTCGCTGATCCCCACTCCGACCCTGTTCGCCTACTTCGGCTACTTCTTCGGCTTCGGCTGGCTGCTCAGCGGCCAGAGCAACCTGATCGAGGAGCTGAAGCGCGGGGCCTGGGTGCGGCTCGGCGTCGGAGCCCTGATCGCCGTGCCCGCCTTCCTGCTCTTCTACAACAACGGCGACTTCACCGGCAACACCGGCACCCCGGGCGCGCTGGCCGACATCGGCGCCCTGCGCCTCTATGCGCTGTTCGCGGTCGGCGTCGTCTGCTGGCTCACCCTCTTCGGCATCTGGGGAGTGCTGGCGCGCTACGTCCGCAAGGAGTCGCGGGTGCTGCGATACCTCGCCGACGCGAGCTTCTGGATCTACCTCGTCCACATCCCGTTCCTGGTCGCGCTGCAGAGCACGCTCTCGACCACCGAGCTGGCGATCCCCGCCCGCTGGGGCCTGGCGGTGAGCGGAACCTTCGCGCTGGCGCTCGGCAGCTACGCCCTGGTGCGGGAGAGCCGAAGGCAGATCGGGAACGCACGCCACCGCCGCGCCGCCCGGCAATCGGCGGCGCTAACGACCGTCCCCGAGCGGGACCAAGCGGCGGAGCCGATCGAGCACCCGCAGCGCCCCGAGGTTCCGCAGGGCGTATCCCTGCTGTAGCCCTTCCGGCCGGAAGTCGATCGCGGTGCAGGGCGGGCAGAGCGCGCTCGGGTGGACACCGTCTTCGCCCAGCCCCTGCGCGGGCACCCACGGCGCGGCCATCTGCCGCCAATAGTTCCAGAGCGGCAGGCCCCGGTTCTCGGCCAGGGCGGCGATTTCGGCGTTGAACCGCGCCACCCGCCCCGAGAACCGCGGCCGTGGCGGGATCGTGCTCAGCACCGGGATCGTCCCGGCGCCGGCCACGAGCCGGGCGACGCGGGCGAGGTCGCGCCGGAACTCAACCGCGGAGAATTCCGTCAGGTCATTGGTCCCGAACATGATCAAGGCCACCGAGGGACGGAGCAGCCCCAGCTCGCAGCTGACCGCGGGCAGGCCCGAGCACTCGGGAGGCGCTTCGAGCGGCGTCAGGGCGTCGACCGCCCTCCATCCGGACACCGCGGCAACGCCGACCCGCGAGTAGCTGTCGCTGACTGCACAGCCGGGTTCCTCGGAGCCCCGCGGCACCGAGGCCGAGCCGAAGAACTCCATCGTCCCCCGCAACCCGCTCCACTCCCCCAGCCGAGGCCGCCGGCAAGCCAGCGCTTGGAGGAACGACGGCGAGGCAGTGATGCTGTCGCCGATCTTGGCGAAGACCCGCGGCCGGTTGCCAAGGCGCTCCCCTTGCATGACGATCCTCTCCAAGTGCCCGGCGACGCCCGGCCCGAGCGCCGGGACGACCGGCAGCTCTTCCCATTCGGCGGCGGAGGCGGACTGGCTGAAGGCGGCGCCGAGGGCGAGGGCGGCCAAGGCCACCAGAACGGCTCGGGAGGCTCTTCGCATGATCCAGCCTTCTAGCCCGAGCGCGGGCCAGCATTTCGGGGCGACTAGCAACCAATCGCTCCCGCCGAGCAGTGGAGGGTCATGCTCTCGACTTGAGCCTCTTCTCCCTGACCCGAAGAATCTCGATGAGACCGAAACGAGAGTGATCTGATCGAGCGCCTAGGCGCTAGCCAAGAAGGGGGAACCCGTACCGACAGAGTCGAAGTAGTGAGCGTGGGTCTGCCTGATCGTCTCTATTGAATCGGCTCCGACCAGCACGATCTCGAGGTCTTCGCGACCCTGGAATTTCCGCTCGTGCTCGGCATAGGCACGTGCCGCCTCGGCTCCATCCTCAAACTGCTCCTGAGCGATGAGGCGCTGAGCATTTAGGTCATAGACGAGAAGGAAGTGTTGGAGCGCCATAGTCCTAGCCTAGCGCGGCAGTGAAATATGGCTCAACCCGACTTTGGAAGCGGCGAAGAATTTCAACGAAGTGCCGATCTGGAACTTCACCCCGCTCCTCAAGAGCCATCACCCAGCCAACAAACTCAAAGTAGGTGAGGAGATCAGCGGGACCCTCGCCGTCCTTGAGGGGCTGACGGATCCGTGCTGCGACGCGCTCGACTGCCTCTGCCCATTCATGCTGGGCAGGCGTTCGCAGCTGGATCTCTACCGGATGACCATCGCGTCGGACGACAACATGAACGGCTCGATAGCCAGTTGGCTTTGGGTTCTTGACGTAGTCATCTATCCCAATGATGTCCCAGTTCCGGCGGATACGGCGCAGGACTCCGGCCACCTCAGAGGCGCCCCCCGCGAGGATCGCTCGACACCCCGCAATGTCCTCCATCTGCGTGAGCCGCATCGAGGAAAACCGCGACAACTTGTTGAGGATCTGCGGCATCCGCTTGAGCCGCTGACCAACGACAACCCCCCTAGACTCCCGCTGGACGAATTGACGAAGGCCAACCGTGGTCTTTTTCAGCGGGTCCTGGAAGCCCGCTCGGTAGCTGCTGAGGATGTCAACAGCGCGGGCGAACTCGTGCTCATCGACAGCGGCATCCTCCTCGCTGTCCGGATCAAGTTCCCACCATCCCCGAAGGAATTTCCCTGCGCGGTCAACTTGGGTGCGTGACATCGCAGCATTATCGGGCAGGACATCGGAAGGTGAAGAATAGGCTCCGTGAGCCGAGGTTTAGGTCAGGTCACCCCAGGCAACCGGGCTCAGCCGGCCGAGGGAGCATCTGACAGGCCGCGCAAAGCGGTCTAGCAAGCCACACCTTGGTTCCTAAACCCAGAGGCGCCTACCAGAATCGAACTGGTGTAAACGGCTTTGCAGGCCAGTACATACGCCGATTATCCGCTTTCTAGAGCGGTTCTGCCCGAACGTGGGCCAGTAAATGGGCCAGTTTGCTCTCACCGAGCGCCGCTGCGCCGCTGCGCCGCTGGTTCCCCTTCCCCGGTTCCTACTCTGAAGACGTGATGGAGGATCTTGTTGAGCGCCTGGAGAAACGCCTGCGGCGCCATGCGCTAGCCGAGCTTCCCAAAGAAAATGGGCAAAGACACGACCTAGAAAGCTTGGATCTACGTGACCTCCTGACTGCCTACGGCAACTGGCGCTACCGCTGCCCGCCTCCCCGGCCGCGCTCCGTCCACATCGCCCGAGAGCTAGAGAAGGAGATGAAAGCCGGAGACGCACCCGAAGCCGTGGGGCCGCTGATCCAGAAAATCAAGGATGGGCATGCCTTGAAGCCCTTCTTGAGCCGTAACGTTGACGTTGCCGTTGATCGAAGCGAGGGAACGCCCCATCATCGGCGGAAAGACCTTGATCTGCTCCTGGCCGAATGGGGAGTTCACCATCTCCACCTCTCCGAGGTGATGGAGTCCGATGGATTCGCCGAAAGAACTCGCGATCTTCTGTTCGTCGTTTTTCGCCCGAACGACGCCTATCTCATCGGGATCTTCCCCCACGGAAGTTGGACGAAGCGGGCCGTGGCAGAGAGAGCGGTTCGCAACTGGCCAGAGGCCGAACTTTTTCTCCGCTCCAATTACGCAATTGGCCTGACCCATGAATGGGATGAATCAGAGAGCGCGGCATTGAGAAAGGCGGGTCTCACCCAGTCGATGATGATCGACGGCCACGTCTATAGCCCCCAGGGTCAAACCCTAGGAGGCACCTCGTTGACGATCTCGCGCCGGGTGATGAATCTCATGTGGGAGCTAAGCGATTGGAAGGCTCGGGGAGAAGACCGGCTGATGGAAATCGCCGGGGGATCTTTCATCTACTGGCTGCCCGCAATCCAAGGTGACCGATGTGGCTTCCTCGGCGGCAATCAGTTCGTCGGAATCGCTGATCTGCCCTAGATGAACCTGGCGGGAAGCTCCCGCCCTAGATACCCCTGACCTCATCGCTCCGATCAGGCAGAGGTTCCGGCGGCAGTTCAAAAGCAACTACCTCTGCGGACGAAAAGGTTCCGATCAAACTTTCATCGGGACGTTCCAGGGTCACCTGCCCTTCATTCACCCGGTCGATGATGCCGCGCACAGCGCCACCATCGCGAAGCGCTAGACGTAGCTCAAGGCCGTGGAGGCGGGATCCGCAGAAGCTCTCCAGGGAATCCAGGAGATCCTGCATCGTTACCTCGTCAGAAGCGACGTATTGCTTGCCCAGTTCCATACGGGAGAAACTAATCGTCAATTCGGCGTCAAGTCCAGCGCGAGGATGAGCCGCGAGACTCAGCTACGACCGGAGTGCGGGATCGCGCAGAATCCCATCCACCAGATACCGCAGCTTGCCCCAGTCGCTGATGAAGTCTTTGATCGCCGTGTGCAGGCTCCATCGAAACATCTCGACAGTCGAATTCCCGTCTCTTTCTAGTTCAGAGGCTTGACCCTCCTCGTCATGGAAATAGACCCCGCTGAACCATTCTTTGACGATGCTGTCCGGGTCGCGTTTGATCGAGTCCCCCTCGGCGGTTCCTTCCAGCATGTATCCCCGAGGATCGCTGTCCTCGCGCTGGCCAAGACGCTTTCCGAATGCTTTGAGTTCAAGAAGCAGGCTGCGTGAAGCGTCGGTGTCACTGGTGCGAGCGTGACCGGTGAGCATCTTGAGAATCGTCCTGGCGCTCGTGCGGTTGGGGTCGGTGTAGATCTGCCGGAAATCTCCGATGACTGACTTGACCTCCTTCTCATCGGGTCCATCCACACCGAATGTCCACCCCTGGCCTCCTCTTGGACCGGGGCCAGGAACGGGGGTCGCGACGATCTTGAGACTGGCATTCGGGAACTCCGATTCTTGGAGAAATCTGACCTTCCGGGCGAAGCGTTCCATAGCTTCCCGCTCCCGCTCGGAGAACGGAGAAAAGAGGTACGAGGGCGGAGGCAGATGCACCACTTCAGGCATGGGCTCAGGGTAAGCAGCAACACGGCGGAAGCATCCGGGTCCTGAACGAGCTTCAAGCCCGCAGGCTCAAGCAGGCGTTGCCGTCCGCGCCTTCTCCGAACCCGCCCGAAGCTGAGCGCTCAGATACGTGTCGAGAAGCGCTGCCGCCTCGGCCTCCGTTCCCGGCATCAGATGCCCATACAGGTCGAACGTCACCTTGATCGAGGAATGGCCCATGAACGACGACAGCGCCTTGGCGTTGACCCCGGCCGCGATCATGAACGAGGCGTAGGTATGGCGGGCCTGGTGCAGCCGGAGCCGACTCAATGCCTGAGTCTTCCAGGCTCGATCCGCCCTCCGGTAGATCGTCGCGGCCTGGAACGGCTTGCCGCTCTTATCGCCAAAGACAAGGGCGTCGACGGGAGGCTCCCCGGCTGCGATCCGATGCTCCATCAGGTAGTCGCGAAGAAGACCGGGCAACGGCGTCGTGCGCTGCGAGTTCTTCGTCTTCGGCGCGATCGTCCCCTCCTTCGGGTCCCAGGACTCCGTCACTCGGATCGCACCGCCAGCGAGGTCAACCGCCGACCAGCGGAGGGCGCGAAGCTCGCCGTAGCGCAGGCCCGCATAGAGAGCAGTGGCCCACAAGGCGCGATCCTCCACGGGCAGCACGTCGAGCAGCTGCGCGGCGACCTCAGGAGCGACGATCTCAACCTCCTTCGGGCTGGGAGCGGGCAGTTCCAGATCGCGAGTTGGGTTGACCGCGAGACCTTCGCGAGCGCGAGCGCGGCGGTAGATCGCCTGCAAGGGCTTGATCGAGTTGCGGATCGTGGAGGGCGATTGAACCTCGGCGGTCCAACGATCAACCAGGGCTTGCAGGTCGGAGGTGGTAATCGCGTTCATCTTCCGGCCACCGAGAAACGGGAGAACGTGATCCTCTAACGCCTGCCGGTACCCGCGCAGGGTCGCGGGCTTGTAGCGGTTGCCGGAACGATTGCGGACCGTCCCGGCCTCGACCCCCGCCAGCCACGCAGCAGCAGCTTCGTCAAGGGTCCGTTTCGTCGGGGCGCGGAGGGTTCCGAGATCGACTCCCCGTTTCACTTCGGCAGCCCAAGACCGCGCGTCTGCTTTGTGGGTGAACGTCTTGCGGATCTTCTTCTTATCCCTGGGTGAGTACACCTCGGCGCGATAGCCCCCGTTGCAGCTGCACCGCTTGCCGCGCTTCGCGGGGCAGTTCCGTGAATGTCGCTTCTTGATCGCCGCCATGCGGTTCACCTCCCGTCGTGGTTTCCGACTCGGCCTTCCGAGCCATGCATCGAAGGCGTGAGGGCGTCCGGCAGTAGCCTGTCCCGCGCGTCCGGCCTGGTGCCAACTGAGCCGGTCGCCACGGGGCCGGTGTCTTCAGCACGCGGCCCCACTTATGTAGATGGCACCTTACCGCTGGAGTCGGGCGCCCGAACACCATCAGCGCAGCTGCTCGACCATCGGCATCTCCGCGTTCTCGGCCACCCAACGTTCAAGCTCGCGAACCGGAACCAGCCGCTTGCGACCTCGCCGGATCAGACGCAACTGCGGCGCGACATTGGCGTCGAAGAAGTCAGGTCCGACACCAATTGCGGCCGCTGCCTCCGAGGGCGTGAGGGCGATGCGAGGGATGGTTGCCGGCAGCTTCTTCGCCATCGATCACCGACCGATCCCGAGGTCCATCGAGCGCTCGACCGATCGCTCCCGCTGCCGCTGAAGCTGGAGCTGCCTCTGGGTGCGCTCAAGCGCCTGCCTCGCCTGTCTCTGCTGCTGCTCGGCGTGTCGCTCCTTTGGCTTCGGCCCAAGGGCGCTGTCTCTGTCCACCACGCCGTTTTCAGTCCGGTAGCTCTCGATCTGCGAAACGCCGCGATCCAGCCCGCCGCCTTCTTCGGGTCGGTCGGACGCTCGCCAAGCTCTTTGGTTATGTAGTCGGGCGGCGAGACGCGGGCGGCGGTCGCCACCAGCCGCGCCCGCTCTGACAGCACATGCTCGGCAACCACCGCCTTCGCCCGGGCCTCGTGGCTGACCTCGGCCAACTGGTTGCGCTCGGCCTGCACCGCCGCGATCTGCTCCTGGGCGCGCTGTTCGCTAGAGGGATGGACGGAATGAGACGCGGTGCGGAAATGCTCCAGTTGCTCGCCGTATCGCTGGAGGTCGGACTCGGCCCGCAGGTGGCGGACTTCGTTGTGGCGCTCGGCCCCGGCCTCTGAGCGGAGCTCGCGCACCTGCGCGGCAAGCTCGGCGGTCGGAAGCTCGGCGAACTGCGAGCGCAGCGCCTCGTCGTGGGCTGAGGCCTGAGCGCCGTTCCGCTCGGCTGCTTCGGCGATGTGCTCAAGGCCATTACGCAGGTAGGGGTCGCGCGGCGCGAACTCGTCGCGCTCGGCGCGGACCTCCGGGGTTGCGTAGAAGTAGGTCTCCTCGCGGCTGCGCGAGGCCGCAACGTAGATCTCCTGGCGGTCCATCGAGGGATCAACGGCGACGTAGGCGCGGTCCACCGTCGCACCCTGGGCCTGGTAGGTCGTCGCGGCATAGCCGTGTTCAAGCGCAGGCCCTCCGTCCCTCTCCCTAAGACGCCCCAAGTAGTCGGAATCGACACACACCCGCCCCCGGGTGTCGATTCCGACCAACACCAACGATCCGGACTCCGCATCCACCTCCGCCACGACCCACCGCTCGCGGTTGTAGATGTTCTGGCGCTGGTCGTTGATCCGGGTGATCACCTGATCGCCGGCAGCAAAGCGGGCTTCGCCGACCGCGATCTCCTCGGCGCCGAGCTTGGCTTCGGCGCGCATCTGCTCCCGCGCCAGCATGTTCAGCTCGCGGACCTCGGCGTTGCGCTTGGCGATCATCAGGGCGTCCTCGCCCTGGCGGAAGCTCTGCCACCAGTCGGCGACCATCGCCTCGCGCCGCGCCAGCGGATCGTCGGAGACCGTGACCCGCTCGGCGCCCTCATAGACCGAGAGCGCCTCGCGACCTTCACCCTCCCTGACCATCTTCGCCGCCTCGCGCTCCAGGTCGTGGCGGTGGCGGATCACTTCATCGAGGACGACCGCTTCGCTCCTCGCGACGATCGAGGCGAAGAGGCCGCCGGCCTCGATCTCCCCGAGCTGCGCGGGGTCGCCGATCAGGACCAGCTTCGCCTCGGTATCGGCCGCGTGCTGAACCAACCGCGCCATCGCCCGCGAGTCGACCATCCCGGCCTCGTCGACCACGAGCACCGATCCCCGGACGAGCGCCTGCTGACCCGCGGCGGTGCCGCGGTCGAGCTCGGCCAAGAGCCGGGCGACGCTGGTCGCGTTCAAGCCCTCGGAGCGAAGGACGTTGGCCGCCCGCCAGGTCGGCGCCGCGACCCGAAGCTCGGTCCTGTCGTGAGCCCAGCCGTGGGCAGCGGCGACCGTGGCGTAGGTCTTGCCGGTGCCGGCCTCGCCGACGACGACGACCAGTCCCTCGCCGCCGCCCAGAAGACGGCGGACCATCGCCTCCTGGTCGGGCTTGATCGAGGGACGGCGGGCGAGGACGCGGTTGACGGTCAACTCGTCAACGACGGCGCGGTCGGTGCGCGCCGCCATCGCCTCGGCGGTGGCGAGCGCCCCTCGCTCCATCTCCCATATCGCGCGGGTGGTGAAGCGCTCGCCTTTGGCGGTGGTCGCGATCCGGACCACCTCGGGCCGGGACAGGAAGGCGTC
>DASSYI010000024.1:0-2575 GCA_035703365.1 Solirubrobacterales bacterium
ATCGAGGTGGAGACGATGCGCCTCAACGCCTACCGCGGCCTGACCAAGACGATGCAGTCGGGGATCCCAGGTCCCGAGGGGTCGCTCGGCAAGTGGCAGTGGGCCGACATCAACCAGCGCATCGCCGAGCTGGCGCTCGACGTCGAGGGCGCCTACGCGCCGCTCGACCGCGGCGCCGAGCACGCCGTCGCCAACGGCGCCTGGCAGTACGGCTTCCTGCGCTCGCGCGCCAACTCGATCGAGGGCGGCACCACCGACATCCTCAAGAACATCATCGCCGAGCGCGTGCTCGGCCTGCCGAGGCTGAGGTGAGCTGACCTTTGTACTTCGATCTGACCGACGAGCAGCAGGCGATCAAGTCGACCGCCCACGACTTCCTCGCCTCCCGCTTCAAATCCGAGCGGATCCGCGAGATCGCCGGCAGCGAGAGCGGCTTCGACGAGGCCGGCTGGAAGGAGATGGCCGAGCTCGGCTGGGCCGGGCTGGCGCTGCCTGAGGAGTGGGGCGGGCAGGGCCTCGGGACCGTCGAGCTGGCGATTCTCTTCGAGGAGATGGGCTACGCCCTGGCGCCCTCGCCGCTGCTCTCGAACACGATCGCCGGATTGGCGCTGGCCGCCGGCGGCTCCGACGAGCAGAAGGAGCGCTGGCTGCGGCCGCTGGCCGAAGGGAAGCTGCTCGGGACGCCGGCGCTGGTGGATCCCGACGGGCCCGGCGAGCCGATGAAGTTCAAGATGGAGGCCGAGCCGGATGGCGACGGCGTTGTCCTCAACGGCCAGAAGGCATTGGTGACCGACGCCGGCAGCGCCGACTTCTTCCTCGTCTCCACCGCCGACGGCCGCCGGCACGTCGTCGAGAGCGGCGCCGAGGGCGTGACCGTCACCCCCGAGGAGTCGATCGACCCCACCCGCCGCATTTCCACGGTCGTCTTCGACAGCGTGAAGGTCGCTGCCGGGGCCTCGCTGCCGGGCAGCGCCGAGGACTACTACCAGGTCTTCCTGCGCATCTGTGTGGCCTACGCGGCCGAGTCCACCGGCATTGCGCAGCGGGCGCTCGAGATGTCCGTCGCCTACGCCAAAGACCGCCAGCAGTTCGGGCGCCCGATCGGCGCCTACCAGGCGGTCTCCCATCGCTGCGCGCAGATGCTGCTGGAGACGGAGAACTCGCGATCGGCCGTCTACGGCGCCGCTTGGGCGGCCGACGCGGCGCCGGAGTCGCTGCCCCTCGCCGCCTCGATGGCAAAGGCGTATGCCTCCGATGCCGGCTGGCGAGTGCCCGACGCCGCGATCCAGGTCCACGGCGGGATCGGCTTCACCTGGGAGCACGACCTCCACTTCTTCCTCAAGCGCGGCCGTGCCAACGCGGCGATGGCGGGCGATGCCAAGTGGCACCGCGAGCAGATCGCCGACGTCGTCCTTGACGACATGGCCCTGCCGGCCGACGCCTAGCCTGCAGTGGCCGCGCTCGATCGGATCTCCGTCGCTGCGATCGGCACCTCGGTCGCCGACCTCGAGGCGGAGACGCTGCGGGCCGAGGCGGCGGGTGTCGAGTGCGTCTGGGCGCCGGAGCTCTTCCGCAGCGCGGTCACCCAGGCGGCCTACCTGGCGGCGAAGACCGAGCGGATCGACGTCGCGACCGGGATCGTCTGGGCCTTCACCCGCAGCCCCTTCATCCATGCGATCAGCGCCCTCGACGTCGACGAGATGTCGGGCGGTCGCTTCCGCCTTGGCATGGGGGCCGGCGTCAAGCGGCTGAACGAGACCTGGCACAACGCCGAATACGGCCGGCCGGCGCCGCACCTGCGGGAGGCGATCGAGGCGACCCGGCTGATCATGCGCCAGGCAAGCGCCGGCGAGCCGATCCGCTATGAGGGCAAGTACTACGACATCGACATCAAGGGCTGGGTGCGGCCGCACCCAGCGCCGCGCGAGGCGGTGCCGATCTACACCGCCGCCGTGCAGGCGGGGATGGGGCGGATGGCCGGCGACGTCGCCGACGGCCTGATCGGGCACCCGATCCAGAGCCTGCGCTGGATCGACGAGGTGATCGTCCCCGCCTTCGAGGAGGGCCTGCGGCGGTCGGGGCGCGAGCGCCGCGACTTCGACTACCTGCCGACCGTATGCTGCGCGATCGACGACGACGAAGGCCGCGCGATCGAGATGGCCCGCCGCACGATCTCCTTCTACGCGACCGTAAAGACCTACATGCCGCTCTGGGAGATGCACGGCTTCGCCGACAACGCCGTCGCCGCCGGCGCGGCCTTCCGCAGCGGCGACCTCGCCGCCGTCCCGGCCGCGATCAGCGACGAGATGGTCGAGGCCTACTGCGCGGCCGGCCCGCTCGACAAGGTTCGCGCCAGGGTGGAGGCGACGGCCGAGCGCGCCGACGGCCTCTTCCTCACCCCGCCGACCTACTTCATCTCGCCGGAAGAGCTCTCCGAGTTCCAGAACCGCATCATCGACGCCTTCGGCCCGGCGAGCTGACGCCTCCCGCGGAATCCCGGCTGCTGGAAGTACTCGCCCGCGTCCGCGAGATCCCGCCCGGCTTCGTCCGCACCTACGGCGACGTCTCGCCCGGC
>DASSYI010000008.1:0-14905 GCA_035703365.1 Solirubrobacterales bacterium
AAGGACGAACGCCGGATTTCAGGGTGCCGCGGGCCGCATCTTTCGGCCTCGGCTGTGTTTAGGCTGGCGACTCGATGAAGGCCAGATTTCCAGCCGTTCTCTTCGCCGTGCTCGCCGCAGGCCTGCTCGTCTGCGCCGTCGCCGGCGCGGCGATGATCGGCATCTACCGCAACGGCATGGAGACGCTCGCCCAGCGCAGCGAACTAGTCAAGCTCGCCGGAGCCAACTGCGCCCGGGCCGGGGCCAACGGCGCGATGCGGGTCACGCTCGGCAAAAAAACCGCCGCCTGCTCGTTCCGCACGCCGGTCCTCGGCCGCGACCTGGAGATCGCCGCCACCGAGCGCCTGCTCAGCGGCACCCCGGAGAACCTCCAGCGCAAGGCCTTCCTCGGCCTCGAGCTGCGGGCCGGGGGCGGGTCGAAGTACCAGCTGCTCGTCTTCCCGCGCCAGAAAAAGGCGCAGCTGATCAAGGTCACCCCGGAGGCGGTCAAATACCTGGCGATCGCCAAGAACGAGAAATCCGTGATGGGGATCAACGAAGCCAACAAGCTGCGGCTGCGCGCCGTCAACGTCACCAGCGGCCCGGAAAAGGGCCAGGCGCGCCTTTTCGCCTACATCGGCAACAAACTGGTCGGGGAAGCCGTCGACGACGGCGCCGGCGACCTCAGCGGTCGCGCCTCCTCGGTCACCGTCGGCACGATCAAGAACGGCAACGGCGTCGTCGCCAGCGTCGACGACGTGGTCGTCCGCGTTCCCAGCCCGTTTTGAGCGGCGTAACCTGCGGACCATGTCGACCGGCACGATCGAGCGGCCCCGGACGGCTGGTCCGGGCTCCGGCCTCGGGGGCAACTGGCGCGTGATCGTCCGCAACGACAACCACAACACCTTCGACCACGTCGCGCAGACGCTCTCGCGGGTGATCCCCGGCGTCACGCTCGACCAGGGCTACCGGATCGCCGACACGATCCACAGCGGCGGCCAGGCGATCGTCTGGACCGGCCCGCGCGAGCCGGCCGAGCACTACTGGGAGCAGCTTGAGGGCGCGGGCCTGACGATGGCGCCGCTGGAGCGCGGATGAGGCGACTGCTGGCGCGCGCGAGCGGGCTGGCGGCGCTCGTCGCGCTCGCCGTCCCCGTCCAGGCGGCAGCCGAACCGGCATTGCTCCCCGGCTTCCAGGACGAAGTCGTCTTCTCCGGCCTCGAGCAGCCGGTCAACTTCCGCTTCGCCCCCGACGGGCGCGTCTTCGTCGCCGAGAAGCCGGGCCGGATCAAAGTCTTCGACAGCGTCAACGACACCACGCCGACGCTCTTCGCCGACCTGCGCGGCGACGTCTACGACAACGGCGACCGCGGCCTGCTCGGGCTCGCGCTCGACCCGAAATTCGACGAAGGCCGGCCCTACGTCTACGCGCTCTACACCTGGGACCACGTGCTGGGCGAACCCTGGAACAACCTCAGCCCGACGCCGAAATACGGGAAACCCGAAGAAAGCGGCGACCCGGACTGCCCGACGCAGAACAACACCAAATCCTGCCTGGTCAGCGGCCGGCTCGTGGTTCTCGAAGAGGACGAAGCGAAACCGGGCCACGCGGTGACCGAAGGCGGCCTGCCGAAGGAGAAACAGCTGCTCGAAGGCTGGTGCCAGCAGTTCAACTCGCACTCGATCGGCGAGCTGCAGTTCGGGCCCGAAGGCGCGCTCTATGTCAGCGGCGGCGATGGCGCCTCCTACGAATCGATCGCCGACTACGGCCAACTGGGTCCGCCGATCGGAGAAGCGAACCCCTGCGGAGACCCGCCGACCGCGAAAGGCGTTTCGCCGAAAGAAGAAAACGGCAGCGCCAATCCCGAATCGCAGGGCGGGGCCCTGCGCTCGCTGAACCTGAAACTGCTGAACGGCGCGATCCTCCGCGTCGACCCGGACACCGGCGCGCCGCTGCCCGACAACCCGCTGGCGGGCAACGGCAACGTCAACGCCGAACGGACGGTCGCCAAGGGATTCCGAAACCCGTTTCGCTTCGCGCTCGACGAAGGGACCGGCGAGATCTACAGCGGCAACGTCGGCTCCTCGGAGATCGAGGAGATCGATCGCTTCGCCGCGCCGCCGGCCTCGGTCTACAACTCCGGCTGGCCCTGCTACGAGGGAATCGAACGGCAGTTCCGCTTCAAGGTCCTCGGCCTCAACGTCTGCAGCGCGCTCTACAAAGCCGAAGAAGAAGAAAAACCGCAGACGGCGGAGCCGTTTTTCACCTACAGCCACAGCCAGACCGTCGTCCCGGACGACGAATGCCCGTTCGAAGCCGGCTCGGCGATCAGCGGCGTCTCGCTCTATGAGGGCTCGCAGTTCCCAGCCGCATATGAAGGCGCGCTCTTCTTCGGCGACGCCGTCCGCGGCTGCATCTGGGTGATGGAAGCCGGCGGTGACGGCAAGCCCGATCCCTCGACCGCGAAGCGGTTCCTGCGCGAGGGCTCGGTCTACGCGGGGGTGAAGATCGCCGAAGGCCCGGGCGAATTCCTCTACTACGCCAGCCTCTTCAGCGAAGAAGGCAAAGGCGAAGGCGAGATCCACCGCATCGCCTACAAACCAAACTCGCCGGTCGCCCGCGTCGAAGGCAAACCGCCGCACGGGCTCTACAACGGCAGCGGCAAATTCGAAACCACCGTCGACGCGAGCAAATCGTCGGACCCCAACGGCGATCCGCTGACCTACGAATGGGACCTGAACGAAGACGGCGTCTTCGAGATCAGCGGCAGCGCGAAAACCCAGCCGGTGACCTACACCGAAGCCGAACAGCTGACCCGCGAAGGCGAAGAAAAAAGCCCCAACCGGGTCGTCACGGTGCGGGTCGAAGACGACGAAAACCTCAGCAGCGTCGCCCGGATCACGATCTATCCCGGCGACAAACCGCCGACGGTGACGATCACGGAACCGACCTCGCTGCAAAAGTGGAAGGTCGGGGACCTGGTCAAGCTCGAAGGGGCCGGCTTCGACCAGGGAGACCCCAGTAAAGAAATCAGCTCGCCGCGCTTCTACTACTGGGAGACGCGAATGGCGCACTGTCCGGATCCCTCGAACCCGACCGCCTGCCACGAGCACCCGCTGCAGACCTTCGCGGGCATCCGGCGCCCTGAACTCATCGCGCCGCAGCACGACTACCCCTCCTACATCAAAGTGCTGCTGCGGGTCTCCGACGAACGGGGTCTTCAGGGGACGGCGACGCTCAAATTCCAGCCGGAAACGGCCAACCTCTCGCTGAGCTCGAACCCGCCGGGGATCGAGCTTCTCGGCGCCAACACCGAAGCCGCCTCGCCGTTCACCGTGCAGGCGATCATCGGCTCGGAAATCCAGCTCGCGGCGCCGCAGACGGCGACGATCGGCGGCGTCGTCTACACCTTCTCGAGCTGGTCTGACGGCGGCGCCCGCGAACACCCGATCCTGGTCAGCGCCGGGCAGACTGGGTACACCGCCAATTACACGGGCGGGCCTCCGCCACCGCCGCCGCCAGAAGAAGAAAAAGAGAAGCCGGTGCCGAACACCAAGATCGTGCGCCACCCGCCGGCCAAAACCGCGAAGACGAAGGCCGCGTTCAGCTTCTCCTCGACCGTCTCCGGATCGACCTTCGCCTGCAGGCTCGACGGCAAGCCGAAAGCCGGCTGCGGTGCGACCAAGACCTACAAGAAGCTGAAGCCCGGCAAGCACACCCTGAAGGTGTGGGCGAGCGCGGGCGGCAAGACCGACCCGACGCCGGCGAAGTTCAGCTGGAAGGTCTTGCCGCCGAAGCGGTAAGCCTCACGCCGCATCGGGTTCCCGCCACAGCGGAGCGGGGCAGGAATCGGATGCGCTACTCGGCGGCGACGAGGGTGTGCCAGGCGGGGAGCAGCGGGATGTCGTAGAGGTCGATGATCGAGGCCCGGGCGTGGGCGACCTCGTCGGCGTACCAGTAGCGTTCGAAGTCGGCGCGGCTCTCCCAGATCATCGTCTGGCGGAAGGCGAGCGGGTCGTCGGTGGAGCGGATCAGCGACCAGCTCTTGGCGCCGTAGGCGGGCGCCTTGGCGGCGATCGGTTCCCAGAGGTCGAGGAAGCGGTCGGCCCGGAAGGGGACGATGTGCCAGTCGAGCGTGCAGACCTCTGCCATCAGATTCGCCTTTCGGGTCGGTTGCCTGGGGCGCTCACGCGCCGACCTCGGCCCGGATCGCGCCGGGGCCGTCCTCGTGCTTGCCTTCGTCCTCGGACTCGGCGCCGACGAGGATCGCGATCTTGCCGAGGTGCTTGTTTTCGTGCATCAGCTGGTGGGCGGTGGGGACGCCCTCGAAGCCCATCGTTTCCGAGAGCACCGGCCGCACCTTGCCCTCTGCCATCAGCTGGTTCGCCTTCATGCACTCGTACGCGTTGGCGAAGTGGGAGCCGATGATCTGCTTCTGCTTCATCCACAGGTAGCGGACGTCGAAGTCGAGCTGGTAGCCCGAGGTGGCGCCGCAGATCACGACCTTGCCGAACGGCTTGACCACGTAGACCGAGGTCGGGAAGGTCGCCCGGCCGACGTGCTCGAAGACGATGTCGGGGGCGTCGCCGAGAATCTCTTTGACCCGCTTGGCGAAGCCGCGCGAGGCGAGGAAGCGCTGCTTGTCGGCGGCCGGGTCGGTGAGGTTGTCGTCGGTCCGCATCATCTCGCCGAACTCGTTGCGGTTGATGTAGCCGACGGCGCCGAGCTGCTTGACCAGCTCGCCCTTGTCGTCGGAGGAGACGACGCCGACCGCGTTGGCGCCGGCCGCCTTGCAGAGCTGGACGGCGAAGACGCCGAGGCCGCCGGCCGCGCCCCAGATGAGGACGTTGTGGCCGGCCTGCAGCTTGCACTGGTCCATCAGCATCCGGTAGGCGGTGAAGTAGGTGAGGCCGTAGGAGGAGGAATCGACCCAGGAGAGGTTGCGCGGCTTCGGCAGCAGCTGCTGCGCCTGGACCTTGGTGAATTGGGCGAAGGAGCCCCAGGTGGTCTCGTAGCCCCAGATCCGCTGGCTCGGGGCCGCCATCGGGTCGAGCCCGTGGACCTCGACGTCCTCGTAGGAGGCCTGATTGCAGTGGATCACGACCTCGTCGCCGACCTTCCAGCGGGTGACGCCCTCGCCGACTTTCCAGACGACCCCGGAGGCGTCGGAGCCGCCGATGTGGTGGCCGAACTCGGGGTGGTCGCCGTAGCCGAAGACCGAGACCGGTTTGCCGAGTGAGGCCCAGACGTTGTTGAAGTTGACGCCGGCCGCCATCACCCGGACGATCACCTCGAAGGCGCCGGGCTCGGGGACCTCGATCTGCTCCAGCTGGAAGGCGTCTTTGGGCTCGCCCTCGCGCTCCTGGCGGATCACCCACGCCGCCATCGTCTCCGGCAGCGTGCCGGGCTCCACGTCCAAGTTCGCTACTGCACTCGTGTCAACGGCCAAGGCCAGATCCTCCGCGGGTCGTCTGTAGGGCGGTAAATCCTATGACAAGGCCGCCTGACCAAGCAGACCAAGGACGCACTGAGCGCCGCGTGCTCTGCACGCAAGCGAGGGAGGACGCCGGTATGCGCCGTGTCAGGCGGCCTTGTCGCGAAGCTCAGGCGCGGTGATCTCGCGCACCGTCGCCTCGACCGGCTGCGGCGCCTCGATCTCCTTGCCCGGCGCCACGCCGAGCGCCTCGACCTTGCGCAGCTGCGGCAGCAGCCGCCCTTCCATCGAGCCGACGGCGGTGTCGTAGGCGCCGGTTGCGGTACGCAGCCCTTTGCCGACCTTCTCGAAGTCGCCGAGGAATTTGCCGAACCGGGCGTGCAGGGTTTTCGCCGCCTCGGCGATCTCCGCCGCCTCGGCGACCATCCGCTCCTGCCGCCAGCCGAGCTCCATAGTCCGCAGCAGCCCGATCAGCGAGGTGGGGCTGACCAGCAGGACGTTGCGCTCCAAGGCGTAGTCGAAAAGCCCCGGGTCGGCGGCGAAGGCGGCGTGCAGGGCCGGCTCGTTGGGGATGAAGCAGATCACCAGGTCCGGCGTCTCGCCTGGGTTGAACTGGCCCTGGTAGTCCTTCGAGCTAAGCGCGCGGACGTGCTCGCGCGCCTGCCGCGCGTGGCGCTCGAGGTGGACCCGGCGCTCCGATTCGACCTCGGACTCCTGGGCGTCGAGGAAAGCGTCCAGCGGCACCTTCGAGTCGGCGACGAAGCTGCGGCCCTCCGGCAGCAGGAAGCGGGCGTCGGGCCGCAGGCGACCCTCTTCGGTGCGCAGCGTCTGCTGCAGCTCGAAGTCGACGTGCTCGGTCATCCCGGCGATCTCGACGCAGCGGCGCAGCTGCAGCTCGCCCCACTGGCCGCGGGTCTGCGGCTGGCGCAGGGCCTTCTTCAGGCCGGCGGTCTCGCTGTTGAGGTTGCCGATCGTCTGCCCCATCTGTTCGAGCAGCGCCCGGGTCTGAACGTCGGTCTCGCCGCGGGCCTGCACCTGCTTCTCGATCCGTTCCTGGCCCTGCGCGATCCGCTCGGCCAGGGCTTTGATCTCCGCCTGGCGCTTGTCGAGCGCCTCTTTGGCCGCCTCGGTGTCGCGCCGGCGCTCGGTCTCGCCGACTTTGAGCAGGTCGGAGAGAGCGCGCGAGGTCGCTTCCTGGGCGGCCTCCTGGATGGCGGGGGCGAGGTCCGGCTGCTCGGCGGCCTCCGGCTGGCGGGAGATCAGGACGTAGATGAGGCCGGCGGCGAGAACGGCGACGGCGATGGCGAGAACGAAGGTCATGAAGCGATGCTGACAAGCCCCTCAGACGCCACGCGGATTCTGAAATGCCGCTTGCAGCGGCTTCGCAAATCGACTCTCGCGGCGGTTACGGCAGCAGGACGTCGTTCTGCGAGGAGGCGCGGTAGGGGCCGACCTTCAGGTGGCCCGGGCGCGCGCCCGGCATGCCGGCGACCGTGACGGTGTAGGAGCCGGCGGGAAGGCTGACCTGGAAGGTGCTGGGGCTGCGGGCATAGACGGTGTCCGATTCCGCTTCCTTGGTGCCGCGGATCATCACTTTCGTGTCCCTCGGGGTCTGGTTGGCGGCGACGAATACGACGTCGAGCGGCGCCTTGGTCTTGATCGGCGGCTCGGGGTGATCCTGGTTCTGCGGGATCTCCTGGAATTTTTCGGCTTCGAAGCCGATTCTTGCCGGCTGGACCAGCACCTGGTCGCGGTTGATCGAGACGCTGACCCGGGTCGAGACGTTGGGGCGCTGCTCGTTGGCGTGGCGCGATTCGCCGCATCCCGCCGCCAGCAGGCCGACGGCGCCGGTCAGGCACGCGATCGCGGCGGCTCTCCTTCTCCCGGGGCCCATCGAGGCTGAATCTAACCGAAGGGGAGGGCGACAACTTCCGCCGTAACGCCATCTTCACCTACGGCGACGGTCGCGCCCGGCTCGGCCTCGCGGCGCAGGATCGCCAGACCGACCGGTCCGTGGGCGGGGGAGACGGCGGCGCTGCCCACCGTCCCGACCTCCTTCTCGCCCAGCCGCAGGGGCTGGCCGGGCTCGGCCGGGGCGCTGAAGCGCAGCCCCCGCAGGTGGCGGTTCGGCTTGCCCTTGTAATGGAGGCGGGCGACCGTCTCCTGGCCGATGTAGCAGCCCTTGGTGAAGCTGACCGCCTGCTCGACGATGCCGGCCTCGGCGGGCATCGTCGCGGTCCCCATCTCGGCGCCGAAGCGGGGCCGGCCGGCCTCGATGCGGACGATCTCCGCCGCCTCGGCCGAGACCTCGACCGCGCCGGCGGCGAGGAGGGCGTCGCGCACGCCGTCGCGCTCGGCGGCGGGGACGATCAGGTCGACGCCGGCCTCGGTGCGGAGCGAGGCGACTTCAACCGCCCGCGCGATCTCCGTCGCCCGCGGACCGATCAGCGAGAAGAGCACGTACTCGGCGCTCGCGTCGGCGACCTCGACCTCGCGGCCGATCTTGTACATCTGCAGGTGCCGGCTCGCGGCCGCCATCCCCTCCGGCTCGAGGTCGAGCCACAGCTCCGGCCCCTCGCCCGGCCGCAGCACCCGCATGTCGGCCTGCATGTGCCCCTTGCGGTCGAGCAGCGCCGCGTAGACCCACCTGCCCGGCTCGATCGACTCGGTGTCGTTGGTCAGCTGCCCTTGCAGGTAGTCGGCCGCATCCGGACCGCTGACGATCAGCAAACCGCGCTCCGGTCGCTCGACCAGCCCGCATTCCTCGCGCAGCTGGCGGTACTGCGCATCGATCTCAACCGTCGGAGCCTCAGTCATCTCCCCGAAGTCTAGAAAGCGGCCGCAGCGCGTCCGTCTTTTAGACGTGTCAAACTCTTTTAGACGTGTCTAACTCGCAGGCGATAGAGGACTACGCGAAGACGATCTACGCGATCTCGCTCGAGCGCGACGGCCTCGTGCTCAACGGCGAGGTCGCCGAGCGCCTCGACGTCACCCCCGCGACGGCGACCTCGATGCTGAAGCGGCTGGCGGACCTCGGCCTGGTCGACTACATGCCGTACCGCGGCGTCAGCCTGACGCCGGCGGGGGAGAAGGTCGCCCTCGAGGTGATCCGCCACCACCGGCTGATCGAGGCCTACCTCTCCGAGGCGCTCGGGATGCCCGAGGACCGCGTCCACGAGGAGGCCGAGGTCCTGGAGCACTACATCTCCGAGGAGCTAGAGCAGCTGATCGCCGCCAAGCTCGGCGAACCGCGCCACGACCCGCACGGCACCCCGATCCCCGGTCCCGACCTGGTGCCGCCCACCTGGGGGGCGCGGTGAGCGCGCCGCCCCCGGGGCAGGGCCTGGTCGAGGAGGTCGACCGCCGCGAAGTCGGTGTCGAGGACGTACTCCCCGGCGAGGCCGCGGTTGCCCGCGCCGCCCGCCACTCGCTCGAGGGCCGCCGCCGCGGCATCCGCCGCTTCTGGCCCTTCCTCGGGCCCGCCTTCGTCGCCGCCGTCGCCTACATCGACCCCGGCAACTTCGCGACCAACATCTCCGGCGGCGCCAAGTTCGGCTACCTGCTGCTCTGGGTCGTCCTCTCCGCCAACCTGATCGCGATGCTGGTCCAGACCCAGTCGGCGAAGCTGGGAATCGCGACCGGCAAGAACCTCGCCGAGCTCTGCCGCGAGCGCTTCTCGCGCCGCACCTCGATCGGGCTCTGGCTGCAGGCCGAGGTGGTCGCGATGGCCTGCGACATCGCCGAGGTGGTCGGCGCCGCCCTCGGGCTCAACCTCCTCTTCGGGATCCCGCTGTTCCCGGCCGGGCTGATCGCCGGCGCCGGCGCCTTCGCCCTCCTCACCCTGCAGCAGCGCGGCTTCCGCCGCCTAGAGGCCGGGATCACCGTCCTCGTCGGCGTCGTCGTCGCCTCCTTCGCCTTTGAGCTCTTCGACTCCAGCCCGGACGGCGGCGAAGTCGCCAAGCACCTCGTGGTGCCGGGCTTCGCCGGCTCGGAGAGCCTGCTGCTCGCCACCGGGATCATCGGCGCGACGGTGATGCCGCACGTCATCTACCTGCACTCGGCGCTGACCCAGAAGCGGATCGTCGGCCGCAACTCGGCCGAGCGCAAGAAGATCCTCGGCTTCGAGAAAGTCGACGTCGTCATCGCCCTCTCGCTGGCGGGGCTGGTCAACCTCTCAATGATGATCGTCGCCGCCGCGCTCTTCCACGGCAGCGGCCTGACCGGCGTCGACACGATCGACGGCGCCTACGACGCTTTCAAGCAGCTCGCCTCCGACCGGGCGGCGACGATCTTCGGCATCGCCCTGCTCGCCTCCGGCTTCGCCTCCTCCTCGGTCGGGACGATGGCCGGGCAGGTGGTGATGCAGGGGTTCATCCGCCGCCGCATCCCCCTCTTCGTCCGCCGCGCCCTGACCCTGGCGCCGGCGCTGGTGGTGCTGGCGATCGGGCTCGACCCGACCGACGCCCTGGTCGGCAGCCAGGTCGTCCTCTCCTTCGGCATTCCCTTCGCGCTGGTCCCGCTGCTGCTGATCGCCGCTGACAAGAAGGTGATGGGGGACCTGGCGAACCCGCGCTGGCTGAGCGCGCTGGCCGGCTTCTTCGCCTCCCTAATCATCGCCCTCAACGTCTTCCTGCTCTACCAGGTCTTCTTCGGCTAGCTACTAGCTAGGCTTGCTTCGATGTCTCTGGCCACCGACTTCCAGCAGATCCTCGACGCACTCCCGCCGGACTGGACCGACCTCGAGGTCGACCTGCGGATCGAGGACATGTCTCATTACGTCGACAGCGCGACGGCGCTGAGCCAGGTCAACGCGCAGGTCTACCAGCACCCGCGGGCCGACGGCTGGCACTGGCGTCTGCTCGTCGCCCACAGCTTTGGCCACGCCGCCGCGGCGGAGACGGTCGCCGGCGTCCTCGCGAAGCTCGACTCCGATGGGGTCGCGGGCGAGATGCGGGTAGCCGAGGTCCGCGAGGGACGCTCCGAGGCCGTGCAGATGTGGGGCCGCCCCGAGAGCGTGCGCGAAGAGTTCCGCCAGCGCCGCTCCATCTAGTGGCCCGCGTCCTCAGCATCGCCACCGACCTGATGCTCGGCAGCAGGGTCCAGGAGATGCTGACCGCCGCCGGGCACGAGGTGACCACGGCGCCGGCGCTGGAGGAAACGACCTGGGACGGGATCGACCTGATCGTCGCCGACCTCGACGCCGAGAACCCGGAGGCGCTGGTCGGCCTCGGGATGCCGGTGCTCGGCTACTACTCGCACGTCGACGTGGCGACGAAGGAAGCCGCCGAGGCCGCCGGGATCGACCTGGCGGTGCCGCGCTCGCGGATGGCGCGGGAACTACCCGCGCTGGTCGAACGCCTGCTCGACGTCTAGGGGTTCTTCGAGCAGCCCGTGTTTCAGGTCCCAGGCGGCCCAGGCTCGCAGGACCCGCGGGTCGAACGGCGTCGGGGGCAGGATCGGCAGCAGGACCTGCAACTGGGCCCGCTGTTCGGAGCGTTCGAGTTCGGGGTTGGCCGCCAGCAGGTCGTCGAGCGCCGCGTCCGGGTCCTTGACGGCGAAGGCGTGGCCGCGCTCGGTGGCGGCGACGACCGCGTCGACCAGGCCGGGGTCGTCTTCGAGCGTCTCGCGGGAGGTGGTGAGGATCAGCTCCGGATAGGGGGGAGCGCCGAATTCGTCGACCTTGAAGGTGCGGAGCGGGACGCCCTGCCGCCGCAGCGCCACGCCCTCGGCGTTCCAGAAGCCGGTCGCCGCGTCGACCCGCCCGGCGGCCAGGGAGGCGACGGCGTTGAAGCCGATCGTCACCCGCTCGACCGCAGCCGGGTCGCCGCCGTCGGCTTCGACCTCGGAGTCGACCACGGCTTCGTCGGAGGGCAGGCCGGTGACCCCGACCCGGTGGCCTTCCATGTCCTTCGGGCGGCGCACCGGGCCGTCGCCGCGGGCGAGGACCGCGGCCAGCGGCCGCTGGACGAGCGGCGCCACCCCGACCAGGTCGATCCCGCGCTCGCGGGCGATGCCGAGGTCGTGGATGTCGAGGATCGCGAACTCGACCTTGCCGGCGCCGAGCAGCTTCGGGGCGTCGGTCGCTTCGCCCGGGGGCTGAACCTTCAGGGCCACGCCCTCGTCCTCGTAGTAGCCCCGCGAGAGCGCCGCGTAGATGCCGCTGTGGACCGCATTGGGGACGAAATCGAGCACGAGCGTCGCGCCTTGCGGCGCGCCCGGTTCCGCGCCGTCCCCGCCGCAGCCGGCGGCGCCGGCGAGCGCGAGGACGGCCGCCAGCAGCGCGACAGTCCTTCTCATGCGGCCCGGGAACCTAATTCATTTAGCGAATGTGAGTAGACTGCCGCCGCTTACCTGATCACGGGAATCTAGGAGGAAAAAGGTGCAGGAGAGAGGTCTAGCCGCATATTTGGCTGAGTTGATCGGCACGTTGCTGCTGGTCTTCTTCATCACCAGCGTCGTCGTTCTTTACGTCTCGACCGGAGGCCAGGCCTCATTCGGGTCGGACTTCGCGGTCGTAGGTCTCGTCCACGCGTTCCTGCTGTTCGGGCTGATCGTCATGTTCGGCGTCGTTTCCGGCGGCCACTTCAACCCGGTGGTCACGCTCGCGGCGATCGTCATCAGGCGGATCAAGCCGCTCGACGGCGCCATCTACATGCTGGCCCAGCTTTCCGGCGGCGTCCTCGGCGCCCTGCTGACCAAGGCCCTGCTGCTCGACGAGGGTCGCGCCACCAACTACGGCGCCACCGCCGTCAGCGGTCTGCTGGGGGGCGACTTCCAGGGACTGATCGTCGAGGGGATCGGCACCTTCGTCCTCGTCCTCGTGATCCTCACCGCGGTCTACTCCGAGAAGAGCTTCAAGGAGTGGGCGCCGCTGGCGATCGGCACCACCCTCGGCTTCGCGGTGATGGTCGCCGGCCCGCTGACCGGCGCCGGTCTCAACCCGGCCCGCTGGTTCGGCCCCGCCCTGGTCAGCAGCGAATGGGGCGGCGTCTACCCCTACCTGGTCGGCCCGATCCTCGGCTCGCTACTCGCCGCCGTCGTCTACCGCTTCGTCCTGGAGCCGGGCGGCCTGCCGCCGACCGAACCGCCGGAGCACGTGCGGCCGCCGGTCCCGAAACGGGCCACGCCGACCAGCGACAAACCGGCCAGTTAGCCGCAGTCGATAGGCAGCACCCTTCAGGCGCCACCCGAGAGGGTGGCGCCTTTTTTTCGCGCCCGTGCCCGGGCGACGGGTGCAGTAGCTTGGGCGGCGTGCGCCGGGTCACCTTCTCCCGCAACTTCACGCTCTCGCTGAGCCGGACCTGCCAGTGCTACTGCAAGTACTGCGCCTTCGCCACGCACCAAGCGCACCTGCATTCTCCTGACGACGTCGAGAAGATCCTCGACGAAGCGGTCAAACGCAACGCCAAGGAGCTACTGGTCCTCACGGGTGAGCGCCCAGAGGTCAACCCCGTGGTCGCGGAACGCCTCAAGGCCTGGGGTCACGACGATTTCACCGGCTACGTCGTCTGGGCCTGCGAACGCGCCATGGAGCGGGGGATGCTTCCGCACACCAACATCGGTGTACTGGACAAAGGCGACTTGTCACGCCTCCGAGAGGTCACCGCCTCCCAAGGTTTGATGCTGGAGAGCACCTCGGACCGTTTGATGGAGACGGTCCACGCCGGCAGCCCAACCAAGCACCCGGCCGCACGACTGGCGACCATCGAAGCAGCGGGCGAGCTCAAGATCCCCTTCACCAGCGGCATCTTGGTTGGCATCGGCGAGACCGCTGAGGACCGCATCGAATCTCTTGAGGCCCTAGCGGCCAGCCACAGCCGCCACGGCCATCTCCAAGAGGTGATCCTCCAGAACTTCGTCCCGCACCCGCGGTACTACGGCGCTGAGGTGGCGGAGATCGCGGATGCGGCTTCTCGCGAGCGTTGGGGGGAGGGCGGGGGTACCTCCTCCAGACGCAGCTCGCCTATGGCTCATGCTGAGTGTCTGGAGGAGGTACCCCCGCCCTCCCTGCCGGACTGGGCGAGCCCCGTGGGAATCGACGAGATCAAGCACCTGATTTCGGAGTGCAAGCGTCTGATGCCTGACGTCGGCGTGCAGGTACCGCCGAACCTCTCTGAGTTCTGGCCTGATTTGGTTGAGGCTGGGGCAACGGACCTGGGTGGTCTCAGCGCTAACGGAGATCACATCTCACCGGAGGAGCCTTTCCCGAGCCCTCATCAAGTCAGGAAGGAGTTGGCCCCGAAGGGGTATGCCCTGACCGAGCGCCTCTGCGTCTACCCGCAGTACATGGACCCCGAGTGGATGGAGCAGGGGGTCCTGGACGTGATCAAGCTGAAGTACTGGAGCTTCATCCCGCGGAAAGGGTCCGGGCGGCGCTCGGAGGAGGTCATCGATGCCGATCTGGCTCCCAAGGCGATCGCTAAAGGACGCGAGGGGCTCGAGCTTTCCGAGGACGAGCTGACGGCGCTGTTCGCGGAGACCCGGCCCGAGGTGATCGAGGAGATGCGGGTCGCCGCCGACGAGCTGCGGGCCGAGCTGGCCGGCGAGCGGGTCACCTTCGTCGTCAACCGCAACATCAACTTCACCAACGTCTGCGTCGTCGGCTGCGCCTTCTGCGGGTTCGGCCAGGGGAAGCGCTCGCCCGACGCCTACGAAGTCAGCGAGAAGGACTTCGCGGCGCGGATCGCCGAGGCGGTCTCCTTCGGCGCCACCGAGCTCTGCATGCAGGGCGGCATCCATCCCGACCTGACCCTGGAGGAGTACGGCCGCTGGCTGCGGCTGGCGAAGGAGACGGCGCCGCAGCTGCACCTCCACGCCTACTCGCCGATGGAGATCAACTGGGCCTGCGAGCGCTCCGGCAAGGAGCCGCTGGAGGTCTTCGAGTACCTGCTCGGGTGCGGGCTCGGCTCGACCCCGGGGACCGCGGCCGAGGTGCTCGACGACGGGGTCCGCCAGCGGATCTCGCCGAACAAGCTGCCGGTCGACCGCTGGGTCGAGATCATCGAAGCCTCCCACCGCGCCGGGCTGCGCTCGACCTCGACGGTGATGTTCGGCCACATCGAGGAGCCGCGCGAGCTGGCGCGCCACATGCGGGTCATCCGCGAGCTGCAGGAGCGCACCGGCGGCATCACCGAGTTCGTCCCGCTGTCGTTCATCCCCTTCCACACGCTGCTCGGCCGCACGCACGGGGTGGAGGAGATCTCGCGCGAGGAGAACCTCAAGCACAGCGCCGTCTTCCGGCTCGCGCTCGGACGCACGATCCGCAACGTCCAGGCGTCGTGGGTGAAGATGGGCCTCGACGCCGCGACGGAGGCGCTGACGTGGGGCGTCAACGACCTCGGGGGCACGTTGATGGAGGAGTCGATCAGCCGCATGGCCGGCGCCGACCACGGCGTCAAGCTCGACCCCGACGATCTCGTCGCCGCCGCGCATCGTGCCGGCCGCCCCGCGGCCGAGCGCACGACGCTGTACGGCATTCGCCGGCACTACGAC
>DASSYI010000055.1:0-130393 GCA_035703365.1 Solirubrobacterales bacterium
CGCCAACGACTCCGAGTTCGGCCTCGGCGCCTCGGTCTGGACCAAGGACCGCCAGAAGGGGGCGCGGATCGCGCGCCGGATCGAATCCGGGATGGTCTGGGTCAACGACCACTCCTTCAGCCACGGCGCCTGCCAGTGCGCCTGGGGCGGCGTCAAGGACTCCGGCCTCGGCCGCTCGCACTCCAAATTCGGCTTCTACGAGTGCGTCAACATCAAGATGAACGCCTGGGAGCCGGGGCTGACCCGCGACTTCTGGTGGCACCCCTATGACCAGACCCTCGGCGAGGCCGTCAAAGCCTCGGCGAAGATCCTCTACGGCAAGGGCGAGGTCCGCGCCAAGGCGCTGCGCGAAGGTGCGGGCCCGTTGCTGAAGGTCGGGCGCCGCACCCTGCGCAAGCGTCGGTAAAGCGAGGCTCCGCCTCAGCCGCCGGCGATTTCGACCGTCTTGGAGACGGCGCCGAGGCACTTGTAGATCGGGCCGGCGGTGGCCTGGGTCGAGGGCTTCACTTCGGCGAAGACCATGGCCGGGATCTTGATGTTTTCGTTCAGTTCTTCGAGATCGGCGCGCCAGCTTCCGTTCGGCTTGGAGACGGTCCGGCTGATGGCGCCCTTGCCCTTCTGCTTGAGGACGACGGTCCGTTCGCCGACGCAGTTGGAGTTCTTCGCCTTCACCTTGCCCTGGTAGCCGCTGGCGCCGAGGGTGACTTCGGACTTCACCTTGACGATCTCGCCGGGGCCGGCGGCGGTGACCGCGGAGACGCCGAGGGCAAGCACGGCCACAACGGCGGCAGCGAGCGCCGCGAGCTGACTGGTTCTTCTCATCGATCCTCCTTATGAGGGGCGGGTGCCCCTGCCGAAATTGCCGCGGCAGCCTACGCGAAGAACCCGCGATCAGAGGGCAACGGTGCAGAATCACGTCGATGCCCCCCGCGCAGGAGAAGGCCGGGCCCGCGATCTCGGTCGCCGGGCTGCGCCGCGACTACGGCGATCGGCCGGCCCTTGACGGGGTCGGGTTCGAGCTGGCCGCGGGCGCTTCGCTGGTCGTCCTCGGGCCCAACGGCGCCGGCAAGACGACGCTGCTGCGGATCCTGGCGACGCTGCTGCGCCCAAGCGGCGGCGAGGTCTCGGTGCTCGGCTGCTCGCTGCCGCGTGAGGCCTGGAAGCTGCGCGGCCGGATCGGGTACCTCGGCCACGAGCCGCTGCTCTACCGCGACCTCAGCGGCCGCGAGAACCTGCGCTTTCAGGCGCGGCTCTACGGGATCGAGCGGGACGCGGCCGAGGCGCGGATCGAGGAGCTGCTGCGGGCGGTCGGCATGGAGCGGCGCGCCGACGAGCGGGTCGCAGAGCTCTCCGCCGGGATGCGCCAGCGGCTCTCGATCTGCCGCTGCGTCCTGCACGAGCCCCAGCTGCTGCTGCTCGACGAGCCCGACTCGAACCTCGACGCCGAGGGGCGCGAGGCCGCACGGGCGCTGATCGGCCCCGGCGCCGGCACCCGGGTCGTCGTCACCCACGACCCCGAGCGCCATCTCGGCGAGGCCGACCAGGTCCTGCGGCTCGGGATCGGCGAGCGGGCGGTGGTCTCGTGACCCCCTCCCGCGCCGCCTTCGCGGCGATCCTCGCCAAGGACCTGCGCTCCGAGCTGCGCACCCTGCAGTCGCTGCCGGCGATGGCGCTCTTTGCGGTCACCACCTTCGTCGTCTTCCGCTTCGGCCTCGACCGCACCAGCCTCTCCGGCAGCCTCGCCTCCGGGGTGCTGTGGGCGACGCTGCTTTTCGCCGCGGTCCTCGGCGTCAACCGCCTCTTCGTCAGCGAGCGCGAGGAGGGCGGCTTCGACGCGATCCGCCTCGCCCCGATCGACCGCAGCGTCCTCTTCGCGGCGAAGGTCGCGGCGCTCGTCGTCTACCTGCTGGCCCTGGAGCTGGTCACGGTGCCGATCTTCGCGATCTTCTTCCTCGACGACGCCGCCGGGCTCGGCCCGCTCGTCGCGGTCCTGATCCTCGCCGACCTCGGGCTCGCCGCCACCGGCACCCTGATCTCCTCGATGGCGGTCAACTCGCGAGCCCGCGATCTGCTGGTGCCGCTCGTCCTGCTGCCCCTGGCGGTGCCGCTGATGATCGCCGCAACCGGCGCCACCGAGCCGCTCCTGAGCTTGGGCGGACCGTCTTACCATCGCTTCGGAAGCTGGCTGCTGGTGCTCGGTCTATACGATCTGATCTTCGGCCTGGTCGGCTACGCGGTATTCGATTTCCTCCTCGAGGACTGACCGGGCGCCACGCTTCCCACCCCCTCGGAGCATGTACGGCAAAGGACTCAAGCCCCTCTCGATCGCAACCGTGGCGATGATCGCCCTGTCGCTCTCGCTGGTCTTCTTCTACGCGCCGCTCGACGCCGACCAGGGCTTCATCCAGAAGATCTTCTACATCCACGTGCCGCTGGCGATGGTGGCGCTGGTCGGGTTCATCGTCGGCGGCGTCTTCGCGATCGCCCACCTGCGCACCGACAACCGCAAGTGGGACGCGTACTCATACGTCTCGATCCACATCTCGGTGATCTTCGGCGTCGCGGTGCTGATCACCGGCGCGATCTGGGCCAAGGCCTCCTGGGGCCACTGGTGGGTCTGGGACGAGCCGACGCTGGTCAGCTTCCTGATCGTCTTCCTCCTCTACGCGACCTACTACCCCTTCCGCTACGCGATCGAGGACCGCGACCGCCAGGCGCGCTACGCCTCGGTGTTCGCGGTCACCGCCGGCGCCTTCGTGCCGCTCAACTTCATGGCCGTGCGGATGGCCCAGAGCCTCGTCCACCCCCGCACCTTCGCTACCTCCAACGGCGGCCTGCCCGGCGAGATGATGCTGACCTTCCTCTGCTCGCTGGCGGCGATCGCGCTGCTCTGGACGACGCTGGTCAAGTTCGAGCTGGCGGCGAAGAGCGCCTCGGGCCAGGTCAAGCGCCTGCGCCGCGCCCTCGACGCGCCGGTCGCCGGCGGCAGCTCCCGGATCGCGCCGGAGGTGAGCTGATGGAGTTCCTCTTCGCCGCCCCGGCGCTGCCGCTCGACGAGGCCGGCAAGTACGTCGCCGGCGCATACGTCGTCTTCGTCGTGCTGCTCGTCGTCTACGTCGCGATCATGGCCGCAAAAGTGCAGCGGATCGAGAGGGAACTGAAGGACGTCGCCGAGATCGCCGAGCGGAACAAGGAGCAGCAAGCCGCCCCCGGACGCGAAGCGGAGGAGGCGGCGCCTTATGGGTAGGCCGGAGCTGCTCGCCCTCGGCGTCTCCCACAAAACCGCGCCGCTGGACTTGCGCGAGCGCCTCTCGCTGACCGAGGGGCGCGCCGTCAGCGCCCTGGCCGAGCTGACCGCCGCCGCCGGGATTCACGAGGCGGCGGCGATCTCTACCTGCAACCGCACCGAGCTCTACCTGATCGTCTCCGACCCGGTTGAGGCCGAGTCGACCGCGCTCGGCGTCCTCACCCGCCAGGCCGAGATCCGCCCGACCGAGCTGCTCGGCCACCTCTACTCGCTGCGCGCCGGCGGCGCCGCCCGCCACCTGTTGCAGGTGACCGCCGGCCTCGACTCGATGATTCTCGGCGAGGCCGAGATCCAGGGCCAGGTCAAACGCGCCTACGAGCTGGCGCTGGTCGAGGGGGCGACGGGACCGATCCTCAACCGCCTCTTCCGCGGCGCCCTGACCGCCGGGGGGCGCGCCCGCGAGGAGACCGGGATCAGCGAGAAGGGCGTCTCGATCCCCTCGGTTGCGGTCGAGCTGGCGCGGCGGGCGCTCGGCGACCTCTCGGCCAAGCGGGTGCTGGTCGTCGGCGCCGGCGAGACCGCCGAGCTGGTTGCCAAGGCGCTGGTCGCCCGCGGCGTCGCCACCGTCTTCGTCGCCAACCGCCACTACGACCGCGCGATCGGCCTCGCCCAGCGCTTCGACGGCAGCGCGGTCCGCTTCGAAGAGCTGCCCGAGCAGCTGACAAGCGCCGACATCGTCGTCTCGGCGACCAACTCGCCGCACCACATCGTCGAGCGCGACGGCCTCGAGCAGGTGATGGCCCAGCGCCCCGATCGGCCGCTGCTGGCGATCGACCTGGCGGTCCCGCGCGACATCGAGCCGGCCTGCCGCGAGATCGCCGGCGTCACCGTGCACGACATCGACGACGTCCAGCAGATAGTCGAACGCAACCAGGGCGGCCGCGAGGCGGAGGCGGCGCGGGCCGAACGGATCGTCGACGCCGAGCTCGACCGCTTCGAGCGCTGGCTCGCCTCGCTGGAAGTGGTGCCGACGATCGCCGCACTGCGCGAGCGCGGCGACGAGGTCGTGCGCCGGGTCCTGGCCGAGAACGAGAACCGCTGGGAGAGCCTCGGCGAGGCCGACCGCGAGCGGCTGGAGACGATGGCGAAGGCGATCGCCTCGCGCCTCCTGCACGAGCCGACCCTGCGGGTTCGCCGCTCGGCCGGCACCGACGAGGCCTACCAGTACCTCAGCGCCCTGCGCGAACTCTTCGGCCTCGACGTCGAGACCGAGCCCGAGGCCGAGGGGCGCCGCGACAACGTGACCGAGCTGCGTCGCGACCGCAAGAACCCGAACCAGGGCTGAGGCGTGAGGATCGCGACTCGGGGCAGCGCGCTGGCGTTGACGCAGGCGCGCTGGGTGGCGGACCGGCTCGGAGGCGCCGAGCTGGTCGAGGCGAGCTCCGACGGCGAGCCCGGGGATAAGTCGCGCTTCGTCCGCGGGGTCGAGCAGGTGCTGCTGGACGGCGACGCCGAGATCGGCGTCCACTCGGCAAAGGACCTGCCCGGGGAGATGCCCGCGGGGCTGGAGATCGCCGCCGTGCCCGAGCGGGAGGACCCCCACGACGCCTGGATCGGCGCCGGCGGCTCGCTGGAGGAGGCGCCGGAGGGAGCGCGGGTGGGGACCGCGAGCCTGCGCCGCCGCGCCCAGCTGCTGGCGGCGCGGCCCGACCTGCGGGTGCAGGAGCTGCACGGCAACGTCGACACCCGCCTGCGCAAGCTCGCCGAGGGCGAGCTGGACGCGATCGTCCTCGCCGCCGCCGGGCTGCGGCGGCTCGGCCGCGAGGCGGAGATCGGCTCCGCGATCCGGGCCGACCTGATGGTCCCGGCCGCCGGACAGGGCGCCCTCGCGCTCCAGGTCCGGGCCGACGACGAGGCGACGAGCGAGGCGACCACAGTGGTCAACGACCTGACCGCGATGCGCGAGCTGACCGCCGAGCGGACCGTCGTCGCCCTGCTCGATGCGACCTGCGCCAGCCCGCTCGGAGCCCACGCCCGGGTGCAGGGCGGGACGATCGCGATCGAGGCCTTCGTCGGCCTGCCCGACGGCAGCGAGTGGCTCCGCGACCGCCTCGAGGCAAGCGCCGAGGAGCCGGCGCTCGCCGGCGCCGAACTCGTCCAGCGCCTGCTCGGCGCCGGCGCCCGCGAGATCCTCGACCGCGCCGAGGAGATGGCGTGAGCGCCCGCGCCGGAGTCGTCTACCTGGTCGGCGCCGGGCCGGGCGACCCGGGGCTGATGACGGCCCGGTCGCTGGAGCTGATCGCCGGCGCCGATGCGGTCTTCTACGACCGTCTGATCCCGCCGGGGGCGCTCGACGGCGCCCGCTCCGACGCCGAGCTGGTCTACGTCGGCAAGCAGCCGGGCGTGCCCTCGGTCCCGCAGGAGGAGATCGGCGAGCGGCTGGTGGAGGCCGCGCGCGCCGGCCGCAGCGTGGTCCGCCTCAAGGGCGGCGACCCCTTCGTCTTCGGCCGCGGCGGCGAGGAGGGGGAAGCGCTGCGCGAGGCCGGCGTCGAGTTCGAGGTCGTGCCCGGCGTCACCGCCGGGGTTGCCGCCACCGCCTATGCAGGCATCCCCGTCACCCACCGCGACGACGCTTCCGCGGTCGCCTTCGTCACCGGCCACGAGGACCCGGAGAAGGAGGAGAGCGCGCTCGACTGGGAGGCGCTGGCGCGCTTCCCCGGAACGCTCGTCTTCTACATGGGGGTCAAACGCCTGGCGCAGAACGCCACGTCGCTGATCGAGGGGGGACGCGACCCCGGCGAGCCGGCTGCCGCGATCGAACGAGGGACCTGGCCGGGACAGCGGACCGTTACCGCAACCCTCGGGACGATCGCCGAGACCGTCGGCCGTGAGGAAATCAAGGCGCCGGCGCTGATCGTCGTCGGCGAGGTCGCCAAGCGCCGCGAGCAGCTCGAATGGCTCGAGCGCCGGCCGCTGCACGGGCGCCGCGTCGTCGTCACCCGGGCGCGGGCGCAGGCCAGCGGCCTGGCCGCCACCCTGCGCTCGCTCGGTGCCGAGGTGGTCGAGCTGCCGGCGATCCGGATCGAGCCGCGGATCGACAGCGAGGAGGTGCGGAAGGTCGCCGGCGGGCTCGGGGCCTACGAGCTGATCTGCATCACCAGCCCCAACGGCGCCCGTCTGCTCTTCGAGGCGATGGAAGCCGCCGCCCTCGACGCGCGGGCGCTGGCCGGCGTCACCATCGCGGCGATCGGGCCCGGCACCGCGCGGGCGCTGGCGGAGCGGGGCGTCCTCGCCGACGTCGTCCCCGAGCGTTTCGTGGCGGAGGGGCTGCTGGAAGCGCTGGAGGACGAGGAGGTCGCCGGCGCCCGCGTCCTCGTCGCCCGCGCCGCCGAGGCGCGCGACGTCCTCCCCGACGCCCTGCGCGAGCGCGGCGCCGAGGTCGACGTCCTCGCCCTGTATGAGACCGTCCGCGAGCAGCCCGGCGAGGAGGAGATCGAGGCCGCCCAGAGCGCCGACTACGTCACCTTCACCTCGTCCTCGACCGTGACCAACCTGCTCGAGGCGCTCGGCGAGCGCTTCCCGAAAGGCGCGCGGGTCGTCTCGATCGGCCCGATCACCAGCGAGACCGCGCGCGAGGCCGGCCTCGAGGTCGCCGTCGAGGCCGAGCGCCACGATGTCGACGGCCTCCTAGCCGCCCTCCTCGCCGACGCCGGGGCGCCTTAGTAAACCCATGGTTGACAAAGGCGCCCCGCGCTTCGGCTCCCCCCACCGCCACTTCACTCGTACCGACTCGACCAACACCCGCGCCCGCGAACTAGCGGCCGCAGGAGCCCCCCACGGCACCGTCGTAACCGCGAGCGAGCAAACCGCCGGCCGCGGCCGCCAAGGCCGAACCTGGACCGCACCCCCCAACAAGGCCCTCCTCTACTCCGCCATCCTCCGCCCCCTCCAGGACCACCACAAGCTCCTCCCCCTGTCCGTCCCCCTCGCCGTCTGCGAAGCAGCCGAAGCCCTCAACCCCGACCTCGAGTGCCAGGTCAAGTGGCCGAACGACATCCACGTAGAAGGCCGCAAGCTAGCCGGAGTCCTGATCGAGGCAAGACCCCAAGACGGCTGGGCAGTAATCGGCATCGGCCTAAACCTCACGATCGAGCCCGACGAGTTCCCACCCGACCTGCGCGACACGGCCACCTCGATCTTCAACCCCGGTCCCTCAACAGCTACTGAAGTCCTCAATGAGCACCTCGATCACTGGACCAAAACGGACCCTGAACCCGTCCTCGCGTCCTGGCGCAACCGCGACGCACTATTAGGAAGAGAGGTCGCCTGGGAGGGCGGCTCAGGCGTCGCCGACGGCGTCGACGACCGGGGCTACCTCGTCGTCATCGCCCCCAGCGGGGACCGCGTCACTGTCGGTGCCGGCGAGGTCCACCTCACCCGCTTCTGACCCGGCTTTCTTGCGCCGCCGCGATTTGCGTGCCGGCCCGCCGTTGCCCTCGGCCTCGGGCGGCCCGCCGTTCCCGCTCTCTTTGCGTTTGCGCTTGCGGCGTCGCTTGCCGCCTTTGGGGAAGTTCTTCAGCAGCTCGCGCGCGACCGCCGAGGGTTTCCGCGCCATCCGCATCCGCGCGCCGCGCAGCACCTCCTCGCCCTCGGGGGTGTGGGAGACCGCCGCGGCCAGCAGCGCCGCCGCCAGCCGGCGGTCCTGTTTGCGCGCCGCGTGGACGAGCCGGCGGGCGTTGCGACCATGCGCCCGGCCGGAGGAGTTGACCAGCAGGCCCAGCAGCCGCTTGGTCTCCGGCCAGCGCTGCACCGCGTACTCCTCGTGCAGTTCGCGCGTGTAGGAGGCGAGCCGCCAGATCCACGCCTGCGCCTGGTCGCGCCGGCCGATCCGTTTGTCGACCAGCGCCTGCAGCAGCGTCTTCGTCCCCGCCCGCTTGTCCTCGCGGCTCCAGGTGCCGACGATGTCGATCGCGTCGTCGAAGGCCTCGGGGTCGCCCAGGTCGGCGATCTCCCCCAGCGCTTTCAGCCGCAGCTGCGAGTTGCGGTTGCGCTGCACGCAGGTGAGCAGGAACCGCCGGCGCAGCTCCTTGGTGCGGTCGTTCTGCAGCATCGCCCGCGCCCGGCGCCAGCCCTGGGTGTTGACCCGGGCGCCGGCCAGGGCGGCCCAGGCATGCTGCTCGGGGTAGTCGAGGTTCTCGACGGCGATCCGCCAAATCTCCCGTTCCAGCACCTCCATCCGCCGCTCCTCGACGTCGGAGACGGGGACGATCCGCCGCTCGACCCTGACCTTGCGCCCGCGCCCGCGCCGCACCGGGCCGACGACGATCGCGCCGCCGCGGTAGACGTCGCGGTCGAGCAGGCTGTGCAGGGTGACGATCGTCTCGTCGTGGGTGGTCGCCGGGTGGACGAAGTCGAGCACGATCCCCGCCTCCTTGCCCGGCGCCCGGCGGGTGACGCGGCCGACCCGCTGCTGGTAGATCCGCCGCGAGGCGGTCGGGGCAAGGTGCATGCAGATCGTCGCCCGCGGGCTGTTCCAGCCCTCGGCCAGCAGCATCGCGTTGCAGAGGACGTCGACGGTGCCGCGTTCGAAGCCGGCGAGGATCTCGGCCAGCTCCCGCTTCGGGGTTTCGCCGGAGACCGCCTGGGCGTTGATGCCGGCGTCGCGGAAGGCTTTGGCGACGTTCTTCGCGTGCTGGACGCCGGCGGTGTAGACGACCCCAGGGATCCTGCGGAAGCGGGAGCGGTAGAGGTCCGCGATCGCGACGTTGAAGGGCTCCTGGTCGAGCAGCGCGGCCAGCTCCTCCTGGTCGAAGTCCTGGTCGACCTCGCCTTTGCGCAGCGGCACCTTGGCGATCGTCCGCACCCCGGGGCCGGGCGGGATCCGCAGGCAGCGGAGCGGGGCGATGACGCCGCGGCGCGCCGCCTGGGCAAGGTCGAAGCGCGAGGTCTGGGTCGGGAAGAGGTCGGCGACGTGGCGCGCGATCAGCGCCCCGGTCGCGGTCATGCCGATGTAGACGGGGCCGTTCCACTGGCGGATGCAGGCGCTGGTTTTCTCGCCCAGGGCGGTGTGCGCCTCGTCGCAGATCACGATCGAGTAGGCGTCGGAGACTTTCTTGTGGTTGCGGACGAACCACTGGTAGGTCTCGACCGTGACCGGGCCGTCGGGGTCGTCGCGGCCGTCCATCAGCGGCGGCCGCAATCGCTCCTTGTAGCCGCGGTCGGAGATCTCGCCGATGAACTGGTCGACGAGGTTGCGGCGGTGGGTGAGGATCAGGACGCCGCCGGTCCGGGTCGCCTCGATGAAGCCGACCGCGGCGACCGTCTTGCCGGCTCCGGTCGCGTGCTCGAACCAGAAGCGGCGATCGGCGCCGGGGTCCTCGGGCGCCTCCTCGACGACCTCCTCGTCCTCCTCGGCGGGCTGTTCCTCCCAGTCCTGGGGCTCCTCGTCGGGGTCGACCTCGTCGTCGTCCTCGTCAACGGCCGACTCCGCCTCGACGGCGGGCTCGGCGACGTCGCCCTCGCCGTTGGAATCCCCGTTGCCGTTCTCGACGCCTGCGGCGCCGGTCTGCTGCTGGGCCATCAGCTCGGCGAGCGTCCCGGAGAGGGCGTCGACCTGGTGCGGGTTCAGTTCGGCCCCGTCGCGCAGTTTCGGCGGCTCCTCGGCGAGGAAGCGCTCCAGCCCGAGCAGCAGGGAGAAGTCCCGCCGCCACTGGATCGAGGGGTTCTCGGCACCCTCGTCGAGCTCCTTCAGCGCTGCGTCGAGAGCCCGCCGCCGGGCCGTCCCCGGCGCCAGCGCCTCGGGGCCCTCGCCGTCGAGCAGGAAGGGCTCGCGGACGAACGCCGCCGCACGCTCGATGTCGGCGCTTGAAGGAACTGCCGCGTCTGCGGCAACGTCGCTGGTCTTGGCCATAGAAGGCTTCCGGGGCTTCCGTCCCCACCGCACAACACAGAGATACGGCTGGGACAAGTGAACGAGGCTGCGGGGGCTCGACTGGAGTCTCCCCCCGAGTACTCAGCGCGATCCGCGAGCCGCGAACCGAACGCCCGTATTGTACCCGTTGAGCGGATGGCCAGGCGAATCAGACCACTCTTCCCGGTAGTGACGCTGGCATTTGCCGGGTTCCTCGGTGCCGGTTGCGGCGGCTCCGGGGGCGGCGACTACGGTGGCCCGCACCCCGACTACGGCCAGGACCTGGCCGGGTCCCCGCCGCCGCTGGCGGCCCTCCACAAGCAGGCGAACCAGCTGCTCCCGGGTGGCACCGACGCCTTCGAAAAGCGGATCGAGGCGCTGCGCGGCTACCCGATCGTGGTCAACGTCTGGGGCTCGTGGTGCCTCCCCTGCCGCCAGGAGTTCCCGGTCCTGCAGAAGCTCTCCGCCCGCTACGGCAAGAAGGTCGCCTTCCTCGGCGTCAACTCCGAAGACTCCGACGACGCCGCGGCCACCTTCCTCGGGGAGGAGCCGGTGCCCTACCCGAGCTACACCGATCCCGACAAAGAGATCCTCTTCGCGCTCGGCGGTTTCGGCGGCCTGCCGGCCACGGCCTACTACGACAGCTCCGGCAAGCTCGTCAACCTCAAACAGGGGCCATACCGGGACGAGTCCGAACTCGAAGCCGACGTCCGCCGCTACGCGGTCGGGGGCGGATAATCCGAACCGATGGAAGCGTTCGTCGTCATCGCCGTGATCGGGGTCGGCCTGCTCCTCGCCGAGCTGCTGCTGCCGGCCGGCGGGGTGCTCGCCCTGCTCGGGGTGGCAGGGCTGACGGTGGCCGGCATCGTCGCCTTCAACTCCGACAGCGACGTCGCCGACTTCGCCGGCGGGGCGCTGATCGCCCTCGGCCTGCTCTCCGGGGTCGCCTTCTACTTCGTCACCCGCAAAGTCCTCGCCGCCCATCGCAACGAGAGCGTGCGGACCGGAACCGAGGAGATGGTCGGCGCCAGCGCCGAGGCGCGCAGCACGATCGACCCCGACGGCCGGGTCTGGCTCGGGGGCACGATCTGGAGCGCGCGGCTCGCCGACGGCGCGAGCCCGATCGGGCTGGGGGATAGAGTCAGGGTCGAGGCGGTGGACGGGCTGACGCTGATCGTGCGGCCCGATCCGCAGACCGCGGTCAACGCGAGCGAAGGAGTGGGCTAATGGACGTCGTAGCGGGAATCCTCCTCGTCCTCCTGTTCTTCGGGGCGATCGCCCTGGGCTCTTCGGTGCGGATCCTGCGCGAGTACGAGCGCGGCGTGATCTTCCGGCTCGGCCGCCTGATTGCCCAGAAGGGGCCGGGCCTGATCCTCCTGATCCCGCTGGTCGATCGCATGGTCAAGGTCGACCTGCGGACGGTGACCCTGAACATCCCGCCGCAGGAGGTGATCACCCGCGACAACGTCCCCTGCCGCGTCAACGCCGTCGCCTACTTCCGCGTCGTCGACTCCAACCGGGCTGTGGTCGAGGTCGAGAACTACCTCGTCGCGACCTCGCAGATCTCGCAGACGGCGCTGCGCTCGGTGCTCGGCAAGGCCGAGCTGGACCAGCTGCTGGCCGACCGCGAGCGGCTCAACGAAGAGCTGCAGAAGATCATCGACGAGTCGACCGAGCCCTGGGGGGTCAAGGTCACCGCGGTGGAGATCAAGGACGTCGAGATCCCCGAGCAGATGCAGCGGGCGATGGCCCGCCAGGCCGAGGCCGAGCGCGAGCGGCGAGCGAAGATCATCAACTCCGAGGGCGAGTTCCAGGCCGCGCAGAAGCTCACCGACGCCGCCGACATCATCAGCACCAACCCCGCCTCGCTGCAGCTGCGCTACCTGCAGACGCTGCTCGAAATCGGCACCAACCAGAACACGACCGTGGTCTTCCCGCTGCCGATGGACGTGCTCGAGCCGTTCGTCGGCAAAGGCTCGGCGGCGCGCGCCGCCGGCACCGAGCGGCCGCCCCGGCCGCCGGCATCCCCGCCGCCCCCGCCGCCCGAGCCCCCCGCAGCCGACGATCCCGACGTAGGCGACCTCCCCCCCTCCCGCTCCTGAGCTCACCGGAGATCCGCATCGACCAGCTGACGGGGCTGAGGACGATCCTCGCCCCCGGCCGGGCCGCGCGCCCGGACAGCTTCTCGGCGCGCGCCAGCGAGCCCAAGGGCCCCGACAACTGCCCCTTCTGCGAGGGCCGCGAGGACCGCACCCCGGCCGAGCTGTACGCGACGCGCCCGGGGGGCGGCGAGGCCGACGGACCTGGGTGGACGACGCGGGTGGTCCCCAACCTCTATCCCGCGCTGGGGGGCGTTTTTCCGCACCAGGAGGACGGAAAGGCGCCCAGCGCCGACGCCGGTGCGTTCGCCAGCGCCGGCGATCCGCTGCTGGCCTCCAAACGGGCCGGCGAACCCGACCTCTTCTCCTCGCGCCCGGCCGAGGGGTCGCACGAGGTGCTGATCAACTCTCCCCAGCACCTGACCGCGATGGCGGATTTAGACGACGAACAGTTCGCCGCCGCGGTCGCCACCTGGCGGGAGCGGATGCGGGCCCACACCGAGGCCTCCTACCTGCAGCTGATCGTCAACGAGGGCGGGGGCGCGGGCGCCTCGCTCGAGCACACCCACGCGCAGCTCTACGCGCTGCCGTTCGTCCCCACCGCGGTCGCCCGCGAGCGCGAGCGGGTCGGCGCCTACGGCGAACGCACCGCCGGGGGCGGGCTGCTGAGCGACGTGCTCGTCGAGGAGGTGCGGCGCAAGGAGCGGCTGGTCGCGATCGACGAGGAGGCGGCCCTGGTCTGCCCCTGGGCGTCCCGCTCGCCGTTCGAGCTGCGGGTGATCCCGCGCCGGGAGACCGCGCGCTTCGAGGACGACGAGTCCGGGGCGGCGATGATCGCCACCGCGATGCGCGCCCTCGCCAAGCTCTTCGACGGCCCGCCGGAGCTGAACCTCTGGGTCCGCACCGCGCCCCGCGGCGCCGAGCAGTTCCACTGGCACGTCGACATCGCGCCGCGGCTGACGATCAAGGCCGGCTTCGAGCTCGGCACCGGCGTCGACATCAACGTCTACCCGCCGGAGCTGGCGGCGTCCGACCTGAGAGAGTGCCTCTGATGCGACCGACTCCGCGACCGATCCCCCACTTCATCGCCGATTCAACCCAGGAGGGGATCCCGCACGGGCGGTTCGCCGAGCGGCTGCGCGAGGAGTTCGCGAAGGCGGTCGCGGCGGTCGGGGACCTCCCGGCCGGGGCCGAGGTGCCGGCCGAGGTCGACTGGTTCCCCGAGCGCGCCTGGGGCGGCCGGGTCTGGGTGCCGTGCTCGGCGCACACCGAGAGCGGGGAGGGCCGGCTGGAGCTGTTCGGCCACGTCTCCTATGTGCAGCCGCCGGAGGGCGAGCCCTCCGGCTTCGCCGCCAAGGCCGACTTCACCGACATCCTCGCCGCTGACAACCCGGACTGGCGGATCGACCTCAACGACGACGTGATCGGCCGCTGGCGCGGCGAGAACGGGCGCGCCGGCGCCGTGACCCTCGTCTGGGGCAGGCCGCTCGTCCGCGGCGCCGTCGCCGCCACCGCCGTGCTCGAGACCGAGACCGTCGACCAGGAGCTGGTCTCCCAGGGTCGCTTCACCCTTGTTGCCCTCGACGCCCTCGAGGGGTATGGGGACGACTTGTTCATGGAAGTGAAGCTCTGGAGCCGCCGCGCCGACGAGCTCGCCTCCGAGACCCTCTACGCCTAGAAGCGCTGCACAGCCCTACGCAAGCACCTCAATCGGCAGGGCCGCGCCGGTCCCCGCTCCCGCCCGAGCGAGCCGAGCGTCGAAGGTGAGCAGCGGTTCGTCGAGCATCAGCGCCAGCGCGACGTAGAGGGCGTCGTAGAAGCTGAAGTTCTCGCGCAAGTCCCAGGCGACGTGGATCAGGAGTTCGTGCTCGACCCTTTCGATCGGCAGATCCTGGACCTCGCGCAACGCGCCTCTCGCGAGCTCTACATCCAGCCGCCCCTGGCGAACCCGGCGCCGCAGAGCCTGGCCGATCTCGGCGTCGACGAGGTGCGGCGCCCAGAGGGTGTGTTCTTCGGCGGAAAGTCGCTCGTCGACCAAGCGCGAGTTCGGCCCGCCGCCGAGAAACTCGACCAGAACCGATGCATCCACAACCGGCATCAGTCGCCGCGCATCTCGCGAATCGTGTCGACGACCTCCTCGGTGCTGAGCGGCCATCGCTCTTCGCGATCCCTTCTCCTCGCCGCGATCTCACGAATCGTCGACTTGCGGCGCTTGCGGCCGAGCTCCCGCTTGATGTAGTCGGACATGCTCATCCCCTCCGCGGCGGCCTGCATCTTCAGTTCCCGGTGCAGCTCGTCGGGCACGTTCCTGATCTGGATCATCTTAGACATGTGCACGACATTAACCCGTGCGCCAGACATGTCGAGTACCTCTGCTGCCTTCATGCAAGCGATCCTGCCAAGCCACATCGCACCCGTGGCGCGCACTTCGAGCCAACTTCGGCAAGCCTTCGCCAACTAAGCGAGAATTCAACCCCCGCCCCGATAGCTCAGCCGGATAGAGCGATCCCCTCCTAAGGGATAGGCCGCTGGTTCGAATCCAGCTCGGGGCATGTACTCGGGTTACTCGGAGATGGGGGCAATCGAAAGCCGAGCCCCGTGGGCGGCAAGGTCTCGCAGCCGCTCGGCGAGACGTTCGATTGCAAGGGCGTCGGAGGGGCTCGCGAGAATTCCAGCCTCGCCTTCGCCCAGTAGACCCGCGGTACAAAGCTCCCCAAGAGCCCTCTGGACGCGATCGCCGTACTTCTCCTTATAGATCGCCATCGTGTCTGCGTCGTGGATTCGCCTCATATCCGCGTTTCCGGTGCGGCGGAGAAGTCGCGCGACTCCAGGCGCCTCCCATCCATTCGAGATTCCCCTCAGCTCAGCCCGGCGCTTGCTGATGAAGTGGGTCAGGTCGCCAGCAAGCGCATTCCAGCTTTGCACTCTGCCGGCCCAGGATGGCTTCCGGCGCCGCCACAGCCAATTGCCGCCGATGCAGAGAAGGGTGAGAAACGCCAGGAGCCAGGCGATCAGGGTCGCGGTTGGTCCCCCGATTCCGCTGATGTCTATGGCCACCCCCAACGCGATCGGAAAGGCTGCGGTGGAGATCCGTCCCACCATCAGCGCTCGCCTCCGACGATCGCCCGCGGGGCTCCCCCGCAGATCTCGGTCCAAAAATCCTCTATCGCACCCTCACCCACCGCATCTCGAATCGTTTTTTCGGCAAGGTCGCGAACAAAAGGCCAAATGGGGTGCGACGCCAACTGGTAGAGCTTGCGGCGGTCGTGGGCTTCGGGAAATTCAGTCAGTGCGCCGATCTCGACGAGACGACCGAGTTCGCCGGCCACTTGGTTCTCGGCCAAACCGAGTAGCTGGGCCAAGCGCCGGGACCAAATCGGGTCGTCGAGCGCGCTCGCGGCGGCGGCGACCTCGAGCCGGTACTGCTTCCCGAAAATCAGCCTGGAAACGGGGGCCAGGAGGGGGCGAACGTGTCCGATACCAGATTCATACTTCATAGATTTTGAAGCAAGATACCTTAATCCAATTATCCAGGTCAAGCTTCAAGAGATCGACTTCCTGCCCTTCCGGGCAATTCCCCTGCACGGAAAACTTCATCGAGGGCCCTGCTTCGAACCGGTGCCAAGGGGCGCTACTTTCGGCGTTCTCGTGGTTACGAGATCCAGCGCCCAGATGAACGCCCGACGAGCCATCCTCGCCTTCTCACTTGCTGCGGCATTGCTCTCGCTAGCGATGATCCCGACCTCGTCCAGCGCTGCGCCCGAACGGGTCATCCACTTCGAAGGTCGCTCCGTGCAGGTGCCTCGGGGGTGGCCCGTCTTCCGCCTCGACCGGGAGCCGCGGATGTGCGTGCGGCTCGACCGCCGCGCCGTCTACCTGGGGGCGCCCTCGCCGCAGCAGCGCTGCCCCGCGGCGGCGATCGGCCGGCGGCGGGCGATCCTGGTCGAACCCGATGCCGCCCGCGCCTCGGCGCTGCCGCCGCTGGCGCGCCGCGCCGCCGCGTCCGCCGGTGGATCGGTCTTCACCGGACTCGGCTTCGACGCCTGCACCGCACCGTCAGCGAAGGCGATGGCGGCCTGGGAGGACTCGCCCTACCGGGGCGTCGGCGTCTACATCGGCGGCGTCAACCGGGCCTGCTCGCAGCCGAACCTGACCGCGGACTGGGTCGCCGAACAGACCGAAGCCGGCTGGCACCTGATCCCGACCTACGTCGGCCTGCAGGCGCCGACCAGCGCCTGCTCCAGCTGCGCCAAGTTGACCTCCAGCCAGGCGACGGCGCAGGGCGCCGCGGCGGCGATCGACGCGGTCGAAGAAGCGGGCGCGGTGGCGATGGGGCCCGGCAGCCCGATCTACTTCGACATGGAGTCCTACAGCCAGACCTCGAGCGCGACCGCCGCGACCCTCGCCTTCCTCGAGGCCTGGACCGAGAAGCTGCACGCGCTCGGCTACGTGTCCGGCGTCTACAGCAGCAGCGCCTCGGGAATCGAGGACCTCGCCGGGCAGGTCGGCAGCGGCTACACGCTCCCCGACGACATCTGGATCGCCAACTGGAACGGCCAGCAGAACACGCTCGACCCGGCGGTGCCGGCGAGCGCCTGGACCCCGCACCGGCGCATCCACCAGTACCGCGGTGGGCACAACGAGACTTACGGCGGGGTGACGATCAACATCGACAACAACTACCTCGACGGCGAGACCGTCGGCTCCGCCACCCTGGTCGCCGGCGACAATCCGGTCGGCTACCTCGACCTCGCGCAGTCCCCCGCCCCGGGCCAGGTTCGGGTCAGGGGCTGGGCGTACGACCCGGATGCGCCGACCGAACCGCTGGCGATCCGGCTCTCGGTCGGCGGCAAGGAAGGGACCCCGGGGGCCGTCTCCTACGAGCTCGGCGCCGTCTCCACCCGCTCGCGCCGCGACGTCGCCCTGGCGTTCCCCGAAGCGGGGGCCAAGCACGGCTTCGACCTCAGCCTTGCGACCGTCAAGTCCGGCCGCCAGCGAGTCTGCGCCTACGCGCTCAACGTCGCCGCGGGCGAAGACCGACTGCTCGGCTGCAAGGGGACGACGATCCCGGTCGCGCTGCGGCTTTCGAGCCTCAAGGCCGGAGCGACCAAGGTCCGCCTGCGGGTCCAGTGCCTCTGGCCGGCCGGGACTGAGTGCCCGGGCCAGATCCTCCTCCGCTCACGCTTCCGGGTCCCCAGCCACTCCCGCACCGGCCCCCGCACGCGGCCGGTGCAACGGGTGATCGGGCGCATCCCCTTCCGCCTCACCGGCGGCGAAGCGCGAACCTTCCGGGTCCCGCTCAGCGCCGGCGGCCGGTCGCTGCTGCGCCAGCGCGGGTGGCTGAAGACCCACGTAGTGGTCGCGATCCCGGGCGGGCGCCGGACCGCGGTGATCGGGCTGCGCGGCTAGCCGCCGAGCGCTTCGCGCAGGCTGGCGACCTCGGCCCGCAGCTCCCCCAACTGGCGCTCGAGCCGGTCGAGGCGGTCCTTGCCGCCGGGAGACGCGTCTTCGGGAGCCTCTGTCACGGCAGCCGGCTTTTCCTCGCCGATCGCCTGCTCGCCCCCGCCTCCGAGCACCTGCTCGTAGCGCTCCTCCTTCTGGCCGGGGCGCCGCGGGTGGCGGATGGCCATCTCGCGCTCGGCCAGCCGCTCGAGCGTCTCCTGCACCGCCGCCAGGTCGGCGAAACCGTGCAGGCGCTCGCTGCGCTGCTTCAGCTCACCCGGCGTCTGCGCCCCGCGCAGCATCAGCACCGTGAGCAGCGCCAGCTCTCCGTCGTCCACCCCGAGCGCCTCGGGCAACAGGTGCCGGTACTTGCGGGCACGGCTGCCGGCGCCGCTGGCCAGCCGGGTCCAGCCGCGCTGGGCGAGCCGGCGCAGGGCGGCGCTGACCGCCTCCTCGTCGTAGGCGACGACGGGGTCGCGGTTGGTCGACTGGTTGCAGGCGAGCCGCAGGGCGTTGAGCGAGAGCGGGTAGGCGTCGGGCGTCGTCCGCTGCTTCTCGACCAGGCAGCCGACGACGCGAAGCTCGACCGCGTCCGGCTCCATCAGCCCCGGTCGGGCCGGTCCGGGTAGATCTCGTCGATCGTCACCAGCGCCCGGTACGGGGCCTCGGCGGCAGCTTCGATCCGCTCGGCGCCGCCGGCCAGCCGGTCGACGACCGCGACCACCCCGGCGACCTCGAGCCCCTCCTCGCGCACCCGGCCGATCGCATCCGCGGTCGAGCCGCCGGTGGTGACCGTGTCCTCGACCACGAGGCAGCGGGCGCCGGCCTCGACCGGTCCCTCGACCCACCTCTGCAGCCCGTGCTCCTTGCGCGACCCGCGGACGAAGAAGGCGACGAGGTCCTGGCCCTCCGGCACGGCGATCGCTGCGCAGGCAGGTGGGATCGCCGCCGTGGCCGGCCCGCCGACCGCTTCGGCTCCACGGGTCTTCGCCTCAGCTGCGATCAACTCGCCGGCCGCCCGAAACCCCTCCGGCCGCATCAAAGCCCGCCGCGCGTCGACGTAGTACTGCGCCACCGCCCCGCTGGCCAAAGTCACTTCCCCGAGGATCAACGAATGCTCTTTGAGCTCCGCGAGGAGGACTTGCTTGGCGGCAGCCAGATCCGTCACGCGCAGCATCCTAAGCAGAAAGAAAAACGGTCGGGAGGGAGGGGTGGGGAGTCCTTCGCCAGACACTCAACATCGAGCCATTGGCGAGATGTGTCTGGAGAGGGACTCCCCACCCCTCCCCACCACCTACCAAATAAAAATGTCCTCGCCGAAGAAGATCCGGTTGTAGATCTCGGGCTGATCGGCGATGAAGGTCCGCAGGCAGCCGTGGCTGGCGGGGTAGTCGGGGACCGATTCGTAGCCGTGGACGGCGTAGCCCCCGTAGAAGTAGAACGAGTAGTACATCCCGTGCGAGTTGTAGCCCGGTTCCTGGCGGATGAACTCGAAGTGGCCGGTGACGGTCGGGGTCGAGTACTTGCCGGAGGAGATCGGGTAGATCGCGAACGCCTTGCCGTCCTTGGCGAAGACCAGGACCTGCTTGGAGAGCGGCGCCTCGACGTGCTCGCCGGCCCCCGGGTGGCGGACGGTGTAGCCGCCCTTGCCGGCGAAGACCTTCTTCACCAGCCCGGCACCGGCCCGCATGCTTCTCGACATGTCGTTGACTTTGCGGTAGGCGAGGACGCCGCGCGCGGTCTTGCCGCCAAAGCAGCGGCCGTCGTTGGCGATGTAGCCCATCTTCCGCATCGCCTTCTTGAAGCCGATGACGACGTCGCCGCACTGCCCCTGGTGAAGCGCCGGGTAGCTCACCTTCCAGCTCTTGCGGACGGTGCTGTCAGCGCCCAGCTCCGCCGTCGCCACGTGCTTGGCGGCGACCGCGTACTTGCCGTCTTCGCGCACCTCGATGCTGGTCTTGAAGACGCCCTTGCCGCCGGACTTGCGAACCGGCAGGTTGCGGGCGAAGAGGATCTTGCCGTCGAGGTAGAAGGTGACCTTGACCTTCTCGCCGGCGACGAAGGGGGCGAGGGTGCCGCTGACCGGAACCGTCTGCATGATCTCGGCGCGGCCGTTCTTCAGGTTTCCGACCTTGACCTTGACCGTCGCCTCGGGCGCCGGGGCGGGAGCCGGTGCGGGCTTCGGCTTCGGAGCCGCGATGGCGCCCGCCGGGAGCGCCAGCGCACAGGCGACGAGGAAGAGGGACGGCAGGCGGCGAATCACGCGCGGCATCCTACTGAGCGAGGAGGGCGACAGAGTTGTTCAAAGCGTGCAGGATCATCCCCGGCACGACCGAGCCGGTCTTCTCGTAGAGGAGGCAGAGGACGAGGCCGAAGAAGATCAGCGGCGGCACTGCGCTGAGGCCGGTGAAGGCGTGCAGCAGGCCGAATACCGTGCCCGCGATCAGCGCGGCCGCGAACCTCGGCAGGCGCTCGCGGAGGCCGGCGAAGAGCATCCCCCGGAAGCAGATCTCCTCGGCGATCGCGGCGCCGAAGACGATCAGCAGAACCTGGATCGGAACCGGCCCGAAGCTTTCGGCGATGTCTTCCTGTTCGGGTTCGAGGATCAGGGCCGAGTAGGCGATCGCGAAGGCGAGGTAGGCGCCGACGGACGCGGCCATCCACTTCAGGGCCGAGGGGCGGAAGCGCCGCACCCCGAGCCGGCGCAGACACTCGCCGAGCGTGCGGGCGCCGCGCGAGTGGGCGATCGCCAGCGGCACCCCGAGCAGGCCGATCACGAGGCCGACCTGGGCGATCACGTTGCCGGCCGTCGTCAGGTCCCCGGCCGAGTCGGTGAAGGCGATCGCCGGCAGGCCGAGGACGAGGCCGACGACGATCGCCAGCACGGCCCCGAGCAACGCCCCCGAGGGACCCCAGTTGGACGGCGGAAAGTCGCGGCCGGCGGGCGCTTCGACGGGCTGGGTGGCTAGGTTGCCCTCCATGTCGCCCGCAGTCTCACAGGTCTCGCGCTCGACCCGGACGCGGCTGCGCATCCTCCGCCGCCTCCTCTTCGTCGTCGTCTTCTTCGTCATCGCGATGCTGGCGCTGAGCCAGTTCACCGAGCTGAAGGAGCTGGCGACCGGCGTCCTCGCCTCGACCGCGCTGGTCGTCGCGGTGGTCGGGTTCGCCGCTCAGCGCACCCTCGCCAACATGATCGCCGGGATCCAGATCGCGGTCTCGCAGCCGATCCGGATCGGCGACCGGGTCAGCTTCGAAGAATGCGAGGGGCGGGTCACCGACATCACCCTCTCCTACACCTACGTCGACCCCGGCGACGGCAGCTCCGTGGTGATCCCCAACCAGCTCCTGACCGAAGGGGTCATCCACAACCACTCGACCGAAGACACCGTCGCTTAGCGCCTTCCGGCGCTAAGTACCCTCTGCTTGATGACGCAGCGCACTCGGCGACGTCAGCGCCGTCACGGGGGGATCGGCGCCAAGCTCCTGATCGTCTTCGGCGGCGTCTTCGTCCTGCTTGCGATCGCCGCGATCGCCGTCACCTCCTGGGTCCTCGACGTCGCCGCCGATGCCCCGTCGCTGGCGACCTGCAAGCCGATCGACAAGGGCGGCAACACCGTCGTCTATGCCGCCGACGGCTCGAAGCTGGGGACGGTCGCCTCGCCCCAGTTCCGCTCGCTGGTCGCCATCGACCGGGTGCCGGAGCGCTTGCAGCTGGCGACGGTAGCGATCGAGGACCAGCGCTTCTACCAGCACGACGGCCTCGACTACGAGGGGATCCTGCGCGCCGCGGTCAAGGACCTGGAAGCGGGCGAAGCGGTCGAGGGCGGCTCGACGATCACCCAGCAGCTGGTCCGCAACCTCTGCATCGAGAACCCGCAGCGGACCCTGGAGCGGAAGATCGAAGAGGCGCAGCTGGCGATCGAGTACTCCGAACACCACAGCCGCAAGGAAATCCTCGGCTCCTACCTGAACGTCGCCTCCTACGGGACGGTCGCAGGGACGACCGCGGTCGGGGTCGGCGCCGCGGCGAAGATCTTCTTCTCGAAGCCGGTCTGGAAGCTGGAGCTGCCCGAAGCGGCGCTGCTGGCCGGGCTGCCGCAGGCGCCCTCCGAATACAACCCGCTGCTCAACCCCGCCGCTGCCAAAGCGCGCCGCAACCAGGTCCTGCGGCAGATGGCGAAGCTCGGCTACGTCAGCGAGGAGCGGGCCCGGGCGGCGATGAGGAGCGGCCTGCGAGTCGACCTCGACGAGAGCTACTTCGAGCACCGCGAGCCCTACTTCTTCGACTACGTCGAAAACAAGCTGATCGAGAAGTACGGGGCGAACGCCGTGCGGCGCGGCGGCCTTGAGGTGCACACGACGATCGAGCCGGAGCTGCAGGAAGTCGGGCTGGAGGCGATGCGCTCGGCGCTCCCTTATTCGACCGACCCCTCCTCGGCGCTGGTCTCGATCGACCCGCGCAACGGCCATATCCGGGCGATGATCTCCGGCTCCGACTACGAAACGAGCAAGTTCAACCTCGCCGCCCAGGGCCACCGGCAGCCGGGCTCGACCTTCAAGACGTTCGTCCTGACGACGGCGATCCGTCAGGGGATCGACCCCTACTCGACCTACTACACCTCGAAACCGCTCGACCTTTACCTGCCGCAGTGGGGCCACTGGACGGTGCACACCGCCGACGAAGGCTATTTGGGGACGGTCAACCTGCAGCAGGCCACGGTCGCCTCCGACAACACCGTCTTCGCCCAGCTCGACCTCGACGTCGGCCCGGCCGCCGTCGCCGCTACCGCGCACCAGATGGGGATCGTCTCGCCGCTCGACGGGATCCCGGCGGAGGGCATCGGCGGGCTGCGGATCGGCGTCTCGCCGCTGGAGATGTCGAGCGCCTACGCGACCCTGGCCGACGGCGGGCAGCACCGCAAGCCGGTCGCCGTCACCAAGGTCGTCTTCCCCAACGGCCACGTCGACCATCCCGAAGCCTCGAAGCCGCAGCAGGCGGTCTCGCCGGCGGTCGCCCGGGAGGTGACCCGCCTCCTGCACGACAACATCACCGAAGGCACCGGCACCGCCGCCTACACCGGCTGCGCCGGGCAAGCGGGCAAGACCGGGACCACCGACGAATACACCGACGCCTGGTTCGCCGGCTACCAGCCCAACCTGGCGACGGTGGTCTGGGTCGGCTACCCGGAGTCGAACGACATCTCGATGTCGAGCGTCCACGGACGAACCGTCTTCGGCGGCACCTTCCCGGCCGAAATCTGGCACTCGCTCTACAGCGGCGCCGGCGTCCCCTGCGAGGAATTCTCAGAACCGAGTCAGAAGATCAGCTGGGCTCCGTTCTACGGGCGCTACGCGCGCTCGAGCCCCAGCGACCGCGGCGCCCTCGGCGGCAGCGGCGGCGGGGAAGGCGATGAATCGCCGCCGCCGGGGAGCGCCGCGGTCGGCGGCTACGACCCCAACGCCTACGCCCCGGGGGCGGGGCAGGAACCGTACCCCGCCCCGGCGCCGCCCCCCTCGCCCTCGCAGGAAGTCGGCGGCGGCGGCAACGCGGGCAGGTAGCCGCGATCGACCCCGGGCTCGCCTTCGTCCTGATGTGGGCCGGGTTCGCCGGCTACCTCGGCGCCCTCGCCCTGGCGCCGCGGCTCGGGCCGCGAATCCTCTGGGGCGCGATCGTCCTCCTCCTCACCGCCTTCGCGCTCGCGCCCGTCCTCCTCTCCCACGACGTCTACAGCTACGTCGACTACGCCCGGCTCGGGGTGCGCCACGGCCTCGACCCCTACGTCCACCCGCCCTCCGCCGCGCCCGCGGACCCGGCCTACGCCGACGTCACCTGGACCGAAGCGACCAGCGCCTACGGGCCGCTCTTCACCCTCGCGACCTACCCCCTCGCCTGGCTCCCGGTCGGCGTCGCGGTCGCGGTCCTGAAGGCGCTCGCGGTGCTCTCGGTCCTGGGGATCGCCGCGATCGTCTCCCGGCTCGCCGCCGGGCGCGGCGCCGACCCGCTGCGCGCCGCCGCCTTCGTCGCCCTCAACCCGCTGGTGCTGGTCCACGTCGTCGGCGGCGCCCACAACGACGGCCTGGCGATGCTGCTCGCGATGCTCGCGGTCGCCGGCGTCCTCGGCGCCCGCGAGCTCTCCGCCGGCGCCGCCCTCGCCGCTGCGGTCGCCACCAAGCTCTCAACCGCCTTCCTCGCCCCCTTCGCCCTCCTCGCAACCATGCCGACGGGCCGCAAAGGGGCCTATATAGATCGAAATCGGCCCGTCGGCAGATTTGCGTTGGGCGCGGGAGCGGCGGCGTTGACTATCGCGCTCGCGGCGTGGCTGGCGTTCGGCTGGGACTGGCTCCACGGCTTCGGGCTCGCGGGGGAGAACCAGAGCCGGACCAGCTACATGAGCATCCCGATCCTGGCGGCACGCCTCAGCGGCCTCGACCCGGACGCGACCCGGCTCGCGGCGGCGACCCTCTTCCTCGCCGCCGCCGCCGGCCTGCTGGCCTGGACCTGGCGCGGCGGCGACTGGGTCCGCGCCTCCGCCTGGGCCGCCCTGGCACTCCTCCTAGCCACCGCCTGGCTCCTCCCCTGGTACCTGATCTGGCTCCTCCCCCTAGCAGCCATCTCCCGCGACCGCCCCCTCCAACTACTAACCCTCACCCTCACGGCCTACCAACTGGGAGCTCGAATCCCACTCTGACCGGAGCCCTGCGGTCACTGTCGTAGGAGGGATCCGACCCTCTCCGAACGGCTTGTACTTCTCGGTCGAGCGGACCTCGGACCGGCTAATCCACGACCCACCCGAGCAAGTTGAGAGAGGAGAGGGTCGGATCCCTCCCCCACCAATCCCTCAGCCGGACTGCGCCGCGGCCTGCCGCTCCGCCTCTTCCTCCTCAGGAGAGGGATGCAGGATCCCGGTGTGGATACTCCAACCCTCGCGGCGCCCCAGCACCGTCACCCCGCCGACGTAGATCAGTTCGGCCAGAGTCAACACCCCGCGGACGGCGATCGCGATCAGCGACCCGAGGGCGAAGCTCTTGCTCGGCAGGGCGGCCTTCATCGCCCAGGCGAAGGCGGCGTCCTTGACCCCGAGGCCGGCGGGTGCGATCAGCGTCACCAGAGCCGCGACGTACCCGATCGCCTGCGCCGAGCCGACCAGGAGAACGTCCTCGAAAGGGATGTCGGTGACCGAGCGGGCGACGCAGTAGAGGCCGAGGGCGACCACGACCCAGTTCAGCATGTAGAAGGCGATCAGAGCGAGGATGCCGTGCAGGGGGACGAAGACCGGCAGCGGCTCGCGGCCGAATTTGCGCAGGGCCCAGTTCGCCAGCGGCCCGAAGATCCGCGGGTGCAGGACGGCGATCGCCGCGGGGATCAGCAGCAGCACCCCCCAGCGCCACGGCTCGCCCTGCAGGTCGGGGTGCTTGATGATGAAGTAGGACGCGACGACGATCGCCGAGGTGGCCGAGACCGCCTGTTCGTAGACGATGCTGGTGATCGTTATCCGCCGCGGGATGCCGGCCCGCTCGGAGAGCAGCAGCCGCCCGAGGACGTATAGGACGCTGCCCGGCACGTAGCGCGCCAGCAGCGGCTGGCCCCAGGCCACCTGCGCGCGGCCGAACCCGATCCGGTAGCCGAGGAAGCGCAGGGTCAGGTCCCACCCGTAGGCGCTGAGGACGAAGAAGAAGGGGAGGATGACGATCGCCGGCAGCAGCCAGCCGACGTGGAAGTGCACCCCCTCCGCCTTGATCTCCGACCACTGGTCGATGACCGTGAGCACGAGGAAGCCGAAGATCAGGACGGCGAGGCCGATCTGGAGGGCGAGGCGGACCTTGCGGCTGCGGGGCGGCTTTTTGCCGACCCGCGACCCGGCCTCGCCTACCCGGTGCAGGAATGGTTGGCGGCGCTCCACGTCCGTCAGGACCTTAGTGTCTGGGATAGTCGGGTGATGGGCGAGTTCGAGTTCCTGGCGCGGCTGCGCGAGCGCCTGCCGGAGGACGGCCTCAAGGTCAAGCTCGGCAGCGGCGACGATGCCGCGGTCACGGTCCCGGGCGGCGCCACGGCGACCTCGGTCGACGCCCTGGTCGACGGCATCCACTTTCGCCGCGGTGAGACCGACCCGGCGACGATCGGTCGCAAGGCCCTCGCGACCGCGCTCTCCGACCTCGCTGCGATGGGCGCCGAGGCGGGCGAGGCCTACGTCGCCCTCGGCGTGCCCGAGGACCTCGGCGAAGCGGAGCTCCTCGACCTGCTCGACGGGATGCTCGGGCTCGCGGCGGCGACCGGAACCACCCTGGCCGGCGGCGACCTGAGCCGGTCACCGGCGCTCACCCTGGCGGTCACCGTCGTCGGCCACGCGCCCGGCCCCGACGAGCTCGTCTCGCGCCGGGGTGCGCGTCCCGGCGACCTCGTCGTCCTCACCGGTGAGATCGGCGGCGCGGGCGCGGGCCGCCTCCTGCTCGACGACCCCGCCCTCGCGATTGCGGTTCCCGCCCCGCTCGCCGCAGAGCTGCGCAAGCGCCAGCTCGACCCCTTGCCGCGCCTGGAGTCCGGCCGGGCGCTGGCGGCGGCGGGCGCCCGGGCGATGATCGACCTCAGCGACGGCCTGGCGAGCGATGCGGGGCACGTCGCCGCGGCGAGCGGCGTCGCCCTGCACGTCGAGGCCGCCACGCTGCCGCTGGCCCCCGGCGTCGCCGATGTCGCCGCGGCGGCGGGCCTCGACCCGCTGCGACTGGCGGTCTCGGGCGGCGAGGACTACGAGCTGCTCGCAACGTTGCCCCCGGACGCGCTCGAGGACGCCGCAGCGCGAGTCGGGGCGGCCGGCGAGGCGTCGCTCACCGCGATCGGCGAGATCGCGGCGGGAGAGGGAGTCGAGATCAGGCTGCCCGGGGGCGGACAGCTGGAGGCTGCGGGCTACGACCATTTCGCGGAGCCGTCGCGTGGATCCCGGTCAGAAGCTCGCGAACGCCGCGGCGGCTGAGCATCGCCATCGCGACCTGGGCGGGATCTGGCTTGTAGCTGCCGGTTTCGACGAGGGATTTCAGTTCCTGGGGCTCCATAGCCTTCGCGGTCATTATCGGCGTCGATACCCAGATCCTTAGTTCTTGGTACTCGCACATGCGTCCAATGTTGGGCGCTTACTACCCTTAACGGTCGTGCCGAACGGATCCGCCCGCATCCTCCTCGTCGACGACGAGCAGTCGATCCAGACCCTGCTGAGCTACCCGCTGCGCAAGGACGGCTACCACGTCACCTCGGCGCTGGACGGCTCGGAAGCGCTGCGGCGCTTCGAGGAAGGGCGCTTCGACCTGGTGATCCTCGACCTGATGCTGCCGCAGATGGGCGGCGTCGAAGTCTGCCGTCAGCTGCGCTCGCGCAGCCAGGTGCCGATCATCATGCTGACCGCCAAAGGCAGCGAGACCGACAAGGTCGCCGGGCTCGAGGTCGGCGCCGACGACTACATCACCAAGCCCTTCTCGATGCGCGAGTTCCGCAGCCGGGTGAAAGCGGCGCTGCGGCGCTCGCGGATGGGCGGCGAGACCTCAGACGACGGCGCGATCGAGTGCGACGGCCTGACGATCGATTTCGACCGTCGCATGGTGACGCTGAAGGACGAGGAGGTGCGCGTCACCTACGTCGAGTTCGAGATTCTCGGCGCCCTGGCCCGCTCCCCGGGCCGCGTGCTCACCCGCGAGACCCTGCTCGAGCACGTCTGGGGGGATTCCGACTACCGCGACCCCCGCACCGTCGACGTCCACATCCGCCACCTGCGCGAGAAGCTGGAGCAGGACCCGAAGGAGCCGGACTACCTCTTCACCGTGCGCGGGGTCGGCTACCGCTTCCGGGAGTAGCCGCCAGGATGCGGCGGTTCAGGCCCCCCTTTGTCGGCGGCGGCGTCACGATCACCCGCCTCGCGATTGCGGCTGCAATCGCCGAGATCATCTACCTCTACACCGTCGCGATCGGGATGGCCGCCATTCACGACGGCTCGGTCAAGATCCAAATCCTGGTCGGCGGCGCGATCGTCGGCCTGCTCGTGATCCTGATCGGCCGGAGCTATGTCCGGCTCTATACCAGCAACATCAGGAGACTTCAGGAAGCCGCGCGCAAAGTCGCCGACGGGAACTTCGAAACGAAGATCCCGGTCGCCTCGGTCGGCCCTCTCAGGCCGCTCGCCCGCACCTTCAACGAGATGCAGCGCCGCCTGGCCGAGCTCGACAGCGCCCGCAAGCAGTTCATCGCCAACGCCTCGCACGAGCTGCGAACGCCGATCTTCAGCCTCGGCGGCTTCGTCGAGCTGCTCGAAGACGAGGACCCGAGCCCGGAGGAGCGGGCCGAGTTCGTGCGCACGATGCGCCAGCAGATCGAGCGCCTGACCAAGCTAACCACCGACCTGCTCGACCTCTCCCAGCTCGACGCCGGCGCGGTGGTGATGCGGGCCAGCACCGTCGACCTCACCGCCCTCGCCCGCGAGGTGACCAGGGAGTTCGGCGCCCGCGCCGAACTCCGCGGCTCGCGGCTGCAGCTGCGGACGCCGGAGCAGTCCGCAATCGCTCTCGGCGACCCCGACCGGGTGCGGCAGGTCATCCGTATCCTGCTCGACAACGCCCTCACCCACACCCCGGAGGGCACCGACGTCACCGTGACCACCTACTCCGCCAACGGCCGTGCCGAGCTGACCGTCTCCGATGCCGGGCCGGGGATCCCGCAGCGCGCGCAGACCCGGATCTTCGAGCGCTTCTACACGGCCGACAAAGCTGGCGGCTCCGGTCTCGGTCTGGCGATCGCGACCGAGCTCGCCCAGCGGATGAAGGGCGAGATCACGATCAGCTCCAGCCGCCGTTTCACCGCCTTCACCCTCGACCTGCCGCCCGGGCCTCGCGCGGTCGCCGCGCCGCGAACGACCCGCGCCCCGGTCAGGGCGGGGACGTGAGGCGCCCCACACTCCTCCTCGCCCTGCTCTGCCTGGGCCTGCTTGCCGGCTGCGGCGGGAACGGCGAGGACTCCAGCCCGAGCGGGGCGGCTCCCGCGGCGGCTCCCGCGCCCCAGCCTGAAGTCGTCGTCGAGGCCTCGAGTCCAGGTTTCGACGCCACCCGCGTCTTCGAGCAGGCCTCGCCGGGAGTGGTGACGATCCGCTCGGTCTTCGACTCCGGCGTGGCCGAAGGGTCGGGCTTCGTCCTCAACAGCGACGGGGAAATCGCCACCAATGCCCACGTTGTCACCGACGAATCGAGCGGCGACCGGGAATCCGCCGAACAGGTCTACGTCGAGTTCCCCGACCGCAACGTGGTCCCGGCCGAGATCGTCGGCTTCGACCCCTTCGTCGACGTCGCCCTGCTGAAGATCGAGCCCGACGGCTTCGACCTGCAGCCGCTGGAGCTGGGGGACGACCGCGACCTTCGGGTCGGGCAGCCGGTCGCCGCGATCGGCAGCCCCTTCGGCGAGCAGCAGTCGCTCTCGGTCGGCGTCGTCTCCGCGACCCACCGCGCGGTCCAGTCGCTGACCCAGTTCGAAATCGCCGGCGCGATCCAGACCGACGCCTCGATCAACCCCGGCAACTCGGGCGGGCCGCTGCTCGACGCCGGCGCCCGCGTGGTCGGGATCAACCAGCAGATCGAGACCAACTCCGGCGCCAACGACGGGGTCGGATTCGCGGTACCGATCTCGGCGGTCAAGCACTCGATCGCGCAGCTGCGCGAGGACGGCGAAGCCGAATACGCCTACATCGGGGTCTCCACCCAACCTCTCTACCCCCAGCTGGCCCGCAAGCTCGGCCTCGACACGGACTTCGGCGGCCTGGTCGCCGAAGTCTCCTCCGGGAGCCCGGCGGAGAAGGCCGGGATCGAGGGCGGGGACGACAAACTTCCCTTCCAGGCCGGCCGCTACACGACCGGTGGGGACGTGATCCTGCAGGTGGACGGGCACGACATCGTCAGCCCCGACGACCTTGCCGAAGCGATCTCAGAACGCCAGCCGGGCGAAGTCGCGAAGCTGACGATCCTCCGTGACGGCGAGCGCCAGCAGGTCGAGGTCACCCTCGGCAGGCGTCCCGACGACCCGCCGTCGGAATGATGCAGCCGGGTGGCTGGACGCCATGTCGCCGCCCATCTGTGTAGAACTCCAGCCTTGCTTCAGGAAGTAGCTCTCGGCCACAAGACCCTCACCGACTACACCCACATCGTCGGCAAAGACCTGACGGAGCAGATCCGCCAGCTTGCCGAGCCGCTGCAGGGGAAGCGAGTGCTGCACGTCAGCGCCACCGCATTCGGGGGCGGCGTCTCGGAGATCCTCTACACGCTGGTGCCGCTGATGCGCGACGTCGGCCTCGACGCCCACTGGCACGTGATCTTCGGCAAAGAAGAGTTCTACAACGCGACCAAGCTGCTCCACAACTCGCTGCAAGGCGCCGAGGAGACCTTGAGCGACGAGCAGTGGGAGCTCTTCGACGAAATCAACGCGATGAACGCTGAAGGGCTGCAGGGCGAGTGGGACGTGGTCATCGTCCACGATCCGCAGCCGATCGGCCTGCTGCGCGGCGCCAAGGAGAAGGGCAAGCACTGGGTGTGGCGCTGCCACATCGACCTCTCGACGCCGAATCCGGCGCCGATCGCCCGCCTGCTGCCGATGATCGAAGAGTACGACGCGAGCGTCTGGCACTTGGAGGACTACGTTCCCAACGGAATGGGCGCGCACCGTGAGGCGGTGCGGATCTGCCCACCGGCAATCGACCCGCTCTCGCCGAAGAACATGGCCTTCTCGCCCGAGGACGCCGCCTTCGTCTGCCGTCAGTTCGGGATCGACGTCGACCGGCCGCTGATCACCCAGGTCTCCCGCTTCGACCCTTGGAAGGACCCGATCGGCGTCATCGACGCCTACCGCGAGGTGACCGAGCAGGTGCCCGAGGCCCAGCTGGCGATGGTCGGCTCGATGGCCACCGACGACCCCGAGGGGATGGAGTACTTCCAGAAGACCTTTGAATACGCCGGCGGCGACGAGGACATCAAAATCCTCAGCAACCTCAACAACGTCGGCGCGATCGAGGTCAACGCCTTCCAGTCGCAGTCCGACATCTGCCTGCAGAAGTCGATCCGCGAGGGCTTCGGCCTGACCGTCACCGAGGCGCTCTGGAAGGGACGGCCGACGGTCGCCGGCAACGTCGGCGGCATCCCGCTGCAGATCGAGGACGGCGTCAGCGGCTTCCTCGTCGACTCCCCCTCCCAGTGCGCCGAGCGCTGCCTGGAGATCCTCCGCGACCCGGGCCTCGGCAAGCAGCTCGGCCGCGAGGGCAAGGAGCACGCCAGGCGCCAGTTCCTGACGCCGCGCCTGCTGCGCGACTGGCTGCAGCTGTTCGGCGACCTCGACGCCTAAGCCCGCCGCGGTACCCCATAGTCGGTACCCCGTAATCTCTGCGGCGTGAGCTCCTCGCCGCTGATCATCGTCTCCAACCGCGGGCCGCTGCAGTTCGAGCTCGACGAGGGCGGCGCGCGGACCGTGCGGCGCGGCGGCGGCGGCCTCGTCACCGCCCTCTCCGGCCTCGTCTCCCACCGCGACGCGCTCTGGATCGCCTCGGCGATGACCGACGAGGACGTCGCCGTCAGCAACGAGGCGGGCGGGCCGGTCGAGCAGAAGCTGGACGGGATCGATTACCGGGTGCGGCTGGTCGGCTCGGACCCCGACGCCTACGACCGCTTCTACAACGTGATCGCCAACCCGATCCTCTGGTTCATCCAGCATTACCTCTGGGACATCTCCAACGCGCCGGACATCCGCCAGCAAGAGATCGACGCCTGGGACTACGGCTACCAGGCGGTCAACCGGGACATCGCGCAGGCGGTCCTGGCCGAGATCGAGGGCCAGCGGGACCCGCTGGTGATGCTGCACGACTACCACCTCTACACCGCCCCGGGGATGATCCGCGCCGAGCGCCCCGACGCCTTCCTCCACCACTTCGTCCATATCCCCTGGTCGCAGCCGGACAGCTGGCGGATCTTGCCGAAACGCATCCGCGGCGCGCTCTACGAGGGGATGCTGGCCAACGACATCATCGGCTTCCACACCCACGCCTACTGCATCAACTTCCTGCGCTGCTGCGACGAGCTGGTCGACGACGTCGACGTCGACTACGAGGCCGCCGAGGTCCGCCACGCCGGCGGCCGCACCCTCGCCCGCGCCTACCCGCTGGGGATCGACGCCCAGCGCCTGGAGCGCGCCGCCGCCTCGCCCGAGGTGGCGGAGGCCGAGCGCGAGGTGCTCGAGCGCCGGCGCCAGTACTTGATCATTCGGGTCGACCGCGCCGACCTCTCGAAGAACGTGCTGCGCGGTTTCACCGCCTTCGACACCTTCCTCACCCAGCATCCCGAGTTCCGCGAAAAGGTCACCTTCATCGCCCACCTGCAGCCCTCGCGGCAGGACGTGCCCGAGTACGCCGAGTACCTGGAGCGGATCGAGGCGCTCGTCGCGGTCGTCAACCACCGCCACGGGACGACCGACTGGATGCCGATCGACCTGAAGATCTACGAGAACTTCCACGACGCGGTCGCCCGCTACAAGCACTTCGACCTGCTGATGGTCAACTCGCTGTTCGACGGCATGAACCTGGTCGCCAAGGAGGCGCCGGCCGTGAACACCCGCGACGGGGTCCTGATGCTCTCCGAGAACACCGGCTCCCACCACGAGCTGTTCGACTACGTGATCTCGGTCAACCCGTTCGACATCCAGGAGCAGGCCGACGCCATCCACCGGGCCCTGACCATGGACTCCGCGCAGAAGCACCATTGGGCGGAGGGCCTGCGGGAGATCATCTTTTCCCGCAACCCCGGCGACTGGGTCGACGACCAGCTGCGCGACATCGAAGCGGCGCGCTCGGCGGCCTGAGGGGGGGAGAGTTTCGGGGTCTCCGTTGCTTAGGCAGGGGTGCCTGGAGTTCGCGTTCGATGGGCCGGGGTGGCCAAGGTGGCGGCGCTTGCCGTCGTCGGCCTGCTCGTGCTGCAGGCGCTGCCCGGCCTGCTGCGAGCGCCGGAGCCGCCGCCGTTGGAAGCCGATGTGGGGCTGCCGGAGGTTTCTCACGCGGAGGTTGGTCCACTTCGTAAGCCGGGCGCTCGAGCGGCGGGTCCTGTCTCCGATCGGGGGCTCCCCCTACCGGGGGAGTCCTCCCGATCGTCGCCACCCGCCGCAGATACGAGGGTGATTGACAAAAAGCCGAGGGACCGACCGCAACAGCGGCGGCAGGAGGAGCAGCGGGAAGAACAGCTTCCGGCCGCGGCGGCTCTCCCTCCGCCGCCCGCATCCGCGGCGGCTCCGGAACCCGTTGTACCGCCGGCCACGCCGGTTCCTGCTCCTCCAGCTCCGGTCGGCGACGGTTCGGAGGAGTTTGCGCCGCACTAGGGAGCGGAGCGGGCGGCTCCCGGGGCCAGCTCGCCGCTATAGTCCCTCGCCGTTTTGGCCGCACCACGCGAATACGAGCTGGTCCTGATGCTGGACCCCCAGTTGGACGCCCCCGCGCGCGACGCGCTGGCGAAAGACGCGCGTGGGCAGATCGAGGCCTCGGGCACGCTCAAGCACGAGAATGAGTGGGGCCTGCGGAAGATGGCGTATGAGATCAACCACCGCACCGAGGCCGACTATCGCTGGATGCGCTTCGAGGCCTCCAGCGAGCTGCTCGACTCGCTCGACCACAACCTGAAGATCGCCGACGGCGTCCTGCGCTTCCGGATCTTCAAAGTCGACCCCGCCGCACCGGTGGTCGTCCCGCCCGCCGTGACCGCCGCCCCCGGGCCGCGGGAGCGCAGCGCGCAGGGAGCCCGCGAGGATCGCGGCGACTCCTTCGACGATTCCGACGACGAGTAGCGGCTACCGCCTGCCGCTGTTTGCGGGAACCCCCTGGCCGAGGGGGGAGAGTGGAGCCGGTCGCCTCCTTAGACTGGGGTCCGGAAAAGCGAACCTCGAGGAGTGAGCGAATGGCAGCTTCGAACGTAAACGTGGTGGTGATCACCGGGAACCTGACCCGTGATCCGGAGCTGCGTCATACCGGTGGCGGCACCGCCGTCTGCGACCTGCGGGTCGCGGTGAACAGCCGCCGCAAAGACCAGAGCGGCAACTGGGTCGATAAGGCCAACTACTTCGACGTCACCGTCTGGGGGGCGCAGGGCGAGAACTGCGCCAACTACCTGAACAAAGGCCGTCCGGTCGCGGTGGAAGGCCGCCTCGACTGGAGCGAGTGGGAGGCGAAAGACGGCAGCGGCAAACGCCAGGCCGTCCGCATCGTCGCCAATACGGTCCAGTTCCTCGGCTCCCGCGACGGAGCGGGCGGCGGTGGCGGTGGCAACGGCAACGGCGGTGGCGGCTTCGCCCCGCAGAGCGACGTCCCCGCCGACACCTCCGACTTCGGAGGCGCCCCGGCAGGAGCCGGGGGAGCGTCCGAAGACGACATCCCCTTTTAGCGAGTAACGCACCGAGGGCTCACAGAGCGCCGCGATGCGGCGCTCTGTAGCATCTCGCGCCGATGGCTAGGACTGCTGACACTTCTTCGCGCAACAGCGCCCGGCGCGGCGGTAGGCGCGGCGCCGATCGCGTGCGCCCCCGCAAGTACACCCGGGTCAACTCCGAGGTCGTCGACTACAAGGACCTGAACCTGCTGCGCCGCTTCCTCTCCGACAAGGGGAAGACCCGCGGGCGCCGGGTCACCGGACTTTCACGCCGCCACCAGCGACAGCTCTCGGTGGCGGTGAAGCGGGCGCGCGAAATCGCCCTGCTTCCTTACGTCGGAGAGCGCTGATGGCACAGGCGATTCTGCTGCAGGACGTCGAGTCTCTCGGCGAGCGCGGACACGTCGTCGACGTCGCCCCCGGTTACCTGCGCAACTACCTGATCCCCCGCAAGCTCGCCCAGGCGGCGACGGCGGGCGCGCTGGAGGAAGCCAAACGCCGGATGGAGGCCGCGGAGCGGGCCGAGAAGGTCCGTACCGAACGCGAAGCTGAGGCCGCCGGCCTGCTCTCCAAGACCGTGCTGACGATCCACCAGCGCGCCGGCGAGGACGGCAAGCTGTTCGGCTCGGTCGGCCCAAAAGAGATCGTCGACGCGCTGCGCGAGGCCCGCGACCTGCGGATCGACAAAAAAAACGTCCAGCTCGAGCAGCCGCTGCGCGAACTCGGCACCTTCATGGTCGAGATCCAGCTCAAAGACGGCACCACCGCGGCCGTCAAGACGATCATCAGCGAGGAGAACTAAGTCCTCCTTCGTCGCCGCAGGTCCGGCTGGGTTCGCTCCGAGCGGGCGACGGTCGGCCTCGCCACGGTCGCCCTCGGCGCCGCCGGCGCGGTGATGGTGGGGCAGTTCAGCCGCATGTTCGCCCGCCGGGCGAGCGAGGCACACGATCCCGAAGCCCTGCTCGAATCGGCGCCCGCCGCCGCCGCCGACACGGTCGGCGTCGCGGTCCGCGGCTACGAAGAGGCGCCGCGCTACGAAACCGTCCTCTTCAACCTCCTCGCGGGCTTCCTCGGCTCCTTCGCCCTCGTGCGCCTCTCGACCTGGGCCATCCGCGACGGGCGCGGACCCTTCCGCAACGTCAGCATCGGCGGCCGCCATATCCACCATTTCGTCCCCGGCATCCTGCTCGCCTTCAGCTCGGGAACTGCCGCGCTGCTGACCGATGACGACGAGCTCGAGCAGTGGCTGGCGGTGCCGATGGGGGCGGGCTTCGGCCTCACCTTCGACGAGGCAGCCCTCCTCCTCGACCTGCGCGACGTCTACTGGAGCCGCGAAGGCCTGCTCAGCGTCCAGCTCAGCCTCGGCGCCACCGCGATCCTCAGCATCGCGATCCTCACCCTGCGAATGCTGCGCCGCGGCGAGCGTCGCCAGGAGCAGGAGGGCCTGATCCCTCCCGCCCACCATCACCAGCTCTCCTTCGGAACTGCCGCATAAACGTCACCTCTGTGTGAATTCTTTTTGACGGCTTTTGCACGGAAGCCGCACCTGCGGTCGTGCAGCCTCTGGTTTGCTTGACGGAGCGCTCCCGCCCCGCCCGGTTCCGCCGCCGCGCCGCCTTTACTGAGAACGATGCCGCAGCCCCCCACCACCCACGTCCCCCCGCAGAACATCGAGGCCGAGGAATCGGTCCTGGGGGCGATGCTGGTCGCCGAGTCGACCCTGACCCGGGTGATCGACGAGGTGAAGCTGAACGCGGCCGACTTCTACCTCGACAAGCACCGGCTGATCTTCGAGGTCGTCCACGACCTCTACGCCGTCTCGAAGCCGGTGGACGAGCTCAGCGTCAGCGAGGCGCTCGCGCAACGCAACAGGATCGACGAGGCGGGCGGCCGCCACTACATCTCCGAGCTGACGGCGAAGGTGCCGGCGGCGGCCAACGCCAAGCACTATGCGGAGATCGTCCAGCAGAACTCGCTGCTGCGGCGGCTGCTTGGCGCCGGCCAGGAAATCCAGGGCTGGGTCAACGAGCGCGACGGCGAACCGCGGGAGCTCTCCGAGCGGGCCGAGAAACTGCTCTTCGAGGTCGCCCACAAGGAGCAGGCGAGCGACTTCAAACTGCTCGGCGAGATCCTCCACGACGAGGTCGACCGGCTGGAGAAGCTCTCCACCGGCGAGACCGAACTGACCGGGACCCCCTCCGGGTTCCGCGACGTCGACGCGGTCACCGGCGGCTTCCAGCCCGGCAACCTGATCATCGTCGCCGCCCGGCCGGCGATGGGCAAGAGCGCGCTGGTCGCCAACATCGCCGAAAACGTGGCGGTGAAGAAGCAGCAGCCGGTCGCCTTCTTCTCGCTGGAGATGTCCGAGGTCGAGCTGGCGCAGCGGTTCATCGCCTGCCGGGCGCGCATCTCCGGCGACAAACTGCGCAAGGGCCAGGTCTCCAAACGCGACTGGCCGAAGGTGCTGCGCGCCTGCAACGAGCTGGAAGAAGCGCCGCTTTGGTTCGACGACTCCTCCGACCTCGGGATCCTCGACCTGCGGGCGAAGGCGCGGCGGCTGCACGCCCAGGAACAGGAGCGCGGCGGCCTCGGGCTGATCATCCTCGACTACATCCAGCTGATGCGCTCCGACGACCACCGCGCCAACCGGGTCGAGCAGGTGGGCCAGATCAGCCGCGGGCTGAAGATCCTCGCCCGCGAGCTGGAGGTGCCGGTGGTGGCGATCTCCCAGCTCTCGCGCGCGCCCGAGCAGCGCACCCCGCCGAAGCCGCAGCTCTCCGACCTGCGTGAGTCGGGCCAGATCGAGCAGGACGCCGACGTCGTCGCCTTCCTCTACCGCGAGGACTACTACCGCGACCCCGACGAGGAGCCCGACGGCCTTGCCGACCTGATCATCGCCAAGCACAGAAACGGCCCGATCGGGACCAGGAAGCTGGTCTTCCTCGACCGCTATCCCAAATTCGCCGACCACGCGCATAACGAGCCGCCGATCGAGCAGCCGGCCGGCGAAGCGCCGCCGTTCGAGGACGCCGCGGCGGCGGGCCCTGACTTCTGATGCCGGCGATCGCCCGCTCCGAGCCCTTCCGCGAACAGGCCTGCCCGCTCGGGGTCTGCGACGGCTCCGGCTGGATCCTCGGCCCCGAGGACGTCGCCCGACCCTGCGAGTGCCGCGCGGAGCGGCTCAACCGCGGCCGCAGCCGCGGCGTCGCCTCGGCGATCCCGGCCCGCTACCGCGGCGTCTCATTCGACCGCCCCCCCGTCTCCGACATGGCGCGGGACATGGAAACCCGCCACGTCGTGCAGGCCGCCCGCAGCTACCTGGAGGATCTCGACGCCAACATCGCCGCCGGCAAGGGCATCTGGTTCATGGGTGGCACCGGGACCGGGAAGACGACGCTGGGGATGCTGATCGCCAAGGAAGCGCTGGCGGCCGGCAAGACGGTCGGCATCTACTTCACGCCGAAGCTGCTGACGCGGATCCGGCAGACCTACCAGGAAGCCGAGAACGAGGACGCCTACGGCCAGTTCTTCAACCGGGTCACCTCGGTCGACCTCCTCTACATCGACGACCTCGGCTCCGAGCGCCACACGGACTGGGTCGTCGAGCAGCTCTACGCGGTAATCAACGAGCGCTACGAGAATCAGCGGCCGCTGATCGTGACCAGCAACGCCGACGCCGACGTCGTCGACGAGGGGCCCAAGCAACTGAAGGCGCAGATCGGCTCGCGTACCGTGTCCCGGCTGATCGAGATCTGCGGCGACCCGCTCCCCCTCTTCGGCGAGGACCACCGGTCGAAGACGCAGCACCGCATCAACCCGGGCTGATCCGCTCCGCATCGGTCTCGGGCAACCGTCAGAATCCCCGCGGCATGCCAGGCGTGGTCATAGTCGGCGCCCAGTGGGGCGACGAGGGCAAGGGGAAGGTCGTCGATCTCCTCGCCGAGCGAGCTACCACGATCGTCCGCTTCCAGGGCGGCAACAACGCCGGGCACACGATCGTCCGCGGGGGCGAGGAGTTCAAGTTCCACCTCATCCCCTCGGGCATCCTCCACTCCGACAAGACCTGCGTGATCGGCAACGGCGTGGTCGTCGACCCGCGGGTCCTGCTGGGTGAGATCGACAACCTCAAACGCGCCGGGATCAGCGTCAACCACCTGCGCATCTCCGCCAACGCGCACCTGATCATGCCCTACCACGTGCTGCTCGACACCGCCGGCGAGACCAAGCTCGGGAAGCTCTCGATCGGGACCACGCGCCGCGGGATCGGGCCCTGCTACGCCGACAAGGCCCTGCGGCTCGGAATCCGCGTCCAGGACCTGCTCGACGAGAAGATCCTGCGGACCAAGATCCGTGCCGCGTTGGAGCCCAAGCAGCAGGCGCTGCGCGAGCTCTCGGTCCAGCGCCGCAAGCAGCTGAAGGAGGCGGGCGAGGACGCGAAGGCCGTCGACGGCGGCGCCGGCGTCCCGGACCCCCGCCTCGACCTGCACGCGATGGTCGAGGAACACGTCAACTTCGGGCACCGGCTCGAGCCCCACATCGCCGACACCGCGCGCCTCTGCTGGGAGGCGCTCGACGGAGGTGAGACGGTGATCTTCGAGGGCGCGCAGGCGACCCTGCTCGACCTCGACCACGGCACCTATCCGTTCGTCACCTCGTCCAACCCGATCGCAGGGGCTGCCACGGTCGGCGCCGGCGTCGGGCCGAAGGACATCGACGAGGTGTGGGGGATCGCCAAGGCCTACGCGACCCGGGTTGGCGCCGGCCCGTTCCCGACCGAGCTCTTCGACGACGTCGGCGAGCAGATGTTGCAGAAGGGCCACGAGTTCGGGACGACGACCGGCCGCCGCCGCCGCTGCGGCTGGATGGATCTGGTCGCGCTCCGCTACGCCGTCCGCCTCAACAGCATGGACGCGCTGGCGATCACCAAGCTCGACGTCCTCAGCGGCATCGGCCCCCTGCGGGTTGCGGTCCGCTACCGCTCGAAGGAGGGGGCCGTCCTCGACACCTTCCCCTACCACCAGTCGATCCTCCACTCGGCGGCGCCGGAGTACGAGGAGCTGCCGGGCTTCGACCTCGACCTCACCTCCTGCCGCAGCGCCGCCGACCTACCCCAGGAGGCGCGCGACTACCTCGGCTTCATCGCCGAGTTCGTCGGGGTGCCGGTGCGGCTGGTCGGCGTCGGACCGGACCGCGAGCAGGTCATCTGGCTGGAGGGCTGAGGCCGGTTACTTGGTGCGCTCGACGGGGCTGGCGCTCTCGATCTTCCAGGTCCCGTCTTCGTTCCTCAGCGGCAGGACCCAGTCGATCTGGTGCGGGCCGTGCCACTGGGCGAACGCCCGCACTCCGCGGACCCTGAGGCTGTCGATCGGGCCCGTCAGGGTGTTGCCCGAGGTGCCGGATGCCCCCGGGCCGAAGAACGCGAGCGCCTGCGGGCAGTTCGTCGCCTTGCCTTTGGAAACCAGCTGGGCGTCCTTCACCAAGGGCCTGATGTAGACCTTCGAGAGGTACTTGCAGTCCTTGGCCCATTCCTTGGCCACGCGGGCCTTCATCCAGGCGTGAATGATCCGGGACACCTCTTCGCGTTCCTCGGGAGCCTCCTGGCCGAAAAACTGGACGACGTTGTCGCCGCCGGGGATGAGGAACTCACGGCTGGGTCCGTGCAGGCGCGGGTAGGGCCGCTTCGGCGTCGTTTCGCCCGAGGTCGTCTCGGTCCCGCCGCCGCAGCCGGCGAGCAGGCCGAGTACCACGACCACCGCCAGAACGCCTGCCAGCCCCCCTGCCTTTCCCATAAAGACATTTTAGGAAAAAAAGAACCTAGTGGTCGCCACCCTTGCTCTACAGTCTGTCGCGTGGCCTCCACTAGACGCTCGAGCAGGTCGAACGAGCGGCTGCCCCGGGGAAGACACGGTTTGCCGAGGGAGGCGGTGGCCGAGTCCCAGCGCAACCGCATCCAGCAGGCGATGGTCGAAGTCGTCGCCCAGCGCGGCTACCCGGAGACCCGGGTGGTCGATGTGATCGGAGCCGCCGGCGTCTCCCGCAAGACCTTCTACGAGCTTTTCGAGAGCAAGGAGGACTGCTTCCTCGCGACCTACGACGTCCTCCTCGAAAACCTCCTCGGCGAGGCGTCCAACGCCTTCGAGTCGCGCCCGGACGAGCCCTGGCCGATGCGGATCGCGGCGGCCCTGGAGGCGCTGCTGGAGCATCTCGCCCGCCATCCCGGCGAGGCGCGCTTCGCGATCGTCGAGGTGCTGGCCGCAGGGCCCAAGGCTCTGGCCAGGCGCGATGCGGCGCTGCGCCAGTTCACCGGCTTCCTCGAGTCGGGCCGCTCGGAGAGCTCGGTCGACCTGCCGGGGATCACCTCAATCGCCGTCGCCGGCGGGATCAACGAGCTGCTCTACAGCGAGATTCTCCACGGCGCCGCCGGCCGTCTCCCCAGCCGCCTCCCGGACCTGATGTTCTGGGTGACGCTGCCCTACCTCGGCGCCGACGCCGCGACGGCCGAGCGCGAGCGGGTGCGGCGCGCGAAGCTTCCCTCCTGAGCGCTGGGCGATCCGCTCCTTTCCTGGCTAGGGCGGGTTTACGAATAGGGCGGGGGTGGTAGTTTGACCCGCTGGAGAGACGTTCAAGACACGTTCCGACGGCATCGGACCCAGGACGGGCAGGCCGCAAAGGAGAGATATAGGGATATGCGTAAGTACCTGATATTGACGATGGCCCTCGCGGCCCTGCTTGCCGTCAGCGTGGCGGGCATCGCCACCGGCGCCAACAAGCCGGTGACGGTCGAAGTGGGCAACCTCGTCTTCACCTTCAACGGCGGCTTCAGCCCGACCAAGCTGCCCAAGAACAAGCTCGCGCCGATCAGCCTCCAGGCTTCCGGCAAAATCGCGACCAAAGACGGGACCCACCCGCCGGCGCTGAAAGAAACGATCGTCGAAACCGACAAGAACGGCGCCATCAACGTCAAAGGCATCCCCGTCTGCAAGTCGGGTCAGCTGCAGTCGCGCGACACCAAGGCGGCTGAAAAAGCCTGCGGCAAGTCGATCATCGGCACCGGGCAGACCACCGTCGAGGTCCAGTTCCCGGAACAGAAACCGATCGACGTCAACTCGAAACTGCTGGTGATCAACGGCGGCTTCAAGGGCGGCACCACGACCCTCTACATCCACGCCTACTTCTCGGCGCCGGTGACCGGGGCAATCGTGACCACCCTGAAAATCAAGAAAGTCCACAACGGGCGCTACGGGCTGAAAACCGTCGCGACGATCCCCAAGATCGCCGGCGGCAGCGGCTCGGTCAAGACGTTCAACCTGACGATCAACAAGAAGGGCGTCCTCACCGCCAAGTGCCCCGACGGCAAGCTCCAGGCAAAGGCGAGCGCCATCTTCTCGGATGGCACGAAAGCCTCCGCGGGCATCATCCGGACCTGCACCGGAACGTGAGCCTGAGCGCCCGGGACTGATCTCCCAGGCGAGCAGCATCTGAAAGGGCGGCCTCCGGGTCGCCCTTTTTTCTTGCCGGAACGCGGTTGCGCTTCCGGGAGGCGAGTAGTACAAATAGGCGTACTCGATTAAAACCAGTTGTTTAGATTGGCGGCGATGTCTTTGGGGAACGACAGCCTGTCGGGGGCGGTTGAGAGCGCGAAGGAACAGGACCTCAGGCCTCTGGAAGAGGAGAGCGCCGAAACGCTCGACCTCGACAGCCGGCAGCGGGCGGAGATGGAGAACTACCTCCACCAGGCCTGGTTCTTCGGGATCCGCACCGGCCATGCGGTGATGGTCGAGACGCGGATGGGCCAGTCCGATCCGGCGCCGGTGATCCTCGGCATGCAGGGAGAGTTCCAGGAGCTGATGGAACGCTGCGCCGAGGCGCTGAACGTCAGTGTCGGCACGACGATCCAGGCATGGAACTTCCTCGGCCGAGCCTGGGTCGCCGGCGCTAGGTTTTGGGAAGTCGAGATCGCCGCGCGGCTGATCGAAGCCCGCAGCGGCGGCTTCGACGACCCGCTCGGGGGCTTGGGGGAGAAGGAGTAGGGCGCCCCGCTAGGTGTCGCAGGTGCCGACGCCGAGTTCCTGCGCCTTTTCGGCGGGGACGTCAAAGATCGCCTGCAGGTTGTCCCGCGTCCCCAGGGGGCTTGCTTCGACCTTCGCCGCAGCCTCTTCACGAGCCTGGATGAACGCTTCGGCCGTGTCCTCGTCGCCTTCCGGCAGGCCGATATCGCGAATGTTGTCGGTCGTGGTGTTATAGGTGGCGACCAGTTTCAGCAGGTTTTCCGCCTGATACTCAGGGGTCGCCCGCTGTTCGCGCTTCGTGTAGTAATCACGCGAGATGCTGGTGACCAGGGTTTCCCGTTCCTGCGCGCCCTTGTTGCAGACCAGCTGAAGCTGCTTGGTGTATTCCTGCTTGGACAGCGACGAGTCGTCCTCGCCCCCGCAGCCTGCAAACGCGATAAGCGCGATAAGCACCGCTAAAGAAATCGTTCCCCAACGCACGGCATCCCCCTAATAGATCCTGAGTAAAAAAGGCAGTCTATCCGATTGCGTCGTTGGGGAGCCCAGCCCCGAAAAAAGGGCAAGTGGGTGTTCAGGGCACGTACGTCGAGTGAATCGCAGATGACCCACTCGCAGTTCATCGAGCGTTTCCCGACAACGACGCCTGCCTTGAGTACCTGAAGCAGCGCTTCATCGCCGACGGCACCGAGTGCCCGAAGTGCGGCAAGGCCAGCAAGTTCCACCGGATCAAGAGCCGGTCGGCCTACAGCTGCCAGTTCTGCGGCACCACGTCTACCCGACCGCCGGCACGATTTCCGGCTGGGGCGGCGTGGGCTTCGGCTTCTCGGGGCGCTTACGAGCAGCCATAGCCCGAGGATAACGGCAGAACTACTCCTCCTCTGCGCGCGTAAGCCCCGGCTTCATTGCCTCGAGCATCTTCATCATCTGATCCCAGGAAGCCTCAGCCATAGGGAATTCTCCTGCGACCTTTACCCATGCAGTGCCAGCGAGCGGAATCGTCACGTCCCGGAGGGGGCCTGCGGACGCCGGCTGCTGAGATGGGGCCTGGGCAGTAGGAGGTGCCGTAGGCGCCGCTGGTGCTTGGGGCTGTTCCACCGCGGGAGGGGTCATATCGCCGTCTTGGCCTTGATCGAAATCGTCATTCGGATCGTCCGTAACCTCCACGGTAGCACTACCAACGGGGGCTTTATCGAGACCGGCGAACCGCATCGTTGCCTTGTACTCGGCCACCAACTCAACTGCTGCCTGCTCCGTGAAGTTCCGCTCGGCCTTCAGGTACCACCGCACAGTGCTGTCGGAGGGCAGACCATCTGGGTACTTGGCCTGGAGCTCTCGATGGATCGTCGGCGTCAGCGCCGCCTTCTTCAAAGCGTCCGCCCGCTCTGGCGAGTCCGGCATGACGATGTACAGGCCCAGCTCCGTTAGCTGAATTTGCCGGGAATTCTTGCTGCCCTCTTCGCTCGTCAGACCGAACTTCTTCAACGCCGCAAGCTGTCGAAGCGCTCGGCCGCTTCGGGCCGTGTAGCCCCAATGACCGAGGATCGAGTCGATGTGGGCGAGGTATTTGCCCTCGTGCCTATAGATCGCTTCTGCCCGCTCGACCGCCTTCCCAAGGTCGATGATCGGGTAGCTGGGGCTGCGAGGGCGTTTCTTGCTCGCCAGATTCTCGTTCATGGGCTAGCACCTTACCAGGTTTTAGCCCCTTGTGGGTTAGCGAGTTAAAATTGGCGGGCTTAATCTGGTATAAGTCCCGGTATCAGGAGGGCATGAGTCATCCGGGGGTCGGCCTCGAAGGGCACCGCAGACAATAGCTTAATTTCGTTTCCGAATCAAGTATCGGCAGCGGAGTCAAGCCTCTTGCATGACCTCATTGAACTTGAGCGCGGCCCGCGTCGACAGCACCGCTCCCTCGCAGCGGAAGAGCCATTTCCCGCCCCGGCCGAAGCTCTCGTCTGCGAGCAGTTCGGCGTAGGCAGACGGCTTGGCGTACTGGGCGCAGTGCGCCTCCGGCCGCTCGTTATCTGTCGGCGGGAAGCTAGGCGGGGAACTGCTCAGAGCGGAACGTGCTCTGAAGACGCCACTTGCCGAAAAAAGGCCCCCCCTTCCAACGGGAGGGGGGGGCCTTTCTAGACCCGGTAATGGACGAACCTATTTGGCAGTGACCGCCCAAGTCCCGAGGGCGATGTCTTCACCAGGTTTGAGGCTGAAGAAGAACGTCACGCCGGTCGTGTATTTCCTGATGTACGTCGGAACTGGCACGAAGCCGGGGAAACCTTCGCTGAGGCCGGGTTCAAAGCCGCCTTCGTGTGCTTCCACGGCTGCGTAGATGCAAACGTCGCCCGCAGGCGCGGTCGGAGCTTCGACGTCGCCCGTGCAGTTCGTGGGGGGGTGGTACGCTTCGAGTCCCGTTTTTTCTTCGCCTTCAGCGTTTACGAAGTGGACTTCTTCGGGCGGTTCGGAGAGCTGAAGGTTGAAGCTCAACGCGACGAGCGAAGGACCGGCGCTGGGACCAACCGCCCAGGTTCCGGTCTCGACCCCGCCGGACGGCATCACGCATTCCGGTTTGCCTTCGGTGCAAGCACCATCTTCCCCGTCTTTGCCGTCTTCCCCATCTTCCCCGGGAGGACCCTGGAGGCCCTGTTTGCCCTGCGGCCCTTCTTTGCCCTGCGGCCCTTCTTTGCCCTGCGGCCCCGGCGAGCCGGTGTCGCCCTTGTCGCCCTTGGGTCCGGCGGGGCCCACCGGACCCTGTTTGCCGGCGAATTTCTTGGCGATCTTCTTGACTTCTTTCTTCTGCGTGCTGTTGAGGCCGGCGGCGGCGAAGGCCACCCCGGTCAGCGCGACGACGAGCGCCACGATCGCCACGACCAAACCGGCCGTGCCGAGCTTGCTGTGAATGCGAGAGATCATCTTTCCTCCCTAGATATGGACATTGAGCCGTCGGCTGACGGCATCCTGGTCGCGGAACGTTGGTGCGCCGGGCATGCCGGCGAGAGACGACCACCTTGTCGGGTAGCTACACGCCTCCCACACGTTTCCCTCCGGTCCCCCTTCATGGATCAGGTCCGGGCGCGTCCCTGGCGCGCCAGGCGGTGAAAACTAGTGTACGACAGCAACCATGTCAAGGAACCCGAATGGTGGCGCACAGTTGCTCCCATCGATTACTCGACGTATGCTTAGCGGATGGCCCCAAGCCCTCGGATTAAGCTCGTCACTCTCGGCCCTGCGGGGACTTGCCACGAGCGCGCCTGTCGTCGATACATGGCGTTCCAGGGGATCGACGATTACGAGATCGAGTTCATCGCGGACTTCCTCGACGGCCTCGAGCGGGTCCGCGGTCGCGCCGACACGTTCCTAATCCAGTGCAGCGCCCACCCGAAGGTTCACGAGGTCACCGAGCGCTACTGGCGGGAGGTGTTCGTCCTCGACACCTTCATCTTCCCGACCAAGCACCTGGTCGTGCTCTCGCGTCGGGAGGTTGAGCGACCCCGATCGCTCGGGATCGTCCCTGCAACCAAGGGGTACGTCGACCTGTCCCGGTGGGACGAGGTGATCGACGTCGTCTCCAAGCCGGTGGTCGGCGAGGAGCTGCTCGCCGGGCGCTATGACGCGGGTCTCACCCACATGGAGCACTTCGAAGAGCACGAGGATAAGTTCCGTCTCGACTTGGACATCGGCGAAATCGACACGACCTGGCTGGTCTACGGCACTCGTAAGCGCTTCGACGGAGAAGTGATCGGGATTGACTCCCGCGAGGTGCTGCTGGGGCAAGCGAAGCCCGCGGTTGCCTGATCGCAATCTGGATACGAAAGAGCCGCCCCCGGAAGGGCGGCTCTTTTTACCGTGCTGCTGCTGTTGGTCGCGTTAGACCGTGAGCGTCCGCTCAGCTCTCGACGCCGAGGCCGCTCGGACTTGTGACCGTGTAGGTACCGGTCCAGGTCGCGGTTCCGAGGATGCCGCAGCTGATTTTGCCGTTGATGTCGATCGTCGCGTTACCGGAGGCGACGCCTGTGGCGGTGCCGATGGCGGTGCCGGCGCCGGTTTTGCAGACGGCCGAAGCGCCGAACGCTGTCGAGTTGACTGTGACTTCAGCGCCAGCAGACGAGACGGTCCCGTTTGTGCCGGAGGTCCAAGCAACCGAGAGACTCCCGTTACTGATCACCGTCGTGGTGTGGCTGCATTTTTTGAAACTGAGGCCAGAGACTTTTCCGCCGACGGTCGCCCCACTGAAGGAACCTTCGGTTTCGCCTTCGACACTCGATTCCGTGCATGTGTCGGTCGTGGTGCCGAAGCTGTCTTTCAGGATCGCCGAGGAGCCAGCAGCCAGCGACGCGCCGATTTGGACCGCCGAACTCTGGGTCACGCCGCCGACCGACAGTGTGGTCGCCGAAGCGGCTCCGGCGGTAACGGCCATGAGGGCCATCGCCGCAACGGCCGCGAGGCCGAGCATCTTCAAGTACTTCATCTTGTTCTCCTTGTAGTCCCCCGGGCGCTTGGCGCCGGGGATCGGGTATGGCGTAGTTCTAGCGCGCCACCCTCTGACCGATCAAGAAGCACTTAGTGACAGGATCTGCAACGGCTAAGCTAAGCCGCCCCCCTCATCAAAGGGGGACGGCTTTAGGTACTTCTGCGGTTCTCCAGCGCTGCCTGCTTAGCTGACGACGCCGAGCTCCGCCGGACTTGTAACGATGTAGCTACCGGTCCACGTAGCACTAAAAATGCCGCAACTCATTTTTCCATTGATGTCCAATGTGGCAAACGCCGCACTATTGCTACTTCCATTTGTCGCTCCTGTGAGGGTGCCGATATCGCTACCTTCACCGGTTTTACAGACGGCGGTGATTTGGAAGACTGTCGACCAGACTGTCACTTCTGCCCCTGAGGAGCTCACTGTGCCGTTTGTCGTGCCGGTGATCCATTCCACGTGCAGTTTGCCTTTACTGATGACTTTCGTCGGGTGGCTGCATTTGCCGAAACTCAGCGTGGTGAGGGCACCTGTCACGGTGGTGCCCGAGTAATCTCCACTAACGTCTTTTTCGGTGGTACCGCCGACACTGGATTCGGTGCATGTGTCTACCGTGGTGCCACCACTATCTTTCAGAAGCGCGGAGCTACCAGACTCGAGGCTGGCGTTGATCGTGACCGCGTTGTTTTGCGCCACGCCGTTCACCTCAAGTGTGGTTGCCGAGGCGGAGCCCGCCCCGATCGCCATTACGGCCATGGCCATGACCGCCGCGAAGCCGAATATCTTCGAGAGTTTCATGCTGCTCTCCCTTGTCGTCACATTGATGTATCTACTTGGGACGTCAGATACATAGGTCCCGCTTACAAAGAGGGCCAACCCCGATTTGGGGTGGCCCTCTCTTTACTCCTTGCGTTACCCGATCCTCGTCTGACTAGCCGATGACGCCGAGCTCAGCCGGACTTGTAACCGTGTAGCTACCGGTCCAGGTCGAGGTGCCGAGAATGCCGCAACTGATTTTGCCGTTGATGTCCATTGTGGCGAGATTCGTTTTGTTACTACTCCCGTTTGTTGCCCCTGTGAGGGTGCCGATGACGGTTCCCCCTCCGGTTTTACAAACGGCAGTGACGCCAAACGCTGTCGAAAGTACTGTGACTTCAGCGCCTGACGAGCTCACGGTGCCGTTTGTCGTGCTGGTAATCCATTCCACGTGCAGTTTGCCTTTACTGATGACTTTCGTGAGGTGGCTGCATTTGCCGAAACTGAGGGTGGCGAGGGTGCCTGTAACGGTCGGGCCCGAGTAGTTTTTACTAGTAGCGTCTGTTTCGGTGGTTCCTTCGACATCGGATTCACTGCATGTGTCTGCCGTGGTGCCCGCGCTGTCTTTCAGCAGCGCTGAGGTACCGGCCTCAAGGCTTGCAGAGAGCGTGACCGCTTTACTGGCCTGTCCGACGCCGTTGACCTCGAGAGTGGTCGCCGAAGCATAACCCGCCCCGATCGCCATCAAGGCCACCGCTGCTACGGTTGCTAAACAGATTTTCTTCAGGTAGTTCATGGTTACTCCTTTGTCGATTGGCTGATTCGGGCATTGCTGACCTTGCCCGGGTCGCTTACCACAAGGCCGCCCCAACTGGGGCGGCCTTGTGTACTCCTGGACTTATCCGATGCTCCTCTGACTAGCTGACGACGCCTAGCTCTGCCGGACTTGTGACGGTGTAGCTGCCGGTCCAAGTAGCACTGAAGATCCCGCAACTGATTTTGCCATTGATGTCCATTGTGGCGAGATTCGTTTTGTTACTACTTCCGTTTGTCGCCCCTGTGAGACTGCCGATATCGGTACCTTCGCCAGTTTTGCAAACGGCGGAAATCCCAAACACTGTCGAAACGACTGTGACTTCAGCCCCCGACGAGGTGACTGTGCCATTTGTCGTGCCGGAGAGCCACGCCACGTGCAATTTGCCTTTACTAAGCACTTTCGTGGTATGGCTGCATTTGCCGAAACTGAGGACACTGACGGTGCCTGTGACGGTAGCTCCACTACTACTGGTGGTGGTGCCTTTGACTTCGGATTCCGTGCATGTGTCTACCGTGCTCCCGCCGTCTTGCAAAATAGCGGAGCTACCAGACTCAAGGCTGGCTTCGATCGTCACCGCGCTACTTTGCGGGATGCCGTTGACCTCGAGTGTCGTCGCCGAAGCGGAACCTGCTCCGATCGCCATGAGGGCCATCGCCGCTACCGCCGCTAAACCCATCGTCTTTAGGTATCTCATGGTGTCTCCTTAATGTTGATTTTCTCGGACCAATGCCCTATGCGTGGTCCCTTACGACGGAGCCGCCCCCAATTGGGGGCGGCTCCGGTCCTGGCGTATCTACCCGACCTCGGTCTTGCTAGTTGATGACACCCAGATCTGTCGGGCTTGTGACTGTGTAGGCGCCCGTCCAGGTGGAGGTGCCAAGGATTCCACAGCTGATTTTGCCGTTGATATCCATTGTGGCTGTGTCTGAACTATTACTGGTTTGGTTTGTTGCCCCTGTGAGGGTCCCGATGTGGGTTCCTTCACCGGTTTTGCAGGTGGCGGAGACGCCGAACGCTGTTGAGACTACTGTCACTTCGGCTCCGGATGAGGTCACTGTGCCGTCTGTCGTGCCACTGATCCAAGAGATGTGGAGTTTGCCATTGGCAAGTACTTTCGTGGTGTGGCTGCATTTGCCGAAACTCAGGGTCGCGACCGGTCCTGTAATGGTCGCCCCACTGGTACTCGTCGTGGTTCCATTAACTTCGGATTCCGTGCATGTGTCTGCCGTGGTGCCGGCGCTGTCTCTCAGGAGAGCGGAGGAGCCGGGCTCGATCGTCGCGACGATCGTGACCGTACTACTCAGCGCTACGCCGTTGGTCTCAAATGTGGTCGCCGAAGCGGAACCCGCCCCGATCGCCATCAGGGCCATAGCCGCGACCGCGGCGAGGCCGAGCATCTTTAGATACTTCATGTTTTCTCCTTGTTTTAATCCGGCACGATCGGTGCCGGAAATGGGTACGGAGAAGTTCTACCCCGAAACTTGCGTTTAGTCAAGGGCATTAGAGCAGTGAGGATGGGCAAAGGCAAAAAAGGCCCCAGCCGCTGGGCGGCTGGGGCCTAAAGAATGCTGCGCGGCTTGCTAGAGAACGCTACTTCTTACCGCTTGCCTTCGAGCACGGCGCCGCAATTCGGGGCGTCGTATCTTGCAAGCGGCCGTTCTGGGCTCGCAGCTGAATGTCGACCCGGCGGCCCGTCAAGCAGAGGTTCTTGCTGTTCTCGATCAAGCCCCGCTTTCCGCCGAACAGCTTCATCGAGAACTTCGTCACAGGAGCGTCCGGAACGCTGAGGAAGCGGGTTCGGACCCTGCCGTTGACCGAGTCTATGAACCCGACCAGGGTCACCCTGAGCGAACCCCTCAGATCGGCAACCAGGTCCGGGAGTTCCCGATCTCCACCGTTGGACCTGAAGTACACGTTCCCCCGCAGGGGCTCGTCCAAGAGCGGCGTGGTGGCGGTAACGGTCCCCAGAATCGACTTCGGCGGGCAGGCTTCGGCCGCGAACTGCACCCGGGTGCAGGGGTTGTTGATGTGCGAGTTGTCGATGAACTGGCTGCCGGGCAGGATCACCGTCGCGGACTTGGTGTTGGCCTGGTTCGGCGCCTGGGTCAGGACCGCGTTCACGCCCGGGTTCCCGGTTCGCTTGGTCGACCCTTTGAAGGAGATCTTGAGTTTCGGCGTGTAGGCCAGTTTCGAGCAGCCGGTTGCCTGGAACCCGGTGCTCGGTTCGGCGACTTGGCCGTTGGTGGCCGTAACGGTTGCCGTGATCTTCTTCTCCGCGCAGCTGGTCGGGTTGAGGGTGAATTCCGGACGGTCAACCTCGACGTGCAAGGTCCGATAAGTGACCGGCACCCCTTCGAGCATCTGCGGCAGCGGGTCGGTCCGGATCGTCGCCAAAGCCGTTTCCGGATCGACGAAGATCCCGGCGCGGTTGACCACGAGCCCGAGGTCGAAGGGCCCGGCCTGAGCTGGGACGACGGAGACCACCGAATATGGGGCGCCTTTGTAAGGGCCAGCCAGATAGGCAGCGGTCGGAGCCTTGCCCGGCTGGGGGATCCACAGCGGTGCACCGCCAACCCCGGACGCCGCCGCGATGCTGCCGATCTTGCTGCCGGCGGGACAGGTTCCCGCGCCCGCGGCCGCATCTGGGCAGAGCGGCACGCCCTTGAGCTTCGCGAGCAGTCCCTGCGGCATGTGTAAGGCGATCGTCTGGGGGTTCGCTTCGCCGTCCTCCCGGGTCAGGGTGAACACGAAGGGCGAGAACTTTCCGCCTAGCGGAATCAGGCTGCCGGCCGCGAGCTTGGGGGAGAAACCGCCCTTACTACAGCCCTGGGTTACCTGCATCGGCGTTTCATTTTCGATCGGGGGCTTGCCCGACCAGGGAGTGAAGGAGTAGTGCGTCTGGTAGGTGCCGCAGGCCGCCGGCGTTGCCAACGGCGCACGGGGACCGCCCTGGACCCGCAGTTTGAGGCTGCTGAACGGGACCTGGGGCAGACCGCCCAGCGTGTCGATGCCATTGAAGACGGTAGTCAGCTGCCCGGTGACCGGGTTCGCCTCGATCTCCGCGGGCAGCTTCAGGTGCACGCCCTGTTCGTCGCTGACGAGCCAGAAGCGGAAGAGGTGGCCCGGTTCCGGGGTGCGCTGATAGACGGATCCGTGGAGCGTGTCTTCCAACGTCGGGACCTCGACTTCAACCGAGCCGATCTTCGCGTTGTCGGGGCAGTGCGAGGGTTCGCTTCTTCCGTATCCTGCCTGCTCGGTGCTGCAGCTTCCCAGACCGTCCCCGGCGGCGGCATTGATCGTCACGCCCTCCGGCAACGAAACCCGCGCGCTCTTCATCGTCGAGGTGGCAAGCCCGTCGGGCGTTTCGTCCTGCGGGATCACCAGCTCGGTGTCGATCCCGCTCGGCGCGGACGCCTCCGGGTTGGTGAGGACGGCGGTGAAGGTCGGCGCGAACTCGAGTCTGCCGCAGCCGCTGATTTCCGGGAAGGGCGCGAATTTCGTCGAGGGCTGATCAGGGAGCTGGTAGCTCCGAGCCGTCACCCTCACTTCGCGCTGCTGACCGCATGCGGTGGGGTTGGAGAGGAAAGGAGCTTCGGGAGTGTGTGCTTCGCGACCGCCGGGAGGGGTTTCCCCGGTGATCGCCTCCTGGGGGGTGATCCGTTCGTTGTCGTGATCGGGCGAGGCTGGCACTCCCCACAGAGTGGTGACCGCTTCCGAGAGGCCCGCGATCGACGGCACGCCTTCCACGGTGGAGATGACGCTGTAGTCGTTCGGGTCGACCTTGACGTTGATGAAGGCCGGCCAGCCGACCGCGATGAAGCCGAGGCGGGCGACGACGTCGCTGCCTTTTGGCGGAACCATGTTGTAGACGGGCTCGGTGTAGACACCGGCGTGCGGTTGCAGAACCCGAACGGTAGTCACACCCACCTGCGCATCGAACGGGCAGGCGCTGTCCGAAGGACCGTTGCCAAGCTGGTCGACCGTGCAGCGCGGGATACCTTGGGTATTACCGATCATCCCCGGCGGCAGCTTGATTTCAATGTCGCGCGGCAGTGCGTAGGGCAGATTCCCGTTCCGGGTCAATCCGACGCCGAGCGTCATGTCCGCGTGGTAGCCCGCCTGTCTGTTAGACAGTTCCGCGAAAACCGAGTCGACTCCGAATTTTTCGAATTCTTCGGCAGCCGATGCCCCCGGAGCCCAGACACCCAGAAGGCTCAGGGCCAAGACACCGACGAAGGCGATTCTGCGAGTGGCCTTCCTCATTTGCGGCCCCCTTTCTGCTCGGAGCCGGCTCGGGCACGGCTGTGTTTGCCCTGCTTCTTCTTGACGCAACGGACTTTGCCGTTGCGTTTCACCTTGCGCTTGCCTTTGCCGCAGCGCTTGGCCGGTTTGACGTTGTCGCCGGCTCCGTTCACCGGCGTCTGCACTGCCGGGAGGGCGGGTGGGGGAGACATCTGCGGACGGCATCCTTCCCCTTGGCATTCCGCCGATCCCGTTTCCGGAAAGCCCCCGCCGACTCGGGCGTCGTAGATCGAAGGCGTCTGGTCTAGATCGGACGGCAACAGCAGGTCCGAGGTGAGGAAGAAGACGTCGTCCCCGCTCGAGCTCACAGCCCACAGGTAATCGTTGCGCGAGCTGTGGCCGGAGGAGATCAGCGAGACGCAGCCGCCTTCGCGGGTGCAGCTTCCGACTCCCTCGTCCTCCCACTCGTAGACATCCTGGTGGCCGTCCGTGTCTCCGGGCACGAGGGCTTCCAGCGACTGGAAGATCGCGCGGCGGCCGTCCGAACGCAAGTTCTCGATCCAGACCTGGGGGAAGTAGAGAGCGAAACCTTCTCGGCCTTCAGATTGAAACGTATCGTCTCCGGTCGCGGCCCCTCCCGTCGGATTGCACGACAGGCACTGGAGCTCTTCGGCCTGCGAGTCGTAGCGGTAGACCTCCGCATGACCTTCCGGGTCGTAACCGTCCAGCGGCGCCCTCGACTGGAAGAGGAGGACGCTGCCGTCAGGGGTGGTTCGCGATGGATCGTTGCCGAGTCTGCCCGGGGTCGGCTCCGCGACGGCATCGAGCCAGAGGCCGAGACCGTCAACCTGTTCGACGGCACCATTCTTGCCGATCACGTCTCGTTCGGTCACGGTGCCGACGAATCGCACTTCCCCTTCGTTCGAGATGTAGAGGTTCTGTTGACCCGCTTTAGGGAAAGCCCCGTTGGGGTTCGGTTCGCTCGACAGTTTGGCGGTCGAGACGAAGTAGGCGGTGCTGCCGTCGGGCGAAACGTGTACCGGAGTGACAGCTCCGCTGCTAAACGGCGTCCTTTCATCCGTCAAAGCGTCGAAGCGCCACAACTGGCCGCCTTTGGAGTAAAAGATCAGGTTGCCGCCTTCCGCGATCCCAGCGAACTCGACGCCTTCTCCGATCTCATAGGTTTCGGTGTTGTCGTAACGAAGGTAGAGGGTTTTGCTGTTCACCTCGAACGCCACACCCTTGCCATCGAGCGACGCTCCTTGGTACACCCCCTTTTCACTGCCGACGAGGGGAGTATTTCCGGGTTTCAGCGAAATCACATGAAGGACCCCGTCAGCGGTGCGATCGTATATCGCCCGGGTGCCGCTGGGGGGTGCATCGGGCTCGAGCTGCACCGCAGTCGCATCGGTAGAACCGGCGCCCGTGCCAAAGATGATGTGCGCTCCTCCTTCGCTGATCAGAAAGCCGGTGGTCTCGGGATCAGTGCCGATGCTGCCGGTGCCCAGAAGTTCATGATGGCCATCTGGATAACGGAGGTACGCGGTGCTCTTGCCTTCGATCACGGCTGAGCCTTCCCTCTCCGCCGCGTAGAAGCTGAACCCCTGGTCGGGCGAGGTGCCGCCAGGCATGACCGATGCCGCTTCGGCGCCGCTCGGACCGATGTACACGGTCCCCCAACCATCGGCCCCGCGGCTCGCCACGAAGGCGTCGCCCAAGTAGGAGCCGGTGCCGCCGACTCCCGGTAGCGAACCTCCCTCGACCCGGAAGGGAACCCTGTTACCGTCGGGCGAGACCTGACGGGTCGTGAACCAGCGCTCGCGGCCGGCGCCTAGGGGCGCCCTCCCGTTGGTGTCCGCCGGCGTCACCAGCTCATAGGCCCGGCAATCGGGCAGCAGAGCCGAGAGGCCAAAGCGGAGAAGGTGGTTGTCGCAGGTGTCCGGACCACTAGGCTGGGGCGGGTAGGTCGAGAAGGACCCTTCCCCTTCGTCGGAACCCAGTGAGTTGGTCACTTTGACGCGAAAGCGGTATGCCGTCCCCGGCGCGAGCCCCGCAGCGACTGCCGCGGCTTCGTCGTCGAGGTTCCCTGCCGGCAGTTTGCCGCTGCCGGCGACGGTCGCGTTAGCGAATTCTTCCGCTTCGAAGCTCGCCTCGGTCGTGTATTCGAAGACGAATTCGGTTTCCAGGTTGCCCGGATTAAGTTGGGCCTGAAGTTCGGCTTCGTCTTCGGAAATATTTACAGCGCCGGTCGAGATGATTTTCGGTGCCCGTTCATTCGATTCTTCGAAGGCGTACAGATGGCCGGCGGTAGTTTTGCCGGACGGGACGAAGAGGTAATTGCCTTTTTTATTGCTCGGGTTCCCGCCATTAGGGCTGAAGGGCCCGTTGTCGACCCCGATCTCGGCACCTTCGGCGACCTGGAAGCTGTGTTCGATGGTGGAGAGATAGCTGCCGTCCGCGGCGAACTCGTAGACTCTGTTCGCTTCGTCGTCCAGGACGTAGACGTTCCCCGTGTCTTCGGCGACTGCCACGGACAGCTGCTCGCCAAATTCTCCGGCGGGGACCTCGGACTCTTCGATGGTGCCAATTTGTTTGTAGGTCTCGTTCGGCGGTGAGCCTTCGACTTGGTTCAGATCGAAGATTGCTATGCCCGTGGGGGTGAAGCCGTAGCCGGTGCTCGCGTACAGCCTCGCTCGTGAGGCATCCACTGCCACGCCAACGCCGTGGGGCTGGGACGTGGTGAAAGCTTTGCGGAGGATCGTGTTGCCTTCTTCCGCTGAGCTGTACTCGACAACGCCGCCGCCTCCGAAGTTGGCGAAGAGGTGGTCGTTCGCCACGTTAATAGCGATGCCAGTGAACAAGGACAGAAGGCCCACCGGCTGGGGAAGGTCCGTGGAGGATTCCGGGTACGTGATTTCTCCCGCCGCAGGTTTGTAGGTCGAGGGGGTGTAGCGGGAAAGGCGCCTCTGGGTGGATTCCCCTTCGGGTTTCACTTCACGGATGACGTAGAGGTTGCCATCGCTGTCGACGGCCACCGACATCGGCGCCACCACTTTCAGCTCGGAGATGTAGCGCCCCTCCGGCGTGAAGATGTCGATCCGGCCCTGGCTCCCGCTGAGGAGTTTCCCGAAGTTGACGACATAGATGTTGCCGTAGAAGTCCGTCGTGACCGCTCGAGGAACGGCAAAGCCAGCGGGGGGGTGAGCGCTTTCCGGCGGGGTCGTCGGGCACCCGGGGTCTTCGACGGGATCGAGTGCTTCCGGTTTGGCGCAGGCGCCGATCAGCGAGAGGACCGGATCGAGCGAGCGTTCGGCGTGGGCGCTGGGGGCGGCGACGCCGACCAGCGCCACCAGCATGGCTGCCATGGCGAGGCTCCCCCGCGCGAAAAACCGCCGTGCATCGATCAAGCCCATAGTTCCCTCCCGGTCGCTCGTGTCCCCTGCAAGTCCCTGTTTCATCCCCTGGCCCTTCTTGTTCCCTAAACGTACTGAGGCTGTTCCCAGACGTGTGAGCCTAGTCCGCGCTCGAAAAACTGTCAAGCGGACGAAAGCGCCTCAATACGAATATGAGGTATTCGCACAATAAAAAACTCTCGTGTAAAGTAGCAGCCTGACGGCCCGGTATTGAGGTCGATCTCAGTCCGTAGGAGGGGAATGGCAAGCGTCTACGCGAGCAGGGAGACGGTCGCGCAAGAGAGCGGGGAGGCGGGGGAGCCGCTCGGCGAGATGCTCCGCCTGCTCAGCGCCGGCGCCGCGGGAGCGATCCTGCTGGCGCTCGACGAGGGCGCGATGCAAACCAAGGTCCTGACGCAAAGGATCCGCGGCTACACCGCCCGCACGGTCTACCGCTACCTCCCCCGCCTCGCCCGCCTCGGGGCAGTCGAACGCGACGATCGCCCCGGCCAGGCGCGCGTGGTCCACACACTGAGCCAGCGCGGCGGCAACGAGCTGTGCGACCTGATCAACCGCTTCGCGACCGCCTCGATGACCCACCTTCCGGGGGGTCAGGTCGAGCCTGAGGCCTGGGCCTCGCTCGGGCTCTTCGCCGACCTCTGGGAGGCGGGGGTCGTCGACGAGCTGAGCCAGGGCCCCCGTTCCCTCGCCGAGCTCGCCCGCCGGCTCGAGGCCCTCAGCTACCACCAGCTGAACCGGAGGGCCAGTCGCTTCAAGGAGTCGGGCTACTTCGGGGAAGCCAAGGGGGAGGAGCGGCGGCGGGGCTACGTGCTGACCGACAAAGCCCGCCGCACCATGGGGCTGGTCGCGGGCCTCGGTCGCTGGCGGCGGCGTCATCTCGCGGCCGACGGGCTCTCGGCCGCGGAAATGGCGACGGTTCTGCGGGTCTCGCTGCCGCTAGCGCGCGTGCCGCGCCACGCCGGGAAGGCGATGCGGATCACCGTTCAGGGCGAGGCCGGGGAGCCGCCACACGAACTCCGGGCGGAGGTCGCCGAGGACGGCTCCATCGAGGCGGGCGAGCTCCGGGGCTCGCGCTGCGAGTGCTGGGCCGAAGGCTCGATCGACAACTGGATGGCGGCGCTGGTCGACGGCAAGCCCCCGGCGAGAGCCGGCGGCGACGTCGAGATGGTCGCCGACTGCCTCACCAGCCTCTACGAGAAGCTCTGGACCCCTAGCCCTTTCTAGCCGAGGCGAAGATCTCGAACTGGTTCTCGGTCGGTTCCTTCGGCCGGCCGTTGCCGTGGAAGACCCGCTCCAGGGTCATCCCGACCGAGGCGTAGATCTCGCGCAGCTCCTCGACCGTGTAGAGGCGCTGGCGGAATTCGATCCGCTTGTCCAGGCCCTCCAGCACCTCGCCGAAGCGGACCGGGATCATCGCCCCTTCCATGTAGCTGTCCTTCTTGTTCCAGCGATGCTCGACGAGTTCGATCATGGTCTCGCTCGGGATCCAGGAGCGCTGCGGCAGCCGCGCCCGCGCGTAGAGGACGTTGGGGACCTGGATCAGGTTCTGGCCACCGTCCTTCAGCGCCCGCGAGATCACTTCGAAGGTCTTGTGGTTCTCCTCGTCGGTCTCGAAGTAGCCGACGGCGCCGTCGTTGAGGTTGAGAACGATGTCGAACTCGTTCTCGAAGTCCAGCTCCCGCAGGTCGCCCTGGATGAACTCCACCTCGGCCCCCTGCTCGGCGGCGTCCTTGCGGGCGATCTCGACCAGTTCGGGACCGATCTCGACGCCGACGACCGAGAAGCCGTGGCGGGCCAGCTCCAGCGAGTGGCGACCGGTGCCGCAGGCGAGGTCGAGGACGCGCTCCCCTCCCTGCGGGCGCAGCATCGTCAAGGCTCGCTTGATTTCCGACTCGGTCCGCTCCGTCCAGGCCATGTCGGCGCTCATCCCGTCGAACGCCGTCGCGTACCAGTCCTGCGGAATCTCCTTTTGAAGAACGCTCATCTGCCTCTCCCTCGCTCGGCTTCCCCCATTGCGCAAGAAAGATTAAAAGATCAAGCGTTGTGCTGCTGGCGCTCCTCCCGGCGGTGGCGCCGGACCAGGGGGGCGACGTAGCCGATCAGGATCCCGATCGCGACCGCCAGCAGGATCACCACGATCAACGGCGCCTTGAAGCTGGCGAAGAGAACCTCGAAGCTGACCTCCTGCGAGTTCTGCAAGGCCACGATCAGGACCAGAGCGCTGAGGGTCCCGACCAACCAGGCGCGCCAGTTGACCGGCTTCTTCTCCTGCGGCATCGCCCGATCTTAGTCGCCCTTATCCGGCAGACTTACCGGCATGGGAACCGCGCAGAGACCCGACCCGACCGAGTCGGTCCGCCACCAGCTGCGGCCGCTGTTCGACCAGATCGTGATCAAGGAGCTCGATCAGGACCGGGTGCGGCGATCCGGTCTGGTGGTGCCGCCGGGCACGCACGAGCCGCCGCCCGAGCAGGGGATCGTCCTCGCGGTCGGTCCCGGCCTGGACTGGTGGGCGAACGCCGGGGTCGAGATGCCGGTCCAACCCGGCGACCACGTCGTCTTCCCCTCGAGCGCCGGGGCCTGGGTCGAAGTCGACGAGGAGCGGCTCCTGGTCTGCCGGGTGACCCAGCTGCTCGGCGTGCTCGAGTCGGCCTCGCTGCAGGGCGGCTAACCGCCGACGGGGACGGCCCGGCGCTCGCCGCCGCGCTTGCTGCCGAGCATGCGCCGGTCGGCGGCGCGAATCAGCGTCTCGACGTCCCCGCCGTCGCTGGGGAAGACGGCCCAGCCGACCGAGGCGCTGGGGGCGGGAGTGCCGGAGTCCGAGTAGTGGGTGCCGATCGCGCTGCGGATCGCCTCGCCCATCAGACGGGCGCCCTCGCCGTGGGCGCCGGGAGCGATCACCGCGAACTCGTCGCCGCCGATGCGGGCGAGGGTGTCGGTCGAGCGGAGGATCGACTGCGCCCGCTCCGCGACCTGACGGAGGACGGCGTCGCCGACGGGATGGCCGTGGTTGTCGTTGATCCCCTTCAGGTCGTCGAGGTCGAGCAGGAGCAGGGCTAGCGGGCTGGAGTCAACGTCGCGGCGGCCGCCGGAGGGGGGGCAGCGCCGCTCCAGCTCGCGCTTGAGGACGGCGTCGAACTGGCGGCGGTTGGCGACGCCGGTGAGGGCGTCGCGGTAGGCGATGTCGCGCTGCTGGAGCTCGGCGGCCGAGAGCCGGCTCCGCAGCCCGACCATCACCCAGGTCGCGGAGAGGAAACCGGCGACGAGCGCCAGGTAGCGGGAGAGGAAGGCCTCGTCGATCGCGCTCGGGTCGTACAGCAGCGGCGTGCCGGCGACGAGGATCAGCTCGACCGAGAGCGGCCAGGCCCAGCGGGCAGGGAAGAAGAAGGCGGCGTAGAGGAGCAGGGTGACGAGCAGCGGCTGCACGAAGCTGACTGCGCCGCCGGTGACGTAGATCGCGAGGCCGACGAAGGGGATGGTCACAACCATCCCGACCCCCAGCGCCTTCATCGAGGCGCGGTCCCAGGCCAGCCAGCCAGCCGCCGAGGCCACGCCGTAGGCCAGGACCACAGCGCTCAGGCCAAGGACCCAGCCGATGCCGACGTGCTGGGCGCCGGGGAGATAGCAGCCGGCGACGCCGATAATCGCCGCGAGGATCCAGATGACGCCCGAGATCCGGCCCATCCGCGCCCGCTCCTCCGGCGCTTCGGCAAAGGCCGGCATCGAGGAGAAGGCGGAGGTGCGCTCGGGCATACCTCCTCCATCGGCTCCGGCCGATCTATCTTTGAGCGCTGCCGGACATTTGACTAACCGGCCTCAGAGAGGGCGGGCTCCGGCTCGGCCTCCTGGTGCGCCGGCATCCCCTCCGGTCGCGGGGCGCGCAGGACGAAGACCGCGATCGCGACCGCGATCGCCGCCAGGCCCGCTCCGATCAGGTAGGCGAGGTGGTAGCCGGAGTTGAGCGCCTGCAGCTGGCCCTCGCCGTCGGCGAGCAGCGAGTTGGTCCGCTCGGTCGAGAGGGTCGCTAAGACCGCCAAGCCGATCGAGCCGCCCACCTGCATGCTGGTGTTGACCAGACCGGAGGCGAGCCCGGCGTCCTCGGGGGTTGCCCCCGACATCGCCAGGGTCATGATCGCCGGGAAGGAGGTGCCGACGCCGACGCCGATCAGCAGGAAGGGCGGCAGCAGGTCGGTCAGGTAGTCGCCCTCCACGGGCGTGCGGGCGAAGAGCAGCAGGGCGACGACCACCAGGCAGACGCCGGGGATCAGGGTGTTGCGCGGGCCGAAGCGCATGATCAGTTTTTCCGAGAACCCGAGCGAGAGCCCGCCCATCACGATCGTCGTCGGCAGGAAGGCGAAACCGACCTGAAGCGGGGTGTAGTCGAGGACCCGCTGCAGATAGAGCGCGCCGAGGAAGAACATCCCGAACATGCCGGCGACGAGCAGCGCCTGCAGGACGTTGGAGCCGGCCACGTTGCGCGAGCGGAAGAGACGCAGCGGCATCAGCGGATTGGGGATCCGCGCCTGACGGAAGATGAAGAGTGCCAGCAGGACCGCGGAGATCGCGCTGAGGATGAGGGTGCGGCTGTCGCCCCAGCCCCACTTCTCGATCTGCAGGATCGTGAACACGCCGAGCATCAGCGAGCTGGTCAGCAGCAACGCACCGGGAAAGTCGGCGCCCTCGCTGAGGCCGATTCCGTCCGGGTTGGCTACCAGCCGTTTCGCCATGTAGGCAACCGCGATCCCGATCGGCAGGTTGATGAGGAAGATCCAGTGCCAGCTGATCGCGTCGGTGAGGACGCCTCCGAGCAGGAGGCCGATCGAGCCGCCCGCCGAGGCGACGAAGCCGTAGACGCCGATCGCTCTCGCCTGCGCCGCCGGTTCCGGGAACATCGTCACGATCATCCCCAGGATCACCGCCGAGGCCAGCGCCCCGCCGATGCCCTGGATGAAGCGGGCGCCGACCAGCATCTCCTGGTTCTGCGCGATGGCGCAGACGAGCGAGGCGGTGGTGAAGATCGCTAGGCCGACGAGGAACACCCTTCGCTGGCCGAGCAGGTCGCCCATCCGACCCGCCAGAAGCAGCAGGCCGCCGAAGGGGATCATGTAGGCGTTGATCACCCAGGCGAGGTTGTTCTGGGAGAAGTCGAGGTCGTCCTGGATCGAGGGCAAGGCGACGTTGACGATCGTCGCGTCGAGGACAATCATCAGCATCCCCGCGCAGAGGACGTAGAGGGCCAGCCAACGGGTGCGGTCGTGCTCAGATGCGTTCATACAAGTAGGGACTCCTGGACTGGGGAAACTGATCGCCGTCTGCGTCGAGCAGTCGACGTGGTCCGGCAGGCCGAAGCGCCGGAAGACGGCCTCCACGCGGCTGGGGTCGGCAGCGCGGTCGGGCCACCGAGAATAGCCGTCCGCAGTGTCTGCCGGTCGGACGACGAAGGCGGTCACTTCCCTGATCCGTCACCCGCCAGGGTAAGCACGTCGAGCGAGAACGGAACATGCGTGTTCTGGCCCTCCATCCCGCTTGCGGTTGGCGATCGTGTCGAGGCAGATACGACGCTAGCAATCTGGTTCTCGGGTGACACGGCGCGCGCGTTGAATCGGTCACTCAGTTTCGCCCCCGATGTCACTGGCGAAGCTAAAACCGGCATCTATTGTCGGCCCGCGGTGGGGGACGTTCAAAGCAGGGAAGCTCAGCCGACGACCGGTGGCGTGCTGCGTCTGCTCGGTGCGGGTGCCAGCGGGCCGATCCTGATGGCGCTCGGAGCCGAGCCGCTGCGCACCATGGAGCTGACCGAGCGGGTCGCCGGCTACTCGCCGCGAACCGTCTACCGCTACGCGACGCGGCTTACCCAGCTCGGGGTGATCGCCCGCGACGAGGAGGAGGGCGTTCCGTCCAAGGTCGTCCACAGCCTCACGACCCCGCGGGGTCGTGAGCTCTACGAGCTGGTCGCGGCCTACGCCGGGGTCGCGATGAAGCGCCTTCGCAGCGGTGAGATCGGCGGCGCCGAGTGGGGGGCGCTGGCGCTCGTGGCCGAGCTCTGGGAGTCGGGGATGATCGACGCGCTGAACCTGGAACCGAAATCCCTGACCGAGCTCGCCCACGGGGAGCACGGCCTGAGCTTCCACCAGGTGAGCCGGCGCGCCAGTATTTTCGCCCGCAGCGGCTTCGTCCGTGAGATCCCCGGCACCGGGCGGTACCGGCGCTTCGCGCTGACCGACAAGACCCGGTTGGCGATGGGACTGGTCGCCGGGATCGGGAGATGGCGCCGGCGCCATGTCGTGCCGAAGGGCTCGACTGGCCTCAGCGCGAGGGAAGCGGCTGGGCTGATGCGGACCGCGCTGCCCCTGATCGTCCTTCCGGGTCATACCGGGAAGAGCTTCGAGTTGCGCGTCGCGCCGGCGGAGGAATCCGAGAAGAGCGTGGAGCCGGTCTGGGCAAACGTCGCGGACGACGGGTCGATCGTCAACTCCCCGGCGGCGCCGGAAGCCGTCGACGGCGCCGCTCAGGGGAACGTCGTCGCCTGGGTCGACTCGGTTCTCGACGGGCCCCGCAACGGCTTGCGGGTGAAAGGCGACGCGGAGCTGATCAGCGACTGCCTGCGCGCCCTCCACGCCTCGCTCTGGCGTAACGGGAACGGGTCAGCGGCCGCGACGGCCGAAGCTGTGGCCGGCGGGCGCGACGGCGCGTAGCTCGGCGACGGCCCGCTCGCGCGGGGTCCGGGGGGACCTCTCCTCCGCCGTGGAGCCGGCGCCCGGCCGCAGCGGCGCCAGGTCGTCAACGACGACGTTGATCGTTCCTTCCCGGCGCTCCAGTCGACCGCGGGCGCGGATCAAGGGCGCCGAACGGACGAGGGGACGGTGGCGGTCGTAGACCGGCGGCGGGACGATCAGGTTGACCGCGCCGCGCTCGTCCTCGAGCAGGACGAAGGTGATGCCGTTGGCCGTCTCGGGACGCTGGCGGGCGGTGACCATGCCGGCGATCTCGACGGTCGCCCCGTGGTCGATCCCACTCAGGTCGCTGCTGCGGACGAGCTCCGGAGGGAGGCCCGGGCGGAGCAGCTTCATCGGATGCTTCTCGACCGTCATCCCGGTCGAGCGGTAGTCGGCGATCAGCTTCCCCCACTCCCCCAGCGGCTCCAGCTCCGGCGAGCACGGTGGCTCCATCGGCAGCGCCATCTGGGTGCCGCTACCGGTCAGCCGGCCCGCGGCGGTTACACCGACTCGCCAGAGAGCCTCGCGGCGATCGCCCTCCGAACCGGCTGGGATGCCGTCGAGGGCGCCGGCCCAGGCGAGCCGTTCCAGGCTCGGCAGGCCGGCGCCGCAGCGGGAGGCGAGCTCGGCGACCCCCCGGTATGGCCCGCCGCGCTCGCGCTCGGCGACCAGCGCCTCGATCTCCTCCTTCTTCACGCCCTTGACGTAGCCGAGGCCGATCCGCACCGTCAGCCCGCCGCGCACCTCCTCTTCCTCGCGCGGCGTCTCCACATGGCACAGCACCCGGCTGCGATTGACGTCGGGGGGCGCAACCCGGATGCCGCGCCGCTGGGCCTCGTGGACGAGGGAGTCGGGCGGATAGAAGCCCATCGGCTGCTCGTTCAGCAGCGAGCAGAGGAACTCCGGCCCGTAGTGAATCCGCAGCCAGGCCGATTGGTAGGCGAGCAACCCGAAAGCGGCGGAGTGCGCCTTCGGGAAGCCGAAACCGGAGAAGCCCTTGATCTGATCCCAAACCCGTTCGGCGGTCTGCTCGGGGACGCCGTTGTCGGCGGCGCCGGCGAGGAAGCGCCGGCGGTGCTCGGCGATCGCCTCCTCCGATCGCTTGCGGCTCATCGCCCGCCGCAGCCCCTCCGCCTCGGAGGAGCTGAAGCCCGCCAGCGCCATCGCCACCTCGATCACCTGCTCCTGGAAGACGATCGTCCCCAGCGTCTCCTCCAGCACCGGCTCCAGCAGTGGGTGCTCGTAGGGGATCGCGTAGCCGGGGTTCTCGCGGCGAAGCTTGCGCCTCTCTATATATGGATGGATGGCGCCGCCCTGGATCGGGCCCGGACGGACCAGAGCCACCTGGACGACGACGTCGTCGAGGCCGCGCGGCTGAGTCCGCGGCAGCATCTGCATCTGCGCCCGGCTCTCGATCTGGAAGACGCCGGTGGTCTCGGCGGCGCGGATCGATTCGTAGACCTCCTCGTCGTCGAGCGGGATGCGCGAGAGGTCGAGCCCCTCGCCGCGCGCCCTGCCGATCTCCTCGACGCAGCGCTCGACCGCCGAGAGCATCCCCAGCCCCAGCAGGTCGATCTTGAGGAAGCCGGCGTCGGCGCAAGAGTCCTTGTCCCACTGGACGGTTTGCCGCCCCGCCATCGCCGCCGGCACCACGGGGCAGACGTCGATCAGCGGCCGGGTCGAGATCACCATCCCGCCGGGGTGCTGGGAGGAGTGGCGCGGCAGCCCCATGATCTCGCCGGCGAGCGAGAGCAGCGCCCGCCAGCGGGGCTCGCCGGCGCGCCCCGGTCCCAGTGCGGCGTGCAGGTCGCGCTCGATCTCGGCGGCGGTCTCGTGGAAGCCGACCGTCTTCGCCACCCGGTCGACCTCCGCCGGCGGCAGGCCCAGCGCCTTGCCGAGGTCGCGGACCGCGCCCTTGGGGCGGTAGGTGGGAAAGGCGGCGACGAGGGCGGAACGGTCGCGGCCGTAGCGGTCGTGCGCGCGGGGGATCAGCACTTCGCGGATGTCGCGGGGGAAGTCGAGGTCGATGTCCGGCATCGAGGTCGTTTCCTCGTTGAGGAAGCGGCCGGAGAAGAGATCGGCCTCGACCGGGTCGACGTGAGAGAGGCCGGTCAGGTAGCAGACGATCGAGCTGACGCTCGACCCCCTGCCCCGGCCCGGCGGCAGGACCGAGCGGGCGGAATCGGGCCCGCGCACCTCGGCGGCGACCTCCCGCGCCAGCTCGAGCAGATCGCGGTGCAGGAGGAAGAAGCCGGAGAGGCCGAGCTTGCGGATCGTCGCCAGCTCCTCCTCCAACCGCCACTGCGCCTCGAGCAGGCGGGCGTTGCCGCGGTAGCGCTCGCCGAGGTGGTGGTTGCAGATCCGCGCCAGCTCGGTGTCGGCGCCGGGGTCCTCGCTGCCGGGATACCGGTAGCCGAGCTGCTGGGTGAGATCGAAGCGCAGGCGCTCGGCGAGCCGCTCGCTCTCGGCGACCGCCTCGGGGAACTCGGCAAAGCGCGCTGCCATCGCCGCCGGAGAGGCAAGCGCCGAGGTCGAGTTCCCCCGCCGATAGGGCTCGGACTCCTCCAAGGTCTCGCAACGCCCGATCGCAACCAGCGCATCCTGCACCGGAGCCCGCCGCCGATCGTGAGCATGGACGTTGCCGGTGGCCACGCAAGGAACCCCCAACCGCTCCGCAAGCACCGTCAACCACCGATTGCGAGCCCGATCCCGACGCCAGTAAGGCCGCTGCAACTCAACCCGAAACCGCTCCCGCCCGAAGACCGCCAGCAACCGCCGAGCGAGCTTCTCCCCACCGGCGGTATCTCCCCGTTCGAACGCCCCCGCAGCGATCCCGTCCCGGGCACATCCCGAGAGGCAAACGAGCCCTTCGGCGTGCTCCTCAACCTGATCGAGAGTCGCCCACGCCTGAGACGAGGTTCTCCCCGTGTTGTCCCGCGTATGCGAATGGGCAGCGGTAAGCAACCGACACAAATTCCGGTATCCGACCGAGTCTTCAACCAGCAGAGTGAGATGCACGTTCCTGCCGGGGGGTGGCGCCGATTTGGGGGACCGCCCCGATAGGGGCGGTGGGACCAAATCGGGGACAGGACCCGCCGGCCCAACCCCCACCGTCAACTCCGCTCCCGTAATCCCCCGGATGCCGAACCCCCGACACGCGTGGGCAAACTCCATCGACCCCCAAAGGCCGTCATGGTCGGTAAGAGCAACCGCCGGATAACCATGAGCCGCAGCGGCAGCCGCCAGCTCCGTTGGCGTAGAAGCCCCATCGAGGAACGAAAAGGCGGAGTGGGCATGCAGCTCGACGTACATCCGGCACCTTAGGCCCGCTGCCGATACCAACGCTGAGCCCGAGCACTGCGAAAGACCGTGAGGGCGCGGCCGTCGCCCAGCGCCAGCTCGAAGTAGTGCCGGCGCAGCGGCTCCGGCGTCCACCAGCGGTCCTCGACCAGCCACTCCTCGCGGACGGCGTCGACCCCGACCCCCTCGACTGTGGTCGGAGCGCCGCCGGGATCGGTGCGCACCGCCACTCGTTCGGGGGCATAGAGCCGGCGAAGCCCGGGCATCAGAGCTCGGGGTAGGGGGTCAGCATCGCCCACCGCTCGGGCACCCGCGAGGCGGCGTCGACCGGCAGGATCCTCAGCAGCGCTCCCGCGCCCTGCGCCGCTCGCACCTCGCGCACCGCGGCGCCAAGGCGACGCCGCCGCGGCTCGGCGCCGCCGACCGCCAGCTCGATCTGGTCGCGGGCGGGCGGGCCGAAGCCGAGCGCCCGCAGCCGCAGGGCGCTGGCCGGGCCCGGGAGGCCCTCGAGTCGCGGGACGAGCACGTTGCGCAGGACCCGCGGCGAGGCGCTGGGCCGGCCGAGGCCCTGCTCGACGCTCCAGCTTCCCCCCGCCGCGAGGCGGGCGCCGAGGCGGAGCCCGAGCAGGGTCCTCCCGCGCCGCCGGGGAGCCGCCAGGAGCCGGTCGACGAGCAGCTCGAGCGCCCGGTCGAGCTGCAGGCCCGCGGTTCCCTCCGGCAGCTCGATCTCCTCGCTCAGCTCCTCGTGCGGGGGGCGCGGCCGCAACGGCTCTTCCTCTCCCCGGCAGAGGCGCATCGCTTGCAGGCCGAGCGGGCCGAAGCGATCGGCGACCTGGTCGGCGCTGAGACGAGCGAAGGCCGCGAGGCTCCCGAGCCCGAGACGCTCGAGTGCGTCGATCAGATCGTCCGCGTCGCGCGCCGGGGCCGCGAGGCGGGTGCGGAGGGCGGCTACCGGGACCGGCCGCGGCCAGTCCCCGGCGGCGAGGAAGGCACGGAGGCGGGTGGGGCCGGTGCCGATCGCCCTCCCCTCTCCCAGCGCCTCACGCGCGGCGGCGAGGACGCCGCTCGCCGAGCCTCCGTGAAGGCCGCGCAGACCGTCGAGCGCAAAGAAGGCCTCGCCGGGACGCTCCGACTCGACCGCGGCGCCGATCGACTCCAGCTCCCCGACCATCGCCGCCGTCGCCTCCGCCGCCGCGACGGGGTCGTCAAGATCGGCGCGCCCGGGCCGAGGCCCCCCGGCATGGCCCGGGCGCGAGGGAGTCGCCAGGCGGTTGTCGATGACGCAGGCGATCTCCATACGAACATATGTTCGTGTCACGCCAAAGATAGATCCATAGAGGCGACAACAAGTTGTCGGTCCCCCAGCCGGACCGGGAAGGGATGGTCGATGAACCGCGCTTAGGAGGCGCGGGCGACCTTCGCCGCCTCGGCGCTGCCGAGGTAGGGCGTCAGCGTGAACTCGACCAGATCCGGGAGCAGGGACTCCAGCTCCTCGGTGCGGTCGGCGAAGATGCGGCGGGAGATCAGCGAGACCATGCCGCCCACCAGCGCCTCCTCGGTGGTCGGCGAAAGACCCGCAAGGACATCGTCGGGGAGACCCTCGCGCCCGGCGGCGAAGTACGGGACCAGGCTCTGGATCGCCGCGTCGTAGCGCTCGACCACGACCGGCCCGGCGACCAGCGCCTCGACCATGCTGAGCCGGGCGAGGTGAGGCTCGGCGGCCAGGAACTCGAGCATCGCGCCGATCCCGGCGCGCACCGCCTGGGGCCACTCGTCCTCCCGGTCGAAAGCCTCTCCGACTCGTTTGCGCAGCTCGGCCATGACCGTGTCATAAGCGGCGATGAAACACTCGTCCTTGCTGCCGAAGTGCTCGTAGAAGGTGCGGCGGGAGACAGCCGCGTTGCGAGTGATGTGGGCAATCGTCGTCCCCGCGTAGCCGTTCTCGGCAACCGCCTCCGCCAAGCCGGCGATCAGGCGCTCGCGCTGGTTGTGGCTGACGAACTCGCGCGGCAGCCCGTGGCGGCCCGGGGGCAGGCGGGCCAGCTCCGGTGGATATTCGGGAGACTCGACAGGCGGGTTCGCAGGATCTCTCAAGAGAACCGACGATACCGATCCAGACGAGTCGAGCCCATTTTGGCTAACTGGCCAGTTTTTTGAGGACACAGCTCACGACCCGGCCTGCGATAGGGCAGTCCCGCCGTCGCCGGTCGCCACATCCCGGGCGGCCTCCGCCCCCAGGTACGGGGTCAGGGCAAACTCGATCAGCTGCGGCAGGAGCTCGGGGATCGCGGCTAGCTCTCCGACCGCCAGGCGCTGGTAGACGATCCAGAAGACCCCGCCGATGATCGCCTCCTCGATGGTCTCGGGAAGCTCCCTGCCGTGGGGCGAGACATCGCGTCCAAGCTTGAACAGCGAGACGAAGGCCTGCTGCGACTTCTCGTAGTGCTCGACGGCGGCCGGGCCGGCCGACAGCGCCTCGACCATGCAGGTCCGCGCAAGGGCGGGCTCCTCAGCGACGTATTCCAGGAACGCGGTCAGCCCCGCGCGAACCCGATCGGCCCAGTTGCCCAACTCTCCGGCGGCCGCGACGACCCGCTCCAGGGCAGCTGTCATCGCGTACTCCTGAGTCGCCAGGAAGCAGTCCTCCTTCGACCGAAAGTTCTCGTAAAAAGTGTTGCGGGCGATGCCGGCGCGGCTGACTATGTCCGCGACTGTGACCTGCTGATAGCCCTGTTCGGAGCTCTCCTGCGCCAGTGCGACGATGATCCTGACCCGCTGGTGGCGGGCGATGAACTCGCGTGAAAGCTGCTGCCGCCCGGGAAGTGGACGCGTTGTTGACTTCGAAGCCACGAACGGAAGAGTACCTGAGTCGCATCTCGATGCCTCTGCGCCCTTCGAACGGATACCGTTTAGGTACCGAAACACAGACAAGATGTTTTACTAATCAATTCCAACCGGGCGGGGACTTTGACCGGAAAGCGGCAACGCATTCTCAGAGGGATGCTCGAAGCGGTGGGGAGCCAGGGCTACGAGCAGACCGCGGTTCAGGACGCAATCACCAATGCGGGGCTCTACCGGCAGGCGTTCTACGACAACTTCGAGGACAAGGAAGACTGCTACCTGCACGCCCTCGACGCGGGCTCGGAGTGGATCGAGACCGCGATGCGCAGAGCCGCTGCCGGCGAGGCGACCTGGCGAGGGCAGTTGCGCGGCGCGTTGTCCGGGCTGCTGTCTTTCCTCGACGAGCAGCCCGAAATCGGCCGGGCGCTGCTCGTCGAAGTCCACGCGGCGGGCGAACGGTCGGTGGAAAAACGAACACTGGCGATGGAGCGCGCGGCGGAGATGATGGATGGCGCCCGCGAGGAAAGCGAGGGCGTCGCACCGGCGATCTCGGCGGAGGCAGTGGTCGCCGGCATTCTCGCGGTGCTGCACACCCGGCTAGCCACCCGCCAGACCGAGGGCTTCGCCGATCTGCTGCCGGAGCTGATGTACCTCGCGGTCCTTCCCTACTTCGGCGCCGAGGCGGCGGCCGCCGAGATGCGCGTCTAGCGGGCCGCGCGACTCACAGGCCCTCGCCGTGGCGCCCCTCGCCGGCGGCGAAGCGAGCCGCGCCGCGGGCCGCGACTTCGAGAACCTCGCGGCCGAGCCGATGCTCGAGGTCGAGCCCGTCCGCCAGCGGAAGGCCCGCTCCCTCGATGGCGGCCCGCCGGTCGCTCAGCATCGTCTCCTGGGGGAAGGCGGCGAGCCGCTCGGCCAGCTCCAGGGACCGCTCGAGGTGCCGTTCCTCCTCGACCACCTCCGTGACCAGGCCGATCCGCTCCGCCTCCTCCGCGTCAACGGCCCGGCCGGTAAGGATCATGTCCAGCGCCCGGCCGAGACCGACGACCCGTGGCAGCCGCTGCGTGCCGCCGTCGATCAGCGGCACCCCCCAGCGGCGCTCGAAGCAGCCGAAGGTCGCGCGGCGGGTGGCGATCCGCAGGTCGCACCAGACCGCAAGCTCGAGCCCTCCGGCCAGGCACCAGCCGTCGATCGCCGCGATCGTCGGCTTCGACGGCGTCAGCCGGGTGAAGCCCATCGGGCCGCCGGGATGGTCGACGTCGAGGTCGATCGCCTTCAGGTCGGCGCCGGCGCAGAAGGCTCCGCCCGCCCCGGTGAGAACGAGGACGCGCGCGTCCTCGTCGGCCTCGAACCGCTCGAGCCCGGCACGCAGGGCCGCGGCGGTGGCGGCGTCGACCGCGTTGCGCCGCTCGGGACGGTCGATGGTCAGCACCGCGGCGGCTCCCCGGCGCTCGTAGCGCACCTCCTCGCTGCTCATCGCCGGATCGTCCCACAGGACGCACCGGCGGGAGATGAAGGGAGCGGGCGGGCTAGTCGCGGCAAGGCTCACGGGGTTCGGCGCGACGCCCGGCTCCCAGAGTGTGCGCCCCGGTCGCAGGCCTGGGAAGGGCAGGTCTCCCAAAGGCCGGCTGCAACGGTAGGCGCCGGCGCGGACGACGAGGTGAGGAGCAACAAAAAACGACCGGCGGCGACGCTCGGTGCCTGCCTTGCGCGTAGCCTTCGCGCTCAGAAGCTCGTGACGTCGCCTTCGAGACCCGCTCCCGCTTGGCTTCCGCGGGACCGGTCTCTCCCGGTCGCAGATTCAACTTAGCTCCAGGCGGCTCCAGGCGCTAGGGGTGGCGCGGCGGCGATCCCGCAAAGAGCGATGTAAAAGGTCCTGCGGGGGAGGTAGGTTCTGCTCTCGATGACGGGATCGGAGGCGTCCGCGCGGCGGGCGCGGCGCAACGTGGTCCTGACGGCGGCGATCGCCGGTCTCGGCGGGCTGCTGTTCGGCTACGACACCGGCGTCATCGCCGGTGCCCTTCTCTTCATCAAGACCGACTTCGACCTCGGCAGCTTCGCCCAGGGCCTGGTGGTCGCCGCGGTGCCGATCGGCGCCGTCGCCGGCGCCGCCATCGCCGGGCCGGCGGCGGACACCTACGGGCGGCGCTTGATGATCCTCCTCGCCGCCGGCGTCTTCATCGTCGGCGCCCTCGCCAGCGCCGCCGCGCCCGGGGTCGAGGTGCTGGTCGCCGCCCGCATCGTGATCGGGGTGGCGATCGGGCTCGCTTCCGCCGCCGCGCCGGTCTACATCTCAGAGGTGGCGCCGCCGGAGAGCCGCGGCCGCCTCGTCAGCTTCTTCCAGCTGGCGGTGACGATCGGAATCCTCGTCGCCTACTTGGTAGGCCTGGCCTTCGATCACATCGAAGGCTGGCGCTGGATGCTGGGGCTCGGCTGCGTGCCGGCGCTGGCCCTCGCCTTCGGGATGGTGCGGATGCCGCAGAGCCCGCGCTGGTTGGTGATGAGCGGCGACGATTTCGCCGCCCGGGCAACGCTGGCGAAGATCCGGGTCGACGATCCCGACACGATCGACCGCGAGCTGGAGGAGATCAAAGACAGCATCGACGAGAAGCCGGGCGCCTGGGGCGACCTCTTGCAGCCGGTCGTCAAAGCGGCGCTGGTGGTCGGCGTCGGGCTGGCGATCCTGCAGCAGGTCACCGGCATCAACACGGTCATCTACTACGCGCCGACGATCGTCGAATTCACCGGCGTCGACTCGTCCGCGGGCTCGATCCTGGCGGCGGTCGGAGTCGGGATCATCAACGTCGCCTTCACCCTGCTGGCGCTGCGGCTGCTCGACCGGGCGGGCCGGCGGACGCTCCTCTTCGTCGGCGTCAGCGGGATGACGATCTCGCTCTTCGCCCTGGGCGCCGCCTTCAAGATCGCCGGCGGCGGCAGCACCCTCGCCTCGGTGGTCGCGATCGGCAGCCTGATGGCCTACGTCGCCTCCTTCGCGATCAGCCTCGGCCCGATCTTCTGGCTGCTGAACGCCGAGATCTACCCGCTCGGGGTGCGCAGCAAGGCGGCGGGGATCGGGACGATGGCGAACTGGACCTTTAACTTCATCGTCTCCCTCACCTTCCTGCTGCTGATCGAAGCGCTGGGACGGTCCGGCGCCTTCTGGTTCTACGGCGGGATCGGGATCGTCACCCTGGTCTTCTGCTGGAAGCTGGTGCCGGAGACGAAGGGCAAGCGCCTCGAGGACATCCAGGCCTACTTCCAGGCGCGCGTCGAGTCCTGAGCTGCTCCGCTCCGGCTACCCTCCGCGAATGCGGATCGAAGAGATCATCGCCGAGCGGCGCCCGACCTTCTCGGTCGAGTTCTTCCCCCCGAAGACGGCAGAGGCAACCGAGCAGCTCTACGAGACGGCTCGCGAGCTGCGAGCCCTGGAGCTCGACTTCGTCTCGGTTACCTACGGCGCCGGCGGCGCGAACCGGGACGGGACCGTGGAGATCACGACGGCGCTGAAGGACGAGTTCGGGCTCGAGACGATGGCCCACCTCAGCTGCGTCGGCGAGAGCAGAGAGGGGCTGGCGACGACGCTCGACCGCATCGCCGCGGCGGGGATCGAGAACGTGTTCGCGCTGCGCGGCGACCCGCCGCGCGGCCAGGAGGACTTCGAGCAGCCGCAGGGCGGGCTCGGCAGCGCCGCCGAGCTGGCGGCGTTCATCCGGGACGGCTGGGACTTCGGGATCGGCGGCGCCTGCTTCCCCGAGGTCCATCCGGAGGCCCCGGACCTCGAGACCGACCTTCGCTACCTGAAGACCAAGGTCGACTCCGGCGCCGGCTTCCTGATCACCCAGCTCTTCTTCGACAACCGGGTCTACTTCGACTTCGTGCGGGCGGCGCGCGAGCGCGGCATCGAGGTGCCGATCCTCGCCGGGGTCATCCCCGTCGCCAGCTTCGCCCAGACGAAGCGGATCTGCGACCTCTGCGACGCGACGATCCCGCCCCGCCTGGAAGCCGCTTTCGAAGCCGCCGGCGGGGACCCGGAGCGCGAGTTCGAGCTCGGCATCGCCTTCGCCGCGCAGCAGTGCGCGGAGCTCCTGATCGCCGGAGCGCCCGGGATCCACTTCTACGCGCTCAACCGTGCTCCCGCCACCCGGGCGGTTCTCGGTGCCCTGCGCGCGGCCCGTCCCTGGGAGCGGTCCCAGGACGAAGAAGCACAGCTGCGAGTTCTTTGAATAAGATTGATTAATGGGTCAAGGAGGGGGCAAGGGGGTCTTTCTTTTTCTCGTGCTGGTCGCGGTGGTTGCCGTCCTCGCCGGCTGCGGCGGGGGAGACGAGAGCGGCGGCTCCGCCCACGTCAACGAAGACTCCGGCTCGGTGCACGGGGTGCCGCTCGACGAACGGGAGGGGACGCCGCCGCCGCCGGTCAAGCAGACCGACCTGCGCAAGGCGGCCGAACGGGCAAAGTGCATCCTCTTCAAGAAGCTGAAGGACGAAGGGACCGAAGAGGTGGCGCCGGGATCGCGCGCCGTATACAAGTCAAACGTCCCGACCTCCGGGCCTTACGTCGAACCGCCCGAGCAGCAGGCGGACGGGGCCTACATGCTGTTGCCGGAACCGATCGACTTCGTCGGCGCGCTGAACAACGGCCGGATGGCGATCCATTACGCGCCGACTCTTCGCGAACACATCCAGCTGGAAATCAAGGGGCTCTACGACACCATGTACGGCGGGACGCTGCTCTTCCCGAACGAACACACGACCTATGCGGTCGCCGCGACTACCTGGCGGGCGATCCTCGCCTGCACCACCTGGCACGGCCCGTACACGATGGATGCGATCCGCGCCTTCGGCAAGGAGACGTGGGGCAAGGCAGGCGGAGAACCGGTCGATGCCTTCCCCGTCTCCGGTCCGACCCCGCGAGACCCGGCCGAACCCGAAGCGAGCTGACGGGATCGGGTGGAACCCAGCCGACGCCGATCTGAGAGCGTTGGCAGAATACGCTGCTGACGATGGGTAAGGGAGAGCGCGAAAGAGAGCGGCTTCGCCAGGAACGGATCGAAGCCGAAAAGCGGGAGTCCCGCAGCGGGAACAACCGGCTGGTCATGACCTACGCGATTGTCTCGACCGTGGTGATCGCGGTCGGGGTGCTGATCTTCGTCCTCGTCAGCGGCGGGGGCGGCGACAGCGAAAGCGGGGACGCCCACATCAACGTCAACCAGGCAATGGGAAGCACCAATGGCGTCCAGCCCGACGACCGGGCGGGGATCGCGCCGGCGCGGACCAAAGTGTTCGACCTCGACCAGGCGGCGAAGGAAGCCGGCTGCAAAGTCGAGCTGAAGCTGAAGGACGAGGGGAATGAACACCTCCCCCAGAACTCGCCGCCCCCCAACTACAAGACCAACCCGCCGACTTCGGGCAACCACGTCGAACCGCCCTACCAGCAGGCCGATGGCGCCTACAGCGAGGAACCGAAGGCGCTCGACACCGTCCACTCACTCGAGCACGGCCGAATGGAGATCCAGTACTCGCCCGACCTGCCGGAAAAGGCCCAGCTGGAACTGATCGGCCTCTACGACACGATGTACGGGGCGACGCTGCTCTTCCCCAACGACAAGATGCCTTACGAGGTCGCGGCGACCACCTGGACCAACTTGATCGGCTGCAAGACCTACAAGGGTCAGGCCACGCTGGACGCGATCCGCGCCTTCGGCCGCGAAACCTGGGGCAAGTACGGCGGCGAGCCGGTCGAAGCCTTCACCTTCACCGGCCCCACCCCGGCGCAGCCCGACGAACCGAGCAGCTAACGCTCAGCCGCGGTAGGCCGGGAAGTAGCTGCTGTCCTCGCGGCCGGCGGCGAGCTGGGTGTAGCGCTCCGGGTCGCAGATCAGCTCCGAGGTGGTCCAGGCCAGCTGGCGGTTGGCGAAACCGCGCTTGAACTCCTCGAGCGCGTCGCCGGCGGCGATGCCGCCGCCGAGATTCAGCGGCAGGCCCAGGTCGGCGGCGTGCTCGACGAGGCGGGCGACGACGTTCTTCATCGGCGAGTCCCGCAGGTGGGCGTCGGCGCTGCCGCTCAGGTAGTAGTGGAGGTAGTCGTCGCTGACCGTCGCGATCGAGGCCGCGGCCAGGTCGCCGCCGGGCGCGGAGGCGATCGCTAGCCAGGTGCCGGCGGCGGTGAGGACCCGGTCGAAGTAGCCGGCGCCGAAGAAATAGTGCGGGGCGGCGCCGGTGCGGCGCATCGTCTGCTCGTAGGCCTCCAAGAAGCCGGCGCGCTGCTCGCCACTCGTCTCGTCCCCCGGAACGATCTCGACGAGGTACCCGGCTTCGAGGTTGCGGCGCACCTGGCGGCGGTCGCTGGGACGGCTCTTCGGCGACAGCTTCGGGTCGGCGATCTGGACGACGTTGCGCTCGCTGGCCCCGGCGAGGGGAGAGCGGTCGAGCGCGTGGCGGACGAAGACGCTGACGAGGCCGGTGGCGGTCCAGTCGATCGAATCGGGGTCCAGCCCTTCGAGGGTTCCCCTGAAACCGGGGTACCCGTACGGGGAGGTCGCATCGCGCTCGCCGGTGCCCTCGATCTCGCGGACGATCAGCGGGGCGAGCAGCCCGCCCGCACCGGTCTCGATCCGCAGGGTGTGGGTGGCACCCTCCGCGGCGAGGAACTGCGGCGAGCGGAAGAACTGGTCGTCGGTCGCCGCTTCGCCGCGATCCTCGATCAGCGTCGCCTGGGCGGAGGGCGCGCTCACTTCAGGAGGTCCGCCGCGGCGGCGCGGAACTCGTCCGGCAGCACTCCCCACACCTCGCAGTCCTCGGGCGGGGCGCCGCGGCGGGCGAGGTGCGCGCGCATCGTCCCCTCGTGCTTCCAGCCGAGGCCGGCGACCGTCTTCTTCGCCACCTCGTTGCGGGCGGGGATGCGACCGTAGACGCGGTGGGCGCCGTACTCGTCGAAGGCCTTGGCGAGGGTCAGGGCCTCGGCGCGGCGGCCGACGCCCTTGCCGCGGACGTCGTCGCCGATCAAGGCCCCGAGCTCGGGGGCCGTCTGGCGGAAGAGGCCGTAGAGGGCGGTGAAGCCGACTGGCTCCTCGTAGCCCTCGACCACGATCGCGAACTTGCGGTCCTCGCCCGAGTCGTCCATCGCCCGGCGGGTCCAGGCCTCAGCCTGCTCGGGGGTGAACTCGTCGCGCTGCTCCATCAAGGACTGGATTGCCGCCGGGTTGTTGAACCAGCGGTGCACCGCTGGGGCGTCGTCGGGCTCGAACGGGCGCAGGCTGACTGCGGGACGATCGGTCGTCACGGCGAAAACCCTACCCCGCTCAATCCGGGGCGAGGCCTTGGCCGGTGAGAACGAGCCGCAGGGTCCTGGCGAGGATGCGGACGTCGAGTGCGAGGGAGCGATGCTCGACGTACCAGACGTCGAGCTCGATCCGCTCCTCCCAGGGGATGCCGGCGCGGCCCTGGACCTGGGCCCAGCCGGTGATCCCCGGCAGGACGTCGTGGCGGCGTTTTTGGTGCGCGGTGTAGTTGTCCACCTGGGCCTTGATCGTCGGGCGCGGGCCGACGATCGCCATCTCGCCGCGCAGCACGTTGACGAGGTTGGGAATCTCGTCGAGCGAGGTGCGGCGCAGGAACCGGCCGGGTCCGGTGACGCGAGGGTCGTCGCGATAGACGACCTTGCCGACGCCGACCGGGTCGGAGCCCTCGACCATCGTCCGCAGCTTCCACATCTCGAACTCGCGGCCGCCGAGGCCGACGCGGCGCTGGCGGTAGACCACCGGCCCGCGGCTGGTCAGCTTGATCGCCAGCGCGGCGATCAGCAGCAGCGGCGAGAGGATCGCCAGCGCTAGGGCGGCGAACAGGACGTCGAAGGCGCGGGGCATCAGCGGGTTCCCTCCGCCTTCTCCCAGCGCCCGCCGGCGCCGTGGCGCAAACGGTCCCAGAGGCCGGCGGCGATCGAGACGGTGGTCATCGCGTAGTAGCGGGCGATCCGGAACGGGGCGATCGGCAGGACGCGGCCGAGCAACGCGGCCGCGATCAGGGCGAGTTGGAAGGCGAAGGTGAGGACGTAGAACCAACCGTCGCCGAGGAGGAAGGCGTTGGCGAGGAGCGCCACGAGATGCAGCAGCGGGCTGAGGTAGCGCAGCAGGCGGTGGGAGGCGACCTCGAAGGCGAAGAGAGGCGGGTAACCGCGGGGGGAGAGCATCCCCTCGCCGACGACGATGTCCCAGAGGCCGACCATCATCCGCCGTTTGCGGGCGAACTCGCCCTCCAGGGTGGGGACCATCTTCTCCTCGGCGCGGGCGCCGGGAGCGTAGAGCGCGCGGAGGCCGTGCTTGGCAAAGGCGAAGGGGAAGCTGAGGTCGTGGCTGCCGGAGGGGGCGAGCGGGATGTAGGCGCTCCGGCGCACCGCGTAGATCGCGCCGTTGCCGGCGGTGACGCCGCCGAGGGCGGACTCCATCTCCCGGATCTTCATCTCGTAGCGCCAGTAGGCGCCCTCGAGGTTGTCGCCGCCGGGGTCGAGGAAGCGCACCTGGCCGCAGACGTAGCCGACCTTGGGGTCGGCAAAGGGGGAGACAAGCGCTCGCAGCGCGTCGGGCGCCCAGCTGCTGTTGGCGTCGGAGAAGGCGAGGATCTCCCCGCTCGCCCGCTCGGCGCCGGCGTTGAGTGCGGCGACCTTGCCGCCGGGCGGCAGCTCGAGGACGAGGTCGGCGCCGGCGGCACGGGCACGCTCGGCGGTCGCGTCGGACGAACCGTCGGAGGCGACGATCACCTGCAGCTTCTCGCGCGGATAGCCGAGCGCGAGGGCGTTGGCGACTTTGGCGGCGATTACTTCCTGCTCGTCGTAGGCGGGGATGACGAGGGAGACGGAGGGAGCTCCGGCGGCGGGTCCTGTCTCCGATCGGGGGCTCCCCCTACCGGGGGAGTCCTCCCGATCGTCGCCACCCGCCGAGGAAGGTCGCAGCAACAGCAACAGCCGGAGCGCCAGCGGGTAGCCGAGATGGGTGTAGACGAGGAGGCCGCTGCTGAGCCAGAAGAGGATTGCGGCGAGGGTGGTCATCGGCGGGCCTCGATCAGGTCGCGGTAGAGGTCCATCGTGAGGCGGGCGGTCTCCTCCCAGGAGAAGGGTCCGGCGGCGGCTCTGGCCGCGGCGACCGCAAGCTCTGCGCGGGCGGGCTCGTCTCCGAGCAGCTCGTCGAGGGCCGCGGCGAGGGCCGCGGTGTCGCCGGGCGGGACGAGGCGCGCGGCGCCGGTCGCGGCCACCTCCGGGAAGCCGCCGACGGCGCTCAGCACCAGGGGCTTGCCGAAGGCGAGGCCGGTGTAGAGGACGCCGGAATGCTCGGCGTCGAGGTAGGGGAGGACGACGAGGTCGGCGCGCCGGAAGATCGCTGGGATCTCGGCGTCGTCGACAAAACGGGTGACGGTGCGGACGCGCCCACCGGCCTCGCTCGCCCGGCGGCGCAGCTGCTCGACGTCCATCCGCGGGTTGCCGACGATCCAGAGCTCGGCGCCGGTCTCGGCCACCCGCCCGTAGGCGTCGATCAGGTTCTCGATTCCCTTGTAGGGGCGGAGCAGGCCGAAGGAGAGGATCACCGGCCCCTCGGCCCCCTCCAGCTCGGGCGGCAGCGGTTTCTCCTCCGGCAGCCGGGTCAGGTAGTCGAAGGCGCCGTGCGGGATCACGCGGACCCTGGCCGGATCGAGACCGACCTCGTCGCGCAGCCGGGCGGCGCTGTGCTTGGAGTGGGCGACGACCGCATCCATCGCCCCGAATACGCGGCGGGCGGAGCGGACAGCTCGGCGGCTTGGCCCCGAGGGCAGGATGTAGTGGGCGGTCATCACCCGCGGCCGGCAGGGCGGCAGCAGGCGAACGTCGAGTGAGGGAAGCGTCAGCCACTGGTAGTGGACGACGTCGGCGTCGAGCACGCGCCGCAGGCGCAGCATGCCCGGCAGGTGCTCGGCCGCCTTGAAGGGAAGGCGGGCGGGCGCGTCGAGGCCGCGGCCGGCGGCGCGTCGGTAGAAGAGCTCCCGCACGCGGTAGCCCTCGGCGGGCGGCACCGGCCCGTGGAGGAAGCGGCTGGTCAGCAGCTCCACCTCGGCGCCGGCGCGCGCGAGCGCGGCCGCGAGCGCGCGGTCGTAGGGCGGCGTGAAGGCCGAGGGGTCGACTATCTGCACTTTCATTCGGGTCTGTCCCGGTGGAGGTGGAACGTCTTGTACTTTTTCCGAAGCGAGGTCGGCGGACAGCCTCCGACTGTGTTCGGAAAAAGTTAAGTGGAACCTCTACCGGGACAGACCCTGCCACCTCTGCTCTCCTACTGCGTCGTGAACACGAACGGCCGCGATTACCTGCTCGCCTGCCTGGCGGCGATCGAGCGCACGCATCCGGCCGGGGTCGAGCGCGAGATCCTCGTTCTCGACAACGCCTCCGACGACGGCTCGGCCGAGGCGGTCCGGGAGCTCGGCGGCGATCTTCGCCTGATCGCCCTGGAGAAGCGGACGGGCAAGGCGGAGAACGACTCGACCCTGATGCGGGAGGCGAAGGGCCGCTACTGCCTGCTGCTGAACGAGGACTCCGAACTGCGGCCCGGGGCAACGGCGGCGCTGCTCGCGGCACTCGACGCCGACCCGAAGGCGGCCGCGGCGACGCCCCGGCTGCTCGATTCCGACGGCAATCCCGTTCCCTCTGCCTGGCGCTTCCCGGGAGTGGGCACCGCCGCGATCGGCGCCCTCTTCCTCCACCGCCGCTTCACCGTGCAGAGCGCCGGGGGCGAGACTCGGCGGGTCGACTGGGCCCAGTCGAGCGCGCTGATCGTGCGACGCGAGGCGGCCGCCGCTGTCGGCTACATGGACCCGGACTTCTTCGTCTACTACGACGAGTGCGACTTCGCCAAGCGGCTGGCGGAGGCCGGCTGGCACTCGCTCTACGTCCCCAGGGCGGAGGCGGTCCACCACGATCAGCTCTCGACCGACCTTGCCAGGGGCCTGCCGCGGATCGTCGAATTCCACCGCAACCGCGACCTCTACATGCGAAAGCACCACGGATCGGCTGCCGCCCTGGCGGTCCGCCTGCTCACCGCCTGGTCATACGCGCTGCGCGCCCTCGCCGCGACCGTCCTCCCCAACCGCCCGGCGAAGATCTTCTGGGCCCACGCCCGCCAGGCCCTTTTGCCGAACCGCGGCGAGTCCCTGCGCGACCGGGCTGCCGCCTCGGATTAGAGGCGGGAGTCCTCGTCCATGCGCTCCGCCTCGTAGACCTCGGGGACGCGGCCGTCGACCGCGGGCTCGGCGCGCAGCGAGGCGAGGACGGCGCCGGGGTGGCGTAGGTATCCGAGCCAACGGCGCTCTTCCTCGCTGAAGAACCCGGTCGCCCAGAGCGCCAGCGGGTAGAGCGCCAGGAGAGCGGCGCGCAACAGCAGGCCGTCGACACCCTCGGTCGGGACCACGAGTTCGGCGACCGCGACGATCGCCGCCACGGTCAGCACCACCCGCAGCAACCTGCCCCACTCGTAGGGCACCGGGAAGAGCCGTTGGGTGAAGGCGTACATCAGGCCGAGCACGACCAGGTAGGAGGCGACGAGGGCGAGGGCGGCGCCGACGATTTCCAGCTGCGGCACGAGGAGGAGGTTGAGGGCGACGTTGACAACGAGGGCGGCGATCGCGGCCGGAAGGTTGAACTCGGTGCGGCCGGTTCTGCCGAGGATCACGACCAGGACGAGGTAGAGCGCGTAGAGGGTGACCGCAGCGGCAATCAGGCCGATCACTTCATAGGAGTCGAAGAAATTCGGCGCCGCCAGGGCGCGGACGATCCAGCGCGAGAAGAGCCACATACCGGCGACGACGAAGGAGCAGCCGGCGACGAAGAGGGTGACGACGGTGGCGTAGGTGCGGCGGGCCTCGTCGTCGTCGCGGATCGAGTAGGCGAGCGGCGGCCAAGCGAGCTGGAAGCCGCGGACGAGGACGTTGACCGCCTGCGCAAACTTGACCCCGAGGGAGTAGAGGCCCGCCTCGGCGAGACCGAGCGAGCGGGCGATGATCAGCCGGTCGGCGAAGTTGAGCGCGTAGAGCGAGACCTCGGCCGGCATCGTCGGCAGACCGAAGCGGAAGAGACGGCGAAGCAGCGCCGTGTCGAAGCGCAGCGAGAGGCGCCGCCACTGCAAGGCGACGAGAACTACGACGAAGGCGGCGGCGCTCGCGTAGCTGCCGATCAACAGCCCGCGGGCACCCTCGTCGAGCCCGACGACCAGGACAACCGTGAGCCCGATCGCCGCGACGACATTGAGGATCGTGGTGACGAAGAACGCCCGCGCCCGCTCCTCTAACCGAAACAGGGTGAGCATGAACTCCCACATAGTCAGCACCCACAACCCGCCGATCGCGATCCGGACGAGTTCCGGCGCGGAACCGCCGAGCTTCTCGGCGTTCGGGAGCAGCAGTTCCGAGAGCGGCTCGGCGAGAGGCAGGGCAACGAGAACTCCGAGCGTGGATAGCCAGAAGAGCCCTGCGAAAGTCGACGACACGACGCGACTGGGGTCCTCGTCGTCCAGGTAATAGAAACGCAGAATCGCCTCGATCAACCCGAAGCGGACGATGATGCTCGCCGTCACCACCGCAGCGAAGAGCACCTCCGCAGCCCCGTAGTCCTCCTTGGTGAGGTACCGCGTATACAGCGGCAACAGCGCGACAGCAATGACCTTGCTGAGGATGCTGGCGGCGGTGTAAGCAGCCCCCGTCGTTGCCAGGCGTCGCAGGTATCCCGACATGCGGTGACCCTACGCGGGCTTGCGGATCACCGGGTCATCGCCCGCAGCAGCATGGGCCAGCGAAGCCCCAACCGCCAAGAGCACCCAGGTGATCGGATCCTCGAAAAAACCGGCATAGGCCAGCGTGTGAACCAGGAGGGCGACGAAGGCTGCGAGGACTGCTGCGCGAGCCGCTAGGCCGGCGGGTCCTGTCGCCGCAGGGGACCCACCCCCCCTCGCGCGGCGAGGGGGGGTCCCCCCTACGACGCCACCCACCGGACGGGGCGTGAACAGGCCACGGCCCAGGGTCCCGAGGGCGACGATTATCAGGGCGAAGTAAACGAGCAGCCCTAAAAGGCCCTGCTCGGCTGCCACGGTTACCGGCTCGGTGTGGGAGACGGTCACCGGGGCGTCTTTGTTCTCTCGGTGATCACGGTAGGCGGCTTGAAAGGAACCCGATCCGTAGCCCTCGATCGGGCGTTCGGCGAAGAGGTCGGCGCCGCCGGAGACGAGGCTCCCTCGGCCGCTCAGGTCGACGTTGAGACGGTCGCTGGTGATCTTGCCGCTGCCGCCCACCAAGAGAACGACAAGGACCGCGCCTACTAGACCAACGGCGACAACCGCCAGCGTCCAGCGCCAGCTCCAGCGGATCGCGGCGAGGACGGCTAGGCCCGCGAGCAGGGCGAGGAAGCTCGACTGCGAGTAGGTCGGGACGAGGCCGATCCAGAGGACCGCGATCAGGCCGGTGAGCAGCCAGAAGGCCTCCCTGGTTCGGGCCCAGAGCATCGCGGCGGCGGCGATCGTCGTTACCAGGGCCAGGTAGCGCCCGTAGACGTTGGGGTCCCAGAAGACCGAGTTGACGCGGAAGTACGTGTGGAATTCGTTCGAGCGGATGATCTGGTCGTTCCAGAAGAGGCTGCGGGTCGCGAGCTCGGCGGTGCCGACGAGGACGAAGGCGCTCGCCTCGACGCCGATGACGATCAGCGCTAAGCGCAGCAGGCGCCGGTCCCACTCGACCTCGCGCAGCAGCCGGTAGGCAAGCGTGAAGGGGACGAAGAAGAAGCAGACATTCTGCAGGCCCTTGGAGAAATCGTCGGAGTAGAGGGTCTGCAGCGCGTAGAGGACGACCGCGGCGGCGAGGACCCAGGCCAGCGCCCGAGGCGGGTGTCCCGGCGGCGGCTCGCGCCAGTCGCGCAGCAGGGTCGCAACCACCGCCGCGGCGATCACGAGGTACAGCGGCACCAGAAGGTTCGCCGTGTCGCCGCCGGCGTGCAGCGGGACCCGGAAGGGGATCGCGAAGACAATCGCCAGAGGCATCACGACCGGCCAGCGCCGGAAGACGTAGGCGAGGGCGACGACCGTCGCCGCGGCCAGCGCCACTAGGGCGACGATCCGGCCCTCGTCGTGGCGCAGGTCGACGATCTGCGTCGTGTGCCATTGATCGCCGGCGATCAAGACCGGGAAGAGGGCCATCGCCACGACCATCAGGACGGCGCGCGGGCGACCGGGCGGCAGCAGGATCGCGGCGCCGCTCGCGGTCGCGGCGATCAGCAGGCCGGCGCCGGCGAGGAAGTCGCTCATGGTGCGACCCCGCCGGTGCCTCCGGCCGTGGCGCAATTGGACTTCTTCATCTGGGGCGCCGGGTGCAGGCTAATCACGCCGGGCGTCACCAGGACCCGGTCAGAGCCCAGTTTCACCCGCAGCTTGTAGCGGCCGGGCTTGGCGGTGCCGCCGCCCCGCTGGCGACCGTCCCAGTAATAGGTGTGGAAGGTGTAGCGCTTGAGGAACCGGTCGCGGGCGAGGGTGACGACGACGCGGCCCCCGGGCTTGATCACCTGCACGGTGCCCTCGCCGCTGATCGTGGTGCGGAAGCGGATCCGGATCTTGTCGTTGCGGCAGTCCCCGTTGGGGGTGAAGCTGCGGACCGCCTTCGCGCCCTTCGCGCGCGGCGCGGCGACGAAGGTGACCCGGTCGAGCACCAGCGGGTCGCGCTTGACCCGCTGGGAGTAGGCGAAGGCGGCTACCGTGGCGAGGACGAGGAGGGCGAAGACGACCGCCGCTGGGGAGAGGAACCCCGGGCGATCATTCCACCGCTTCGGCATTGTCCTCGCCGACGATCACGGCGACGTCGGCTCCGGCCGAGACGGATTCGATTTCCCCACTCATCAGCTGCAGCTTCGAGAGCCCCAGTTGCTTCGCGACCTTGCGGGCTTCCGTCTTGTGCCCGCGTTTGAACATCACCACGCTTTCGGCGAAGCTCGCGCTGCTGTTGGTCACCGCCCCGAGGTCGAAGCCCTTGCCCTCGACCTTGTCGCCGTAGGTGGCGGCGAGACCGGGAACCGAGGTGCCGTTGAGGACGCTGACCTCGATTTCGGCCGGCTTCACCTTCGCCGCCGCCTGCTTCGAGCCGCCGCCACCGCTCGAATCGCTCCCGCCGGATAGGAGCAGGTAGGCGACGCCCCCGGCGATCGCCAGGACGACGACGAAGAGGGCGATCAAGGTCGTCGGCCGCGAGGCCGTCTCGCCGAGGCCGGAGAAGCGCTGCCTCAGCCGCTCCCCCCGGCTTTCCTCCGGCAGCCCCTCCTCGCGCCGGCGGCGGCGCAGCTCGCGGTTGGAGACGGCCTCCTGTTCGGCGGTCCGCGCCTCCTCCAGCGCCCGCAGCTCCTCGGCCCGCTGGGCGGCGATCGTCGAGGTCTGCTCCTTGCGCTCCGCGTCGCGCTCGGGGGCCGACCCCGCCCACTCGCGCAGGCGGCGGATGTCCCGCCCGTGGGTGAAGGAAAGGAGGGCCAGCACGGCGAGGCCGAGGAACGCAGCCAAGCCGGCGAAGGCGCCGATTTGTTCGATCGCGTGGACCAAAGTGGCTGCGAGAGGCTATTCGTTGGAGGCGACCGTCGCGGCGTCGCCACCTGGTGAGGCGATCATCTCCACGACCCGCTCGGCCAAATTAGCCTCGTCGCCGGCCAGAACGAGGTGTTCCAGCGAGTTCAGGGTCGACTCCACCCACTCTTGGTCGATCGGCTTCTTGCGCAGCGCCCGGTTGATCCGGCGCGCCGCCGTCGGCTGCACCTCCTCGCCCTCGGAGAAGAGCACCTCGTGCAGCTTCTCCCCCGGGCGCGGCTGGGTGAACTCGACCGCGATGTCGGTCTCCGGCTCGTACCCCGCCAGCCGGATCATGTTGTGGGCGAGGTCGACGATCTTCACCGGCTCGCCCATGTCGAGGACGAAGACCTCCCCCTTGCCTGCGCCGATGTCGCCGGAGCGGATCACCAGCTGCACCGCCTCCGGGATCGTCATGAAGTACCGAGTCATGTCGGGGTGGGTGACGGTGACCGGCCCGCCGCGCTCGATCTGGCTGCGGAAGATCGGCACGACGCTGCCGGAGGAGGCGAGGACGTTGCCGAAGCGGACGGAGGCGAAGCGGGTCTCCGGGTATTTCTCGCCGGCCGTCTGCACGATCCACTCGGCCATCGCCTTCGAGGCGCCCATCACCGTCTGCGGGTTGACCGCCTTGTCGGTGGAGATCAGGACGAAGCGCTCGACCTTGGAGGCGGCGGCGGTCTCGGCGGTGACCCGGGTCGCGATCGAGTTGTTGCGGACGGCCTCCAGCGGGTTGGCCTCCATCAGCGGCACGTGCTTGTAGGCGGCCGCGTGGAAGACGACGTCGGGCTTGAAGCGCTGCATCACCTCCAGCATCCGGTGCGGCTCCTTGCAGTCGGCCAGCACCGACTCGCAGCTGGCGAAGTGCCGCTCCTCGACCATCTCGCGGTCGATCTGGAAGAGGTTGTCCTCGGCGTGGTCGAGCATCACCAGCAGGCGCGGTTTGACCTGGGCGATCTGGCGGCAGAGCTCGGAGCCGATCGAGCCGCCGGCGCCGGTGACGAGGACGATGCGGTCGGCGAGGTAGGCGCCGACCCGGTCGATCTCACGGACGATCGGCTCGCGGCCGAGCACGTCCTCGACCCGGACCTCGCGCAGCTGTTTGTTCAGCTGGACGCCGCCGCGCAGCAGCTCGAAGACGGTCGGCAGGGTGCGGACCGCGATCTCGCGCTCGCGGCAGGCGGCGACGATCCGGCCGCGCAGCGTCCCCGGCGCCGAGGGGATCGCGATCACCACCTCGTCGGGTTTGGTCTCGTCGAGGATCTTCACGATCTGCTTGGTCGAGCCGAGCACCTTGAGGCCGAGCATCCGCATCCCCCGCTTGCGCGGGTCGTCGTCGACGAACCCGATCGCGGTGGCGCCGAGCTTGGGGTTGAGCTGCAGCTCGCGGACGACCATCTGGCCGCCGGAGCCGGCGCCGACGACGAGCACCTCGTGCTTGGGCAGGCGGGAGCCGCGGCTCGGGCGTTCGACGATCAGCCGCACGGCGAGGCGGGCGCCGGCGATCAGGATCAGGGTGAGGATGAAGTCGATCACCTCGACCGAGCGCGGCAGCGTGTGGGCGAAGGGCTTGGCGACGGCGAAGACGACGACCAGCAGGGCGCTGGCGACGGCGACGGCGCGGAAGATCAGCATGAAGTCCCGCCCGCTCACGTAGCGCCACCACTTCTGGTAGAGCCCGAAGGCGGCGAAGACGACGAGCTTGCCGGCGACTACGAAGCCGACCGACTGCGCGAACAGCACCTCGTAGCGGTGCGGCCAGCCGTGGGGCTGGTCGAGGAACCGCAGCTGGAAGGCGAGGAAGTAGGCCAGCGCGACGAGCACGGCGTCGGCCGCTACCTGCAGAACCCGGTTGCGATAGACGGGGTGGTTCAACCGGCGCATGAACAGCCGAGTTTAGTTGCTGTTCAGCTCTCTCCCTACAATCCCCGCTTCACGAATGCCGCCCCCCTTCCTCGCCAGCATCACGGACTTCTTCCTCGACCCGATCGTCAACTGGGGAACCGACTTCATCAGCAGCGCCGGCCTGCCCGCCGTTTTCGTGCTGATGACGCTCGAGTCCGCCTGCCTGCCGGTCCCCTCCGAGGCGATCATGCTCTTTGCCGGGTCGAGCGTCGCCGCCGGCGAACTGACCCTGTTCGGCGTCGTCGCCGCGGGCGTGCTGGGCAACCTCGTCGGTTCCTGGATCGCCTACGCGGTCGGCTACTACGGCCGCATCGACCTGCTGGAAAAAAACAAGCTGATCCATATCAGCCCCAAGCACCTGAAATGGGCCGACGACTGGTTCGCCCGCCACGGCGACGCGACCGTCTTCTTCTCGCGGATGCTGCCGATCGTCCGCACCTTCATCTCGCTGCCGGCGGGCGTCGCGAAAATGCCGTTCTGGCGGTTCACCGCCTACACCCTGGCCGGCTGCATCCCCTGGGTGCTGGCGCTGGCGCTGGTCGGCAGGAGCGTCGGCGAGAACTGGGAGGAGTGGCGCGAACACCTCCACTACCTCGACTACGTCGTCGCGGCCGCGATCGTGGCCGGCATCGCCTACCTGCTGATCAAGCGCCGCCGCAGCGGCCCGGGCGCGGACGAGCCCGCCGCCGGCTCCGAGCCCGCCGGCGCCACCGAGGCTTGAGCAACCTTCCCACCGCGCGCGCGGTCGCCCTCGGCCTGGTCCAGGGCCCGGCGGAGCTGCTGCCGGTCTCCAGCTCCGCCCACATCGTCCTCGTTCCCTGGCTCGCGGGATGGGACTGGGAGGCGATCGACCCGGAGCTGCGCAAGAGCTTCGAGGTGGCGCTCCACACCGGCGCCGCGGCGGCGCTGCTGATCGGCCAGCGGCGGGTGATCGGCGAAGAGCTGCGCCAGTTCGACGGCAGGCGGGTGCTGCTCCTCGGTCTCTCCTTCTTGCCGGCGGCGGTCGTCGGCTACACGCTGGAGCGACCGATCGAGGAACACCTCGGCGGGCCCCGGGCGACCGCCTACGGCCTCCTCGCGGGCGCCGCGGCGATGCTGGTCGCCGACCGCCGGCCGCAGCGGCGCGGGCGCGGCGACGCCACCGCGATGGACGGCCTCGCCCTCGGGGTCGCGCAGGCGGCGGCGCTGGCGCCCGGCGTCTCGCGCAACGGCGTCACCCTCGCCGCGGCCCGCTGGCGCCGCTTCTCCCGCGACCAGGCCAACCTGCTCTCGCGGACGATCGCGCTGCCGATCATCGTCGGCGCCACGGCCTTGAAGGGGACGCGCTTGGCCCGCCGCGGCACGACGCCGGAGATCCGCCGCTCGCTTGCCGTCGGCGTCGCCGCCTCCTTCGCCTCCACCCTCGCCTCGCAGCGCCTGATCCGGCTGGTCGAGCGGGACCGGGCGCTGTGGCCGTACGCGGCATACCGGGTAGGCCTGGCGGCCGTCGTTCTTCGGCGTCTGTCCAGATAGTGCACGGATCCGATTTTGGCCACACCCTGGTGGGGCAAATGTCGGATGGGCGAAGCCGCGTTTCGTTGAATCGCATGATTTGCAGGCATTTCCAAATTTTTGGATGGATTTGGATGGATTTGGATCTGGACCTGCCGGAGCGACTGAGAGAATCAGGCAGGTGAGCGCGAGCGACGCCTACGCGAAGGCCGGAGTCGACCAGGGGGCGGCGGATTCGGCCGTGGCCGGCCTGGTGCGGGCGCTCGGCGCGATCCAGCTCGGGCGACCCTCGGCGCAGGTGCCGCTGCCGGGGCATTACGCGAGCGTGATCAAGCTGGACGAGCGGCTAGGGATCGCGCTTTCCACCGACGGGGTGGGGACGAAGCTGGTCCTGGCCGAGCAGCTGGGGCGCTTCGACACGGTCGGGATCGACTGCGTGGCGATGAACGTCAACGACGTGATCTGCGTCGGCGCCGAGCCGCTGGCGATGCTCGACTACATCGCGATCGAGAAGGCCGACCCCGCGGTCTGCGAGGAAATCGGCGTCGGCCTGGCGCGCGGCGCCGAGCTGGCGGGGATCGAGATCCCCGGTGGCGAGCTGGCCCAGCTCGGGCAGCTGGTCCGCGGCGTCGACGTCTCCGGCGCCTGCTTCGGGACCGTCGCTCTCGACGCGATCGTCGACGGCTCCGCGGTCGAGCCTGGCGACGTCATCATCGGCCTCCCCTCCACCGGCCTTCACTCCAACGGCTACACGCTGGCCCGCTCGGCGCTGGCCGAGATCCCCCTCGACGACGACCGCCTCGGCCGGCCTCTCGGCGACGTGCTGCTAGAGCCGACCGAGATCTACGTCAAGCCGGTGGTCGAGCTGCTGCGCTCCGAGGTCGACGTCCGCGGCCTCGCCCACATCACCTCCGGCGGCACCAAGAACCTCCTGCGCCTCGCCGCCGAGGTCGGCTACGAGATCGACGACCCGCTCCCCGTTCCCCCCATCTTCGACCTGATCCACGAGCACGGCGGCGTCTCCGACGAGGAGATGAGCGAGGTCTTCAACATGGGCTGCGGATTCTGCGTGGTGGTACGGGCGACGGAGTTCGAATCGGCTCTGGGAATGCTGCGTGACCACTACCCAGCAGCTAAGCGAATCGGCTCCGTAACCGGAAATAAAGGGGAGATCAGATAGCGGCCGAAATTGCGGGTAGCAATAGGGGTAGCAACGCTGGTTGTAACTGCGCTATCAATTAGGTTAAAAACCAAGTCGAAAAATAGGTTCGCTGATAACCTGGAAAAACAGGCTTTCCAGAAAGGGTGCCCCTAATGCCCAACCTTCGTGAAGCATCCAGCGATGCACACCGAGCCACGGTGGAGTCATCGGTAGCAGACATCTCCGCGTTCCTGCAAGACGCGCTAGGCCAAAGACTCGTCGCCTTCATGGTGGGGGTGGACGATCCCAAGACCATTGGGCGGTGGGCTAACGAGAAGAGCCGTGCGCCGCAGGACCCGGAGGTGGAGCGCAAACTCCGCGACGCTTACCAAATCTTCCGTCTCCTCCTGGCAAAAGAGAGCCCGCACACGGTCCGCGCGTGGTTCGTAGGCCTGAATCCCCAGCTCGACGATGAGCCCCCCGCGACGGCCATCAGGGAGGGAAGAACCCGCGACACGCTGGTTGCCGCCAGAGCCTTCTTGGCGGGAGGTTGATTGGAATCCTCCTCACAGGTCCTCCGCCGGATGGCATCTGGCGGATCGGGCGAGACCCAGATCCCCTCTCCGCGAGCAAGTCGGCCAGCTCCTCCGAACTCTCTAAGCCGGGAACGGGAAATCGATTCGACAGCCCAACCGGGGGCTACGGAGTCCGTTACTTCGGCACCGGTCTCGACGGCTGCTTTGGCGAGACGCTGGCGCGATTTCGCCCCGACCCCGTCCTGACCAAGGTGATCGGCGGGGAATGGGGGGAGATGGGCGTCATGAATGTGGGGGATATCCCTGCAGACTGGAGACAGCGCCGAACGGCCGTGCGGGTCGGATTTCCTGACGGGGGACAGAATGCAAAGTTCTCCGGTGGTCTGCGGTTCCTCGACATAGAGAGCGTCGACACCCGCGAGGCGATGCGAAATGACCTGGCCGAACTCCTCGCCTACTACCACTATCCGGATCTGGACGTCGCGCTGGTGCGAGGCCGTGATCGAAGGGTGACCCGCTACATCAGCCAGTGGGTCTTCGAGCAAGCGGACGAGGATGGGCATCCGCTCTACGCCGGTATCCGATATCTCTCTCGGCTGAACAGCGAGTGGGAGTGCTGGGCAGTGTTTGACGACGTAGAAATGAAGGAGTTGGAGCGGCGGCCGATTCGCAGAGAGGACGCCTCGTATCAGCGGATCGCAAAGCTCTATGGCCTTACTCCCTATTGATCTCAACGCGCCCTGCATAGAGCCGTGCTCTCTATGACCCGGAAAAGGCTTTTACCGCTGATGCGTCGTAACGTTGGCGCGTAAGTGAGCAACCGGCCCCCCACTAGCTCCCAGATGATCGGCACCGTGCTCTCCGGCCGCTACAAGCTGGAGGCGAAGCTCGGCAGCGGCGGGATGTCGACCGTCTACCTGGCGCGGGACACGACGCTCGACCGGCAGGTGGCGGTGAAGGTGCTGCACCGGGAGATGTCCGAGCAGGAAGACCAGCTGCAGCGCTTCCGCCAGGAGGCGCGCGCGGTGGCGAAGCTCTCCCACCCCAACGTCGTCGCCGTGATCGACGCGGGCGAGGACGGCGGCCATCCCTACATCGTCTTCGAGTACGTCGAAGGCGAGACGCTGAAGCAGCGGATCGCCCGGGTCGGCGCGCTCGACCCGCAGGAGGCTCTCGCCTACGCGATCGAGATCGCCCGCGGCCTGACCGTCGCCCACAACCGCAAGATGATCCACCGCGACATCAAGCCGCAGAACGTCCTGATCGACGCCGAGGGCCGGGCCAAGCTGACCGACTTCGGGATCTCCCGCCAGCTAGAACAGGACGGGATGACCGCCACCGGCCGCGTCCTCGGCACCACCGACTACGTCGCCCCCGAGCAGGCGATGGGCCAGGCGGTCGACCAGCGCTCCGACATCTACTCGCTCGGGGTCGTCCTCTTCGAGATGCTCGTCGGCCAGGTCCCCTTCCACGCCGACAGCCAGGTCGGGGTGGCGATGAAACACGTCAACGAGGAGCTGCCCGACGTCCAGCAGCGGCGTCCCGAGATCTCCGCGGCGGCGGCGATGGTGGTCGAGCGGGCGACGGCGAAGGACCCGGCCGAGCGCTACCAGCAGGTCGGCGATCTGATCGACGACCTCTCGACCGCGCTCGAGGTCGAGGCGGCGCGTGCGGGCGGCGCCACCGGCGAGGCGACCAGCGTGCTCGACGCGGTGGCGCCGGCCGAACGCAAGCTCTCCGGCGGCCACGGGCGCCGCTCCTGGCTGGCGATCGGGCTGATCGTCCTCGTCGCCGCGGCCGTGCTGCTTGCCGTGCAGCTGATCGGCAGCGGCAACGGGCCCGGCGGGGGCGGGGCGCTGAAGGGCAAGGGCTCGCCGGTGGCGCTGGCCGAAGCCGCCGACTACGACCCCCAGGGGGACGAATCCGAGGACCCCGAAACGGTCAGCTTCGCGGTCGACGGCGATCCCACCACCACCGCCTGGAGCAGCGAGCACTACGACACCGAAGACTTCGCCGGCACCAAGACTGGGCCCAACCCAGGGGTCGGCCTCTACGTAGTCGCCAAATCGACCACCACCCCGAGCGAGATGATCGTCCGCTCCCCCTCACCCGGCTGGGACGCCGAAATCTACGCCTCGCCCTCGGGCCCGCCGGAAGAACTGTCCGAATGGGGGGAACCGGTGGGCGAGGTCACCGACGCCGAAAAGAACGAGGAAATCGAGCTCCACCTCGGCTCCCCGGCGAAGTACTTCCTGCTCTGGTTCACCAAGGCCGCGCCCTCCTCCGAACAGGAAGGCAGGTACCAGATCGAGATCAGCGACGTGAAGCTGGTCGACTGAAGTTCCGCCTCGCGGGTAGCAAGTGACTGTTCTCACGGAATCGTTACATCGATCCGTGTAACATTTGACAATGGCAGAGCGAGGCGCCGTACCCAACGTTTCGAAGGCGCGCCAGCGCGCGCTCCATGCCGTCCGCTCGCTGTTCACGCCGCTGCTGCCGGACGACTACCTCGAACTGATCAACCCGCTCTGGTCGACGCAGGAGCTGCGCGGCCGTATCGAGAGAATCGAGCAGGAGACGCCCGACGCGGTCACGGTCCTGATCCGCCCCGGCTACGAATGGGGTGGCCACCGGCCGGGCCAGTACCTGCGGATCGGGGTCGTCGTCAACGGCGTTCACCACTGGCGCGCCTACTCGCTGACCACCGACCCGGGGCGGCCCGACGGGCTGATCGGGATCACGCCGAAGCTGGTCGACTCGGGCAAGGTCTCGCCGTTCCTCGTCCACAAGGCGCGGCCCGGCGACGTCGTCCGGCTGGGCGGCGTCGAAGGCACCTTCGTCCTCCCCGACCCCGCGCCCGAGCGCCTGCTATTCATCAGCGCCGGCAGCGGCATCACCCCGATCATGAGCATGCTGCGCAGCCTCGACCGCGACGAGGCGCTGACCGACGTCGTCCACCTTCACTCCTCGCGGACCGCCGAGGGCGTGATCTTCGGCGAGCAACTGCGGGACATCGACTCCCGGCGACCCGGTTACCGCCCGCATCTGCGGCTCACCGGCGAAGCGGGTCGGGTCGCCCCGGCCGACCTCGACGAGCTCTGCCCCGACTGGCGCGAGCGCCACGCATTCGTCTCCGGCCCAGGCGAGATGCTCGACGCGCTGGTCCGCCATTGGCGGGAGGAGGGCGACCCCGAGCGCCTCGCGATGGAGCGCTTCCAGCCGGTGATCGGCGGCGACGCTGCCGTCGGGGAGGGCGGCACGATCCGCTTCCTCTCCAGCCAGGTGGAGGCCGAGTGCGGCGGCGGCACCCCGATCCTCGTCGCCGGCGAGGAAGCCGGGGCGGAGCTGCCCTACGGCTGCCGGATGGGGATCTGCCACACCTGCATCGGCAAGCTCTGCAAGGGAGAAGTGAGGGACCTGCGGACCGGCGAGGTCCACGGGGAAAAGGGAGAAATGGTTCGAACCTGCGTCAACGCGCCGGAAGGCGACGTTGCAATAGCCCTATGAGAAAGGCACCGAAAGCCATATGAGCACGACTGCCACGGCACCGATCGACACCCAGGAAAAGAGCCCGCTAGCCCACCTCTCCGAGGAGCAGCTGGACGAGCTCGCGCGCGAGTTCGACGCGATCCGCGACCGCGTCATGAACGAGCTCGGCGATCGCGACCGGCGCTACATCGAGGGGATGATCGAGATGCAGCGGCGGCTCGCCGTGCTCGGCCGCATCCTCCTGCTCGCCTCGCGCAACCGCACCGGCTGGTGGGCCGGGACCTCGGCCCTCTCGGCGGCCAAGATCCTCGAGAACATGGAGATCGGCCACAACGTCATGCACGGCCAGTGGGACTGGATGAACGACCCCCGGATCCACTCCGCGACCTGGGACTGGGACACCGCCTCCACCGCCGAGGCCTGGAAGCACTCCCACAACTACGTCCACCACACCTACACCAACATCCGCGGCAAAGACAAGGACCTCGGCTACGAGATCATGCGGATCGACCCGGCGCAGAAGTGGCACCCGGTCTACCTCGCCCAGCCGGTCTACAACCTGATCCTGATGGCGCTGTTCGAGTGGGGCGTGGCGCTGCACGACCTCGACTTCGAGGCGATCCGCAAGGGCCGCAAGTCACCCCGCCAGGTGAAGCGGGAGCTGAAGGGGATCGCCGGCAAGGCCAAAGCCCAGATCGTCAAGGACTACATCGCCTGGCCGCTGGTCAGCGCCCTGGCGGCGACCGCCGTCGACGTGGTGGTGGAGACCCGGCGGCAGCGCAACCAGCCCCGCGGGCTGCTGGGGCGCGTGAAGCGCAAGCGGAAGGGCCGCTTGGCACCGGTGGTGGAGGCCGCGCTGAACAGCGGCGCCAAGACCTTCCGGGCGACCGCCAAGGCCGATGCGACCGCGAACATCGTCCGCAACGTCTGGGCCTACGCGATCATCTTCTGCGGTCACTTCCCCGACCAGACCTACACCTTCTCCCAGGAGGAGGTCGAGAACGAGAGCCGCGGCGGCTGGTACATCCGCCAGCTGACCGGCTCGGCCAACATCGAGGGCAGCCCCCTGTTCCACGTCGCCAGCGGCAACCTCAGCTTCCAGGTCGAGCACCACCTCTTCCCGGACATGCCGAGCAGCCGCTATGCCGAGATCGCCCCGCAGGTGAAGGACGTCTGCGAACGCTACGGCCTGCCCTACAACAGCGGCCCCTTCGCCCAGCAGCTGGGGATGGTGCAGCGGACGATCCTGCGGCTCGCCTTCCCGGGCGGCAAGGCCCGGCCGAAGCCGGGGCCCTACCGTGCCGGGAGCAACGGCAACGGCGCCGGGTAGCGCCGGCCGGCGGTCCTACCCCCCGGCCGTGGGGGCGATCGGGGTGCAGAGGAACCCGCGCGGGTGGGCGGGGTCGAGCGCGGTCAGCACGTCGGCGCCGACGATGTGGTCGTAGGGCATCGAGAGGTGGTCGCCGAGGTCGAGGATGCACTGGTTCTGGAGCAGGACGTTTTTCACGTTCGAGCCCGAGAGGAAGGCCGAGGTGTAGGGGGTGACGACCTGGTCGTACCGGGTCTGGATCACCGTGTAGGCGACCCCCGGAACCGTCTCGCCGCCGGAGTTGAGGTCGGTGATGAAGGCCGAGCCGGCGCGCTGTTGCTCGCAGGCGGGGCAGAGGGCGCCGGTGAACTGGTTCGCCCCGGGGAAGAAGTTGCTGAGGATGAATAACCCGTCGAGGGTGGTGCCGTGGTTGGAGGGCGAGAGGCCGACGAGGGCGTTGACCTCGGCCGCCCCACCCAGGTACTTGAGGTAGTAGCGCGGCATCATCCCGCCCTGCGAGTGGCCGACGAGATCGACCTCGGCGGCGCCGGTCGCGGCCCGGACTTTGTCGACGAAGGCGTCCAGTTCGGTGGCCGAGGTGGGGATGTCGTCGACGCCGTAGACGCCGATCGCGCCGCTGCCGTTGTAGTCGCCGTAGTTGAGGGCGAAGACGCAGTAGCCGTTGTTCTTCAGCAGCGGCGAGATCGCCTGCCAGCTATTCGACATGTCGGCGAAGGTGCCGTGGACGAGGACGACGGGGCGCGGGTGGGCGACGCTCGGTTTGCAGCTCCAGTCGTTGGCGCCGGGCGGGCTCGCGCTGGGGCTGGTGTGGGCGTAGCCGTAGACGCCGTTCCAGATCACCGGCAGGTCCGCCTGGGCGCTGCCCGCCCCCACGCCCAGCATCGCCATCGCTATCGCCACCAAGATCATCAGCCGTCGCATGCCGCTCCTCCTCTACCCGTTGCCCTACTTAATATTTACTGCAAGGATACTTGAGCTTTCGTAGTTCTTCCTGCTCGCGGATGGTCGGCGGCGCCAACGCGCTGCTGGCGGCGGTGAAATAGTCGCCTAATGCGTATCGCCAGCCTCGTCCCCTCCGCGACCGAGATGCTGTTCGCGCTCGGCCTCGGAGGGGACGTGGTCGGCGTCACCCACGAGTGCGACTTCCCGGCAGAGGCAACAGCGCTGCCTCACCTGACGGCGACGGTCTTGCCGGAGGGGCTCAGCGCCGGAGAGATCGACGCCGCGGTGAAGGAGGTGGTCGGCGAAGGCCGGGCCCTCTACAGCCTCGACGAGGAGCTGCTGGCCGAGCTCGAGCCGGACCTGATCGTCACCCAGGCGGTCTGCGAGGTCTGCGCCGTCTCCTACGACGACGTGGTCGCGGTGGCGGCGCGGCTGCCCGGACGGCCGCAGGTGGTGCAGCAGGATCCGAGCACGTTCGCCGAGGTTCTCGATGACGTGACCCGGCTCGGAGCCGCGGCGGGGATCGATGCGCACGCCGCTCGGGTCCGTGCCGAGCTCGAGGCGAGGCTCGAGCGGGTGCGCACCGCGGTCGAGGGGCTGGAGCGACCGCGGGTCCTCGCCCTGGAGTGGCTCGACCCACCGTTCCTCGGCGGCCACTGGGTGCCGGAGATGATCGAGATCGCCGGCGGAGTCGACGTCATCGGCGAGGCGGGGCAAAAGTCGCCGCAGGTCGAGTGGGAGCGGCTCAGGGGACTCAATGCCGAAATCGCGATTGCGATGCCCTGCGGCTACTACCTGGCCGACTCGCGGGCACAGGCGCTCGCGCACTCTGACCGTCTCAGCGCCCTCCACGCCGATCGCGTCTTCGCCGTCGACGCCGCCTCGACCTACTCGCGGCCCGGCCCGCGCCTGGTGGACGGGGTCGAGCTGCTGGCCCATCTCCTCCATCCCGACCGGGTGCAGCCGCCGGCCGGGATCGGCTTCGCCTCGCTGGCGCTTCAGAGCTCCAGCTCGTAATAGAGCATCGCGGTTCCCTGCGGGCCTTCCTCGTTGGTGAAGCCGAGCTTCGCGTAGAGGCCGCGGGCGGCGGTGTCGGTCTCGCCGGTGTTGAGTTCTATCCAGGCGGCGCCGCGCTCGCGGCAGGTCGCGAGCACCGCCTCCATCAGGGCCTGGCCGATGCCGCGACCGCGCAGCCCAGGCACCACGTAGAGCTCCTGCAGGTAAGCCTCCTGCTTCTCGGTCCAGATCGAGGGGCGGAAGCGGAGCAGCGCCAGGCCGTCGGGGCCGTCTCCGGCCAGGAGCACCGTCATCTCCCCTGCGCGCAGCATCCGCTCGGCGTGCCGGGTCAGCTCTGCCACCGGCGGCGTCTCCTCCTCGTACTCGGTGTTGAAGTCGTGCAGGAGGCGGGCGATCGACGCGGCGTCCTCGACGGTGGCTTCGCGAATCTGTATCTCTGCCTTTTCCATGACTCCAGTTTCCCTCCCTGACGAAGTCCGCGCCGCTTGTGCCTGGGTCGCCGGGCAGGCGCGCTTGGTGATGATCGACGAGGCGAAGGTGGGCGCGTACGCGGCCGGGCTGACCGAACTGCATCCGTTCAACGACGAGGGGCAGACGGGCAGCGACCCGGAAGCCGCCGCCGCCTTCGCGATCTGCATGAACGCGATCAACTTCGGCTCCGGCTGGTGGCCGACGGTCCGCAAGCGGCCGGGGATGAGCGGCTACTCGACGATGGCGGCCGGGGTCACCGAGCGCTTCGCCGACGAGGGTCCCTGGACGCCGGAGGAGCTGGTGGCGATCGATGCGCCGGCGATCGCCGCGGTCCTCGGGCAGGACCCGAGCCACCCGCTGATGGCCGAGTTCGCCGCGGCGCTGCGCGACGTCGGCGCGCACGTCCTCGCCGAGCACGGCGGCCGCTACCTGGCGGTGGTCGAGGCGGCGGACTCGGTGCCGGGCCTCGCCGAAGTCTTCGCCGCCTGGGAGTCCTTCGCCGACGCATCCGAGTACGAGGGGCGGCGGGTCCCGTTCTTCAAGCGCGCCCAGCTCGCCGCCGCCGACCTGCACCGCGCCGGCCTCGCCCGGTTGCCGGGGGCGGAGCGCCTCACCGCCTTCGCCGACAACCTCGTCCCCCACGTGCTGCGGGTCGACGGGGTGCTGCGGCTCGACCCGCAGCTGACCGCCGCGATCGAAGCCGGCGAGCTGCTCGCGCACGGCTCCGCCGAGGAGGTGGAGCTGCGCGCCGCTGCGGTTCACGCGGTCGAGCTGCTGGCCGCCGCCGTCGGCGGGGCGCTCTCCCCCGCCGAGGTCGACGGCGCGCTTTGGAACCGCGGGCGGGGTCGCCGCTACAAGGCGGTGCCGCGGCCGCGCTGCCGCAACATCGCCTACTGAGCCCGCTGGCCTAGAAGGGAGCCGGGGACCAGAGGGTCTCGTAGAGCGAGTCGAGGCAGGCCGGCACGAGCCCCTCCTCGCCCCCGACCAGGACACCGGTGCTGTCGCCGTCGAGGAGGACCGAGATCCAGGCTTCCACCGTCCCGCTGGCCCAGCCGTCGCGCTCCGCGGCGGAATCGACGCAGCTGTGCAACTTGCCGTCGGGCTCGACCTCCGCCCAGACCTCCTCGACCTCGGCGCGGGCCTCGTCCTCGCCGCGGACGCTCAGCTGCAGGCACTTGCCCTGGCGCCCGGGAACCGCCGCCAGCGGCAGCGCGGTGCGCAGCACCGTCGCCATTTCCGCTGCGGTCATACCTTCTTCGTCCTCGGCGATCACGTGGCGGTTGCGCCAGCGGGCGATGCCGGCGAGCAGGCCGGTCTTGCGGCGCGTCTTCTCCGTCAGCTCGTAGCAGCGGCGGTTTCCCTGGCCCGGAGCCATGGTCAGCAGCCCACCGGTCTTGAAGAGGTTGGCCCGGCGCTGCACCTGGTGGTAGCTGAGGCCGTGCTCGCCCTTGGCGAGCTGGGTCGCGGAGCGCCCCTCGCAGGCGAGGTCCTCGACCATCCCGGTTTCCCAGAGGTCGGCGAGCAGGCCCAGCGAGGCCCAGGCGGTGGCGTCGATCCTGCCGTCGGGCAGCCGCGTCAGCGAGGCGTCGGCGAAGCGGTTGACGAGCTGGTAGAGCTCCGCCCCGCACTCGTCGGTGAGGGCGTGGACGACCTTGGAGGGGACCCCGGGCTCCTCTTCGCGCGAGACGACCTCGAGCTCGGCGAGACGGCCGGCGTAGCGGTAGATCGTCCGCGCCGAGTAACCGGGGACGCGCTCGGTCAGCTCCATCGTCCGCAGCGGCCCCTCGCCGAGCGCCATCAGGATCGCGCCGGTCGCGCCGGCGCTGAGCAGGCGCAGCACATCGGCCGTCGAGGCGCCGGCTACGCAGGCGTCCTCCCGCTCGGGAGCAGATTCGATATTCGGGAGACCCGTCGACATACCGGTCTCCCGGATACCCCTAGAGCCGGGCGCGAATCAGAACTCGAAGGAGCGAGCCTGGCGGTGACGCTCGACCGCGAGGCCGACGAGGCGGTCGCAGAGCTCCGGGTAGGCGATCCCGCCGGCCTCGAAGAGCTTTGCGTAAACGCTGGTGTCGGTAAAGCCCGGCATCGTGTTGATCTCATTGACGAGAACCGAGCCGTTGGGCTCGACGAAGAAGTCGCAGCGCGCCAGACCCGAGCAGCCGGCGAGGGCGAAGACGGCGACGGCGAGCTCGCGAACCCGTGCGATCGCCTCATCGCCGATCGGGGCGGGGACCCGCAGCTCCATCCCACCCTCGGTGTACTTGGCCTCGAAGTCGTACCAGCTGGCGTGGGCGACGATCTCGCCCGGCGGAGAGGCCTGCGGCTCGGAGTTGCCGAGCACCGAGCACTCCACCTCGCGGCCGCTGGCCGAGGCCTCGACGATCACCCGCGGGTCGTGGCGCAGGGCCAGCTCGACCGCGGCGTCGAGCTCGTCGAGGTCGGTGACGCGGGTGATCCCGACGCTGGAGCCCATCCGCGACGGCTTTACCCACAGCGGCAGCCCCAATTGCTCGCACTTGCCCCACCAGTCGTTGCCTTCGACCGCGGCGAACTCGACCTGCGGCACGCCGTGCTCGGCGAAGAGGCGCTTCAGGGTCAGCTTGTCCATGCAGATCGCCGAGGCCAGCACGTCGGAGCCGACGTAGGGCAGGTCGAGCCACTCGAGCAGCCCCTGGACGCTGCCGTCCTCGCCGAAGGCGCCGTGGAGCGCGGGGAAGACCGCGTCGGCCCCCAGCAGCCCGGCCCCCGGGACCAGCTCGACCGTGCCGCCGGCAGCGCTCCAGCCGCCGTCGCGGCCGATCGTCACCTCGATCGTCTCGTGGCCCGCCTCGCGCAGCCCCCGCGCCACCGCAGCCCCGGAGCGCAGCGAGACCTCGTGCTCGGAGGAGCGCCCGCCGGCGAGGACCGCGACCTTCAACCTTCGCCGCCTTCTTCTTCGGCGGGGGCGGCGAGCTTGCCGACCGTGATCGTCACCGTCGAGCCCGGTTCCTGCTCGGAGCCCGGCGGCGGGAACTGGTCGACGACGCGGCCGGCCTGGCTCGGCACTTCGGTTTCTTCTTCTTCGACTTCGGGGGTGAGCCCGGCGGCGCGGATCGCTTCCACCGCTTCGCGGCGTTCCTTGCCGATCACGTTCGGCACCGTCGCCGTTTCCTCTTCTTCGCCCTTGGAGACGACGATCGCCACGGTCGAGCCCGGGTCGACCTTGCTGCCCGCGTCTGGCGACTGGCGGATCACCCGGCCCTTCGGTTCGGAGCTTTCCTCTTCGCTGACGCTGGGCTGCAGGCCGCGGCTGCGGATCCGCTGCACCGCCGTTTCGCGCTGGCTGCCGACCACCACCGGCACCGCGATCAGCTTCGGGCCGCGGGAGACGAACAGGGTCACGGTCGAGCCTTTGGTCGCCGTCTTGCCCCCACCCGGTTCGGAGCGGACCACCAGCCCGGATTCGACCGCGTCGGAGTTGACCCGTTCGACGCCCACTTCGAAGCCGGCGGCTTCCAGCTTCCGGGTCGCCTCTTCCTCGCCTTCGCCGGCGACCGAGGGGACCTTGGCGCTGCCGGGCCCGGAGCTGACCGTCAGCGTCACGTCCGGCTTCGAGCAGAAGAAGGTAAGGAAGGCGCAGTCTTCGGAGGCCTGGTCGGCGGGCGGCGAGGCGGCCGGATCCTGCTCGAGCACTTCGTTGGCCGGCGCGTCGCGCTCGACCCGGATCACTTCGCCGACGCTGAAGCCGTCCTGCTCGAGCAGCGTGATCGCCACGTTCAGCTGGTTGCCGGTGACCCCGGGGACCTTGGTCGTCGTGTCGCGGGTCAGCGCCAGGCCGACCAGGATCCCGATCAGGATCGCGGCGACCAGCAGCCCCCACAGCCACCAGTTCCGTTTGCGCTCCTCGACCACCTCCTCCGGCGCGCCGACGATCGGCGGCGCCGCCGCGATGGCCGCCGTGTTGCGGCTGACGCCAGGGTCTTTCAGCGCCGCGTCGAGGGCGGCAATGAAAGCGTCGGCGCTCTGGAACCGCTGCCCCGGTTCCTTCTCCAGCGCCCGCATCACCACCGCATCGAGCGCCGGTGAGACCTGCGGGTTGATCGAGCTCGGCCGCTGCGGCGTCTCGGCGACCTGTTTCATCGCGATCGCGACGGCGCTGTCGGCTTCGAAGGGGACCCGCCGGGTCAGCGCCTCGTAGAGGATCACGCCGATCGAGTAGAGGTCGGAGACCGGGGTCACTTCGAAGCCCTGCGCCTGCTCGGGCGAGAGGTACTGCGGGGTGCCCATCACCGAGCCGGTCTGGGTGATCTCCGAGACGCCGGCGCGGGCGATGCCGAAGTCGGTGACGACCGCTTTGCCCTCCTGGTCGACGATCACGTTCTGCGGCTTCAGGTCGCGGTGGACGATGCCGTTGCGATGGGCGAAGCGGGCGCCCTCGAGGACCTGGCGGACGAGCGCCACCGCCTGGTCGGGGGAGAGGCCGCGGTCGATCAGCTCCTTCAGCGTCGGCCCCTCGACGTAGCGCATCGCGATGTAGTTGACGTCGCCGTCGGAGCCGCGGTCGTAGACGGCGACGATGTTCGGGTGGGTCAGCCCCGCCGCGTGCTCGGCCTCGCGCTGGAAGCGGCCGACGAACTCCTGGTCCTGGAGGAAGCGGCGGTGCAGGACCTTCAGCGCCACCTGCCGCTGCAGGTGCGTGTCCTCGGCCAGCCAGACGTCGGCCATGCCGCCGCTGCCGAGCCGCCGCAGAACGCGGTAGCGGTTGTCGACGACGCTTCCCTCGCTGACCTCAGCCACCGTTCCTCCTCATTCTCCGTTCAGGATCGTTTCCGCGACGTCGGCGAAGATCGGTGCCGCCACGTCGTTGCCGAACTGTTCCGTGCACTCGACCGAGGCCGCGATCGCGATCTGCGGGTCGTCGGCTGGGGCGAAGCCGATGAACCAGGCCTGGTTCTCGTTTTCGCCGCCGCCGCAGGCCAGGTTCCCGGGCGTTTCCGCGGTCCCCGTCTTGCCGGCCACGGGGACCCCGGAGATCGCCGCGTTGGTGCCGGTCCCTTCGCTGACCACGCCTTCCATCGCCGTCGTCAGCTCGGCCGCGGTCTCCTCGCTGATCGGCTCGCTGTAGACCGAGGGGTTCATCGTGTCGACCGTGCGGCCGTCGGGGTCGACCACCCGCTTCCAGATCTGCGGCTTCATCAGCTTGCCGCCGTTGGCGACCGCCGCCGCAACCTGCGCCATCTGCAGCGGCGTCGCCAGCAGCCGCTCCTGGCCGATCGCGAGCCGGGCCAGGTCCACGGGATCGCTGGAGGTGAGCACTTCGTTCTGTTCGAGGTCCCATACCCCGCTCTCTTCCAGCTCGCCTTCGGGCAGGTCGATCGCCGGCTTGGCGTTGAAGCCGAACCGTTCCATGTATTCGAACAGGGTGTCGTTGCCGAGCTGCTGGCCGAGCTGGCCGAACCAGGTGTTGACCGAGTTGGTCAGCGCGGTGTCCAGCGTCGCCCCGAAGAAGTCCTCGCCGAAATCGTTTTCAAGCGGCGTCCCTTCGACTTCGAGCGAGCCCGGGGCGTCGATCGCCGTTTCCGGCGTGATCGCGCCGCTGTCGAGCCCGGCGGCGGCGGTCACCACCTTGAAGGTCGAACCCGGTGGATAGAGGCCCTGCGTCGCCCGGTTCACCAGCGGTCTTTCGATCTCGTCCGAGTTCCACTTTTCGAGGTCATAGGGGACCCGGTTGGGGTCATAGGGGGCGTTGGAGGCCATCACCTTGACCGCGCCGGTGCTCGGCTCGATCGCGACGACCGCGCCGAAGCCCTGTTCCTCGAGGTCGCCCAGCGCCACCCGCTGGGCTTCGGTGTCGATGTTGGTGACGATGTCGTTGCCTTCCTGGGTGCGGCCCAGCAGCTCGTCGGCGATCGAGCTGAATTCCGACCCTTCGCCGACCAGTTCCTCGTTGTGGAACTTCTCGAACTCTGCCTGGCCGTACCGGACGAAGCTGTAACCGATCGGGTGGCCGAAGAGGGCGCCTTCCGGATAACGGCGGACGTAGCGCTTGTTCGCCCCTCTCCCCTTCGCAACCGACTTGGCGATCAGGGTGCCGTCGGCGGTGAAGATGCGCCCGCGCGGGATCTGCTGCTGCTCGAACAGGGGCCGCTTGTTCGCGTTCTGTTCCTTCAGCGCTTCGGCGTCGAAGACCGACCAGTAGGACGTGAAGCCGATCAGGATCCCGAAGAGGACGACGATGAAGCCGAACAGTTTGACGATCTGCCGGTTCACGCCGGGGACCCCATCGCCGCTAGGCGGCCGGCCGGTTCCTGAGCTTCACGGCGGGCGCGGTCGGAGACCAGAAGCAGCAGCGCCAGCAGGACGAAGTTGGCGACGATCGAGCTGCCGCCATAGCTGATCAAAGGCAGGGTGACGCCGGTCAGTGGAATCACCCTGGTGACGCCGCCGATGATCACGAAGGCCTGGATCGCGAAGACCGAGCTGAGCCCCACCGCCAGCAGCTTCGAGAAGCCGTCGCTGGCGAGCAGAGCGATTTTGAACCCGCGGGCGGTGATCAGCAGGTAGACGAGGACGACGCCGACCGCGCCGAAGAGGCCGACCTCGTTGACGATCAGCGAGTAGATGGTGTCGGTCTGCGCCGCCGGCAGCAGCGCGTTGTCGGTCCCCGGCACCGTGATCAGCGACTCGCCGAACCCTTTGCCGAAGAGGCCGCCGTCGGCCTGGGCGAAGATCGATTGCAGGATCTGGTACCCGTTGCCCTGCGGTTCGTTGTAGGGGTGGAGCCAGATCTCGACCCGGTCGTGGACATGGGGCACGGTGGCGGCGAAGAACCAGGCGCCGACCAGGAACATCGCCATCCCGATCACGACGAAGGAGAAGCGGCCGGTCGCCACGTAGAGCAGGGCGAGGAAGGCGGCGAAGAACATCAGCGAGCTGCCGAGGTCGCGGATGAAGACGAGCATGAACATCGAGGCCCCCCAGACGACCAGCAGCGGTCCGAAATGCTTCAGCGGCGGCAGCGTCACCCCGAGAACCCGGCGGGCGCCGACGATCAGGACCTCGCGGTGCTCGCGCAGATAGCTGGCGAGGAAGACGATGATCGCGATCTTGGTGAACTCGGCCGGCTGGAAGGCGAGCGGGCCGACCTTGACCCCCAGGTAGGCGCCGTTGACCTGCTGGCCGATCCCCGGGACCCGCGGCGCCAGCAGCACCGCCAGCCCCGCGATCGCGATCGTGTACCGGTAGCGCTCGAGCACCTCGTAGTCGCGCAGGAACTGGATCGTCAGGGCGAAGAGGATCAGCCCCAGCACGAACCAGTTGGCCTGGTCGCGGGCCAGGGTCTCGTCGATCCGGTAGATCATCACCAGCCCGAACGCAGTCAGGGTCGCGACCAGCGGGAAGAGGTAGGGGTCGGCGTTGGGCAGCCGGATCCGCAGGTAGACGTGGGTCGCCAGGCAGATCGCCAGGAAGTAGGCGCCGTAAATCAGGCTGAGGTTGTCGACCTGGTCGTTCTCCTGGGAGAAGACCGCGGCGAACCCGGCCGTGAGCAGGAGGGCGACGGGAACCAGGGCGAGCAGCTCCCGGTTCCTGGCCGACGTCAAGGAAGCCCCTCGCTCTTTTCGATGTCTTCGATCAGGGAGACGGCGTCGCTGCGCGAGCGCAGCTTGTGGCCGCTGACCGCGTCCTGGCGCTTCGGCGGCAGCGCCTCGGTCTGGATCGGGCTGGCGTAGCGCTCCGAGTAGAGCTCAATCCCGAACGGCAGCTCGTAGGGAGCGCCCCGGTAGAGCGCGACCCGGCCCGATTCGTCGGTGCCGAGGAACCAGATCTGGCGGTTGCCGTACCAGGCGGCAAAGGCGACGGCGGCAACGACCAGCAGCACGGCCAGGACCTTCGCCACGGTCCGCAGGCGGCGGTGCCTCGGGCCGGTCGCCTGCTCCTCGCGCCGCTTGCGGGCGGCCTCGGCGGCGGCCCGGCGGCGGACCTCGGTCGCGCTCAGGCCGGCCTCCTCGGCGGCGGAGCCGACCAGCGTCGCGCCCTCATCGGCGCCGGTGCGCGGGTTGCCGGCAGCCGGGGCGGCGGTGTCCTCGACCCGGAAGGCGACGACGGTGATGTTGTCGCGCCCGCCGGCCCGGTTGGCTTCGTCGATCAGCGCCCGCACCGCCGCATCGAGCGAGGTCGCGCGGGTGAGGATGCGGGCGATCGCCTCGTCGCCGAGCATCGTCGTCAGCCCGTCGGAGCAGATCAGGAAGACGTCGCCGTCCTGGGCGGGAACCGTCTGCACGTCGACCTGGACCTCGGGTTCGGGACCGAGCGCCCGAGTGATGATCGAGCGCTGTGGGTGGTCCTCGGCCTGGGCGTCGGTGATCTGGCCTTTGCGCCGCATCTCCTCGACCAGCGAGTGGTCGCGGGTCAGCTGTTCGAAGCGGCCGGCGCGGAAGCGGTAGGCGCGGCTGTCGCCGACGTGGCCGATCGCCACCGTCTCGGACTCGAGGTCGACGATCGCCGCGGTCGTCGTCGTCCCCATTCCGGCCAGGCTCGGGTCCTTGCGGGCGAGCTCGTGGATCGTCCGGTTCGCCGCCTCGATCGTCTCCTCCAGGATCCGCTCCGGCGGCGCCGAGGGCAGCTCGCCGGCGAACGACTCGGCGGCGGCTTTCGAGGCGACCTCGCCGGCCTGGGCGCCGCCCATCCCGTCGGCGACGACAAACAGCGGCGAGCGGGTGAAGTAGGAGTCCTCGTTGGCGTTGCGCTGGCGACCGGTGTCGGAGCGAACGGCTTCCTCGGCGATCCGCAGGCTCACCCGATCACCCGACCTCGAGGCGGAAGGCGGTGTCGCCGATCTGGACCGTGTCGCCGTCGATCAGCTCCGCCTCGCCCTGCAGCGTCGCGCCGTTCAACAGGGTGCCGTTGGTCGAGTTCATGTCCTCTGCGAAGAACCGCCCCTCGCGGGAGAAGACTCGGGCGTGGATGCTGGAGGCGTAGCGGTCGTCGATCCGCACGTCGGCATCCTTCGAGCGGCCGATCGAGAGGCCGCCGATCAGGTCGAAGCGCTGGTCCCGCTCCAGCCCGCCGCCGCGCTCGACGACCAGCCAGCCGTCGGGGCCCCGCGGCGCGTCGGAGAAGGCGGGCGCAGCGTGGAACCCAGTCGCGTCGGGAGCCGGCGCGACCGTCCGGCGCAGGTCCTTGATCGCGCTCCGCGCGATCACGAGCACGAACAGGTAGAGGACGGCGAGGAAGCCGAACTTGAGGGCTACAGAGATGGGGTCGTAGTCCACGCGTCCAGCACCTTAATGAGAGCGGCAGCCGCCGCTACTGCTCGATGTCGAAGGTGAAGGTGGTGGTGCCGACGGTGACCTGGTCACCTGGGCTGAGCCGGGTGGAGGGGACGCGGCGGCCGTTGACCTTGATCCCGTTGGTCGAGCCGAGGTCGACGATCTGCCAGTCGCCGTTGTCGCCCCGCCGCAGCTCGGCGTGGCGGCGCGAGACGTTGGGGTCGGAGAGCACGCACTCGACCGACTTCGAACGCCCGATCGTCGCCCGCGGGCCGTCGAGGACGTAACGCCGGTCGCCGAGCGTGACGACCGCCCTGGTGGAGACCAGGGCGCCGACCGCCTGCTCGGGCCGCTTCGGCCGGTTGCGGTCGCGCTCGCGCACCGCCGAGTAGACCATCGTGTGGCCCTCCTCGCCCTGTTCGGGCGCCTGGCCCTCGTGCGCCGGCGGCTTCACCAGCCGCGCCTGGATCCCGAACTCCCCCAGCCGCAGCCGCTCGTCGGTCTGGAAGTCGACCGCGGGCCGGGTCAGCAGGTCGTAGCCGCGCTTGCGCGCGTGCTCCAGCAAGTAGCCCGAGAGCTCCTGCTCCAGCGAGCGCTCGTAGCCTTCGAGCTTGCTGCGGTCCTGGCGCGAGAGGAAGACCGTGTACTCGTTGGGGACGTAGACGCGCTGGACCGAGGCGGTCTTGTGCGCGTCCATTTCCTTCGCCAGTTTGCGCGCCAGTTCGACCGGCTGCACCTCGGAGCTGAAGGCACGGCTGAACACCCCCTCGACGAGGCCTTCGAACATCGACTCCAAGCGGGAGAGAGCGCCGATGCGGAAATCCTAGAGATCGGCCGTCGCGGCGACGCTCACGGCAGCGCCGCACCGTGCAGGGCGAGGAAGCCGCCGGCCGCGACCGCTGCGACCAGGGCGCCGGCGCGGGTGGCGAAGCCGTGGCGGGCGGCGCCCGGAAGGTGGTCACTGAGCTCGTCGAGCCCGTCCTCGATCGCCGTCCCCAGCTCCTCCAGCGAGGGGCGGTGCCGGGGGCGGGGCGAGAGGCAGGCGTCGATCGTCGCGGTCAGCTCGCGGGGGAGGTCCGGGCGCAGCCGGTGCAGGGGGCGGACCCGGGCGCCGATCGCCCGCGCGGTGGCGGCGGGGGAGGTGCGCCGGTGCGGGTTCTCGCAGCTCCAGCACTCGTAAAGGGTCAGGGCCAGCGAGTAGACGTCGGCCTCGGGACCGGCGGGCTTGCCCTCCGCCTGCTCGGGGGCCATGTAGGCGAGGGTGCCGACCACGTCGCCGAGCGCGGTCAGGGGGGCGTCGTCGGCGAGGTGGGCGACGCCGAAGTCCATCAGCTTCGCCCGCAGCTCGGAGTCCTCGACCACCTGCACGTTCTGGGGCTTGATGTCGCGGTGGACGACGCCGCGCGAGTGGGCGTGGTCGAGCGCCTCGCAGAGGTCGGCGCCGATCTCGCCGATCTCGCGGTCCGAGAGCTCGCCGGCGTGGGCGAGGCGCGCCAGGGTCGAGCCCTCGACCAGCTCGGTGACCAGCAGCGCGTTGCCGTCCTCCTCGCCGAGCTCGTAAAGGGTGACGATCCCAGGGTGGTTGAGCCGCGCTGCGGCCTGCGCCTCGCGCAGAACCCGGCGGCCCGCCTCCCCCCGCTGCTCGATCGCCTTCACCGCCACCGGCCGCTCCAAGCGGCCGTCCCAGGCCTCGTAGACCACGCCGAAGCCGCCGCTGCCGATGCGGCGCTCGATCAGGAACCGGTTGAGGACGAGCGAGCCGACCATGGCCCCTGAAACTTCGCCAGTAAAGGATGTCTTCCTGCGGATGCGCTGGGAAAAACGCACCGTTTGCGGGCTCTCCTGGCGGTTCGGCCACCGCAGCGTTCATACTTCCGCCCCCGTGGAGGACTTCACCTCACGACGCCCGCCCCGGCGCGAGCGGCCCAAACGTCGACCGGAGCGCCAGCAGATCATGCTGCGGCGGGGACTTGCGCTGGGCGGCGGCCTGCTGCTGCTGATCCTGATCGTCCTCGGGGTCAAGGGCTGCCTCGACGCGCGCGCCAACCGCGAGCTCGGCGATTACGCCCGCAACGTCGCCGCGATCGTCGAAGAGACCCAGCAGACGAGCAAGAGCTTCTTCGAACGGCTCGAAGACCCCGGCAGCGCCTCGGTCACCGACTTCATCGACCAGGTCAACGCCGACCGCAGCGCCGTCGACACCTACGCGACGCGGATCGACGACCTCAGCGCCCCCGGCGACATGTCCCGCGCCCAGGCGAACCTCGAGCTCTCCTACCAGCTGCGCGCCAACGCGATGGACGAAATCGCCGAAAAGACCGACGACGCGCTCGGCGAAGCGGGGGCGGACAAGGCGATGGCGGCGATCGCGCGGCAGATGCAGAAGCTGCTCGCCTCCGACGTGATCTACGAACAGGTGGTGCGGCCGGAAGTCGACGGCGTCCTCGCCGACAACGGGATCTCCGACAGCGACCTGCCCAAGAGCACCTTCCTCGCCGACGAAAAGTGGCTCGACGAAAGCACCGTCTCCGACGCCCTCTCCTCGATCAGCGGCAACACCGGCGGCGAAGTCTCCGGCGTCCACGGCACCGAAATCGCCGGGGTCTCCGTCAACGGCACCGAACTGATCGAAGGGGCGCCGACCACGATCTCCGGCGAAGAAGGCGTCGTCGTCGAAGTCTCGGTGCGCAACCCGCTGGAATCGACCGAGAGCGGGGTCGGCGTCGCGGTCACCGCCGAAGGGAACACCCTGAAGGAAACGATCGACGAACTCCCGGCCGGCGAAACGGAAACGGCCCTGGTCTCCCTGACGCCGACGCCGAGCGGCGAAGTCACGATCGAAATCGAAGTGGAAGCCGTGCCGGGCGAGGAAGTCCTCGAAAACAACGAAGCGACCTACACGCTTTTGATCGAATAGTTCAAGGTATAGGCATGAAGATCGCCTACCTTGGACCAGCCGGAACCTTCACCGAGGACGCCCTCGGCGAGGCGATCCCGGACGGCGGCTTCGAGCCGCTGCGGACGGCGACGATCCACGACGCGATCCTCGCCGTCGAGCGCGGCGAGGCCGAGCGGGCGCTGGTCCCGATCGAGAACTCGATCGAGGGCTCGGTCCGGCCCACCCTCGACACCCTCGCCTTCGAGGCGGGGGCGGTGACGATCGTCGGCGAGCACGACTACCGCGTGCGGATCCACCTGGTCGCCCGCGAGGGCACCGCGGTCGAGGACGTCGAGGCGGTCCTCTCCCACCCCCAGCCGCTCGCCCAGTGCGCCGCCTTCCTGCGCGAGCGCTTCGCCGGGGTCGAACTGCGCAGCGTCAGCAGCACCGCGGCGGCGGTGCGGATGGTGAGCGAGTCGAGACGGCCCTGGGCGGCGCTCGGCGCCAGGGCAGCGGCGGCCCTCTACGGCTGCGAGCTGCTGCTCGAAGGGGTAGAGGACTCCGACGACAACGTCACCCGCTTCGTCTGGATCGCGCCGGAGGGGAACACGCCGGAGGGCGAGGGGCCGTGGAAGACCTCGCTCGTCTTCTCCGAGGTCGGGGCCGACCATCCCGGCGCCCTGGTCGAGTGCCTCAGCGAGTTCTCCGATCGGGGGATCAACCTGACGCGGATCGAGTCGCGGCCGCTGCGACAGGGCCTGGGGCGCTACATGTTCTTCTGCGATCTGGAGGGCCGGGACACCGATCCGGCGGTCTCCGAGGCGATCGCGGCGCTGCGGACCAAGGCCGCTTCGGTGCGGATCCTCGGTTCCTATCCCGCCGCCTGAAAGGCCGAAAAATTCCCTTCCAATGTGGGACGGGCGCCGAGGTGCCTACAATTTCCCGCAGTTATGGCCAGGGTTCTGGTACTCAACGCGACGTATGAGCCGATCAACGTCTGCACGTTGAGACGCGCCGCTGTCTTGTTGCTGAAGGAAAAGGCGGAACTTCTGGAGCAAAGGAAGGGCGCCGCCCTGCACTCCGAGCGGATGACGATGGAGCGCCCGGACGTGATCCGGCTTGTCAACTACGTCCGCATCCCGCGCGAGGCGCATCGCCGCAAGATCACCCGCCGCGCCGTCCTCGCCCGCGACTCCTGGACCTGCCAGTACTGCGGCTCGACTAAAGCCGGCCTCACCGTCGACCACGTCATCCCCCGCTCGCGCGGCGGCAAATCGGTCTGGGAGAACATCGTCGCGGCCTGCGCCCCCTGCAACCGCCGCAAGGGAAACCGCCTGCCACGCGAGATCCACATGCACCCGGCGACCGTCCCGAAGGCGCCGCCGCCGACGGTCTTCATCCAGGTCGCCAGCCCGAAGATCCCGCCCGCCTGGGTGCAGTACCTGCCGCAAGCCGCGTAGGCGTGTGAATAAAGAAGGCTTTTGAGTGCATAGCTAGAACCTGGCCCTGATGAGGGTGGGTCGATTCAAGCGAGCGCTCGCCGCGATACCGGTCGCAGCGGCTCTCCTCCTTTTCGCGAGCGCCTGGAGCGGCGGGGCCGCGGCCGGCGCGGTCTGGGTGGAGCCGACCTCCGCCCGCGAGGCGAGCCACTTCTGGACGCTCGCGCGGATGCGCGCGGCCAAGCCGCTGGAGGTAAGCAGTCCCGGCCGGCAGGTCCGCTCCGGCGGCAGGCACGGGCATCGCGGCAAGCCGCGGCGTCTCGCCGCGCGGGCCGGAATCTTCGGCTCGGACTTCGAAGCGGTAGCCGACCCGACCGCCCCCGAGTTCCGCGTCAACGGCGCGGTCTTCCTCTCCTTCGGCATCTTCGGCTACGGCCGCTGCTCGGGGACCGCGGTGCGCTCGCGGAACCAGAGCGTCGTGATCACCGCCGGCCACTGCGTCAACAGCGGCGGCCGGCGCGGCCGCTGGTTCGACGGCAAGACCGTGTTCGTCCCCGCCTACCGCTACGGGCAGCGGCCCTTCGGCGTCTTCCCCGTCCGCTGGATCGACTCGACGAAACAGTGGCGTGCGAACGGCAGCGAGAACTTCGACGTCGGCGCGATGGTGGTCGGTAAGAACGAGGCCGGCGAAAAGCTGACCGAGGCGGTCGGCGGCGCGGGGATCGCCTTCAACCTGAAGGCGAAGCAGACCTTCGACGTCCACGGCTACCCGGCGGAAGAACCCTTCGACGGGGAAACCCAGCGGATCTGCCGGGGGACGCGCTTCCTCGGCCACGACGCCAACTCCTTCGCCTTCCCCGGTCCGCTCAACCTGGCGGTCTCCTGCGGCCTCACCGGCGGCGCCTCGGGCGGCGGCTGGACGATCGAAGGCGGCACCCTCAACGGGGTCACCGACTACGGCTACTTCGACCAGGGCTCGCCCGCCTTCGGCGCCTACTTCGGCAAGGAAGTCGCGCGGCTGTACGACCGGGCGAAGAAGGTGCGGGTGCGATGAGGCGTCGATCCTCCCTTTGCGCCCTGGTCGCGCTGGCGCTCTGCGCCTCCGCCCTCCTGCCGGCGACCGGCGCTGCGCAGCCGCGGATCGAGCACCGCCGAGCCACGACGCCAGTCAAGCTCCTGCCGCCGCTGCCGCCGAGCCAGCTCCTCACCCAGCACGGTAAGCCGGTCTCCCCCACCCCGTTCTTCCGCTCCGGCTTCGTCCTCAAGGCCGACGGCTACAAGATCGGCGTCAGCACTTTCGGCAGCGCCGTCTTCCTCGAGGTCTGGCGCGGGGGCAGCGGCCGGCGGGTCCAGACCGCCTACCTGGCCCGCGGCGTCGCCCGACCCGAGCGCCTGCAGGCGACCTTCGGCAACTTCGGCAAGGTGAAGATGCGCTTCCGCGAGTCCCGCAACCGCACCTGGCGCGGGCGCGTGCGGACCTGCCGCGGCGCCAACCGCTTCATCAAGCGCCGCGGCGTCTTCCGCGGCAACCTCCGCTTCAAGGGGGAGAACGGCTACGTCTCGATCCGGATCCACCGGGCCAAGGGAGCTGTCGTCACCGAAGCGCCGAAATGCAAGCGACGGCGCGGGCGCGGCGGCTTCGACATCCCCTTCGCCAACTTCTCCCAGCCGAAGTCCGCCGTCCTCGCAATCGCCCGCCACGGCGTCGACGCGACCGCCTTTCTCGCCGTCGAAGACCGGCGCAGCACCCTCTTCTTCGCCACCAGCGAAGAATCCCGTGGCAAGCTGGCGATCGTCCGCATGGCCGTCCTCCGCCGCCACAGCAAGATCCGCACCGACGACGCCCTCACCTCCGCCCGCCTCGCCCCGCCGGCCCCCTTCCACGGCACCGGCCGCTACCGCGCCGCCCCCGACGGCAGCACCGCCTGGTTCGGGGGCCTCAGCGTCAACTTCCCCGGCCAGCCCCGCTCACCGCTTACCGGACCCGAATTCGAATCGTTCCTCGAAGTCCCCTTCTAGGCGTCGCGGCGCGGTGGGCTACTCGCCGGCGTCGTCCGCGCCCGCGTCGTCCGGGGAGGCCTCGGCGAGCTCGGGCTGGTCGCCGTTCACGGCTCCGTCCCCTTCGGCGCCCGCGGGGGCGGCGTCCTCGGACTCCACCACCAGGGCGACGGCGCTGACGCAATCGTCGTCCTTGATGTTCATCACCTTGACGCCCTGGGTCGAGCGGCCCATCTGGGAGATGCCGCTGACCGAGGTGCGCTGGACCATCCCGTTCTGGGAGATGAAGAGCAGCTCCTGGTGCTCGCCGACGATCAGAGCGCCGGCGAGGCCGCCCTTCTTCTCGGTCAGCTTGGCGGTGAGGACCCCTTTCGTGCCGCGGCCCTTGACCGGGTACTCGGAGACCGGGGTCCGCTTGCCGTAGCCGTTCTCGGTGACGACGAACAGTTCGGTGTCGTTGCGGGCGACGTCCATCGCCAGCACCCGGTTGCCTTTGCCGGAGACGTTCATCCCTTTGACGCCGCTGGTGTCGCGGCCCATCGTCCGCACGTGCTTCTCGGAGAAGCGCGAGGCGTGGCCAGAGTGGGAGACCATGAGGATGTCGTCTTCGCCCGAGGTGAGGCGCACCTGGACCAGCTCGTCGCCGTCGCGCACCTTGATCGCGATGATCCCGTCGGCGCGGATCGGCGTGTTGTAGGCGAGAAACTCGGTTTTCTTCACTAGGCCTTTCGCCGTCGCGAAGGCGAGGTATTTGTTCTCCTTGAAGTCCCGCGTCGGGATCACGGCCATCACCTTCTCGCCCTCGCGCAGCGGCAACAGGTTGCGCAGCGAGCTGCCTTTCGCGTTGCGCGAACCCTCCGGCAGCTCGTAGACCTTGAGCCGGTAGACCTTGCCCCGGTTGGTGAAGAAGAGCAGGAAGTCATGGGTCGAGCTGATGTGGAGATGGGCGATGTAGTCGTCCTCTTTGAGGTTCATGCCCATCACCCCGACGCCGCCGCGGTGCTGCTGGCGGTAGGTCGCGAGCGGCAGCCGCTTGACATAGCCCGAGGCGGTCAGCGAGATCACCATCTGCTGGTCGGCGATCATGTCCTCGATCCCGACGTCGCCCTCGAAGTGGACCAGTTCGGTGCGGCGTTCGTCGCCGTAGGCCTCGACGATTTCGGCCAGCTCGTCCTTGACCAGGGCCATCACCCGAGCTTCGTCGCCGAGGATCGCGCGGAGCTCGCCGATCCGCTCCATCAGGTCGGCGTGCTCGGCCCGGACCTTGTCGGCCTCGAGCGCGGTCAGGCGCTGCAGGCGCATGTCGAGAATCGCCTGCGCCTGCTCGCGCGAGAGCTCGAACTGGTCCATCAGCCCGTCGCGGGCGGCGTCGGGGTCGCTCGAGGCGCGGATCAGTTTGATCACCGCGTCGAGGTTGTCGAGCGCGACCAGCAGGCCCTCGAGGATGTGGGCGCGGGCCTCGGCGCGGCGCAGTTCGTACTGGGTCCGGCGGGTGACGACCTCGCGCTGGTGTTCCACGTAGTGCTCGATCAGCTCCAGCAGGCTGAGCGTGCGCGGGACGCCGTCGACGAGGGCGACCATGTTTGCCCCGAACGTCGACTGCATCGCGGTTTTCTTGGAGAGGTTGTTGAGGACGACTTTGGCCGGCGGCCCGCCGCGTTTCAGCTCGATCACGAGCCGCATGCCGGAGCGTTCGTCGCTCTCGTCGCGGAGGTCGGAGATGCCCTCCAGTTTTTTGTCGCGGGCGAGGTCGGCGATCTTCGTCATCAGCCCGCCTTCGCCGCCCTTCTTGACCATGAACGGCAGCTCGGTGACGACGATCGCCTCCTTGCCCCCCTTCAGCGGCTCGACGTGGGCGCGGGCCCGGACCCGGATGCTGCCCCGGCCCGAGGCGTAGGCGTCGCGGATCCCCTCCATGCTCATCATCCCGCCGCCCGGGAAGTCCGGGCCCTTGATGTGCTCCATCAGCCCGGGGAGGTCGATCTGCGGGTCGTCGATGTAGGCGGCGACCGCGGCGGCGACCTCGCGCAGGTTGTGCGGGGGGATGTTGGTCGCCATCCCGACGGCGATCCCGGAGGTGCCGTTGACGAGCAGGTTGGGGAAGCGAGCCGGCAGGACCAGCGGCTCCTGAGTCGATTCGTCGTAGTTGGGGCCGAAATCGACGGTGTCGGCGTCGATGTCCCGCAGCATCTCGGTCGCGAGACGGCCGAGGCGGGCCTCGGTGTACCGCATCGCCGCCGCCGGGTCGTCGTCGATCGAGCCGAAGTTGCCCTGCCCGTCGACCAGCAAGTAGCGCAGGGAGAAATCCTGCGCCATCCGCACCAGGGTGTCGTAGATCGCCGAGTCGCCGTGCGGGTGGTACTTGCCCATCACCTCGCCGACGATGAAGGCGCACTTGCGGTACGGCCGGGTCGGCTGCAGCCCGATGTCGTGCATCGCGTAGAGCACCCGCCGGTGGACCGGCTTCAGCCCGTCGCGCACGTCCGGCAGCGCCCGGCCGACGATCACGCTCATCGCGTAATCGAGGTAGGACGAGCGCATCTCCTGCTCGAGGCCGCGCTCCTCGATGTTTCCGGTCAGGGCGTCGAGGGCCATCAGTGGCTCGCTCCGTCGAGTCGGTCCCGATCAAACGTCAAGGAACTTCACCTCTTTCGCGTGGGTCTCGATGAAGTCGCGACGAGGGGCCACCTGGTCGCCCATCAGCATCGAGAAGATCGTGTCGGCGGCGGTCGCGTCTTCGAGCGTGACCCGCGCCAGGGTCCGTGAGGCCGGGTCCATCGTCGTCTCGCGCAGCTGCTTGGCGTTCATCTCGCCCAAGCCCTTGAAGCGGGTCAGCTGCACGCCCTGGCGGGCCAGCTCCAGCACGGCGCCGCGCAGGGCCTCGAAGGAGAGGGCGACGTTGCGGCGCTCGCCGCGGCTGACCTCGAAAGGCGGCCGTCCGACCTGTTTGAGCAGGGCCGCGTGGACCTCGGCGAACTTGCGGTAGTCGTGGTGCTCGAACAGCGCCGCCGGCAGCCGGTGGGTGCGGGCGAGGCCGCTCTTGCGTTCCACCGCCTTGACGACGACGAGGTCGTCGCTGCTCTCCACCACCTCGGTCTCGAACGGCTCGCTCTCCTCGCCGCCGCGCTTCAGCACGTCGCGGGCGGCGGCCACCGTCGCCACCTGCTCGTCAAGCAGGCTCGACTCCTCGAGGAAGCGGACCACTTCATGGCCGAAGTCGGCCTGCAGCGAAGAGCCCCAGCCCTCGTACTCTTTCGAGCGGCGGATGTAGGCCTGCCAGCGGCTGGCGGTCAGCTTGCGCTTCTCGCCGCTCGCGTCGGCCAGCTCGAACTCCTCGATCTTGTCGCGCAGCAGCAGCTCTTCGAGTTCGGACTCGCGCTCCAGGTAGGTCTCCTGGTTGCCCTGTTTGACCCGGTAGAGCGGCGGTTTGGCGATGTAGACGTAGCCGGCGTCGATTAGCTCCGGCATCTGCCGGTAAAGGAAGGTGAGGACCAGGGTGCGGATGTGGGCGCCGTCGACGTCGGCGTCGGTCGCCATCACGATCTTGTGGTACCGCGCGTCCTCGATGTCGAACTCGTCGTGGACGCCGGTCCCGATCGCGGTGATCAGCGCTTGGATCTCGTTGTTTGCCAGCACTTTGTCGATGCGGCTCTTCTCGACGTTGATGATCTTGCCGCGCAGCGGCAGGACGGCCTGGGTGTTGCGGTCGCGGGCCTGCTTCGCCGAGCCGCCGGCGGAATCGCCCTCGACTACGAAGATCTCGGCCAAGCTCGGGTCCTTGACCGTGCAGTCGGCGAGCTTGCCCGGCAGGGTCGAGTTCTCCAGCGCCGACTTGCGGGTCAGGTCGCGGGCTTTGCGCGCGGCTGCGCGCGCCCGGGCGGCGTCAATCGTCTTGCCGATGATCTTCCGCGCCTCCGGCGGGTTCTCCTCGAGGAACTCGGCCAGCTTGCGGTTGACCGTCTCCTCGACCAGGCCTTTGATCGGCGGGTTGCCGAGTTTGGTCTTGGTCTGGCCCTCGAACTGCGGGTCGTGGAGCTTGACCGAGATCACCGCGGTCAACCCCTCGCGCACGTCCTCGCCGGCGAGGTTGTCGTCTTTCTCTTTCAGCAGGCCTTTGTTGCGGGCGTAGGCGTTCAGCGTCCGGGTCAGCGCCGCCCGGAAGCCGGACATGTGGGTCCCGCCCTCATGGGTGTTGATGTTGTTGGCGAAGCTGAAGATCGACTCCTGGTAGGAGTTGTTCCACTGCATCGCGATCTCGACTTCGCCCTCCTCTTTACTGCCCTCGAAGTAGACCGGCTTGCGGTTCAGGGTCTCTTTGTTGGCGTTGAGGTGGCGGACGAAGTCCTCGATCCCGCCCTCGTACTGGAAGGTGATGCTGTTGGTCTCGCCGCGCTCGTCGACCAGTTCGATCTTCAGGCCGCGGGTGAGGAAAGCGGTCTCGCGCAGGCGCTCGGCCAGCGTCTGGAAGTCGAACCCGATCTCCTCGAAGATTTCGAGGTCCGGGAGGAAGGTGATCTTGGTGCCGTGGGCGTCGGTCTTCTCGCCTTTGGTCAGGTCGCCCTGGGGCTTGCCGCGCTCGTAGTCCTGGCTCCAGACGTAGCCGTCGCGGCTGATCTCGAGATGGAGGCGCTCGGAGAGGGCGTTGACGACGGAGACGCCGACGCCGTGCAGGCCTCCGGAGACCTTGTAGCCGCCGCCGTCCCCGAACTTGCCCCCCGCGTGGAGGACGGTCAGCACGACCTCGGCAGCCGGCCTCCCCTCTTTCTCCATCGTCTCGACCGGGATGCCGCGGCCGTCGTCTTCGACCGTGCAGGCGTTGTCCGGGTGGAGGATGACGCGGACGCTGTCGCAGTGACCGGCGAGGGCCTCGTCGACCGAGTTGTCGACGATCTCGTAGACGAGGTGGTGCAGCCCCCTCGGGCCCGTCGAGCCGATGTACATGCCGGGGCGTTTGCGAACCGCTTCCAGCCCCTCGAGGACGGTGATGTCCTTAGCGCCATAGGAATCGCCGCTGGCTTTTTTCTCAGGCAATGAGTCCCTTCCGGTTGACACAGAAAACCCCGACTTCCTGGAGCTCGCTCCATGGCGGTCGGGGCGCGATGCGAGTTGCCATAAGAATACCAGTTGGAGGCCGCGGACAGGCCGGTCCCGTGTGCCGATTTCCCTGCAAATCGTGAAAAAAGAGTGCTCAGAAACGCTCCGAGTTGACGCGGAAGCGGAGTGCTTGGGGCGCCTGGTCCCCCACCTCGCTCCGCAGCTTCTCCAGCAGGGCCCCCTGCATCAGGTCCAACTCCTGCGTCCAGACCGCGTCGGCGCACTCGATCGTCAGCGTCCCGTCGCGTTCGGAGACCGGCACGGCAACGGTCGCCAGCCGCTCGCCGACAGCCCGCGGCCAGGCCGCCTGGATCGCCGCCAGGGGCGTCTGAGGGGCGACCTGCCGCAGCGCCTTTTGGAAGGCGCCGGCGGCGGGGCGGGGTGCGCGGCGCCGGGTCATGGACCGGAACTTTCTGTCTGCGGAGGCATCCGCACCACCGACACCCGCGCCGCGGGCGGCACCGACTCCTCGTCGGCCGCGGTTATCAGTACCTGCCCGCCGTCGCCCAGGCGCGCCACCAGCCGCTCACGCCGGCCCGGGTCGAGCTCGCTCATCACGTCGTCGAGGAGTAGCAGAGGGGTGACCCGGCGGGCGGCGAGGAGCGCCTCGCGCTCGGCGAACAGCAGGGCAAGAAGGGCGGAGCGCTGCTGGCCCTGCGAGCCGAACCGCCGCAGCGAGCGCTCGGCGCTCGTCAGCTTCAGCTCGTCGAGGTGCGGCCCCCAGGAGCTGCGGCCGAGACGGACGTCCTGCTCGCGCCGCTCCTCCAACCCGCTGCGGATCTCCTCGGCGGTGCCGGTCGCCCTCGGCGCGTACTCCAGCGCGCCCGCCTCGAGCCCGAGCTCGGCCGAGGCGGAGGCGAAGGGTTCGGCCAGCTCGGCGACCGCCTCCGCCCGCGCCTCGACCAGGGGGGCGGCGGCCTGCGCCAGCCCCGCGTCCCAGATCCGCAGGTCCTCGGGCGATCCGTACCCCGCCGACAGCCGCGAGAGCAACGCGTTGCGCTGCGCCACGGCCTGCCCGTAGCGCTTGCGCAGCTCCGCCCTCGCCGGCCAGCGGGCGGCGAGGAAGCCGTCGAGGTGCGCGCGGCGCTCGGCGGGCGGTCCCTTGACCAGCGTCAGCCGGTCCGGGGCGAAGACCGCAACGGGCGGCCGGGCGCGGGCGATCGTCGCCGGGTCGGCCGGGTTGCCGTCGAGCAGGTGCCGCCGGCCTTCGCTGCGGCTGACCGAGGCGAGGAGCTTGCGCTCGAGGCCGTCCTCGTCGCGGATCGTCGCCTCGGCACGCGCCAGCGAGCCGCCGAAGGGGATCAGATCGCGGCGATCCGAGGTGCGGAACGAGCGGCCGGTGAGGGCGAAGTAGAGCGCCTCGACCAGGTTCGTCTTGCCGGTCCCGTTAGGCCCGATGACGCTGACGATCCCCGGAGCGAGCTCGACCCGGACCCGGTCGAGGCTGCGCAGCGGCTTCGCCTCGATCGCGGTGACGAGCACGGGGGGCTCACCCGGGGGGCGCGGCCACGATCAGACGTTGAGCCTGATCGGCATCACCAGGTAGCGGAAGTCGTCGCCCTCGACCGGTTCCAGCAGCCCGGGCCGCAGCGGCGAGATCAGGCGCACCAGGATCTCCTCGCCGGAGACGCTTTCGATTCCCTCCTTGAGAAACTCGGGATTGAACCCGATCTCCAGCTCCTCCCCCTCGAAGGCGGCGGGCATCGTCTCTTGCGCATCGCCGACGTCAGGCGTCTCCGCCCCCACCGTCAGCTCCCCGGACCTGAACGAGAGCCGCAGCGGCGCGTTGCGCTGCGCCAGCTGGCTGACCCGGCGGGTGACGTCGAGCAGGTCCGAACGCGGCAGCCGCACGTCGTGCTCGTAGGACTCCGGCAGGAGTTGTCGAAAGTTGGGGAACTGGCCGTCGATCAGCCTCGTCGAGAGGAGGATCGCCCCTGCCTGGAAAACGGCTTGGTTGGCGAGCAGCCAGATCGAGGCCTCGCCGGCCCCCTCGGAGGAGAGGACGCGGCCGAGCTCCCGCAGCGCCCGCGCCGGGATGTTGGCCTCGAGCTCGCCGCCGAGCTCGCTCTCCAGCTCGGTCCGCTTCACCGCGAGCCGGTAGGAGTCGGTGGCGACCATCGTCATCTCCTTGCCGCTGGCGGAGACGAAGACGCCGGTGAGGACGGGACGCATGTCGTCGCGTGACGCGGCACGGGCGACCAGCTCGATGCTCTCTTCCAGCGCCGCCGCGGGGATCCTCAGACCCGGGTCCTCCTGCGGCTGGGGCAGCTTCGGGAAGTCCTCGGCGGGGAGGGTCCGCAGGTGGAAGCTGGAGCCGCCGCTGCGGATCTCGACGTCGCGCTCTGCCTCGCGCGCCTCGATCTCGACGGTGGGGTCGCCGAGCGAGCGGGCGATCTCGGCGAAGAGGCGGCCGGGGAGGAGCACGGAGCCGCCGCTCTCGACCTCGGCCTCGAGCGTCGTCTCCAACCCAAGGTCGAGGTCGGTGGCGGCGAGCGTCACGCGGCCGTCCTCGGCGTTGAGGAGGACGCCCGAGAGCGCCTGGGTTGCGGCGCGGGTGGAGACGGCCCTGGAGACGATCGAGAGCTTGGAGACAAGGTCTTCCCGTTTGGTCGTGAGCTTCAAGTCGATGGCTGCCTTCTTGAGTTGGGTTAGGTCCTGTGGAAAGAAGTCTGGTGGCGGGGGATTCGGCATCCCCCTGCGGATTTCCGGGTGTGGAAAGCGCTGTGGGGGGCTGGGGATTCTTACAGCGACGGCGGCTGTCAGCGCTCCTCGGGCACGGGGTTGTGGATAGCTCCGCGTAACTCCCGGACCTTCTCGGCCAGTTCGACGTCCTCGTCGAGGCTAGCTTCGACCCGCCGCAGCGAGTTGAGAACGGTGCTGTGATCGCGACCGCCGTAGAGACGGCCGATCTGCGGTAGCGAGAGGTCGGTCAGGTCGCGGGTGAGGAAGAGCGCCACCTGGCGGGCGCGCAGCGGGGTAGCGGCCCGGCTGGAGCCGACCAGCTCCGCCCGGGAGATGCCGAACCGCTCGGCGACGCGCTGCTGGATCTCCTCGACGGAGGTGGGCTGCGAGGCCCGATGGCGGGGGATGACTTCGGCGATCAACTCGGTGCTCAGCGGCCGCGCCATCAGCGAGGCGTGGGCCAGAACCCGGGTCAGGGCGCCGTGCAGCTGGCGGACGTTGGCGTCGATCCGGTTCGCCAGCTCATTGAGTGCCTCGGAATCGGCGATCTCGACGCCGGCCTCCTCGACCAGCCGTCGCAGGACGGTGAGCCGGGTTGCCAGGTTTGGAGGCTCGACCGCCACGGTCAGCCCCCACTCGAAGCGGTCGCGCAGGCGCGAGGCGAGGGTCGAGAGCTCGCTTGGGATCCGGTCGGCCGAGAGCACCAGCTGGCTGCCGGACTCGTACAGGGCGTTGAAGGTGTGGAAGAACTCCTCCTCGGTGGCCGGTTTGCCCTGGAGGAACTGGACGTCGTCGATAAGGAGGACGTCGATGTCGCGGTAGCGGGCCTTGAAGGCGGCGCTGCCCTTCGCCTTCAGCGCCGCGACGAACTCGTTGGTGAAGGACTCGGCGGTCGTGTAGCGGACGCTGAGGCCGGGAGCGTTGTCGCGCAGGTAGTTGGCGATCGCCGCCAGCAGGTGGGTCTTACCGAGTCCAGGGGGGCCGTGGAGGAATAAGGGGTTGTAGGCCTCCGATGGGGCCTCGGCGACCGCCAGGGCAGCCCCGTGGGCAAGCCGGTTGCCGGGGCCGATCACGAAGCGCTCGAAGGTGTAGTGGGGGTTCAGCTCGGGGTCGTTCTCAGGCCCGACTCCGAGCTCCGCTGGGGCGGCGAAGCTCACCCGGTCGAAGGGGGCGCCGCACTCGCCCAGGGCTTCGGCGATCAGCGACGAGTAGCGCCGCTCGCTCCAGGCCCTGATGCCCTCTGGGGCGGAGAGGAAGAGGGTGTCGCCCTCGGCGCCGGCGGCCTCCAACGGCTCCAGCCACAGCCGGTAGGTCGACTCCGGGACCGAGCTCTGCAGCCGCCTGCGGACTTGTTGCCAGAGGGCGTCGAGCTCGTGTCTGGGAGAGTCGTCGGGCACCGGCTGGCGACCATAGCGGCGTGCCTGCGAGGGCATTCCGGGCGCCTCGCAAATCCCGCAGAAAAGATTTTCGGCGGCGTCCCTATACTTCCGCCGGCATGAAGCGCACCTACCAGCCAAAGAAGCGGAAGCGGGCGAAGACGCACGGCTTCCGGGCCCGGATGAGCACCCGTGGCGGCCGCGCCGTCCTCAAGCGCCGCCGGCGTAAAGGGCGCAAGCGCCTCACTCCTTAAATGCGCGGCTTCAAGGCCCCGCAGGTCTGATGGCGTCGCCGAAGCGACGGCGCCTTTCGCGTAGCGGCGAGTTCGACCGCGTCTACCGGGACGGCTCCTCCACCGCGACGCGTTACCTGGTGCTCTACACCTTTCCCCGCAAGGACGAGGAGCGCGAGGAAGTCCGCCTCGGCGTCTCGGTCAATCGCAGGGTCGGGGGCGCCGTCGAGCGCAACAAGGTGAAGCGTGTCTTGCGCGAGGCCTTCTGGGGCCTGGCCGACAAGCTCCCTCCCCGCCACGACTTCGTCATCGTCGCCCGGGCGGAGATCAAGGACCTGATCGAGCGCGACGGGATGGCCGGCGTCGCCGCGAACCTGGAAGAGGCGCTGGCGGGGGGCCGTTCCACGTGAAACGGGTCTTCCTGGCCCCGATCCGGGGGTACCAGCGCTGGGTCTCACCAGCCTTTCCGCGCCGCTGCCGCTACGAGCCGACCTGCTCCGCCTACGCGGTGGAGGCGGTCGAGCGCTTCGGCGTCGGGCGCGGTTTTCTCCTCGCTGCATGGCGGATTCTGCGCTGCAACCCCTTCAGTCACGGCGGCTTCGACCCCGTCCCCGATAGATTCACGCTCCGCACCGGCCCGGTCCACCCGGCCGACTGGCACAAAGCCCACCGATGACCCCCCTTCAGGCAAACATCCTTCAGCCGCTGATCGACGTCGCCAACGGCGTCCTCCAGTTCTTCCACGACAGTGCCGGCCTCAGCTGGGGGATGTCGATCATCGCCCTCACCGTCGTCACCCGCGCGCTCCTGATCCCGCTGACCTACAAACAGCTGAAAGGGATGCGGGCGATGCAGGCGCTGCAGCCGCAGATCAAGGAGCTGCAGGAGAAGTACAAAAACGACAAACAGCGCATGCAGCAGGAAATGATGCGCTTCTACAAAGAGAACAAAGTCAACCCGCTGGCTTCCTGCCTGCCGCTCCTCGCCCAGCTGCCGGTCTTCATCACCCTCTTCTACGTCCTCCGCCACGAGCTGCCGCCGGATATGGGCTGCCCCGAGGCTGGCCACTGCGCGGCCTACGGAGCCGAATTCCTCTTCATCTCCGACCTCACGGGCAAGGCGACCGGGGGCGAACTGATCGCCCTGCTGGTCCTCTACGTCGGCACCCAGCTCGCCTCCGGCGCGGTGATGGCGGTCACCGCGGATAAAAGCCAGCGGATGATGATGTTCCTGCTTCCCCTGGTCTTCGTTCCCTTCATCCTCAGCTTCCCGGCAGGGCTGATCCTCTACTGGATCACGACCAACTTCTGGACGATCGGCCAGCAGCTGGTGATCAAACAGATCGTCCCGCCACCGGTCGTGGCCACGCCTGAGGGCGCCGCGGCGGTTGCGGCCGCGAAGCCTCCGCCCCCGCCGCCGCGGAAGAAAAAGAAGCGGCGCTAAGGCGCCGCGCGCTAGCCCTTTGGTCGCTTCTTCGCGATCCCGGGCTTGCGCGGCAGGTTCGCCGGGGTCGGCCCGGTCTTGCGGATGACGTGGAGATGGCGGTGTTCGCTGCCGGCGCGATCGCCGACGTCGATGATCTGCTCGGGGCGCATCGCCAGGGCCTCGGCGGCGTTCAGTAGCTGCTCCTCTTCCTCGCCGTCGCGCTTGCCCTTCCAGGCAACCAGGACCCCATTTGGCTCCAGAAGCGGGGATGCGAGCTCGGCGAGGGTGGACAGCCGACCTACGGCGCGGGCGGTGACTACGTCGTAGGACTCCCGCCCATCCCGGGTCGCCAGATCCTCGGAGCGCGTGTTGAGCACCTCGGCGTTGTCGATTCCCGCCGCCTCGATCGCGGACCGCATGAACTCGCACTTGCGCCCCACCGACTCGACCAGGTCGATCCGGGCGCGAGGCAGGGCGACGGCCAGGACGAGACCGGGAAATCCCGCCCCCGCCCCGACGTCGGCGATCCGCCGCGCCTCGCGGAGCTCGGCGACCTCGAGGCCGGTGAGGCTGTCGAGGACGTGCACCTGCCAGGCGCGCTGGTCGACCACCGAGCTAACCGAGGCCCGCTCCTCGGCCAGCAGCGCGAGGACGGTCTCCAGCTTCGCCCGCGCCTCCGCGTCCAGCAGCGCGGCGGGGTCCTGCGTCACTCCGGGAGGAGGGGCGCGACGATCACGCAGCGGTTGGGCTCGTCGCCCTCGCTGTAGGTCTCGATCCCGGCCCGCTCTTTCAGCCGCTCGTGGATCACGCGCCGTTCCTGCGCGCTCATCGGGTCCATCTCGATCACGCTGTTGTTGGCCAGCGCCTGGTCGGCGGCCCTGTCGGCCCGCCCCTCGAGCGTCTCGCGCCGCCGAGCGCGATAGCCGGCCGCGTCGACGATCACGCGCTTGCGCTCCCGCATCCCGCGGAAGGCCGCCTGGTAGCAGAGCAGCTGCAGGGCGTCGATCGTCTGCCCGCGCTTGCCGATCAGCAGGCCGTAGTCGTCCTCGCCCTCGACGGTGAGCAGGATTCGCTCGTCGCTCTCCTCGACGATGACATCGCCGTCGAGGTCGAGCTCGTCCAGCACTCCCTCGACGAGCTCCTGGGCCCGCTCGGCGGGCTTGTCTGGCCACTCATAGCTCTCGGACACGGGCAGCAGGCTATCCGACCGCCGGAAAACGCGTGGCAATCGCGCTGGGGAATGTGCGGGCGGCGGGTTGACTAGGCTGACCGGCGATGGGAAAGGTCTACGCCGTGGCGAACCAGAAGGGCGGGGTCGGGAAGACGACGACCGCCGTCAACCTGGCCTCCTGCGCGGCCAAGGAGGGCAGCCAGACCCTGCTCGTCGACCTCGATCCGCAGTGCAACGCGACCGTCGCGCTCGGCGGCGCCCGCGACCTGCACCCCTCCTCCTACGACTGCCTGGTCGGCGAGAGCTCGGTGGCCGAGGCTGCCCGCCCCGCCGGCCCCGACAATCTCTGGCTGGTGCCGGCCAACAAAGACCTCGCCGGCGCCGCGGTCGAGCTGCCGCGGATCCAGGGGGCGGAGACGCGCCTGCGCGAACGGCTCGGCCCCCTGCGCGAGCGCTTCGCCGTCACCCTTCTCGACTGTCCACCCTCGCTCGGCCCGATCAGCGTCAACGCGCTGACTGCGGCGGACCGGGTCATCGTCCCTGTCCAGGCCGAGTACCTGGCGCTCGAGGGGCTCGTCCAGTTCCTCGAAACCCTGGGCCTGATCAGGCGTGAGCTGAACCCTCAACTAGAGGTTTCGGGTTTGCTGATCACGATGCATGACGAGCGGACGCGCCTCGCCCAGGACGTCGAGGCCGAGCTGCGCGACCACTTCGACGGGATGGTCTTCGAGACGGTGATCCCCCGCAGCGTCCGTGTCGCCGAGTCGCCTAGCTATGGTCTTCCCGTGACCGAGCACGCCCCGTCTTCCCACGGCGCCGTCGCCTACCGCGCCCTGGCCAAGGAGCTCGCGAGCCGTGGCTAAGCGCGGGATCGGCCGGGGCCTCTCGGCGATCCTCCCCGAGTCCGAGGTCTCCAACGCCGGCGAGCTGCGCGAGCTGCCGGTCTCCCTGATCAAGCCGAATCCCTCGCAGCCGCGGACCAAGTTCGACGAGGAGGCCCTGGCGGCCTTGGCCAGCTCGATCGAGGCCAGCGGGGTCGTCCAGCCGCTCCTCGTCCGCCCCCTCCCCGACGGCAGCTACGAGCTGGTCGCCGGCGAGCGGCGTTGGCGCGCCGCCCAGCAGGCCGGGATCGACAAGGTGCCGGCCGTCGTCCGCGATCAGGAGGAGGCCGAGCGGCTGCAGGCGGCGCTGATCGAGAACATGGTCCGCGAGGACCTCAACCCGGTCGAGGAGGCGCGCGCCTGCGACGCCCTGGTCCGCGAGCTGGGCTTGACCAAAGAGGAGCTCGCCCGCCGGGTCGGCCGCAGCCGCCCCGCCGTCTCCAACCTGATCCGCCTGCTGGAGCTGCCCGACGAGGCCCTCGGGTTACTCGAGTCCGGCGACCTCAGCGAGGGCCACGGCAAGGCGCTGCTCGGGGTCCCCGGCAACGACGTCCGGCGCCGCCTGGCCCGCGACGCCGCCCGCGGCGGCTGGTCGGTCCGCGAAACCGAGGAGAGGGTTCGGCTGGCTGGCCAGCCAAAGGCGAGGCCGAGGCGGGCGACGGTCGACCCCGATGCCCAGGCGGCCCTGCGCGACGTCGCCGACGCCCTCGAGGAGGCCCTCGGCCACGAGGTCGTCGCCCGCGCCAAAGGCGACGGGATCGTCGCCGAGCTGCGCTTCGACGACGTCCGCGAGGGCCACGCGCTGGCCCGCCGCCTGCGCAAGCGCAGCGGCTCCTGAGCGCTCGGCCCGGCGTCGCTATCATCGCCGTCCCCGGGCGATTAGCTCAGTTGGTTAGAGCGCGTCTCTGATAAGGACGAGGTCCCTGGTTCGAATCCAGGATCGCCCATTGAAATTGAGCCCCTAGCAACGAAGGACAGCCGTTTGGAGGGGGCGACGGTCCACCTCGATTCTTTTCTGGCAGTAAGACTGCCCACCGAGAGAAACGAGGTAGCTGCCCGGTTGAAGGTCGAGAAGGAATGGCAGCGATCCTGGCCCCAGACGGTGAGACTGCACCAATCGCCCTTCCTGGCTAACCACCAGCGCAGACCAGAGCCGCTGCTTCTTCGGGGACTCGGTGCTGACCAAGACGCTGAGTGGCGGATCAGGCTTGGTCGTCCCGCCGGCTTCGTCCATTGCAAACACGGCGCCACCCAGATCCACTAGCGCTATGGCTACGAGCATGATCTTCAAGAACGTCCGTACTCGTCCCAGCCGTCCGACTTTTGAACCCATGCCCGGAGTCGTCGCCAAGGCCATTTCCCTTAGTTCCAGCCTTTCCTCAATCCCCTGCTTCACGGCGCGAGCGCTGCGGTAATAGCCGTGCTGGGATTCGTTGGCGAAGACCGAGAGGACAGCAAGCAGTGCGCCGATCAGGAAGAGGACCGAGACGAGCTCTCGCGGGACGTTGTCCGCGGCGAACATGGTCGCTGCGGCTATCAATACGCCGACGTTGAGAACAAAAAAGTACTCCGATCGTCGCCAGTTGAGGTCTACCTGGAACCGGTACTCGTCGAGCGCCCGGTCGTACTGGCGCTGAAGCTCCTCGGGTGGAGCTTCACTCATTGCAGTTGATCGCCGAAGGTCTTGAAGAGATTGACGAAGGTAGGAGTGAAGATGTTTGGCTCCCGGTTGATACCCATCTCAATCTGCTCGATTGGCCAGTACGCCAGTTGAGAGATGTGGTCGGGCTCCCTGATCTCGCCACCGTCGCTCCGGCAGAGAAAGAGAGAGACGAACTTAAGGGATCGAGCATCTCTCATCTCCATCTTGCCGACCCTCTCAATCGGCGCTACCAGCCCCAACTCTTCTTGCATCCGCCTGGATGCAGCTCGCAAGTACGACTCGCCGGCAAATAGATAGGCGGCGACGGAAGAGCCCCATCTTCCCGGGTGGCGCTCCCGCTGCGGAGCAAGCTGCTGGAGCAATAGAGATCGATTGCTGCTCAGAATGAAGACGTGGGCGGTGCGGAAGTTTTGACCGCGCATCAGCACTTCCCCGCGTGGAACCGTCTCTACTCGTTCGTCTCTCTTGTTCACTGCGTCGATCAGCGTGCTCGCCGTAGGTGCGGCCATCGTTCTTCTTCTTCCCGAATTGACAAGGGCTGGACGACCTGAACTTCGCCCCCCAAAGTTATTGGGACGCTAAAAACAGGAGACTACAAATAAACTAGGACAGCAAAATGACTCCCCGACCATCTCTTCCAGAGGGTCCAAATGGCTTTTCAAAGCGGTTTGCGCTGCTCCTAAAGCAACGCAATTACAGCCATCGAGGTCTCGCCGACGCACTGGGCGTGTCCAAGCAATCTGTGACGAACTGGACGCAGGGTCACAATGAGCCCAGCTTGCGCCATCTTCGGGAGATCGCTCGGGTCCTTGACGTTCCGCTGGGAGAGCTCCTTGAGGAAACCGAGGATGGGGGGTTTCCTCAGGACACCGTTGCCACCGAGATTCTCCGGGATCTAACGTCCCAGCCAGTAGGCCAGGCAATCCGCTCGCTGGCTGCCGCGACCCCAGACCTATTCGATCTGCTGAGTCGCGCCGAACACTACGTAGCGGACCACGACCGTTGACATAACCCGAAGCGCTGGCTCGATTGCTCAACGGTAGATCCCCGCTGAGGCGGGGAGATGCCCGACCTATACTTTCGCTCTCAACCTCGGTCGGGAGCTCTCTTTTGCAGCAGATGCAGATCTATGGCGTCAGCTTCGACATGGTCGGCAAGCAGCCGATCGTGTTGCTCAAGACCGTGGACGGGAACCGCTTCCTGCCGATCTGGATCGGTCACCCGGAGGCGGCGGCGATCCTGATGAAGCTGCAGGGCGCCTCGACGCCGCGGCCGATGACCCACGACCTGCTCTCCGACATGCTGGAGAACCTCGACGCGAAGTGCGAGCGGGTCGCCGTCACCGAGCTGCGCGACAACACGTTCTACGCCTCGATCACGGTCTCGATCAACGGCTCGGAGATCGAGATCGACTCGCGCCCGTCCGACGCCCTCGCCCTCGCGGTCCGCGTCTCGGCCCCGATCTTCGCGGCCGAGGAGGTGATCGAGGAGTCGGCGATCGAGTTTGAGCACGAGGTCGAGGACACCGAGGAGGTCGTCGACAAATTCAAGGAGTTCCTCGACGAGGTAACCCCCGAAGACTTCGCCCAGGGCGATTCCTAGGGCTGCAAAGCGGCGCGTCTCGGCGTCGTCGCTCGGTCACGTGCAGAGCACGCTCCCTCACTCCTCGTTGAGCTGCTTGCTTTTCGCTCCTAGGAAATGCCCTGGGGGCTAAGAGCCAGGTCCAGGATTCGCTCGACCAGCTGCTCGAAGGACAGCCCTGCCGCCTCGGCGGCCTGGGGGAGGAGGCTGGTGTCGGTTAGCCCAGGGATCGCGTTGGCCTCCAGCAGCCACGGCCCGTCGTCGCCGAGGATCACGTCGATGCGGGCGAAGCCGGTGCAGCCAAGGGTGCGGTAGGTGGCGAGCGCCGCCTCGGTGACGGCCCGTGTCTCCTCGCCGCCGAGCTCCGCCGGGCAGGCGAAGCGGGTGCGGCCGATCTCGTAGCGCGCCTCGAAGTCGTAGCGGTCGCCCTCGAGCAGGATCGCCTCGACCACCGGCAGCGGCTCGTCGCCGAGGACGCTGACCGCCAGCTCGCGGCCGTCGACGAAGCGCTCCAGCAGGACCCGGTCGTCGTAGCTGAAGGCCGACACCAGGGCTTGCGGGACCTCGCCCGCCGAGCGGGCGAACCTGACCCCGAGCGAGGAGCCGCCGCGGCTCGGCTTCACCACCAGCGGGAAGCCGAGCGTCTCCTCCAGGCGGCCCAGCGCGTCGGCGGCGCCGAACTCGCGGAAGGCGGTCTGGTTGAAGGCGAACCAGTGGGGGGTGGGGAGGCCGGCGAGCTCGATCGCGTCCTTCGCCTGCACCTTGTCCATGCAGCGGGCGCAGGCCGCCGCGTTCGGTCCGGTGAAGGGGATGCCGAGGATCTCCAGCAGCTCCTGCACGGTGCCGTCCTCGCCGCCGACGCCGTGCATCGCGACGAAGGCGACGTCGGGCCGCTCGGCGGCCAGGCGCTTGACCAGGTCCGCGCCGACGTCGATCGGCAGGACCTCGTGGCCGAGCCGCTCCAGCGCGTCCTCGACCCGCGCCCCCGAGCGCAGCGAGACGCCGCGCTCCAGCGAGCGGCCGCCTTTCAGCACTGCGACCTTCATCAGGCCTCGCCCGCCTTGCGGAACGGGACCACGTTCGGCGCCGACTCCGGCGCGGGCTCGGGCAGCTTCTGTTCGCCGGTCAGCGCCCCGTAGAGGTCGACCTGCTCGGCGATCACCTTGCCGATCCGCCGCACGCCCTCGCGGATCTCGTCCTCGTCGACGCCGGAGAAGTTGAGCCGCATCGAGTGGCTGCCGCGGCCGTCGACGTAGGCCGCCTGGCCGGGGACGAAGGCGACGTCGGCGCGCAGCGCCTTGGCCAGCAGGTCGCTGGTGTCGATGTAGTCGGGCAGGGTCGCCCAGATGAAGAGGCCGCCGTCGGGCTCGGTCCAGGTCGCCTCGGCCGGGAAGTTGGCGCGCAGCGCCTCGACCATCGTGTCGCGGCGCCCGCGGTAGATCTCGACCAGGTCGTCGACGTAGCGCTGCCAGCGTCGTTCGGCGAAGTACTCGCGGACGAAGTACTGGGTCAGGGTCGAGGTGCAGAGGTCGGCCGCCTGCTTGCCGAGGACGATCTTCTCCATCACCGGCGGCGGCGCCACCGCCCAGCCGAGTCGGATCCCGGGGGAGAGAATCTTCGAGAAGGTGCCGAGGTAGATGACGAAGTCGCCGCCGTCGAGCTGGTAGAGCGGCGGCATCGGCTCGCCGCCGTAGCGCAGCAGCCCGTAGGGGTTGTCCTCGACCACCAGCAGCTCCTGGGCCCGGGCCAGCTCGACCAGCCGTCGCCGCCGCTCGAGGGACATCGTCACCCCGGCCGGGTTCTGGAAGCTCGGCACCGAGTAGATGAACTTCGGCCGCCGCCCTTCCCCGCGCAGCTCGCCGAGCAGCTGCTCCAGCACCTCGACCTGCATCCCGTCCTCGTCGCATTCGACCTGGACGACGTCGGCCTGGTAGCTGCAGAGGGTGGGGATCGCGCCCGGGTAGGTCGGCGCCTCGCAGATGACGACGTCGCCCGGGTCGAGCAGCGTCTTGCAGACGAGGTCGATCGCCTGCTGGCCGCCGGTGGTGACGATGATGTCGTCGGGATCGGGCAGCATCCCCTCGGCGCCCATCACCTCGACGATGCAGTCCTTGGTCTCCTCGAAGCCCTCGGTCGGCCCGT
>DASSYI010000060.1:0-79818 GCA_035703365.1 Solirubrobacterales bacterium
GCTCGGGGCGGTCGGCGCGATCGAGCCGGCAGCGGAGCCGCCCGAGGCGGCGCTGCTCGAGCAGGCGGTCGAGCGCCTGCTCGCCGCCGCCGACCGCGAGCGCGGCGGGTTCGGAGGCGCGCCGAAGTTCCCGCCGGCCTCCTCGCTGGAGCTGCTGCTGACCCGCGGCGAGACCGAGGCGGTCGAGCTGAGCCTCGACGGGATGCTCGCCGGCGGCATCTACGACCAGCTCGGCGGCGGCTTCGCCCGCTACTCGGTCGACGCGATCTGGCTCGTCCCCCACTTCGAGAAGATGCTCTACGACAACTCCCTGCTGGCCCGCGTCTACCTGCACGGCTGGCAGGAGCTCGGCCACGAGCGCTACCGCCGCGCCTGCGAGGAGACCCTGGACTGGATGCTGCGCGAGATGCGCGGCCCGGAGGGCGGCTTCTACTCGGCGCTCGACGCCGACTCCGAGGGCGAGGAGGGCCGCTTCTATGTCTGGACCCCGGAGCAGATCCGGGAGGTGCTGGGAGAGGCGACCGCTGCGGTCATCGAGCACTACGGGGTCAGCGAGGCCGGCAACTTCGAGGGCTCGAATGTCCTCCACCTCGCCGGCGGGCCGGAGAGCCCCGAGCCGGAGGGGCTGGCGGAGGCGCGGCGCGCCCTCTTCGAGGCGCGAGCCAAGCGGGTCCGTCCCGGCCTCGACGACAAGCGGCTCGCGTCCTGGAACGCGCTGGCGATCGCGGCTCTCGCGGATGCGGGCGCCGTCCTCGGACGCGAGGACTACCTCGATGCGGCCCGCGCCTGCGCCGAGTTCGTGCTCGGCTCGCTGCGCGACGACGACGGGCGCCTGCTGCGCACCTACAAGGACGGCCGCGCCCACCTCGGCGCCTACCTGGAGGACCACGCCTTCCTGGTCGAGGCGCTGCTGACGCTGTACGAGTCGAGCTTCGAGGCCCGCTGGTTCGCTGCGGCGCAGGAGCTGGCGGAGGCGATGATCGAGCGCTTCGGCGACCCCGAGCGCGGCGGCTTCTACTCGACCGCCGACGACCACGAAGAGCTGATCGCCCGCCGCAAGGAGGTCGGCGACCACCCGATCCCCTCCGGCAACAGCGCCGCGGCGATGGGCCTGCTGCGCCTCGCGGCCCTGACCGGCGAGCGCCGCTACGAAGAGGCCGCCGAAGGCGTCTTCGCCCTCTTCGCCGAGCCCGCCGTCCGGCACCCCGACGCCTTCGCCCACCTGTTGCGGGCGCTCGACTTCCACCTCTCCCCCACTCGCGAGGTCGCCCTGGTCGGCGAGGACCTCGACGGGCTGGCGGCGGTCGTCCGCGAGCGGCACCGGCCCCACCTCGTCCTCGCCGGCGGCCCCGAGGGCACTGAGGAGCCACCCCTACTGGCAGGCCGCGCCGCCGTCGAAGGCAAGCCCGCCGCCTACGTCTGCGAGAACTTCACCTGCCAGCTGCCGGTAACGGAGCCCGGCGAGCTGAAGCGCCAGCTAGAGAATCGGTAGGAAGTTCTCGATCTCGTACGGGGTGACCTGGACGCGGTAGTCGTCCCATTCCTGCCGCTTGATCTCGACGAAGCGCCGGAAGGTGTGCTCGCCGAGGGTGCGCAGGACCAGCTCCGACTCGGCCGCGACCTCGATCGCCTCGCCGAGCGTCGCCGGCAGCTGCTCGATCCCCTGGTGGCCGAGCTCCTCCTGGGAGAGGTGGTAGAGGTTCTGCTCCATCGGCTCGGGCAGCTCGTAGCCCTTCTCGACCCCTTCCAGCCCGGCCTGCAGCATTGCCGCGAAGCACAGGTAGGGGTTGGCGGCGGGGTCGGGGCAGCGCAGCTCGGCCCGGGTCGCGCTCTCCTTGCCGGGGTGGTACAGCGGCACCCGGATCAGCGCCGAGCGGTTGCGCCGCGACCAGGCGAGGTAGACCGGCGCCTCGTAGCCGGGGACCAGTCGCTTGTAGGAGTTGACCCACTGGGCGAAGAGCGGCGAGATCTCGCGCGCGTGCTTGAGCTGGCCGGCGATGAACGACTTCGCCACCGGCGAGAGGTAGTAGGGGTCGTCCTCGTCGTAGAAGGCGTTCTCGCCGTCTTTGCTGAGCGATTGATGGACGTGCATCCCCGACCCGTTCTCGCCGAACAGCGGCTTCGGCATGAAGGTCGCGTGGTAGCCGTACTTCATCGCGTACTCCTTGACGACGATGCGGTACGTCATGCAGTCGTCGGCCATTTCCAGCGCGTTCTTGTAGCGCATGTCGACCTCGTGCTGGGACGGCCCGACCTCGTGGTGGGTGTACTCGACGTGGATCCCCATTTTCTCCAGCGCCAGCACCGTCTCCCGGCGCAGGTCCGAGCCGGCGTCGAGCGTGGTCAGGTCGAAGTAGCCGCCCTCGTCGAGCACCTCCGGCACGCCGTTCTCCGGTTTCGCCGAGCGGAAGTAGAAGAACTCCAGCTCGGGGCCGATGTTGTAGGCGTCGAAGCCGAGGTCTTCGGCCCGTTTCAGCGCCCGCCGCATGATCCAGCGCGGATCGCCCTCGTAGGGGCCGCCGCCGGGGACCTGGATGTCGCAGAACATCCGCGCCACCGCGTCCTCCTCGGGGCGCCAGGGAATCAGCGCGAAGGTCGAGGGGTCCGGCACCGCCAGCATGTCGGACTCCTCGATCGGGTTGAAGCCGGTGATCGATGAGCCGTCGAAGCCCATGCCGCCTTCGAAGGCGTCCTCCAGCTCGGAGGCGTTGACCGAGAAGCTCTTCAGCTGGCCGAGCACGTCGGTGAACCAGAGGCGGATGAAGCGGACGTCGTGCTCCTTGACGAGCTCGATCACCTCGGCGGCGCTACGGGGATGCTCTGCCATGCCTGCTGCCTCCTTGCTGGGGAAGGCCGCAACGATAGGCGAATGAACCGGATGGGTGCCGAAAGACGTAATACGGGTAGAGAAAACCGATCCGGTGGCGCTTGAAAGCGTCCTCGGAACCCGGTATAACTTACGTCTAGTAAGTAAGCGGCTAAAAGTAAAGTAAAGGCCACGTAAGGGCTCTGTAAAGCGAAATGCCGCCCCGAAGACAGAGCCAGGAGCGAGAAGCCACGTGACGGTAAAAACGGCAGTAAGCAGATTCCAGATCCACGACGAGCTGACGGCGCCTGACGAGAGCGCACCTCTCATCAAGAGCATTCAGGCCGCCGGGGGCGCGGTGACGAAGTTCGTCGGCGTGCTCGCCGGAGCGCCGGCCGTGCTGCGCGCGTACACCCGGATGCGGTCCGAGCTGCGCGGCGGCGTCCTTGCCCAGGCGACCCGCGAGCGGATCGCCCTGGCGGTCGCCGAGTACCGCGAGGACAACTACAGCATCGCCCAGCACGCGAAGTCGGCGCGGCGGGCCGGGCTCGGCCTCGACGAGGTCTCCAAAGCCCGCAGCTTCACCTCATCCGACCCGAAGGAGGCCGCCCTCCTCACCTTCCTCAAGGAGACCCTGGAGCCGGGTCCCCCGCCCCTCCACCTCCACGAGGAGGCGCGTGAGATCGGCTGGACCGACGAGGAGATCCTCGAGGCGGTCGGGCACCTGGCGCTGAACGAGTTCCAGAGCCTGATTGCGAGCGCGGCTGCCCTGCCTCAGGATCAGGGTGGTCCTAGGGCACTTCCCTCAGCCGCCTAAAGGCTGAGGGGGTCGGTGCCCCCTCCCCCAAAGCCCGTCGCGCAGCTGGTTGATCTTATGGGTGCCGGCGTGACTTCTTGAGCCTTTGTGGGAGGGGGCACCGACCCCCACCCGATCGGGCTTGAGTTAGCGGCCCTCTACCAGCGTTGCGGTGTAGAGCAGGCGCGCGGTGGTGTATTTGCAGCCGTAGGTGCGGCGGGTGCCTACTTTTTCCTGCGGTTCGCCCTGGCGGATGTCCGTCGCGTTCTTGCAGGCGCCCTCTTCGCGGCTGGCGCGCCAGACGTTGTTGGTGTTCAGGTCCTGGGCGAAGGCCGGCGCCCAGGTCGGAACGGTGATGCCGACGATGTCGCCCTTTTCGACCTTCAGGTTGGCGCTGAACTTGACCGTCTGCCCCAGGTAGGGCGAGAGCACCTTGACCGACCCCTGCCGCCGCAGGTTGTAGCGCGGCGGGTTGGTGCCCGGGACCCGGCGGAGGATCGCCAGGCGCGCCTGCGGCGGCGTCCCGAAGAAGCCGTTGAAGAAGGTCCGCTGGCTGCCGGTCGGCTGGGCCAGGGTCAGGGTCCAGGACTTAATCGTGCCGTCGTTGGGGACCGTGAAGGGCAGGCTTGCCTGGCCGTTGTTGACCTGGAACCCGGTGACGCTGCCGATCGCCTGGCAGGGCAGGTCCGGGCAGGAGGGATCGGGCTCGCTCGCCGTCTGGCCGAGGATCACCGTCGTGCGGCCGGCCCTCGCGTCGCCGTTGTCGGCCGCAAGGCTGAAGAGGAGCAACAGGGCGGAGCCGAACAGGCCCAGGGCGAGAGCCAGCCAGCGGCCTCTCCACGCTCCGGTGGCGTCCAACCCTCGCGAAAACCTCGACATAAACGCTGCTCCTCTCGTCTTTTGCTGCTACCTGAACACGGCAGCGTAGTCCGAGGAGCGGCCGGAGAAGCCGGCTCAGTCGTGCCGGGCGCTGGTGGCGTCGTCGATCGCGACCGCGTAGCGGACGCGTCCCACGCCTTCGAAGCCGAGCGCGTCGCTGGCGGCTTTGGTCAGGTCCCAGGCGCGGCCGTCGACGTAGGGGCCGCGATCGATCACCTGGGTGACAACCGACCTGCCGTGGTAGACGAACTTGACCGTCGTCCCGCAGGGAAGTTTCTTGTGGGCGACACCCAGCGTCGTCGGCCGCAGCGTCTGGCCGCAGGCCGTCTTGTTGCCCCACAGGCCCGGCCCGTACCAGCTGGCGCCGCCGTAGCGCCAGTCGCCGAAGGTGTGTTCTTCTTCGGCTTCGGTGCTGGGCGTGTAGCTCGAAGCGCCACCGGTCGCCGCCTGCGCACCGGCAGCAACCCCGGCGAAGAGGGCGAAGAAGGCGGCCAGGGCAATAGCCCAGCGCACGGTGGTTTGGTTGATCGTCTGCATCTCTTTCCAGGCGCTTGCGGGGTTAGCTGACGGGCTCGCGCTGAAAGAGCTGCGCTACGCGGCGCTCGGCCGCGATTCGCCCCAACTGATTGGGCCCCCCGCTCCCCGCGGTATGTAGGCGGAGATTCAGCGGAAGTTGGCGGCAGGTTAGCAAACGCTAAGACAGAAAATCGTGCAGACGTCGTTTCCATCCTTTTGGCCCCCATAGGGACCCAAATGATGGAAACGACGCGGGCGGAGACGAGGCGGAGGCGCGGACATAGAAGAGGCCCCCTTTCGGGAGCCTCTTCCTTAGCGGGCCTGTAAGCCGGATCCTGTCTTGAGCGGCCATCTATCTCTGCGGCCTACCTGGACCTCGCCGAGCCGGGTCGACGGTCCTGCTTGGCCTTGCACCGGGCGGGGTTTGCCTGGCCGTTACGTCACCGCAACGCCGGTGCGCTCTTACCGCACCATTTCACCTTTGCCTGTGCGCGACGCAGCTGCAGTCGCGCCATCGGCCGTGTCATTTCTGTGGCACTTTCCCGCGGGTTTCCCCGGGTGGGCGTTACCCACCGCCCTGCCCTGTGGTGTCCGGACTTTCCTCGGAGGGTTTTCTCTCCCCCCGCGGTCCGCTCGGCCCGCCCACCGATGGTAGCTCGAAGCCGAAATTTCGCCCTGAATGTGGGTCTGTTGAAGCCGACGGGCCGAAAACCGCTTCACCTAAGCGCTTTTCGGCCCGTCGGTGGGAAAGAGACGTAGACTCGCCGGCCATGCGAACGGCTGTGGTGACCGGCGCCGGGAGCGGCCTCGGCCGCGCGATCGCCGCCGAGCTGATCGGGCGCGGCTACCGCGTCCACGTCACCGACGTCGACGCCGGTGCGGCCGACCGCACCGCCGCGGAGCTCGGGGCCGAAGCGCGCGGTTCCGCCCTCGACGTCCGCGACGAGGCCGCCTGCCGCGGGCTTGCCGACTCGATCGGCCGTACGGGCTCGCTCGACCTCTGGGTCAACAACGCCGGCGTCTTCTTCAGCGGCCCGCCCTGGGAGCAGAGCGCCGAGACGCGGCAGACGATGCTCGACGTCAACGTCACCGGCCTGATGAACGGGACGATCGCGGCCCTGGGCCCGATGCGCGCCGCCGGCAGTGGCCACGTCGTCAACGTCGTTTCCCTGGCCGGGATCGTTGCCGCGCCGGGCGAGGTCGCCTACTCGGCCTCCAAGCACGCGGCGATGGCCTTCACCCTGGGGACGCTCTTCGACCTGCGCCGCAACGGCGAGAAGAAGATCCAGCTCTCGGCCGTCTGCCCCGACGGGATCTGGACGCCGATGCTGGAGGACAAGCTCGACGACCCCGATGCCGCGCCCTCCTTCTCCGGGCGGCTGCTGACCGCCGAGGAGGTGGCGAAGGAGGTCGGCAAGCTGACCGAGCGCCCGCGCCCGATCCTGATCGTCCCCCGCTGGCGCGGCCCCTTCCTGCGGTTCGTCGACCTCTTCCCGCGCATCTCACTGCGGCTGCTGCCGCTGGTGATGCGAGACGCGCGCCGCCGGCAGCGGCGCTACAAAAAGCTGATCGAGTCGGGCAAGTGGCCTTGATCCAGGCCGCGCCTGGCTAGACCTTTCGGAAGACCCCGACGACCTTGCCGAGGACCTTGGCCTCGGTGGTGAGGATCGGCTCCATTTCCTCGTTTTCGGGCTGGAGCCGGATGTGGTCCTTCTCGCGGAAGAGCCGCTTCACGGTCGCCTCTTCGCCGATCAGGGCAACGACGATCTCGCCGTTGGCGGCGTCGTCGCTGGGGCGCACGATCACGTAGTCGCCTTCGATGATCCCGGCGTCCTTCATGCTTTCGCCGCGGATCTGGAGGATGTAGTCGCCGTCCTCGCCGCCGATCACGTCCGGCACTTCGAGGTACTCCTCGATGTTCTCTTCGGCGAGGATCGGCTCGCCGGCGGCGACCTGACCGACCAGCGGCAGCCCGTTGCCGGGGCTGATCGTCCGCTTGGCCTTCTCGTAGAGCAGCTCGATCGCCCGCGGCTTCGAAGGATCCCGCTTCACCAGCCCCAGCTTCTCCAGATTGGCCAGGTGCGCGTGCACGGTCGAAGACGAATGGAGGCCCACGGCTTTGCCGATCTCCCGCACCGTCGGCGGGTACCCGGTCTTCGCCGCGTACTTGCGCATGAAGTCGAAGATCTCCTTCTGCCGCTTGGTCAGGTCAAGTTCCATCGTCGTTCCAAGTCCCTCCGATGCCGGGTCACCAGGGTTAAATAGCCGCAAATTCCCTTCGAACACTTGTTCGCAAGGCTACCGCCTCCCCCGGACGCCCGCAACCTCCGCCCTCCCCCTGCACGCAAACATCTAGAATCGAGCGCCCTCGAGCGGCTGTGGCGGAACTGGTAGACGCGCAAGGTTGAGGGCCTTGTGGGTGGAAACACCCGTGGAGGTTCGACTCCTCTCAGCCGCACTTTTCATCTCCCAACGTAGTCTGTCCGACTTATTGGTTCTCGACCTCAGTCCCGTCAGCTTGAAACCGTAAGTACCAATAAGGAATACGACGTGAGCCCTCAGGTACCGAAGTCGACCGAAGACCCAAAGGCAGAGGAGAGAGCGCGAGAAGAGGCTCTCGTGGAAGCCTTCCGTGCTCGTTGCGACGAACACGACATCCCAGTCCAAATCGATAAACAGCCTTTTGGAATTTTTGTGGAGATTCAGATGCCCGCCGGGCGCGAGACCCGACCCGTCTTCGCCTCCGGTCGCCGGATAGTCCAGCTACTAAGCTTCCCTTTCGAGAGCTATGTCTTCCTGGGGCAACTCAAAGCCATCGCCAACTACGGCGACGATTTCGTGGAGTCGTACATCGACCGCGCGGGAGGGCCGCCCGCCGCCTTAGCCCATTTGGCACAGCAATTCGATATCGAGCTGAACGAGGAGCGAACCCAACTGCTCCATGTAGCCCACAACGGGGTCGAGGTCTCAATAGGGGCGCCGTCTCTCGAGCTCAAGGCTCTCGCGGGTGGCGGGGCAGTTCCTAGCCGCGAGGTCGCCGCCATACGCATTTCGGGCCTTGGCGTCGCGACCCATGACAGCGCCCTTCGCGCCCTCGAAGGCATTGCGAATTCCCTTTTCTTTGAGATCGACGCGACCTTAGGAACCCCGCTAGTTCTGAGCAGACCCCGGAATCGGCAGATAGGCCGCCGGCGCCGCCGAGAGGGGGGACTGGATGAGATTTCGTTTCCTACCAGCGAATACGAGCCCGAGCCAATCGCCCTCTTCTCCTACGCACGAGGAGCCGCAGGGATGCCCCTTTTGCAGTTCTTGGCCTTCTACCAAGTACTGGAGTTCTACTTCCCTCTCTACGCCGATCAGGAGATGCGGCGCCGAATCAAAAGCGTCGTCAAACACCCACAATTCAATCCGCATCGTGAGGCACAGATCTCGAGCATCATCAAAGCGATGAGCGTCGGTCGAGGGCGGGGGTCGGGCGATGAGCGAGCGCAACTTCGCGCGACCCTCAGGGGATCGATCAACCCTGATTCGATCCGCGAGCACCTTCGTGTCGGAGGGCGCGTAAAACATTTCGGCCAGAAGAAGAATGGCCCTGCGCGCCAGCCAATTCGCATAGACATGTCCGACGATGACCTGCTCGACGCCACTGCAGCCCGTATCTATGAGCTGCGCTGCAAGATCGTTCACACGAAGGATTCCGACGCAGAGGAGTCACAGATCCTCCCCTTCTCTCCGGAGGCGGATCAGCTGGGCCCTGACATCGCCCTCCTCGAAGAGCTCGCACGAGGCTCTTTGGTAGCGGCAAATCGCGAGTTGAGACTTGCGAGGTAGAGACCGTTTTCAGGGTCCAGGAGCGTTGAGCCGCTCCCGCTCCATCTCCGGCTGCCGGTACGGGTCCTCCTCGTGCAGAGCGGCGATCGCGGTGCGCCGCGTCAAAACGATGCGGGCGGAGAAATCGGCTTAGCTGTACAACGCGACGAAGGCAGCGGCGTCTGACCGCAGCAGCGGACCGAGATTCGGATCGAGTTCGGCGATGGTGATCAGGCGCCCGCGACGCAGATCGAGCACCGCGGGAGTTCGCCCGCTAGGCGCTTTGGCGGCTAAAAGGTAAAGCAACGTTTCAAGGCGTGGACCCGAGGGCTCGTCTAGAGCGAAGTAGAGCTTGGTGGAGAAGCGGCTTCCATTTACCGAGAGATCCAGCTCCGGATTGACGCGAACGTCCAGCCCGCCTGCACTCCAGATTTTGGAGCTGCCTTTAGTCGCGGATAGCTGTTTTCCACTTGCCCACTTCGTCACCCCTCTGCGACAGGCCTCATAGCTATTGAGCTTTTTAGAGGTTGCCACTTTCTTGATCGCCCTTTTATACGCAGCGCTGTCCCATCCGTCTACGAATTGCCGCTGGGTGAGCTCCCTCAGACGTTTATAGAAGTCACGCTGTGGTTCGTAGTCCTTCTTCGAGTCGGCCACAATTCGGACGCGTGACGTTCCTTGTGCGACGGTGAATTCAACGAATTTGCTCAGCGGAACGGAGGGCACAACAAACAGCCTCCCAACTAGACGTCTTTGTACCTAAACCGTACCCTGGACTCCGGACAGTAGGAATGGACGCGCGCTTCGGGGGAAAGCGGCGCCCTACGAGGTCGCCTTAGAGTTCCGCCCCTGGCACGGCGCACGAAAACGTTGGTCGCCCTCGGTGGGGCGACGATCGTGCTCAACCTGATCCTCGCCTGGATCGACGAGCGGCTGAAGCGCACCGGCGGGCCGGGGATCATCGGGCTCGAGTTCGCCGGGAGCCTCGGCCAGGTCCATGAGATCCAGGCGGAATGGGGCGGTCACGGCGAGTACCTGGCCCGGCTCTCGCTCTGGATCGACTTCGCCTTCATGGCCTCCTACGGGGCCTTCTTCGCGCTCGCCGGAGTCGCGGTGCGGGACTTCGCCGCCGGGCGCGGGCTGCGGAGGCTCGCGGCGATCGGCGTCGTCGCTCCCGCCTGCGCGATCGGCGCCGCACTCTTCGACCTCGCCGAAAACGCGATCTGGCTGCTCGTCCTCGGCGGTCACCTCGGCGATCCCGCTCCGGCGATCGCTACCGCCTGCGCCAGCCTCAAGTTCGTGCTGATCGCGGTCGCGATCCTCTACTCACTGGCCGGTCTGTTGGCCTGGCTGCGGCTCCGGCGCCGGGCCTAGCTCCCGCTCCATCTCCTCCGCCAGCGCCTCGTGCCGGTACGGGCCCTCTTCGCGCAGCGCGGCGATCGCGGTGCGGCGGGTCTCGTCGTCTTTGTTCTGGCTCAGCTTTCGCTTCATCTCGAAGCGGTCGATCGGGATGCGCAGGCCGACGGTTCCCCGGGCAATCGGCTCGGCTTCCTCGCGGTCGAGGTAGGCCGGGGCGTCGCGGCGGCGCTCGAAGTGGGCCACCAGCCGGGTCAGGACTTCGAGGTTCTCGTCCGCCTCGAGGCGCTGCGGCGTGCCGTGCAGGTGGGCGACGGTGAAGTTCCAGGTCGGCACCTTGCGCTCGCTCTCCGAGTACCAGCCGGGCGAGATGTAGCCGTGGTGCCCTTGGACGATGACGAGGAGCTCGCCGCGGTCGATATCCAGGACCTCGTCGTCGGGCCGGCCGAGGTGGGTGACCAGGGTCAGGCCGGGATCATCCTCGTCGACCAGCACGGGATAGTGCGAGGCGGCCAGGCCGCCGCCCGCCGTCTTCACCAGGGTGGCCCAGGGGTGCTCGCGCACCAGCTGCTTGACCAGCTCCGGGTCCTCGGAGGCGAAGAGCGGGTTCGGGCGCATGCGCCATCTTCCCAAGCCAGGCGGGGGGCCGCGCGATCTCGCGCCCGGCCCCCCGTCGCACTCAACGCGGAAAGGCGTGGTTGGCGATCGCGGGATCGCCGAGCTGTTCGAAGCCGATCAGCTTGCCTTCGTCGTTGTAGGTGAGGACGTCGGCAACCTCCTCGCTCTCGCCGTCGAGCGTGACCTTGGTCAGGACCACGACCTTGTCACCGTCGGCGATGAAATCGTGGGGCTCGGTCTTCAGCCCTTTTTCGCTGAATTTGGCCCAGAGAACCGCGATCTCTTCTTTGCCTTTGTAGGTGCCGCTGAGGGCGCTGTCGCCCCGGGCGGTCCAGACCACGCCGTCGTCCATGTTCTCCATCGCGCCGGCGGCGTCGCCGTTGGAGAAGGCGCGATAGGCGCCTTCAGCCGTTTCCTTGTTTGCCTGTGCGCTCATGCTGCGACCTCCTTTGCACTTGCATCGACGCTAGTCCGCCGGCTCGGCAAAAGGCAAAGGCCCGCCCGGCCCAAACAGCCGGGTTTATTTGTTCAAGCGGTCCTACTACCCCACTCCGCCTCCAGCAGCCCGTAGACGACGCTGTCGAGGTAGCCGCCGGCGATCAGCTCGGTCTCCCGCAGGCGGGCTTCCCCGCGGAAGCCGAGGCGCTCGGGGATCGCGCGGCTGCGGGCGTTCTCGGGCGCGCAGTGGATCTCGACCCGGTGCAGCTCCCACTCGTAGAAGGCGTGGTCGAGAAGGGCGCTGACGACCGCGGTCATCGTCCCTGCCCCCTGCGCGTCGGCCGCGAGCCAGTAACCGAGGCTGGTGTTGCGGTTGACCCAGTCGATCGAGTGGAAGCCGGCGACGCCGATGATTCGCCCTTCCGGCGCGATCCTCGCCTGAAAGCCGTCGTCGCGGGCGAACTGGGCCTCGGCCTCGGCGAGGAAGCGCTCGGTCCCGTCCAGGTCCTGCCCCGCCGCCCACGGCAGCCAGCGCGCCAGGTGCGCGCGGTTGGCCTCCACCAGCGCGTGGAGCTCGGCCGCGTCCTCGGTCTCCAGCGGCCGGACCCCAAGGGAGTCGAGCCGCGGCGAGAGCATCACTCGACCGCGGAGCCGAGGGCCTTGTCGATGAACGGACCCAGCAGCTCGGCCACCGCTTTCGCCGCCTCCTCGGCCGAGTCGCCCGGGGTGGTGACGTAGCTGATCGCCAGGCGCACGAGGCTCTCGGCGAGCCGCTTGACGTCGGCCTCCGGCGCCTCGGGCCAGCCCTCTTCGATCACGCTCACCAGCCGCCCGGTGGCCCACTGGACGACGGGCAGGCCCTGGGTGGTGACGAAGGGCAGCATGCCACCGGTGCCGTCGTCGCTGAGGAGGATGCGGATCAGCGGGTCGTCGCCGGCGGTGCGGAGGAAATGCTCGAGCGCCGCAAGCACCGCCGCCCGCGGGTCCTCGGTGTGAGCGAGGACCGCCTTTTCGACGTCGTCCATGAAGCGTTCGGCCTCGTGGATGACGAAGGCGAAGCCGAACTCGTTGCGGTTGCCGAACTCGTTGTAGAGGGTCTGGCGGCTGACCCCGGCGCCGGCGGCGATGTCCGCCATCGTGATCTCCGACCACGGCTGCCGACCCAGCTGGTCGCGGGCGGCGTCGAAGACGGTCTGACGCAGCAGCTCCCGCGCCGCCTCCTGGTAAGGGGTCCTGCCGTTACTGGGCATCCCCTTATCGTGCCAGCGGCGACGGTCAGGCGTCGGCTGAGACGGGCTCGAAATCGATCTTGTCGCGCACGCCGCAGTCCGGGCAGGCCCAGTCGTCGGGCACCTGCGCCCACGGCGTGCCGGGCGGGAAGCCCTCGCGGGGGTGGCCGACCTCCTCGTCGTAGACGTAGCCGCAGCTGGGGCAGCGATAAGCGCTCACGCGGCCCGCCCGTAGCGCTCCAGCACCCGGCCCAGCTTGCGCGGGTGGATGTTGGCCCTGGTCACGTCGCCGCCGTAGTGGTCGAGCAGGCGCGGGTCCATCACCCGGCGCCAGAGCGGCGGGAACCAGGCGAGGACGATCATCCCCGCGTAGCCCGTCGGCAGCTGCGGCGCCTCGTCGACGTGGCGCAGCGCCTGGTAGCGGCGGGTCGGGTTCGCGTGGTGGTCGGAGTGGCGCTGCAGGTGGTAGAGGAGGACGTTGGAGGCGACGTTGTTGCTGTTCCAGCTGTGCTCGGGGAGGCAGCGCTCGTAGCGCCCGTCCTCGCGCTTCTGCCGCAGCAGCCCGTAGTGCTCGAGGTAGTTGACGACCTCCAGGAGCGAGAACCCGATCACCGCCTGGACCAGCAAGTAGGGCAGGACGACCGGGCCGAAGGCGATCGCCAGGCCGCCGAAGAGGACGACCGTCATCGCCCAGGCGCTGAGGACGTCGTTGTGGATGCTCCAGTGGGACTTGCCGAGGCGGTCGAGGCGGGTGGTCTCGATCCCCCAGGCCGAGCGCAGGCTGCCGATGACGGTGCGCGGCAGGAAGGCCCAGAACCCCTCCCCCAGCCGCGAGCTGGCCGGGTCCTCGGGGGTGGCGACTTTGACGTGGTGGCCGCGGTTGTGCTCGATGAAGAAGTGGCCGTACCCGGTCTGGGCGAGGGCGATGCGGCTCAGCCACTTCTCCGAGCTGGCGCGCTTGTGGCCGAGCTCGTGGGCGGTGTTGATCGCGATCCCGCCGACCATCGCCATCGTCAGCGCCAGGCCGATGTTTTCCACCAGCGTCAGGTCCCCGTAGGCCCACATCCAGCAGGCGAAGACGAGACCCGCGTACTGGATCGGGATGAAGACGTAGGTGCACCAGCGGTAGTAGCGGTCCTGCTCGAGGAACTTGAGGACGCTGTCGGGGGGGTTGGTCGGATCGAGGCCGATCGCCATGTCGAGAACCGGGAAGAGGCCGAATACGAGGAACGGGCCGAGGTACCACAACCCGCCGAAGCCGGTGACGGTGACCCAGAAGAAGGCGAGGAAGGGCGAGAGCGGGACGATCAGCCCCAACAGCCAGGCATAGCGCTTCCCATCCGTCCACGCCGCCGGATTGACCTCCACGTGCTCGTGATGGTGGTGATGGTGCGCGTGCTCCGCGTGTGCCTCCATGTCCCCTCCTTGTCAATCTCGGCCAGTTCGTCACAGAGTTTTACATATATTGCTGTTCTGTCCAGTCCCGCGACATGCCTTTCTGATTTGTCGCATTAGTGCCCCTAAGAGGACCGATACGCTTCACCGCTGCTTAAGCGTTTAAAGGAGGAGCGAGTGCTCGATGGCTTTGGAGTAGCAGGCTTCCGCAGCTTCGGGGGGGAACAGGTTCAGCGGATTGGCCCCATGTCCAAGGTCCATCTTCTTGCAGGGCCGAACAACGCCGGAAAGTCAAATGTACTGGCCGTAGCGAAGCGGGTTCTGCCCTCATTTGGCGGCACGAAGCAGTTGGAACTGGCAGACGTTGATCTCCCGCTTGGCCTGCCTGCGTCGGACGGTCGTCAATTGCGCATTGCTATCGCGGTCCCCTCCGATGAGGATCTTTGGCTGGAGCTAGCCCGAAGGCCTCGCTTCTTACCCCAGATTCGATCGCTCTTCCAAGAAGGCAACCCGGAGAAAACCTCCCAGGCGATCTGGTTCGAGTACGCATGGGAGGAAGGGTCTAAGTGGCGGATTTCCGATACTCAACTTCAAGCAGTTTCAGCGTTGGTTGGCAAACTTGACAATGGCCCCGAACTGGTTACTCGTCTCTCGGGAAGGCTCACTGGAAATCAAGGAGGAGGGAGAGACTTAGCGCGGGTCCTAACCGCGGTTGCCGACAAGATCGGAGTGAATACCGCCCTTCCTCACGTGGCAAGCATCGGCGCATTCAGACAGATCACCCCAGGGCCGGGTGAGGATGTCGTTGAGGACGAACACGACGGCCCAGGCCTAATCGAGCGCCTTGCTCAACTCCAGAATCCAGGCTTTGGAGGAACGAAAGATCGGGATCGGTTCCAACGGATCAATCGTTTTCTCCAATCTCTTCTAGACGATGAGGAGGCCCGAATTGAAATTCCGTATGACAAACAGACGATCCAAGTCTTTCACGCTGGCCAATGGCTGCCGCTAGAGAACTATGGAACGGGCCTGCATGAGGTCATCATTCTTGCCGCCGCCGCCACTGTTCTCACGCGGTATCTAGTCTGCATCGAGGAGCCAGAGGTCCATCTGCATCCCACGCTCCAGAGGAAGCTCTTGCGTTATCTGGTGGAGGAGACCGACAACCAGTACCTCGTGGCAACGCACTCAGCGCACATGCTGGATTTCGGCAGGTCCTCCATCACCGCAGCCCGCCTTGTCGATGGGCATACGGAACTGAGCCCGGTCCTTGAGCCAGCGGACGTCGCCACCATCAGCTTCGAGCTAGGAGCTCGTGCCTCTGACCTCGTCCAAGCCAATTCAGTGGTCTGGGTTGAGGGCCCCTCAGACCGAATCTATTTGCTGGCCTGGCTCGCCGCAGTAGCTCCTGACCTCGTCGAGGGAATCCACTTCTCAATCCTTATATACGGGGGACGGCTACTTCGTCATATGAGCGCTGACGACGAGGCGATCAACGAGTTCATCCGCCTCCCCCAAGTGAACCGGAATTTTGCTCTTCTGATCGACTCAGACCGGTCCTCTCGTCACCAAGGACTTGGCGAAACTAAGACCAGAATCAGAAGGGAGATTGAAGACGCTAGAGGCACCTATGTCTGGGTCACTCAGGGTTACACGATCGAGAACTACGTTCCGGCAGAGCTTCTTCAGGAGGCTTTTGCAGCTACCCATCCTAAGTCGACTCTCACGTGGAGAGGTGAGCAATTCAAGAATCCGCTCAAGGGCACGAGAATCGGTTCGAGACATTCTCCAGCCGACAAGGTTGCAATTGCGAGACGAGTGGCCTCACGCTGGAGGGAGGTCGAGGATTGGCCTCTTGATCTGAAGAAGCGAATCAACGCCTTGGTCAGGTTGATTCGTCGCGCCAACGAGGAGTAGGTCTCAGCGAGAACTGCCCCTCCCAGCAATACGTTCCCGCGAGTGGGCGAATCGAACTAATTAAATCTTCAGCAGCAGGAACGTGTTCAGCACGAACAGGATCGAGAAGAAGACCGTCGCGCGGTCCAGGTTCTGCTCGACCATCGAGCCGCCGCCGAGGCCGCTGCCGCCGGCGCCGCCGATGCCGAAGGCGCCGGAGAGGCCCGCGTCTTTGCCCGAGTGCAGGAGCACTAGGAAGATCACGACGATGGCGATGATCACCTGGATGATGCTTAAGAACGTGAACACGGTCCCGAAAGTCTAGGCGATCTAGCTTCGATCGACTTTTTCCGGCTCGCGCGGGTGGGCGCCGTTTCCGTTGCCCGTGCCGTTTTCGGCGCCGTCGAGGATCTCCAGCGCCTCGCGCCGCAGCTCGGCGTCGAGAACGGCGAAGTCATCATCTGAGAGCTTGCCGGCGGCGTGGTCGAGCTCAGCGTCGCGGATCTCGCGGTACTTGGCTTCCTTGCGGGCGTCGGCTTCGCTGCGGACGAGGGCGCCGCGGCGGCGGCCGCGCGTGGGCCAGAGCGCGATCAGCGCCCCGGCGAGGGCGATGATGCCGCCGATCCACATCCAGGTGACCAGCGGGTTGACGATCACCTTGAAGGTCGAGGGAGCGTTGGAGGTGAGGAAGGTCTTCGCCACCCGGGTGGCCGCCAGGCCCTGCAATTTCGAGATCTGCTCGAAGGCCTGCGCGCGCAGGCTCGGGTTGGCGGCGGCGGCGCGCATCAGGGCCCCGAGCGCTTTGCACTGCGGCGGCGTGCCGGGCTCGCCGCGCACGCAGGCGGTGAAGCCTTTGTCGGCCAGCCGCGCGCCGCGCTGGATGCCGGCGACGTTGGGCTGCTCGGCTACCCAGAGGTCGTTGCCGAGCCCGGTCCGCAGGCCGACCTCGCTGGTCGCCTCGCCGGCGAAGTAGGTGCTGATCAGGCCCGTCTCCTGGCCGGTCGGGCGGAAGAAGGCCCGGTTCGGTCGCAGGTAGCCCGTGACCTTGCCGTCCTCTTCGACCCGCAGGACCGAGCCGAGGCTCATCTTCTCGCTGTCGACCTGCACCGTCGGCTTCACATAGGTGATCGTGCGGCCGTCGATCTCGACGCTCTGCCCCGGCCGCAACTCGACGTCGCGGTTGGTCTGGAAGCTGGAGGAGGCGGCGACGCCGATCAGCAGGACGATGATGCCGACGTGGACGATGTAGCCGCCGTAGCGTCGGCGGTTGCGCCCGACCAGCCCGACCAACGCCTGCGCGCCGGACTCGCCGCTGAGCCGCTTGCGGGCGGCGGCCCCGGTCCAGAACTCCTGCGCCAGGCCGGTGAGGGCGAAGGCGGCGAAGCCAAAGAGCGCCAGCGCCCAGAGCTGTTCGGCGGCATCGGTGAAGAGCGCCAGCCCCAGGGTGACCACCGCGGCGACCGCGAGCGGCACCCGGAAGACCCGCTTCGCCGACTCCCAGCTGACCCGGCGCCAGGCGAGCAGCGGTCCGACCCCGGTGAAGATCACCAGCCCGATCGCCAGCGGCGTCGTGTAGCGGTCGAACCAGGGCGCGGCCAGCGAGGCCTTCTCGCCGGTGAAAAGTTCGGAGATCAGCGGGAAGAAGGTGCCCCAGAAGATCACCGCCGTCATCCCGACCAGGAGCAGGTTGTTGACCAGGAAGACCGACTCGCGCGAGGCCAGCGAGTCGATCCGCTTCTCCGAGCGAAGGTCGTCGAGGCGGCTGACGATCAGCGCCGTCGAGCCGACCAGGACCACCCCGATCAGGCCGAGGATGTACGGGCCGACGGTGTTGTCGCCGAAGGCGTGGATCGACTGCAGGACCCCGGAGCGGACCAGGAAGGTGCCGAGCAGCGCCATCGAGAAGGTGCCGACGATCAGGCTCGCGTTCCAGACTTTCAGCATCCCGCGCTTCTCCTGGACCATGATCGAGTGCAGGAAGGCGGTGCCGAGCAGCCACGGCATCAGCGCCGCGTTCTCGACCGGGTCCCAGGCCCAGTAGCCGCCCCAGCCGAGCTCCGTGTAGGACCAGCGGGCGCCGAGCAGCAGGCCGAGGCCGAGGAAGGCCCAGGCGATCAGCGCGAAGCGGCGAGTGGCGCGGATCCACTCGGCGTCGAGGCGGCGGGTGACGAGCGCGCCGATCGCGAAGGCGAACGGCACCGTGAAGGCGACGTAGCCCGAGTAGAGCATCGGCGGGTGGATCATCATGCTCGGGTGCTGCAGGAGCGGGTTGAGGCCGACCCCGTCGACCGGCGCCGGGTCGAGCGTCGCGAAGGGGTCGACGTCGGGCGCGAACAGCATCAGCCCGGTGAAGAAGGAGGCGACGCCCATCATTACCGCGGTCGCCCAGGGGACGAGGTCGCGCAGCTTGTTGCGGGTCGCGTACAGCGCGGCGCTGGCGGCGATCGAGAGGACGAAGGCCCAGAGCAGCAGCGAGCCCTCCTGGCTCGACCACATCGCCGCCAGCTTGTAGCCGGTAGGCGTCTCGATCGAGCTGTGCTGCTGGACGATGTTGAAGGAGAAGTCGTCGCCGAGGAAGGCGGCCTCGATGATCACCACGCAGGCGGTGAGCAGCCCGCAGAAGGCGTAGACGGTGCGGCGCGAGTAGGTGAGCAGACGCTCGTCGCCCTTGCGACCGAAGAGCGCCAGCGCTCCGGCAACCAGGGCGGCCAGAAAGGCAAGCCCCAGCAGGGCGCTGCCGAGGCTAGCCATCAGATTTGGTCGTGAACTTCGACGGGCACTTCGTGATCAGGGTTTCCGGCTCGCCGACGAAGCCGCTGTTCTCGACCTTGCCGGTGAGGACGATCTCGCGCCCGCCGCGGAACGGGTCGGGGACGGTGCCCGTGTAAGTGACCGGGAGGCTCGGCCCTTTGCCGTCGCGGTCGACGACGCGGAAGGCGATCCCGTTGCCTTCCCGCTCGATCGAGCCTTTGACGACCTTGCCGGTCAGTTGGGCGCTGGTCCCGGGTGCGGCGTTCACCAGTTCCGACGGCTCCTTGGCTCCGGTCGCGGCCGAGAAGGAGGTATAGACCAGCGCCACCGCGAGCAGCACCGCGGCGCTGAGGGCGACGACCAACCGGATCTTCCGCTTCCGCTGAGGGTCCACAGGCAATCGGGATTATCGCAAGGTGCCGACCTGGGAGAATGGCGGCATGCCCGACGACCCCGTTCTGCTGATCACCGGCGCCAGCAGCGGCATCGGCGCGGCGACGGCCCGCGCGGCCGCTTCGAAGTACCGGCTGGTGCTGGCGGCGCGCCGCGAGGAGGAGCTGGAGAAGCTCGCCGCGGAGCTCGGCGGCGGCGAGCGGGCGATCGCCGTCCGCTGCGACGTCACCGAGTGGGACGAGGTGCAGGCGCTCGCCGCGACCGCGCTCGAGCGCTTCGGGCGGATCGACGCGGTCTTCGCCAACGCCGGCTTCGGCGCCTCGCGGGGCTTCCTCGAGGAGTCGCCCGAGCACTGGCGCTCGATGGTGCTGACCAACGTCTACGGGGTGGCGCTGACGATCCGGGCCACCCTCCCCCACCTGCTCGAGCGCGGAGACGGCCACTTCCTCGTCACCAGCTCGATCGCCGGCCGCCGGGTCCTGCCCGGCTCGCTTTACTCGGCGACCAAGTGGGCGGCGACCGCGATCGGCGAGGCGCTGCGCCAGGAGCTGCGCCAGATGCACGAGAACCACGGCATCAAGGTGACCCTGATCGAGCCGGGGATGGTCGACACCCCCTTCTTCGAGAACCGCCCCGGCGACAGCGCCCTCGGCGACGACGACATCGCCCGCGCGGTGATGTTCGCCCTCGAGCAGCCCGAGGGCGTCGACGTCAACGAGATCCTGATCCGCCCGATCAGCCAGTCGACCTAGCGCTTCCGACTTTCGCCACACCGGGGTGGGGCGAAAATCGGCTACGGCAGCAGCAGGCGCACCAGGCGCCAGTACCCGCGCAGGAGCAAGCGGGCCGGGGCCGAGCGGGCCAGCGGCGAGATCAGCTCGGAGTCGAGGTCAGGCGTCAGCCAGGAGGCGAACTCGGCGGCGCTGACGGTTCGCTGCCGCTGCACGCGGCGCCGCTCGCGCAGCAACCGCGGCAGCCAGCGCAGCACGGCGACGTTCGCCCGCAGCTTCTGCGGCCCCCAGCCGCCTGCCGCCGAGACCGCCAGCAGCGCAAGCTCGGTGGCGAGCAGCGCCGGGGCGAGGAGGGCGAGCAGCGGCGCGGGGTAATTCCGGAGGAGGAAGGCGAGCCGGTTGCGCTCGAGCCAGAACCACTTCTCGGCGTTGGCTCCGAACTCGTAGTCGTGGGCGACCACGGCCGCGGGCTCGATCCCGACCGGATGGCCGGCGGCACGGATCCGAACTGAGAGGTCGACGTCCTCGTGGTAGAGGAAGAACTCGGCCGGGAAGCCGCCCACCTCCCGCCAAATCTGCGCCGGGATCGCCAGGCAGGCGCCCGAGCCCACGGTCACCTCGCTGGCGGCCGGCGGCGGGTCGAGCGGCCGGCCGTGCCCCCCCGCCCAGGTGATGCCGGTGAAGTGCAGGGGGTTGCCGGCCGAGTTGACGGATCGCAGCTCGCCATCGGCGACCAGCGCCTGCCAGGCGCCCCAGCCGCGGTCCGCGGCCCAGGGCCGGCGGATCGCCTCGCCGAACCCCGGCTGGGGGGCGGCGTCGGGGTTGAGGATCACCAGCAGCTCGCCGGCGGCGACCTCAGAGGCGGCATTGATGCCGGCGGCGAAGCCGGCGTTGCCGCCCATCGGGACGATCTGCGCGGCCGGCGCCAGCTCGCGCACGAGCTCGGCGCTGCCGTCGCCGGGCTTGTTCTCGGCGAGGATCAGCTCGTCGCCCTCGCCGAGCTCAGGCAGCAGCGCCGGCAGGGTCTTGCTGAGATCGCCGCGGTTCTCGTAGGCGACGATCAGGACTGAGAGCGTCGGGCGCACCGGCGCGGAGGCTATTCGGCCATCCGCGCCGGTGCTTGCGACGTGCGCTGAGTCGAGCTCCTACTTCTTCTTCTTGCCGCAGGAGACGACGTTCAGCTTGAACTTGTTGTTGTTCTTCTTCTTGCCGTTCTGGCCCTTCATCTTCACGATCGCCCGCTGCGGCTTGTCGCAGAGGTCGGTCGAGTTGACGAGCAGGCTCTTCTTGCCGCCCTTCATATTGAGGACGAAGCGCTTGACCGGCACGTCGGGCACCTTCCGGAAGACCGTCTTCAGGCCTCCGGTGCTGCCGCTGCTGATCACGCCGCGCAGGTAGACCTCCACCTGGCCGCGCAGATCGACGAGCAGGTCAGGCAGCTCGTTGTTGGAGGACACGAGGTAGACCTTGCCCTTCAACTTGTCTTTCAGCAGCGGCGACTTCGCTTCCGCCGACCCGTAGACCGAGGCCTTCGGGCAGGTGTGGGAGGCGAGCTGCGGCCTCGTGCAGACGGTGCCGATGTGGCCCTGCTCGAGGAACAGGGAACGCGGCATCGTCACCGCGGTGCGGCCGATGTTGGCGTCGCCTTCGCGGGCGGTGAGCACGGCCTTCAGACGCGGGTTCTTGGTCCGCTTCGTCCCGCCGTAGAGCTGGATCTTCAGCTTCGGCTTGAAGGCCAGCTTGTTGCAGCCCGTCGCCTGGAACGGGTCGTTGACGGCGTAGGAGCTGAACGCGGCCGGGTCGGCCGGGTTCGCGCCCCCACCCTTGAGTGCCCCGGTGGTTGCCTGGGCGCTGCAATTGGTCGGGTTGAGCATGAACTTCTTGCGATAGAGGTTCAGGTCGATCGCGCGGATGTCCAGCTTCGCCCCCCCGTACACGTCCGGGATCGGGTCCGAAACGGCGTGGACCTGGGCGGTTTCCGGATCGACGAACAGCGCGACCCGGACGACCACGGTGCCGAGGTCGAACGGCCCCGCCAGCGCGGGGGTCGTCACAACCAGCGAGACCGGAGCGCCGTTGTAGGGGCCCGCCAGCCAGACGTTGCCGGGAATCTGCAACGGGTGGTCACCGGTGCCCGAGGTGGTCTTCGCCGTACCGAGGAACGAGTTTTCGTCGCAGCTCGGTTTGTCCGCCTCTTCGCGGCCGCTCTTCGCGGCCGCCGCGGCGATCGCAGCCTCCGAGCAGTAAGGGATCCCGGCGAGCTTGCCGGTCAGCCCCTTCGGCAGGGTGACGTCGACCACTTTCAGCTCCTGCTCGCCGTCGCGCCGCCCGATGAGGACGTGGAACGGGGAGTAGGAACCGCCCTGGGTGCTCTCCGGGGCGGCTTTGTAGGTCGGAGTGAACTTCCGCTCCGCCATCGTTTTCGGACAGGCGCCGCCGGTCGGATCGCTGCTCAGGGTGACGGTCGAGTTGACCGGCTTCAGTTCCCCGGGCCGCGCCCACGGTTCGAAGTGGCTGGTTGCCGTCGCCGAGCAGATCGGCGGGCTAGTCAGCACCTCTTTCGAGCCGTCGAAATGGACGCGGATCTCTTCAAACGGAACCTGCGGCAGACCGGACGGCAGTTTGCCGGCAAACTCGCCGGTCAGCTGGTCGTCAATCACCGCGGTGAGCGCGCCCGTGGTCTTGTTGGCCTTGACGTGACCGACGAGGCGGGCGTTGATGCCCTCCAGCTCGCTCTTGGCTTCCAGGAAGATCCGGTAGAGGTCACCGGATTCCGGGTCGCGGCTGAGCTGCTGACCGACGTAGACGTTGCCGACCAGGGGCTCCGACAACGGCGGCGATTCCACTTCGACGGTGCCGATGTTGGACTCGGGCGGGCATTCATTGTCCATCACCCGCACGCCCTTCTTGAACTGGGCGTCGGTGCAGACGGCGAGACCCTGTGCGCCGGAGGGATTGATGCCCATGCCCTGAGGGAGCGCGACTTCGGCTTTGCGGACGTGGGACTGCGATATCCCTTCCGTACCGCCGTTTCGGACTTCACCACCTTCTTTGGCAGGGTCGAACGGCATTCTCGTCGTCACAGTCGCCGGAGCGGGCGAATCGACGTTGTTCGTGCCGGCGTCGACTTCGAGCGACGGATCGAACGGGACGGACTCACACCCGGTCGTTCTCACCCCCGGCGGCAGTTTCGCCTGCCACGGGGTCGATCCTTCGGGGAACGTCGGGTTCGGTTCCCCCCACGACTCGCCGCGGAACCAGGTCGAGTACGGGTCCGGCAATTCATTCGGGTCGAAGCAGGTCGTAGGCAGCGTGACGTGAGTGCCGTCGCCCGACTGCCCGAAAGCAACAAGGCGGGACCTCAAGCTCGAGACCCCAACCGACGGGGGAGGCAGATGGATCGTGAAGTACTCGTGGAAGTCGCTCTCCCAGGCGACGCCGCCTTCGAGGACGATGACTTTGCTGAACCCGATGATGAAGCCCAAGCGGGCCGGTTCACCGAATTTCGGCTCGAGGTTGTACACGGCAACCCTGGTCCCTTTGGCTGCTTGCGGCGGGATCACGTACCCCCGCGGCAGGAAGGTCCCCGAAGGAGCTCCCGGCACCGGCACTGCATTGGCGGTATTGACGACCAGCCAGGTTTCGTTACGGCCGACGATCGTGCTCGGATCGCATTTCGGGACGCGACCCATCTGCCCGCCTGAGCCGGGGATTTCGCCGATTGCTTCGAAGTCTTCGTTCGAGCACTTCGGGCTGCTCTGGGGGTCCTCGGTGAATCCCACCGGCAGATCGACGCGCTCCGTTTTGAGCACACGGTCTTCGTAGGGTTCGATCAGCGGTTCGAGGACTCCGGGAGCGAGGGTTTCATGCCTGATGATGTATTGGTCGAACGCGAACGGCGGGTGTCCACCCGCCTGGGTAAAGAACAGGTTCGGAGTTTCGGCCGAACAGAACGGTTTGGTCGTGTCCGTTTTGGTCGGGTCTTCTGCGACCTGATTTTCGTAGCAGACCCCCGATTGGAAGCCGTCGCCGGACGTCGCCGGTTCGTGTTGTGGTTCCACCACATCGCCGGTATCCGCGACCGCAAAGGTCGGGAGGGCCAGCAGCACCCCGAAACACAAAAGAAGCAATGCGAGCGAGCGCTTTGCCATTCAATCTCCTCCTCGTTATTTCCCTTAACGAGGACGCCCCCTGTGACGCCCACGAACAACTCTCCCGCTGAAGACATTACACGTCGGCGTAAGCGATTCAAGTGCCTGTACGTGTTACTACCCGGGTAACCGTGTCACCGATTTGTGACACAACACCTAACGGTGTCACGGTCCTCAGCGCTGCTTTGAACGACCGCCGCGCTTCGCGCCCTTGCAGGGAGTGCGCAGCTTCGGCTTGCTGTTTGCCTTCCTGCCGTTCTGGGCTTTGATTCGGATGAACGCCTTGACGGGCTTGGCGCAGAGGCTGCGTGAGTTCACCAGCAGGCCCTTCTTGCCGCCCGGCAGCGTCATTACGAACTTCGTCACCGGCACGTCCGGGACGCGGCCGAAGGTGGTGCGGATGCCGCCGCGGAAGCTGTCGATGCGGCCGACCAGGTCGACATCCACCTGTCCTTTGAGGTGGGCGACCATGTCTGGCAGCGTGTTGTTCGACGAGCGCAGGTACACCGGCCCTTCCAGCGGTTTGCCGAGCAGCGGCGTGAAGGCGCGGGCCTTGCCGTAGATCGATTTCTTCGGGCAGTTTTCGGCGGCGAACTGGACCCGGGTGCAGACTTTGGCGAGGCTGGCCTGGTCGAGGAACAGGGCGTGCGGCAGCGCCACCGAGGCCTTGCGGATGTTGGCGTCTTTGCCGCGCGCCTTCAGCACCGCCCGCAGTTTCGGGTGCTTCGCCCGCTGGGTCTTGCCGAACAGGCGGACCTTCAGCTTCGGGCGGAACTTCAGCTTCTTGCAGCCGGTCGCCTGGAACTCGTCGGAGACTTTGAAGGCCGAGAAGGCGCCGGGGTCGAGCGGGTTGGCGCCGCCGCCGGCGATCGTGCCGGCGGTCGCCCCTTTGCGGCAGTTGGTGCCATTGAGCGTGAACTCGTCGCGGTTGATGTTGAGGAAGACCGAGCGGACGTCGAGTTTGGTGCCGCCGAAGACGTCGGGGATGGCGCTCGTCTTGGGGCGGATCTGCGCGGTTTCCGGGTCGAGGAAGAGCGGCACCCGGACGACCACGTTGCCGAGGTCGAACGGCCCAGCCAGCGCCGGGGTGACGATTGCGATCGAAAGCGGCGCGCCTTTGTAGCGGCCGGCGAGGTAGGCGTCGCCCTCGATCTTCAGCGGGTCGGGCCCGGTGCCGGCCTGCACGGTGGCGACGCCGATCTTGCTCTCCTTCGGGCAGACGGAGTTTTTCTTCTCCGCCGCACCGGAGCGCTTCTCGATTTTCTCCAGCTCCTCCGGCGAGCAGTAAGGCACGCCTTTCAGCTTCGCCGTCGCGCCTTCGGGGAGGGTGACGTCGAGCCCTTTCAGCTCCTGCTGCCCGGGCGGCCGGCTGATGAAGGTCGAGAAGGGGGTGAAGGTTTTGGCGGCATCGCTTTTCGGCTTGGCGTTGAAGCCGGGGGCGAACGGCCTCTCCCCCATCGTTTTCGGGCAGGGGCCGCCGCCGGGCAGCGAGTCGAGGTTGAATTTGGCGGTCGGCGTCGCCGCGGGATTGCCGGACCACGGCGCCAGCTGGCTGTCGGTCTGGTTCGGGCCGCAGGTCGGCGGGCTGCTGAGCGCCGCCTTCGGGCCGCCGTCGATCGCGATCTTGAAGCTGGTGAACGGGACCTGCGGCAGACCGCTCGGCAGGTTGTCGGCGTTGCCGCCCCGCAGGACGTTGGTTTTCGCGGGTTCGTCGAAGACGGCGGTCAGCCGGCCCGTCTTCGCGTTGGCGATGACGTTGCCGATCAGCCGCACGGAAATCCCGTAGCGGGCCGACTCGGCGGCGACGAAGATGCGGAACTCTTCACCGGATTCGGGGTCGCGGCTCTTCTGCTCGCCGACGTAGACGTTGCCGGTCAGGGGGCCCTCCGGCAGCGGCGGCGTCGCGACGCTCACCGTGCCGACCTTCGAGGCCGCAGGGCAGGCGACCGGGTTGCGGCTCCCCTTCCCGAACTGGGCGTCGCTGCAGGCGGCGAGGCCGTTGGCGGCGGAGGGGTTGAGTCCCATCCCCTGCGGCAACGAGACCCGCGCGCTGCGCATCGTCGAGGTTTCCTGGCCCGTCGCGCTCGCTTCGACCGGCAGCTTCAGCTCGGTGACGGCACCGGCGGGAGAGTCGACCTGTTTGGTCCCCGGGTCGACCCCGATCGAGGGTTTGAACGGGATCGAGGCGCAGTTTTTCGGGCTCGTCCCCGGCGGCAGCTTCGACTCGACGAAGGGCGAGCCGTTGGGGAAGCTCGGGTCCGGGTTCTGCAGCGAGTCGGCCCGGGCGTAGGTCGAGTAGGTGTGTTGGAAGGGCGCGGCGTTGGGGTCGAAGCAGGTGCTCGGCGTGGTCAGGAAGAAGCCGACACCCGGGTCGGCGTGGGCGCGGCCGTTGAAGATGAGGCGGTTTTTCAGCAATTTCACCGAATCGACCTTGGGCACCTGGATCGTGAACCCCTCGTGGAAGTCGGACTCGTAGGCAACGTCGGCTTCGAGGTAGATGTCGCTCGGCGGCAGCAGCGGCAGGTCGGGGACCGGTTCGACCGTGAACCCGAAGCGGGCGGGCTGGCCCTGCTTCGGCACCAGGTTGTAGACCGGGACCGTGATCGGGACCGGCGGCACGATCGGCAGTTCCGGGGAGACGGTGACGACGCTTTCGCCGACTTTGGTGTTCGCCGGGCATTCTTTCGGGTGGGCAGCCCCGCACTGGGGGGTCGCGCCGGGGTTGACGCTGAGCCCGACCGGGAGGTCGACCCGCAGCGTCTTCATGTCGACTTCCGGTTCTTCGTGCAGCAGGTCGGTTTTGTGGCGGACGATGAACTGGGTGATGCCGAAGGGCGGATGGCCGGCGGCCGTTTCGTAGAACTCGGCTTTCGGGCTGTCGGGCGCGCAGGTCGGCGTGTTGCAGGTCCCGGCCTGCCAGCCGTCGTTAGCGTTCGGCGGGTTGTTCTGCGGCGAGAAGACGACTTCGCCCGCCTGGGCGACGGCGACCGAGAGCGCCCCGAACAGGGCAGCGAACACCAGCAGTCTCGTAACCCGTTTCCTCACGTTGTGGGGTCGTACCCAGGTAGGCGGAGCGTTAATCGCAACTCACCCGCGCTTCTTCTTCTTGGCCTTGCGGCAGGCGGGGGTCCGCAGCGGCAGCTTCTTCACCTTCAGCTGCTTGCCGTTCTGGGCTTTGAAGTTGAGAACCGAGCGGTTCGGCTTCAGGCAGAGGTCGCGCGAGTTGACCAGCAGGCCCTTGTTGCCGCCTTTCATGTTGATCGTGAACTTGCTCACCGGCACGTCGGGCACCGGGAAGAAGACGGTCTTCAGCCGCTCCTTCGCCGAGCTGATCACGCCGCGCAGGCGGACGTTGACCTGGCCGTGGAGGTCGGCGAGCAGGTCCGGGAGTTCGTGGTCGGAGGCGATCAGGTAGACCGGCCCCTGGACTTCGTCGTCGAGCAGCGGCGACTGCGCCCGCGCGTATCCATATATGGAGCGCGCCGGGCAGGCCGCGGCGGCGAGCTGGACCCGGGTGCAGATCGTGCCGATGTGGTTCTGGTCGAGGAACTGCGAGTGCGGCAGCGTCAGCGCCGCCCGCTTGATGTTGGCATCGCCGGCGCGGGCGACGAGCACCGCGCGGAAGGCGGGGTGGCCGTTCCGCCGCATCTTCTTGCGCCCGCCGATCAGCTTCGTGAACAACTTCGGCTTGAACTCGAGCGCCTCGCAGCCGCCCGCCTGGAACGGGGCGCTGACGGCGAAGGCGCTGAACGCCGCGGGGTCGGCCGGGTTCCCGCCGCCGCCCAGCAGCGCGCCGGTGGTGGCGAACGGTTCGCAGCTGGTCGGGTTGAGGGTGAAGTCCGGCCTGTCCATCTTCAGGTCGACCGAGCGGATGCTGAGCAGGGCGCCGCCGAAGACGTGCGGGATCGGGTCGGAGACGGCGCGGATCTGCGCCGTTTCGGGATCGACGAACAGGGCCACCCGCACTACGACCGTGCCGAGGTCGAACGGCCCGGCCACGGCGGGGGTGATCACCGCGAGGGAGAGAGGCGCCCCGCGGTAGGGGCCCGAGAGAAAGACCTTGCCCTCAATCTTGTACGGAGCGGGTCCGGTGCCGGCGGCGACGGCCGCGGACCCGACCTGGCTCGCGGCCGGGCAGCTCGAGCCAGCCCGCTCCTCGGCGCCGGCCCGGCTCGCCGCCGCCGCGATCGCGCCCTCGGAGCAATACGGGATTCCGCGCAGCTTGCCGGTCATTCCCGGCGGCAGGACGACGTCGGCGCCTTTCAGCTCCTGCTGACCGTCGCCGCGGTCGATGTGGACGGTGACGGAGCTGAAGGCGCCGGCCTTTGGGCTCGCCGGGCCGGCCGCAAAGGCCGGGCCGAAGGGTCGCTCGGCGAGCGTTTTGGCGCATTTGCCGCCGCCGGGGGCGGCGGTCATCGAAAAGCTGTCGGCGGGATGGGCCGGCGGGTTGCCCGTCCACGGCGTCATCGTCGCCGTCGCCTGGTTCGGCCCGCAGGTCGGGGGGCTGCTCAGCACCGCGCGCGCGCCGCCGTCGAAGGCCAGGTCGAAGGAGGTGAACGGCACCTGCGGCGTGTCGGCGACGGTCGTCGCCAGCTGCCCGGTCTGGGGATCGGCGCGCACCTTGCCGATCAGCCGCACGTCGATCCCGTAGCGATCCGACTTGGCCTCGATGAAGATCCGGTACTCCTCCCCCGAGGCCGGGTCGCGGCTCAGCTGGCGACCGACGTAGACGTTGCCTTCGAGCGCTTCTTCGGGCTGCGGGTTCGTCTGGTCTTCCAGCGGCGGCGACTCGATCCGGGCCCGGCCGACGATCGACTGCGGCGGGCAGGCGACCGGGTTGCGGGTCCCTTTGCCGAACTGCTCGTCGCTGCAGGTCTGCAGGCCGTTGGCGGCCGAGGGGTTGAGCCCCATCCCCTGCGGCAGCGTCACCGTCGCCTGCTTGGTGTGGGAGCTGTCCTGTTCGTTCTCGCTGGCGAGGAAGTCCGGAATCAGGTGCGGAACCTCGACGCTGACGGTGGCGCCGGCGGGCGAGTTCGTCTGCGCGGTGCCGGGGTCGACTTCGATCGCGGGGTCGTAGGGGATCGTGCCGCACTCTTTGGGTTCGGTCCCCGGCCCGCTGGTTTCGCTGACCGGCGGAATCGGCGACTCGAAGAACGAGGAGCCGTTGGGGAAGTTGGGATCGGGTTTGCCGACGGAGTCGGCGCGGAGGAAGGTTGAGTAGGTCTGGCCGGAGGGCCCGGTCGGCTGATCGCCGGGCTGCCAGTCGTCCTGGTAGGCCGGCCCGAGGCAGGTGGTCGGCGTGGTGAGGAAGGTGCCGTCGCCGGAGCGGCCGTCGAAGACGAGGCGGTTTTTGAGGATCAACCCTTTTTCGCCCCCGAGCAGGCCGAGGATCCCGCCCAGCCCTTCCGGCAGGGCGGCGGGGACGTGGATCGTGAATCCCTCGTGGTAGTTCCCGGACCAGTCGACGTCGCCTTCGAGGAAGACTTCGTTGCCGGCGAGTTCGAGGCCGAAGCGCGCCGCCTCGCCCTGTTTCGGTTCGACGTTGTAGACCGGGACTTCGGTCAGCGGCGCGGTCGGCGGTGAGGGAGTCCCCAGCGGCGGCAATGAGACGGTGACCTGGCTTTTCCCCACTTCCGACTGAGGCGGGCAACCCGAGGCCCCCGCTTCGAAGACGGTCAGTTTGCAGCGCACCGTGGCGCCGGGGTTGACGCTGAGCCCGACCGGCAGATCGACCCTGACGGTCTTCAGTTCGTCCACGGGGGTTTCGCCGGGAGGTTCGTTTTTGATGATGAACTGGGTGAAGCCCCAGTTGGGATGCGCTCCGGCGGTGTCGAAGAACTGGTCCGGCGTCGCGATCGAGCAGAGTTCGGCTCCCGGTTCCGGCGGTTCTGCCTTGCAGGTACCGGCCTGCCAGCCGGAGTCCACGGATGGATGGGCGGGATCGCTCGGGGCGATGATGTCGCCCGTGTCGGCGAGCGCGGGCACGGCCACCGCGACCCAGAAGAGGGCAGAAATACAGCTGATCAGTGCTGCGCGCAAGAAGCCGGTACGCATTGGACATCTCCTCCCAAGAAGCATCCTTAGACGACTACTAGACAGATAACCTACCCGAAATTAATGACATGAGTCAATATTTTTTGGTAATGTCGGCTCATGCCAAACCAAGACGGTTTTTCCCCCAACGGTCACTCTGAAAACGGTCATTCCCCATCTATAGAGCCGCAAAACGGGCAGATCGGCGACGGACGTTCCCTGCCGGTGAACTGGGAGCGGCTGGCGCGTGCCACGGCCCACCCGCTGCGGGTGTCGATCCTCGAAATCCTCGGAATCGACGGCGGCAGGGTTCTCTCCCCCAGCGATCTCAGCCGTGAGCTGCAGATTCCCCTCAGCAACACCAATTACCACGTCACCGAGCTGGCGAAATCCGGCCTGATCGAGCTGGTCCGCGAGCGCCAGGTGCGCGGCGCAACCGAGCACTTCTACCGGTTGCCAGGTGCTGCGCCGAGCGGGGACGGAGAAGAGGAAGAGGCCGTCGAAGAATCGGAGCCTGCCTGGGCCATGGCATGACGCCATAGCCCAGGCAGCGTTGGGAAACGGCCCGGTTTCGTCAGCGCTAAATCGGCGGCCGGCCGCTGCCGATTGAACAGCATGACCAACGAGCGCTCTGCCGCCCAACTGCGCGCGATCATCCGCACCCAGACGGAGATCGCCGCCAGCGACCTCGACCCGGCGACGATCATGCAGCTGATCGCCGAGCGGGCGCAGGAGCTGACCGGCGCCAGCGCCGGGCTGATCGAGATCGTCGAGGCGGGCGAGATGGTCTATGCCGTCGCCACCGGCGAGGCGACCCCCTACCTCGGAATGAGGCTGGAGGCGGCGAGCAGCCTCTCCGGCCTCTGCGTCCGCGAGGGGAAGGTGCTGCGCAGCGACGACACCAGCGGCGACCCCCGCGTCGACTCGGTGGCCTGCCAGCGGGTCAGCGCCGCCTCGATGATCTGCGTGCCGCTCATCCACCAGGGAGACGCAGTCGGCGTCCTCAAGGTCTACGCCCCCGAGGCGCACCACTTCGACGAGGCCGACGTCGAGACCCTCGAGATGCTGAGCGAACTGATCGCGGCCCACCTCTCGCACGCGAACCTGTTCGAGGCGGAGTCGCGCGAGAGCCGCCGCGACTCGCTCACCGGCCTGCCCAACCGCCGCGCCTTCGAGGAGCGCCTCCCGGTCGAGCTAGCCCGGGCCGCGCGCTCGGGACCGGTCTCTCTCTGCCTGCTCGACCTCGACGGCTTCAAGAGCGTCAACGACCGCCTCGGCCACCCCGCCGGCGACGAGGTCCTGCGCCAGGTCGCGCGCATCCTCGAGGGCTCACGGATGGCCGACGACTGCTTCCGCATCGGCGGCGACGAGTTCGCGATCCTGATGCCGGGGACCAGTGAGGAGGAGGCCGAGATCGCCGCCACCCGCATCGCCGAGGAGATCGGCGGCGCCGGGCTCGGCGAGGGCATCGGCGCCTCCTTCGGCATCGGCACCAGCGCCGACCGCGACGGCGAGGCGCTGATGGCGCGCGCCGACGGCGAGCTGTTGGCGGCCAAGGACCGGCTCTACGACCGCATCGGCGACACCTGGGACCAGTCGACCTGAGCCTGCTCGGGTAGGCTGGCCGCGATGGCCGACTACTCGGACCTGAAGGCGCTGTTCGTCAACTGCACGCTGAAGCGCAGCCCCGAGCCCTCGAACACCCAGGGCTTGATGGACGTCTCGATGGAGATCATGCGCAAGCAGGGCGTCGAGGTGGACTGCATCCGGGCGATCGACCACGAGATCGCGACCGGCGTCTGGCCCGACATGACCGAACACGGCTGGGAGCGCGACGAGTGGCCGGCGATCCACGAGCGGGTGATGGCGGCGGACATCCTCGTCCTGGGGATGCCGATCTGGCTAGGTGAGAAGTCCTCGGTCGCGACCCATGTGATCGAGCGCCTCTACGGCAACTCCAGCGAACTCAACGACCGCGGCCAATGGGCCTACTACGGGCGCGTCGGCGGCTGCATCGTCACCGGCAACGAGGACGGGATCAAGCACTGCGCGATGAACGTCCTCTACTCGCTGCAGCACATCGGGTACACGATCCCGCCGCAGGCCGACGCGGGTTGGATCGGCGAGGCCGGCCCCGGCCCCTCCTACCTCGACGAGGGCTCCGGCGGCCCGCAGAACGACTTCACCAACCGCAACACCACCTTCGCCGCCTGGAACCTGATGCACATGGCGCGCATCCTCAAGGACGCCGGTGGCATCCCGGCCCACGGCAACCAGCCGAAAGAGTGGGACGCCGGCTGCAACTTCGACTTCCCGAACCCGGAGTACCGGGTCTAGCGGCAGCGGTCGAACCCCCGCGGGCCGTAGAATCCGGGTCGCGCGGACGTAGCTCAGTTGGTAGAGCGCAAGCTTCCCAAGCTTGAGGTCGCGGGTTCGACCCCCGTCGTCCGCTTTTTCGGCCCAGTTCCAGAGCCAAAAAAGCGGGCGGGGTTCGACACCCGTTTTGACCTTGGCTCTACGACTCGAATTGCTGGACCTGCCTCGAAACCCAACGAGGAGCCGGCGTGAGTATCGATTCGAGAAATGACGAAGCGGATTCTTCGGAACTGATGAGGCCGAATCCGGTCGCCATGCCATTTGCGTTCTGTGGCGACTGGCAAGAAGAAGCGTCTCGCAGGTCTCGATTCTGCTCCCGCCCGATTCCTCGATCAATTCGAGGAGCTACGGATGGACCTTTCCAACGAGCAGTTGATCGCGGAAGCAATCGAAGTCAACCACGCGAACGTCGCCGACAGGACGCTGGAGCGGTATGAGGACCACCTAGTCCACTACAGCCAGTACCTCGCCAGCGCTCACGGCAAGACGTTTTACACGGCCCAACGCAAACACGTTCGGCTGTTTATGGGTCACCTTGAGAAGGGCGGAGGCCAGCAGCCGCACAGATCACGCATCCCTTGTGAGTGGTGCCGAGTGCGCGGATATCCGGACGGGCGGTCGGGCCCAGGCTGGTCCGCCTCGTATCGCAAGAGCTACCTGTGCGCCGTCAAATACCTCTACAAGCATTTCCAGGCCGAAGAGGATCTGCCGGACCACAACCCCGCTGTCCTGGAGATCGCGCCGAGGGTCGTTTACAAGCGTGGATACTCCCTTACTAGGGAGGAGGTTCGACGGCTCCTGGACGGAGAAGGAACGCCCAAGGGCCGGCTTCTCGCTCACTGGACTTTCTATGCGCCGTCGCGCCTGAAGACCTTCTCTGATGCCCGTTGGCCGGAGATTGATCTGGATGCAGCGACCTGGGAAGTTGTAGGCAAGGGCGGAAAGGTCGACGTATTCGCCCTGCACCCGGCACTCGTCCGCGAGTTTCGCGCCTATCGTCGCTGGCAGCTTTCCGAGGCACAGCGGAACCCTGCCATGCGTGATGCCCTGGCGGACCCTGAGAAGGCCTACGTGCTGCTTACGAAGAACGGCAAGCGGACCCACCCGAACACGGTTGGCAAGATGCTCAAGCGCTACGCGGCTCGGAACGGGGTCGGGGTCCGGAAGGTTGAGAAAGCCTGGGACATGCCGAAGGGCGTGACCTCGTTGGTGTCGCCTCATGCGATGAGGCGGACCTGGGCGACGCTGGCGCTGAACGACGAGGACGAACCGCAGCCGATCGACGTGGTCCAAGAGGTCTTGAACCACAGCGACATCTCAACGACTCGCCGGCATTACGCATTCACCAAGCCCGACCGCGCCCGCCGGGCATTGAAGGCGATGCGTGTGTAGCGCATCAGCTGGTCAGCGGGAACACCATGACCCACTCATCGGGTCCGCACACCACCCCCGGGCAGCTCCCGAACCCGGAGCTCTTCCAGGACACGTGGAGGTGCGGCAGGCTTGAGTGACGAGGGTCTCCGTGAAGCGGATAGCCGTTGTAGCCGACGAATTGGATCGCAGGCGCGAGCGGACAGACCGGTGCGGTGCCCGAGGCGCCGCACCCTTCGGTCCACCCGAGATCCTCAGCGGCCCGCTTGGCGGTGCCGTCCCAGCCCCGCCCGGGTGCGGGCACGAGGTCCATCGCGGTGCCGTCGCCGTGGGTCTGGTGCCCACCCTCCCGCGCCGCCGTCACCCGCAGCCCGTAGTGCTCGAGCAGCCAAACCGCATCGGGCCAGATCCGGGCATCGACCTCCTCCGGAGAGCGACCGTCGGCCATCAGCCGGCCTGGCAGCGGCTTGAAGGCCCGTGGCTGGAAGAGGCGCTGGGCGTGGCGGAGCATCGCGTCCCCGCCCATGCTCGCCCCGCAGGCTTCGCCCGCGCCACTCGCGGCGACGCTTTCCATGCCGGCGCCCTGAAAGCGGCGGGCATCCTCGAAGACCCGATCGACGTACCACTCGGCATGGTTGTAGGCGAAGATCGCGTCGTGCCAGTTGCCGGGCGCTCCGGAGGCACGGAGGTAGCGGGCCGCGGCGTTGATCGCATCGTCTGGGTCCCGGGGATCCTTCCTGCCGTCCCCGTCGGCATCGACTCCGTAGGCGGCCCAGGTTTCGGGCATGAACATCATCTGCCCTTCTGCTCCTGAGCCGGTGGTGTTCGCGGTGTTCGTGCCGAAGCTGGTCTCGTTGAAGTGGATCGAGGCCAGCATCGCCGGCCCCCGCGGCCCGAGGCGGTAGCGCCCCGCCGCCGCCCGATAGATCGGGACGAACTTCTCGGGGACCCCGCCTTTGAGGGTGCCCGAGACTTCTTCGCCGCCGCCGCAGGACCCCGGCGACCCGCCGAGGGCGATGGCGATCCCGGTCACGAAGGCGATCACCACCAGCAAGCCGCCGAGGGGCACCGCCACGATCGCGAGACCCGGGCTCTTTGCGAAGCTCCCCTTCATCCGCAGTGGGGAATGCCGTAGGGGCGGCCGGCGACCTCACCGATCCGGAGGGCCAGACGGATGTAGGGGGGTCAATTCACCCCCGCCAAATCATTGGATAGGTGTGGGGAAGGGAATCCACCACCGCACCACCCTCAGCTCGAGCCGGCCCGGCCGCTCGACGGATGTACGGGTGGCGTTTTTAGAAACCCTTGAACGACACGGGGTTTTCTCAATACAAGAAATAGCCGGATCGCTGGAACGCCCACTTCCATCGCCAGCTCCGCTCCACCACATATGCGGAGCTCACGGTGGGAGGAAGGACAGCCCAGGCGCTGACCTTGAGCCCGATCGGCAGGGAATGAATAAGGGAGGGACTTCCATGTCCTCAAGATCGCGTACGCCGTTCTCGCGAGCGGCGCTAGTCGGCTACTGCCTGATGCTGGCCTGCATGGCCGTTGCCGTGTTCTGCACGGCAACGGCCCACGCAAGCCTCTACCGGATGGTGCTGTGCGGAGCCAACAACGGCCCCAATAGTTTCCAGACCGCCACCAACACCGCCTCGGCGCAGAATCCCGCCGGGATCTTCACGTTCAACAACTACTGCTGGTCATCTCAGTTCCCGGCGGGAAACGATGGCTACCTCCGAATCGCCGAGAACCAGGGCAGCGGCACCGCGGGCTACTCGGCCTTCGGCAGCATGTCCTGGACCGTTCCCGGCTGGGTCGACATCGCCCAGGGAGGCGGCTACACGCGGATGCCGAACGCGTTCAACGACGGCTGGCGGGGCCGCTTCTGGCTGGAAGGCCGGGACGGCTCGACCAACAACGTCTTGATGCAGGGAGCGGGTGTGCAGAACGGCAGCTGCGACGGCGTCTGCTGGGCCACCACCTCGACCTTCGCATCCCACCTTTGGCCGTTCTCGGGTATCGGCAAGTATCAGCGCTTCGTCTTTGAGATGACGTGCTTCCGGCAGGCCGGATGCGACCGCACGAACTTCAATGCGGTCGATGCCAACAGCATGGTCCTAACGCTCAGCGACGCCTGGGACCCCCGGACCGTTCTCGACAGCGCCAACTCGGCGCTCCTGTCCGGGAACTGGGTCCGCGGGGCGCAGGGATTCAAGTGGGGAGTCTGGGAGGAAGGCTCGGGTGTCCGCTTCGAGCGGGTGCGGGTCGACGGGGCCACCGTCTCCACGATCGACCACCGCGCCGAATGCAACCTCGACTCAAATCCCGGGGTCGGCGAGTTCGCGCGCGACTTCCGCCCCTGCCCGACCGGGGTGCCGCAACAGAACTACGTCCTCGACACCGCGAAGCTCTCAGACGGTTCCCACACGGTTGGGGTCTGCACCCAGGACTACGGCCAGAGCGCCGGCATCAGCGGCACCGGCGGGGAGAGCTGCGACCAGCGCCAGGTGCGGGTTGACAATAGCCCGCCGCCGGCGCCGGCGGGCCTCTCGATCCAGACCTCGAACCCGGCCCGGTATGTGCCGCACTTCGGAGCCCAGTGGACCCTGCCGCCCGATCCTGGATCGCCGGTGACGAAGGTCCACTACAACATCGTCGATGCCGCCGGGAACGTCGTGGTCCCCGAGAAGGTCCTCGCCGCCACCAACCCGACCAAGCTCGCCGACATCGCCGGCCCCGAGATCGCCGGTGACTACCGGCTGCGGGTCTGGCTGGAGGATCAGGTCGGTCTCACCGGCCCGGTGGCAACGGTGGCGATCCCACACGACACCACTCCACCGGCCGCGCCGCAGGAAGTTTCGGTCACCAGCCCCGAGACCTCCCGCGCGGCCCAGGGCTTCGACGTCAGGTGGCGGAACGTCACCGACCAGGGGTCCCCGATCGAAGCCCTGCACTATCAAGTCCTCGACAGCGGGGGGAATGTCGTCGTCGCCACCCGAAACCTCGAAGGCGACAACCCCGAGCAGATCGGCGAGCTAGAAACGCCGCGGGGTCGCGGCGATTACTCACTGCGACTCTGGCTCTCTGACGCAGAGGGCAACGTGGGAGCCCCGGCCGAGGCGCCACTCTCCTACAGTTGCGTGCGCTCCGACGTCGCGGGCGGTCGTTCGCTGGCATCCGGGATCGGCGAGGGCGGCGATCGGCAGGCGGTTCTCGCCCAGGGCACGGGGACGAAGGTGACCGGCGCCCTCACCGGCCCCGGGGGTCCGGTCACCGGCGCGGCGCTCTGCATCTTCAGCCGCGTCGTCACCGACGGCAGCCGCGAGTTCCTCGGCCTCGCGATGAGCGGCGGGGGCGGCAGCTTCGCCTTCCCGCTCGCGGCCGGACCTTCGCGGGAGCTGACTGCGGTCTACCGCGACGGCCAGCGCCAGATCGAGGCCAGCTCCACCGCGCTGACGCAGGTGGCGCCGACCCTGAAGCTCAGAAAGCAGGTCGTCCGCAATAAGCACAAGGCGTGGTTCTCCGGGGACATCCCCGGCCCCCACAACGACAACGTGGTCGTCGTCCTGCAGGTCAAAAGCGGCAAGGGCTGGAGGGTCTACCGCCGCTACCGGACCCGCAGCGGCGGTCACTTCAGCGTCGGCTACCGCTTCACGCAGACCGGCAGCCCGACCACCTACACGATGCGTGCCCAGGTCAGGCGCACGGTCGGCTTCCCCTATGAGCCGGGGAACTCTCCGACCGTGCGTCTGCGGGTGATGCCGTAGCCGAGGCGAGGGAGGCGAAGGGCAGGGGCCCTCGCCTCCCTCCTGCAAGTCGCGGGAGGGCGATGATGAAGAACAAGCCAAACGGGCAGGTGACCGACAAGCAGCTGCTCGAAGCCGAAGAAGGCCTGGTGCGCCTGCTGCACGCCAAGCGGTTTCCCCGGGAATGGATTGAGCGCCACGCGCCGGAAGCGATGGCTCAGGCGCGGACGGACTTCGCTGTGCGCCTGGCGGCGAAGCGAGAAGACGAGACCGTGGGACTCCTCGTCGTGATCGGCTACCGGCGGGCGCTGAAGGTTCTGAACGCCGAGCGCCGGGCACCGAGCACCACCTCGCTTGAGACCGTCTTTCATCTCGCCGACGAATCGACGGCCACACCGGAGGAGGAGGCGATCACCCACGATCGCGAGGAGCGGGTGGCAAAGGCGATGACCCACCTTCCCGAGCGCGAGCGCGAGTTGATGGCGCTCGTCTACTTCAACGGGATGAGCATCCGTGCAGCGGGCCGCCGGCTCGGCTGGGGCAAGTCGGTCGCCAACCGCCACCACCAGGCGGCGCTCGATCGCCTGAACGCGATGCTCGACCGAAGCCTCCTTGCTCCCGAAATCGCCCTGCCGGCCTTCGTCGCAACTCGGCACCACCCGCTATCGCGCTCGGCGCTCATCTGGCTCGAAGGCGCGGCCGAGACGGTCCGACAGCTGCCGCCCGCGGGCCTCAACCGGATCGGGGGGCTGGCGGAAACCGGCAACGCCGCGGCGCTCGGGGGCACCGGGCGAGCGGTCGGGGGAGTCTGCGGGGCGGCAGTGGTCGCCTGCCTCGCGGGAGCGGCAACCGGGGTGGTCGGACCGGGGGTCGGTGCGCTCGGGGTGGGCGACGCCGCCCCATTGGCTCCTAGAGCCGCAAGCGACACACACGTCGACGACGCTCCGCCGGCAGGGTCCGCGGCGAGCATGGTGCGCCCCGTCACCGATGGCACGCCGCGCGCCCGATCGTCGGGCACCGGCTCAGATCGTCAACCGCCTCGCCGGTCCCGAACCGGAAAGACCCAGCCGCTCGGCGAAACCCAGCGGCGCGCGAGCTCGGCCTCGGCCCCGGCCGCAAGCCCGCACCAGACGGTCGAAGAGTTCGGGGTCGAGGGAGGCGGCGGCGGCGGATCTTCGAGCGCCGGCTCCTCGACTGTCGAAAACAGTCCTATCTCTCCGTCTTCAGCGCGGCCGCAAGCGCCCGCATCCTCGGGTACGGGTTCTTCATCTTCTTCAGAAGATGCCGCCGCAGACCCCGAAGCCTCCTCGGAGTTCGGGATGTAGGCGGGGAGCGGCGCGGCGGAGAACGAACACCATCCGGCCTAGGGCTCCGGCCGGTCCGCTTCCAGGAGTCCGGCGCTCTGCGGCTAGCCGCCCGTGGACAGCGTCGCCCGCAGGGAGGGGCCGGTGAGCGGCACCCCGGCTCTGCCCGGCAGGTCGACGGCGAGGTCGCCGCTCCAGCGCTTCCCCGCCTTTTTCCTAAGTGCGAAGCGAGCCCTGCCGGAGAACGGAGGCGGAGGGCGCAAGGACGCAGAGAGAAGGCGCGCGTCGTAGCGGAAGCGCCCTGCGGACATCGACCGATACGCGTAGCGCGAGATCGAGATCCCGTCGACATTTTCGGAGTACCAGGCGCTGATCGTCGCAGCGGCGCCGGGGCGGGGCTTGTTGACCAACAGTTCGGGACCCAGACCCGGGCCACGCACAGCGAGGGTCGCGCCTCCGGGGAAAACCTTGAAGGGGCCTTCGCTTACTTCTTCGGTGCAGAAACCGGCAAGGAGGAAGTCGATGTTCCCCGGCACCGAGGTGGTCTCGGCGCTGGTGAAGCCTTCCTCACCGTGGAAGGCAAACCTGCCTTCGAACTTGCCGGAGTCGAAGCGGATGGTCTTCTTCCCACAGGGAATCTCCGTCGCACGGCCGCTCCGGGCGAAGTTGAGGTCGATCTCTCCCAAGTCTCCGAGATCGGCGGACATGGAGGTTTCGGTTACCTTGGCCGGAGCCGAATAGCGGGCGCCCCTTCCCTTCGCGGAGGTGTAGATGGTCACGCTCGCAGGCCGCCCGGAGCGGGCCTGTTCGCCGATCACGTCCAGCGTGTAGCCGTTTGAGCCCGAGAGCCGAAACGAGGGTGGGACCAACAGCCGATCGGTGCCGGCACTCCGCGCCAGAGCCGGCGAGAACGTGGCGCCGGCCCGGCTCGCCAGGGGGCCGAGCGCCAAGACGAGAGCCACGGTGGCGAGAAGCAGAGAGGCAGAGCGGATCAGGCCGAATCGCTCAGTCACGGGCGGCTCTGTGGGTGCGGACGATCATCGGTTGGGGGTTGGCTTCGGCGATCGCAAACTCGGGGCCAGGGCCTTCCCACACCGCCGTGACCTCCACCCGTTCCCGGTTCCGGAAGTAGACCGGTCGATTTCGGTGGTCGAAGAAGGTCCCCGGGACTCGCACCCGGAATCGGGCCGCGCCGCTTGCATCGGTGCGCCCGCCAGAGAATGACCGGGCTCCGCACGAGTCTTCGCAGATCGCCGTCGGGAAGAAGCTGACTTCCACGACTCCCCTACCGGGGAAGCCCGCGACGCGGATTAACTCGAGGTGCCCGGGTCGCAGGCGCCCATCGGTTCTTACCCGGGGGTGCTTTCGACCTGCGCCATCGCGATCCGCGGCCGAACCCGACGGCGCGATCAAAGCAAACAGAACGCCGACCATCGCCAGGCTCGACACGGCCCCCGCCACCGATCTCATCGGCGCAGATTATCGAAATGAAGCTGAGATTTATGGGTGAGCGCCTGAGTAATATGGCGCTGATGCGAGGCCGCCCCGCCCTGATTCTGCTCGTCTGCGCCGCAACCCTGATCCCCGCCTCGATCGCCGAGGCGGGTTGCATAAAGCGCCATGACGTAGCGGTCGCTTCAGGAGCAAGCCCAAACGGACAAGCCTGGTCGGTGAAGGGGACGATCGGCACCAACGGTTCGTGCCGGAACTGGCTCATCGGCATGGACTTCGAACTCGCGGGAGCGGGCAGCTGGGGCTGGGGTACCGGCATCCCAGCCGGCGGGCACCTGACCCGGAGCTTCACCATCGAGGCGTTCGACGAACTCCTGGAAGACGGCAGCTACCGCGTCGTCAGCGGCAACGTCAGCGGGGAAGCGACGAAAGTGGTGTTCACGATGAGCGACAACAGCCGGCTGACGATCCGACCCAAGTCCGCGCCCGCGGCGCTGCGGCGCAAGGTCGTCTGGCTGCGAAACCTCCGCTACTTCGTCGAGTACTACCCGCCGACCGCCTTCGTCACCGGCGTCGCCACCTTCAATCGCTCCGGCGTGCTCCTCTACCGGGACAAAACCTTTGAAGGTTTCTGATCCCGTGCGGTCTCGGTGGAGGAGAATCGGCCTAGCGAGCGCGGCGCTCTGCGCGCTGGCCGTCCCGCCCGCCGCCGGGCTGCCCGCAGCGGCCCCGGGCGAGAGCGCCGTCGGCACTCTGCGCTGTGGACCGCACTCCTCGGAAGTGAGGACGCTCGCCCGCGGTCCGCAGCTGCGCGTCTTTGAAGATCATGGGTTCGACGAACGCCAGAGAGTCCGGGCCTGTGGTCCCGCCCTTTCGCGAATTGTCCGATTCGGACCGGCTCCTCCGGGAGGCAGGCGGTGGTGGGCGACGATCGGCAGACCGGTGGTGGTACGCGACTTCTGGATCGCCGCCGTCGAACATCAGGCCGAAGGAACCGACTGGGGCTCGATCTGGGTGCGGGTTTTCGAGGCTAGGTCTCACCACCGTTCCCGTTGCGAACTCGGCGTCTATGCCTCGCTCGAAGGTCCTAGATTCCGACGGCTGATCCTGAGCCCGAAGGGCAATCTGGCCTGGGTCTACACCCGCCAGGGAGAGCGGGTTCTCGGCCTCTGCGATCGTCGCTCGCAGACGACCGTTCTCGACGAAGACCCGACGCTGGATCTCGGCAGCGTCGAGCTGGTCGGGCCGCTCCTGCGCTGGAGCGATTCGGGCGGCGAGCACTCGCGGCCTCTGCCCTAGCTCGGGCGACTCTTCCCCCTAGAGGTCAGGCCACACCCTCTGACCCGCTCTCCTGCGCAAAGGGAGGCGGAGCATCCGGAGCGGCACGCACGCCGCCACCAGGACAGCTCCCGGGGTCGCCTGCGGCCGTCGCGCCATTTCATCGGCGGTCCTTGAACGTAGCGAGCAGGGATGGAGTCCACGGACGCAAGTGGCGGAGGTGGGCGTCGAAGGGCGTGCAGTAAGCAACGTTTCTATCTTCGTCGCCTAGCTCTGCAGGAAGGTGCTTAGACCAGGTCAGCCCACACTCTGACGCTTCTCCTTTTCGGTATGCATCATGAGCGACCTCTGGCCTGGGCCGGGCGGCTTGCTTCCCTCTCATTTGAGCGTGACGAAGGTGCGGTCCTTGCCGTAGGTGGTCCCTTCGGCGTTGGTCGCGACTATTCGGCGGTGATAAGTGGTGTCGGGGGCGAGGCCGGTGAGCGGGACCGCCACCGTGCTGTCTTCGAAGGAGGCGCCCAGCGATCCCGGGGTGGCCGGGATGCTCGAGCCGTAGGAGCTGGTTTTGCCATATTCGAAGCTGTAGGTGGTTGCCAGGCCAGAGGGGTTGATGCGTGCGTTCAGCGTGGCGCCCGTCGCGGCGACGCTGGTCGCCGGCTGGGTGATCGCTTCCGGCGCGGTTTTCTGGTTCCAGCGCTGGACCTTGTCGTGGCAAGCGTCGGCGACGAATATGACGCCCCTCGAGGAGAGCGCCAAGCCGCTCGGTTCGCAGAATTCGCCCGGTTCGTTGCCGCCTTTGCCGAAGGAGGCAAGCAGTTCGCCGGTCTGGCTGAACTGCTGGATGCGGTTGTTGCCGCGGTCGGAGACGAGCAGCGTGCCCGAGGGTTTGACCGTCACCGCGTAGGGAGCCGAGAGCTGGCCTGGCGCCGTGCCGGTCGTGCCGAAGCGGGCGACCGGCCCGCCTCCCGAGCTCGGGACTTCATAGAGCTTGTTCTCGGCGGTGTCGACGATCCAGACGTCCCCTTGCGGGTCGGTTGCCATGTTGGCCGGGGTCGTGGTGGCGAGCCAATAGTTGTTGACATAGCTGCCGAGAAGCCCGTTTTTGGTGGTGAGCAGCTCGACGACCCTCCCTCCGCTTCCCTGGTTGGCGACGAAGATGTGGCCGCCACGGGCGATCGCGAGTCCGCTCGGGATGTCGATCGACAGGAACCCCAAGCCCCCTTCGCTGTCGATCTCGGTCAGGTATTCGCCTTTGGAGTTGAACTTCTCGATCCGGTTGTTGCCGGCGTCGGCGACCCAGAGGTTGCCTTCGCCGTCGACGGTGATCGCGCGCGGTTCGTTGAACTGGCCGCTACCGGTGCCGAAGCCGCCGAACTTGGAGACGAACTGGCCTTTGGAGTTGAACTTCTCGACCCGGTTGTTGAGCTTGTCGACGATCCAGACGTCGCCGCTGGGGACGCCACCGGGCGCGTCGGCCGCCATCGCCAGCGGGCGGCTGAACTGGCCGTCGAGGTTTCCGCTGGACGCGTAGGTCGCCCCGTAGGAGACCGGGTTGGCGAGGGTGGTGAAGGTCTGATCGGAGCTGTAGGTCGTTCCAGCGCTGTTGCTTGCTTTGACCCTGAAGTGGTACGTGGTTTCCGGCGTCAGACTGCTAATCGATCCGCCAACCCCTACCGGCGTCACCGTTGCACTGGTTTTCCCGGATGGGCCCAAAAGTCCATAGCTGTTCGTGAGTCCGTATTCGAACTGGTAGCTCGTTTCGGCCCCCCCTGGATCGAGCGAGGCTGCAAGAGTGGCCGCGGTCTGAAATCGGGTCGGTGGATTCGGGAACGACACGAGCGGCACGCCGACCGGCGTTGCGAACTGCTTCCTCAGACCGTAGCTCGTTCCGGCAGAGCTCCACGCCACCACGCGATACGCGTAGGATTTGAGAGGCACCAAGCCCTGAATCGTTTGCGAGACGGTGGCCGTGTCGAAACCAGAGCCAGCGGAATACGTCTGGGTTTTGCTTTCGTAGGTCTGCGGTTCGCTCCAGGGGCCGTATTCGAACGCATAGGAGGTTGCGACGCCGTTGGGGTCAACCTTCCCATTTGCTGACACCTGTCGGCCCTGTACGTTGGATGCATCAGTCGTCTCGGCGTACGGAGGCGCGCCGATTTGCGGTCCAACCGAGACCCCTAACGCAGCGGTATCTCTGGTGACCTCCGTGTAGTAGACCCTCGTTGAGTTTTCAGGCCCGCCCGAAACTAAGCCGAGAGCGGTGTTGCCAGTCCAAACTGGGCCACCGCTATCGCCATGGCCGGCTTTGAGCGTGCTTCCGCTGAGTTCGGTTAGGTGGTTGACGGTGGAACCGTCGCTATAGGTATTCGTAAAGTCGATTTTGGTAACGGTGCCGCAGCTTGATTTGCTGGCCCATCCAGACATGCAGGCGCTCTCACCGATATAGCTAGAGCTTTCGTACTGGATCGGGATGTTTTGACTTCCTCCCCAGTAGACAACGGTCGACGGCCAGCCACCTGGTGCTTCCTCCCACCAGTCGCCGAAGCCGTTGACCCGGATCGCGGCATAGTCGTCTCCGGGAAACGCACCCGCTTCGATATGGCCCAGGTAGTGGTTTGCGAGTTCAGTCCCGTCCCAAGCACGCCAGTCGGCAGAATCTTTGTAGCAGTGTCCCGCCGTGAGTACGAACCGATTCCCGTAGGTATTCCCGATGGCTTTGAATCCGCCGGTACAGCTCGTGTTGGGGTTTTCCATGCCGGCCGGCTCGATGAAGATTCCGGCTCGTGGGGGACGATCACACGAGGCCTCCGGGACATAACAAGCAAAGGTCGTAGATCGAAACGAGGACACTCCCTCGACCTCATCGATTACGACGTTGACCTTTGCCGCCGAGGCCACCTCCGCCGCCCGCTTGCGTACGCTGGCGTCGGCTTTGCCGGGGACCTGAACCACCACCGCGTTACGGCGAGCGTCGAGCCAGGTTTGGGCAACCTTGCCCTTGATCATCTCGCTTAGCCCGCTGTCGATCTGGCCTTGAGCAACATTTAGTTCCTCCCAGGTTGATCGAACCGCGACTATCCGGCTGCTTGAGTCGATATCCAAGGACTTCGCGAGGCCCAAGGCGCGATCCGCTTGGGCATCCGCGACGACCGGGATTACCAGCTGCCCACTACTGTCATCGAACCAGACACCGGCGTAATTCTCGCCCAGGACTGCCTGAAGCTGATCAACGATGCCTGCGGCGGCCGCCTGGACCGAAAGCGCATGTTCGGCATCGGAGTATCCGAGTTCGCTTTCGGCGGCATAGTCAGCGACCTGCTCGGGCGTCGGCTGGGCAGGTTCGAACGGCATCTCGGCCGTGTCCGCCGAGACGCTCGCTGGAAGAACCATGCAACCCAGGCATATTGCAGACAGACAGAGCGCGCGCACTGCCACAACTCCGGAGACGATCTGAGCACACGCTTTCCTTGGGACCTGCGGGACTCTGCGAGACACCTTCATACACTCTCCCCTGCCGAAACACGATTGATGATTGCGCCGGCGACGGTAAGAGGCTCGTTTAGGATTCTTCAACTCCAAGTTTGGATAGAAATTCATTGGAGCAGCTGCATTTAGCGGCAGCGCTGACTTTGCGGACTCACAGTTCGCTAGCAAACTGCGCTGTAGGTTCTAGCGCACTGAGCACTGACGACGACACAGAGCCCTGAATGTGTCTGTCGCAAGCGCAGGGGTGAAGACGAAATCCGCCTCAGCGGTGGCTTGGTTGTGTAATCTTGCGCTGCCGAGCAAGGAAAAGGGGGAAGAGATGGGATCGGTTCTATCGAGGGGGCTTGCAGTCGGGTCTACCCTCAGCGTCATATTCGCCCTAGCCAGCGCAGGATCGGCCGGTGCCGAATGCGGCCCCGTCGTCAAGGATTATCTCGCCCCGCTTTCGGGACTGCCAAAGGTTCCGCCTCCGGCCACCAAACTCAGCTTTGCTCCGAAAGCCTTTGCAGTCGACGCCTTCGATCCGGGTGCGCTGGTGTCTAGTCGGTCAGTTGAGGTCGGACTAAGGCTGGAAGCCCGGCGATCAGATGCCTTCATGTGGACGGCTCGGACTCGGCTGATTGAGGTGGGACGCCATGCCGATCACCTTGTCAAGGAGGCCTCTAGTCGTATTGGCCGGGTAATGGAGGGTGATTCACGAAGAGTCGTTGTCACCTCACCGATCAAGGCCGGGCTCTACCGATGGGAAACCAGATTCACTACCGAGTCAGGAAAGCTGCTCGGCCGCTATGGGAAGAACATCCGTGTGGTAGCCCCACTCTTTCAGGCTCAAGTGTCGTTCGACAAGTCGACTTATCACCCTGGGGAAACCCTTCAGCCGTGCCTCGAAAATCTTGGAACTGAAACGGTCAGCTATGGAGCCGCGTATCGCATTGAGCGAGAAGTCAATGGGACTTGGGAGAAGGTTCTGCCTCAAGGCGAAGGGGTTTGGACTCTGATCGGCTACTCGAACACCCCCGGCACGGCGGCGTCTCACTGGTCAGTAAGCCTTCCATCCGACTTGACTGCCGGAAAGTATCGCTTTGTGGTTGATGCCGATGCCATCAGGAGCGCCAGCGCCCTGCCAGTCCCGGCGCATCGGAGGCCCGTGACGATCGCCGGCGAGTTCAGCGTGGTCGTGTAGTCGCGCGTAGCCAAGGTCGGCGAGGGGCCGAAGTGGCAAATCCGCGTCGGTTCGGCGTAAGCGGTGCTTGGGTCTCGCGGACTCAACCTCGCACCGGAGGTGGATATCGACGAAGTTGTGCTTGCGAACATGCGACCAGCCGACGGTTCAACTTTGTCTCGACACCTCGGGTTCAGGGCCTTCGCCCGACGCCATCAGCTGTGAGGTGGGACCGGGATCTGAGCCGCTGAACTGACGACGGGTCATCGGGTTCCGTTGTAACGACAAGACCTCCATCGGGGCGGTCCGGGTCAAAAATCGGGGCGGTCCGGGTCAAACATCCATCAGGCGAGCAAGATCGGGGTCCTGCTTTTCCAGTTTCTGTTTCAGCCGGGCGCGCCACTCGGGGTCTGCCCGAATCTGCGCGATCCGAGCTTCGACCTCCGCCCGCTCCTGATCTGACATCTCCGAGAGGTCGAGGTTGACTTCCCCCTCCCAATAGAGCTTCGCCTCGGGAGCCTTGCTGCCTTCTTCGCGGAGCTGGGCAAACAACCTCAAGCGCAGCTCCGTGACTTCTTCCAAGCGGGCCGCCCCCTCCGCGTCAAGGGTCACTTTTTGGAAGTGACCGGCGACAGGCCTTCGGCCACCGTCGCTGCCACCCATCGGAGCCTCAATCATGTTCGGGCTCCTTCTTCCCCTGGCGTCGCCGGAGAACGCGGATGCCTGCGCCCGCTCAAGCTGCCGAAGAGTAGGCAGACAGACCCCGCACGGTCAAGATCCTCCTCGCATCGGCTGATCCGAACCCCTCGGTCAACCTGCCGGGGTCGCCCAGCTCCCCGGCCGCATTTCCAACCCGCACACGTCGAGCAAACGACAAGGGAGGCGGGCGGTGTCGGCATTCGCGAGGTTCCAGTTTCACCTGACCCAGGCGGCGGAGAAGGTCACGGTCAACCCCAACCCCGACGGCCTACCCGGCGTCGGGGCGTTTCAGAAGCTGCTGAACGGGGCGGCGGCGCTGGCGCTGATGGCCTGCGTCGCGGCCTTCGTGATCGGCGCCGCCCAATGGGGCTTCGGCAGCCGCTCGCAGAACTACAGCCAGGCCGCCGACGGCAAGGAGCGGATGCTGAAGTCGGCCGCGGGCGCCTTCGGGATCGGCGCCGTCGCCGCGGTGATCAACTTCTTCTACCGCGCCGGCACCGGGGTCTCCTGATGCGCCGTGCGCTGCCGGTCCTCGCCGCCCTCTGCCTCGGTCTCATCGCGGGCCGGATCACCGCCTGCAACCAGACGAACCCCCGCCCACACAACCCCGGCTCCCCCGGCCCTACCCGCCAGGCGGCCGGGGGAGTCGGGGTCGGCTACGCCCACACCCGCGCCGGAGCCCTCGCAGCCAACGCCCGCTACCAGCAGGCTTTCGCCGACACCGCGATCCTCCGACCGGGGGAGCTGCGAAAGCGAGTCGAAGCGGTGGCGACGCCGGAGTACGCGGCGCGGATGATCGCCGCCAACGAACCGGGCGCCCGCCGACTCGCGCAAGGAGTCCTCGGCGCCGGACTACGCGAAGGCTCGCCGACGATCTACTTCGGCGTCCCGGTCTACTACCGGGTCCTCTCCTACTCCCCCGAGAGGGCGGTGATCCGCACCTGGGGCTTCACGATCCTCGGCAACGCGACAACGGCGGAGCCAGGCGCCTACTTCGGTTCAGGTCGCACGGTCCTCACCTGGGTCGAAGGGGACTGGAAGATCGCCGCCACCCGGGCAGCATTCGGCCCGACGCCGAAGCTGATCACGCCCCGGGCGGGCGGCGAAGGTTTCGAGCTGGTCGACCTGATCGAGGGGATGCGCCCTTATGCGGTGGCTCCGTAGGGGCGCGCTCCTGGTCGTGGTCGGGATCCTGGCAGCAGCGGCGCCGCTTGCCGATCCCGACCCGCCGCAGGCAAAGGCCACGACCCTCCCCTGCATCGGCCTCTCGCCGGCGGGCGTCGTGGGCGATGCGCTCAACATCGGTAACCCCGTCGGCGACGCTTGCGATGCAGTCACGGACCCGATCCTCGGAGCGGCGAGCGATGCCGTGCTGGGGCCGCTGAAGGACGCCGCTTCCTCGATCGGAAAGGGCGTCTTTAACAAGGTCACCACCTGGATCGCCGACGGTTCGGTCTGGCTGCTCGGCGAAGTTGCCGCCCTGGCCGAACGGACGACCTCGCCCGACCTCCTGGGCAAGGGCTTTCTGCGGCAGTACCGGCTGATGACCCAGATTGCCGCCCTGATGGCGGCGCTGATGGTGATCTTCGCCGTCCTCGACGCTCTCGGCAAGGGCGAGCCCTCGCTGATCTGGCGGGTGCTCTTCGTCAACGTGCCGCTGGCGGCGATCGCCACCAGCGCGGCCTTCGTCGTCGCGCAGTTGCTGATCGCCACCTGCGACGGGATGTGCGTGGCGATCGCCTCCTCGACCGGAGCCGACGCGAAGAGCTTTTTCAAAGGCGCGATAACCGCCATAGCCGCGGTCGGGGGAACGAGCGGCGCCGCCGTCGGCGCGGCTACCGCTGGGGGAGCGGGAGCTGCGGCCGGCGCGGTCGCAGTCCCCCTGTTCATCGGCTTCCTCGCCGCGGTGGTGGTCGCCTTCGCCGCCTTCTTCGTCTGGCTGGAGCTGCTGATGCGAGACGCGGCGATCTACGTCACGGCGCTCTTCATGCCGCTCGCTATCGGGGCGGCGATCTGGCCACGATGGAGCTCGGCGCTTCGCCGCACCTGCGAGCTCCTCGTCGTCCTCATCTTCTCCAAGTTCGTAATCGTCGCGATCATCGCGCTCGCGGCGAGCCTGATGAGCCACAGCGAAGGCTCGGTGCAGTACGTCCTGGCAGCGGCAGCGATGCTGCTGCTCGCCTGCTTTGCCCCGTTCGTCCTCTTCAAGCTCGTCCCGTTTGCCGAGGGCGCGGTCGCGGCGGCGACCAGCCGCCAGAGCGGGACCGCAGGCGTGGGGCGCTCGATGCAGAGCGCGAACTCGATGATGTCGATGCAGCGCATGAGCCGCGCCAACTGGGGCTCGGCAACGGCCAGGGAAAACGGCGGTCAAAAGGCAGGCGGGAAAGACCCGAGACCCGGGAGCGGAACCGGTGCGGGGAGCGGCGCCGCCGGCGAGAGCGCCGCGGCGGGCGGGGCGGCGGCCGGAGCGGTCCCGGTGGCCGCTGCGGCGGGAGCAGCAAAAGCGGCCCGCTCTGGCGGTGAGCGTCTGGGTGAGAGCGGCGAGGCCCAGGCGATCGATGGGACCAGGAGGTCCGACGAGTCGAGACCGGCCCCATCGGCGAGACCTCAAAGCGAGACGCCCGGCCGGCCCGCGGGCGCAGAGCATGATCAACCGCGGCAGGGAGCCGAGGGCGGCGGCCACGCCGACCCGCAGGCCCCCCGGCCCGGGGGCGGCACCGCGGCCGAGCCGACCGATGGCCCCGGCGGAGAGGCGAGGCCCTCCGGAGCGAGCCCTCCAAGGCCGCCGGCCGAGCCCGGTCAAGGCAGAGCCGCAGGGAGCGGGTCGTGAGCGCCCGGCGCTACCGTTTCGGGCCGCTCGAGCAGCGGGCTGTCGTCGGCTCGCTGCGAATCGGGCAGGTGCTCGTCGTCGGCGCCGCGGCGCTGGCCGCGCTCGCTGCCCTCTACGGGTTTCGCAGCTGGATCGGGATGGGGTTCGCCCTCGCGCTCCTGGGCGCTGCCGCGGCGCTCATCTACATCCCCTTCGAAGGCCGCACCCTTGAGGAGTGGGCGCCGGTGGCAACGCGCTGGGCCCTCAGAGGCCCGGCGCGTAAGCGCGGCTACCGGTCGGCCTCGCCCGGGGCGGGCGCGCGGATCTCGGCCGAGGGCGAGATGCTCTTCGAGGCCTCGCTTCCCGACGAGCTGCAAGGGCTGCGGATGCTGGAGGTCCCCTACGGCTCCGATCGGGTCGGCGTTCTTCACGATCGCGGCGCCGGCACTTACACCGCCGCCCTGGCGGTGAAGCCCGGCGCCTTCGGCCTTCTCGACGGCTCCGAGCAGGAGCGAAAGCTCGACGGCTGGGGATCGGTGCTGGCGAGCATGGCCCGCGACGGAAGCCCGGTCCGGCGACTGCAGTGGATCGAGCAGACGGTTGCAACGGGCGGCGATCAGCAGGCCGAGTACTTCCGTAGCGAGCGCGACCGCGCGGTGGCGTTCGACTCCAGGATCGTCGCCTCCTACATAGAGCTGGTCGAGTCCGCCGCCCCGGTCACCCAGGAGCACGAGGTCCTGCTCGCGCTTCAGATCTCTGAGCGCCAGGCGGCCCGCGAGCTTCGACGAGGGGGCGGCGGCGTGGAGGCGGCCTGCGAGCTGCTCCTGCGCGAGGCGGAGAACCTCGCCGAGCGACTCTCGATCGCCGAGGTCTCCGTCTTCGGCCTGCTTCGCCCGCGCCGCTACGCGGCGGCGATCCGCGACGCCTTCGACCCCTACGGCCGCCAAGCCCGCTCGCGGGCAGGGCTCGGGGACGAGCGCCGGGAAGGGTGCGATCCGGCCTTGTTGGGGCCGGCTGCCGACGAGACCGGGTGGCGCGAGTACCGGACCGACTCCGCCTTTCATGCGACCTTCTGGATCTCGGCCTGGCCTCGCACCGACGTCGGGCCCGCGTTCCTGACCCCGCTTTTGATGCAGACGAGCGCGTTGCGGGCGGTCTCGGTGGTGATCGAGCCGGTGCCTCACTCCACCGCGATCCGCAAAGCGGAGGCGGCGAGGACGGCCGAGGTCGCCGAGGAGATGCAGCGCGAGCGACAGGGCTTTTTGACCAGCGCCCGGATCAGGCGCCGCCAGCAAGCGGCGGCTCGGCGCGAGGAGGAGCTGGCCGACGGTCACGCAGAGATGCGGTTTGCCGGATACATCCGCGTTTCGGCCGCATCCTGGCCGGAGCTTGAGCGGACGGTGACCGAGGTTGAACACGCCGCCGCCCTTTGTCGGCTTGAGCTACAGCGTCTCTTCGGCGAGCAGGAAGCGGGCTTCTATTTCACCCTGCCGATCTGTAGAGGCCTTAGCTAGAGGGCCCGGCGTGCGACCGGCGCGGTAGCGAAATCCAGGGTCGAGCACGGTTGCGCTTTGTACATATCGGGCGACCCGACGTTGGCGATGTTCAAGCCTGATCGCCCCTTGCACAGCTGACCTCGGGAGTCCCTTCTCCTGCTCGCGGGGTCACCGACCTCCTGTGCGCCATTTCCACCGCACACGTCGAGCGAGACAGGGAGATGGTGATTTGCAAGGGGCGCGGGGTTTTCTGGAAAGACTGGTCTTCGCGATCGGCGGGGGCCCGATCCCATTCGACCGCGGCGGGCGACGCGCGTGATCGCCGTCGCGAAGCGGCGCCGGCGCTCGGAGCGCCCTGGCCATTCAGCCACGACGGCGCACTTTCAGGCCGCCTTCCCGTTCCTGGCCGAGGGAGGACTAGGCGCCCCCGGCGCCTACATCGGCCGCGACGCCTGCGGCGGGGCCTTCCTCTTCGATCCCTGGCGCGCCTATGAGGTCGGGATCCTCTCCGGCCCGAACATGCTGGTGGTCGGGCAGCTGGGGCGGGGCAAGTCGGCCTTCCTCAAGTCCTATATCGCCCGCCAGGCGGTCTTCGGTCGCGAGGCATGGGTGCTCGACCCGAAGGGCGAGTTCGCCCCCCTCGCCGAGTTTCTGGGCGGCACCGTCATCTCCCTGGTCCCCGGCGGCGAGGTGCGGCTGAACCCGATCGCCTCGCGCATGGGCCGCGAGGGGCAGCTGAGCCTTTTGCGCTCGGTCGCGGCGGCGGCCCTGCGCCGCCAGCTCACCCCCGAGGAGGACGCGGGGCTGCGGGTGGCGCTGCGGCTGGTCTGCGCTGAGGAACCGGACGAGCCGACGCTGCCTGAAGTCGTCGCCGCCCTCCTGCATCCGGCGCCGGCAATGGGCGCCGAGCTGGCGATGGAGATCGAGGAGCTCGCCGGCGCGACCCGGCAGATCGCCCTGGCGCTGCAGCGGCTCTGCGAGGGCGATCTTCGGGGGATGTTCGACGGGCCGACCTCCCCGGGGCTTGACCTCGACGCGCGCTTTGTCGCGCTCGACCTGAGCGCGGTCCAGGACTCCGCGGCGCTGGGCATCTTGATGACCTGCGCGGCCGCCTGGCTGCAGGGCGTCGTCGTCGACCGAAAGCGCCGAGCCGAGGCCGGCGAGGGAGATGCGCCCAAGGTGATCCTGGCCGTCGATGAGGCCTGGCGGATCACGGCTGACCTGGGTGTCGCCGAATGGCTCCAGCGCTCCTTCAAGCTCTCCCGGGCCCACGGGGTGCAGAACATCATCGCCCTGCACCGGCTCTCCGACCTCGGAGCGGCGGGAGCAGCCGGCTCGCGAGAGGCGCGAATCGCCGAAGGGCTGATCTCCGACGCCGACACGAAGGTGATCCTCGCCCAGCCGCCCGATCAGGTGGAGGGGCTGCGGAGCCTTCTGGGCCTGAGCCGCACCGAGGGCGATCTCGTCCCGACCCTGCGGCGGGGCGAGGCTCTCTGGCAGGTAGGGCGCCGCTCCTTCTTGGTGCAGCACCGACTTTCCTCGATCGAGCAGGGCTTCGTCGACACCGATGCGCGGATGGTCCGCCGCGAGGAGGCCCGCTCGGGGTGAGCCTCCCCGGCGACATCGGTGGAGGCACCCTGCTGGTCGCCCTGGCGCTGGCGGCGGTGCTTGTCCTCTTTCAACTGCTCGACGGGCATCTGCGTGAGGGCGGAAGCGCCTCGCGTCGGGTGCAGGGGGCGCGCTGGGCGAAGCGGCGCGACCTTCGCGACCTGGAGCTAGGGAAGGAGCGGCGCGGGCGCCTGGTGCTCGGGCGCCTCGGCGGCCGGCTTCTGGCGACCGTCGGGCAGGCCTCGGTGGTCGTCGTCGGCCCGAGCCGGATCAGCTTCAAGACCACCGGCTTCACGATTCCCGCCGTCCTTGAATGGGAGGGGCCCGTGGTCGTCACCTCGGTCAAGACCGACCTCCTGAGAGCGACAATCGGCGCCCGCCGCGACCGCGGGGAGGTAATGGTCTTCGACCCCACCGGCGAGAGCACCTTCGGCTCGGTCAAGGCGACGCCGCTTTCGGGCTGTGGGGACTGGCGGGGGGCGATGCAGGTGGCGCATCGGCTCTCGGCCGCAGCGAGAACCGGCACCGACGGGCTCGATAACTCCGAGTTCTGGCACGCGGCAGCCGAGAAGCTGCTCTCCCCCTTGCTCTTCGCCGCGGCGTCGAGCGAAGGCGAGATGGGCGACGTCATCGACTGGCTTAATGACGGACCCGCCGCAGAGCCGGAGGTGCGCGAGCGGCTGGAGGCCGCCGGGTGCCAGGAGGCGCTCGGCGCCTGGCGGGCGAACTGGCACCGGGAGGATCGTTCGCGAAGCTCGATCTACACGACCGCGGAGACCGTGCTGCGGGCCTTCGAGGACCCACGGGTCCTCGAGGCCACCTCGCGCGCCGACTACACCCCCGCCCGGCTTCTCGACGGGGCCGCGAACACGCTCTACCTCTGCGCCCCCGCCCACGAGCAGGAGCGTCTGCGAAGCCTCTTCGCGGCGATGCTCTCCGAGCTGGTCGCAGAGGTCCAGGAGCTCTCCAGCCGCAAGTGCGAGCCGATCGACCCGCCGCTCCTCTTCGTCCTCGACGAGGCGGCGAACACCGCCCCGGTTCCCGATCTCGACGTGGTGGCCGCGACCGGGGCCGGCCAGGGAATCCAGCTGGTGAGCGTCTTTCAGGACTTCGCCCAGGTCGAAGCGCGGTGGGGCAAGCGCGCGCAGACGATCCTCAACAACCACCAGGCCAAGGTCTTCCCGACCGGGATCAGCGACCCCGAAACGCTCCGCTACATCTCCGCCGTCGTCGGCGAGGGCGAGTTCCGCCAGCGCTCGGAGACCGCCGCCGAGCGCGGGCGGGGATCCTCCACGGAGGGCAGCACCTACCGGGCACTGACTCCGGCAAACGTGGTCCGCGAAGCCGATCCTGGGACGGGCGTTCTCATCTACGGCCATCGGCCGCCCGCCCGGATCGAGCTGCGTCCCTACTTCAAGGACCCCCAGCTGAGCGAGATCGCCGACCGGGGGGACCGTTGAGCAGCGAGGCGCGATCCTGGGCAGAGGAAACCGTTGCCCTGGAGCCCCGAGGGCACCGGGGAGACGCCGAGCCCCAACAGGCCCCGGCGCCCATCAGCGGCAGGCGGCGGTGGCTGCGAGGCCGCCAGGCGATGTCGCTGTTGATCGGAGCGGGAGTCCTGGCGATCGCACTCGCCGCGACCGGCGGCGATCGCCATGACAGTTCCGACCGGGTACTCGGGCGCGATCCCTCCCCGGCCGCTCCGCGAAGGAGCGAGCGAGCGCAGGCGGGCACCCCGGCACCCGCATTCATCCCGAGGCGTCAGCGGGCAGAAGGTGAGGCGCTCGGAGACGCCAGGCGGATCGCTGAGCCGAAAGCGCCAGGGAGCCCGCCAGCTGAATCGCCGGCTCCCGTCGAAGCCGAAACGCCGCCGGCATACGAACCGACTCCCGAACCCCTCCCGGCACCAAGCCCGGCACCGAGGGGCGAAACCCCCGCCGCGGTGGAGTTCGGGATGTAGTGGTGCAGACGCAGGTCAAAGGAAGTCGATCACGGTGCGGTCCTCCTCGTCGTGGACTTCCTCCTGGCTCCGAAATTGAGCGGAGTCGCAGTTTTGCTGTAACCAGGCGAGGCGCTCGCCCTTCGACATCTGCTGCCAGGTGGGCGGCGGCTCAATGCACCAGTGCTCGATCAAGCTCGCTCTGCAATTGGTCCGGAAGTAGATCTTCATCGTGCTAATCCAGATCGGCCGAGAGGAGCGCCTTCCACTCGGGCAGGTCGTTGAGCATCGGGATCATCTCCGGCCAACGGGCGGCGGCGATGTTGAGGACTCTGCGGGCATCGGACTTGAAGCGCTCGCCGACCTCGCGGTAGACGCTCAAGCGCTGGGAGAAGGTCCAGCAGCCGTCCAGCTTCCTCGCGACCTCATAGGCAGCGTCGACCAGATCCTCGCGCGGGGGCGGAAGCCACCAGGCGCCGACCTTCGCGCGCCGCGGCGCGCCGGTGGAGGGGCTTTGGGTCGTAGCAGCGGAGACAAGTTCTTCGCTGCCACCAGGTAGCCGTCGAACCGCTTCCTCGGTCCGCTCGGCGCTCGGCGAGATCAGGGTGCTCATCAGGATCAACTCCTTCCTCGATGCCCCCGCCCGATGCGGGAGCCGGAGGCCCGAAACGCACGCCGCAGGCGTGCGAAACTCGGGGCTCGGCTCCCGCGAGGGCGTGAGCGACCCATCGGCGACCGGAGCCCTCCGAAGGGCGCAGCGCCCGCGCCCGGAGCGCAAGTCCGGACTTTCTAGGCGTTGCGTTCATGTCGTGGATATGCGCTTGGAGCGGGACGGCGGCCCCGGCACTCGCCGTGTCGGTCAGCGACCGATCTCGATAGTCCTGGAGGCCGAGCGCTCGACGCCGATCTCGTGGGTGAGGCCGAGCCGGCGGCGGGCATCTCGAAGGGAGTTGGCGGTAGCGGCGCGCTCGGCTCTCGCGGCAGGGGAGGCGGCCTCGCGCCCGAGCGGGTTGTCGAGGTCCCGGACATCGTGGCGCAGGCGATATCGCAGGAGTGCATGCGCTGCTCGCTCCCACTCGGCCGCCGAACCCGGATCGACGGGGAATGGCCCGAGGTGGTCGAAGATGATCTTGGACTCGCCGGCGCGTGCAAGTGCGAGCCCTCGTGAGGTGTCGCGCTCGATCCTCTGGGCGATCAGAGCGGCTTCGAGGCGCTCGGCGGGCGAGGGGAGGGCAACCTTGCAGGAGACAGGCTCCGGAAGGGCGTCGCGCTCGGCGATGTTCAGTTTGATCCGCTCCGCGGTGCTGACTTCGGCGGCGGTGAGACGGGCGAGATCGGTGGGCAGCGGTTCGGGGAGTGCTTCGGCCTCGGCACGTTCGGCAGCAAGGGTCTCCGCCCAGCCACGATCTCGCTCGATGGCTTCCTCCAGCCGCCGGCGACGCTGCAGCCGGGGGTCGGCGTCGTGCCCGGCCTCCGCGAGGCGGGCGCGACGCTCGGCCAGCTCAGCAGGAGAGAGCGCGTCGACGCCGCGGCGCAATGGGGCCTCGAAGGCAGGAAAGTCGGCGCCGTCGCGCTCGATGGTCTCGCGGACATCCTGGAGCACATCGGCGATCTCCCGGCGGGCGGGGCCGAGGTCGGGATCGAGAAGCTCAGAGGAGGCGACGGTGTAGACGTTTGCGACCTCGCGCCCGCGGCTCAGGGCGACCAGCTCTTGATTTAGATCGGCGCCGGAGTCGAGCAGCGGATAGGCGCGATCGAAGGTCTTGCTCTCGGCGCCGAACTTGGTGATCGCGTAGGCGGGCTGCAGGGCCGGAGCTCCGTCGCGGGTCCGGCGTTCGAGGTAGTCGCGCCTCAGCTTCACCACACGCCCATCTCCCCCCACCCGGCGCAGCTTCACGCTGCGCGTGATCGGGTTGACCGAGACCACGTCCCAGCGCTCGCGGTTGTCGACCTCGCAGTTGTTGATCCTGGTCAGCACCCGCTCGCCGCGGGAGATCGGCCTCTCTCCCACGAGGATCTCGCGGCGGCCGAGCTTTCCCTCCTCGCGCAGAATCTCCCGTGCCCGCTCGTTTAGAAAGTCGACGTCGCGGTTTCGGCGGGCGATCATCACCGCATCGGCTCCGGAGGCGTAGTCGGCGTACCAGTCCAAGACGAGCCCGTTCAGGGTCTCGATGATGTCCTCGCCGACGATCAGCTTGCCCTCGTCGCGCAGGAGGTCAAGTGCCTCCGAACCGCGTCCTTCGTGCACGAGATTGACGATGCGCTGATCGGCCTCTCGCGGCTGGCGGCGAATCGTCGTCAGCTCCACGGCATCGAGGACCCGGGCGGTGTGGACGAACAGGCCGCCCGGGCCTATCGCCCCGATCTGGCGGGGGTCGCCGATCAGGACGAGCTTTCCTCCGCACTCCACCACCAGGCGGCGCAGCATCTCTAGGTCGAAGGTGTTGGTCACGTTTGCCTCGTCGACCACGATCACCGTCGCTTCGGGGAGACCGCGGCCCGCTGCCTTCCAGGATTTGACCTGATAGCGAAGCGCCGCGATCGACAGCGACGGGCGAACGCCGGCATCGATCAGCTCCCCGGTGGCGCTGCGGGCGGTGGCGCAGCCGATCACCGGGAAGCCGGCCCCCCTCCAGGCCTCCACGGTGGCCCGCAGAGCGGTGGTCTTCCCCGTCCCCGGCCTGGCGGCGACCGCGACGACCCGCTCGCCGCCCTGGGTCAGCCTGATCACCATCTCGCGCTGGTCCTCGCCCAGGTACTCGTGAGCGGCGAGGGCCCGGTTTAGCGAGGCGCCGTCGACGACCCCGGCGTCGGCGCCCGCGGCCGAAAGCGCCCCTTCGACGAAGGAGCGCTCAGCCTCCAGGATGCGGGGAGTGCTGAATGCGTCGGGGTCCAGGAGGCCGGTCGACTTGTAGATGCGTACGACGAGGTCGCTGGCGAGGGCCCGATCCGCGGCAGCGGTGAGGGAATTGAGATCTGCACCCTCGGGCAGCTGGTCGGCGATCGCCCACAGAAGCGCGCGGCGGTCGAAGTGCGAAGAGGTCTTCTGGAGCTGGTCGACCGCCTTGACTAGGACGCTGTCATCGACGCCGAGCGGCTCGCGGGGGCGGGCCTGCGTGACCATCGCCTCCGCGCTTTGGCGCGTGAGGCCGAAGGGCTCGGCCCGGGCCTCCCACTCGGTCACCCGCTGATCGACATCGATGCCGTGATCCTTGGCTTCGCGGGTCCGGTAGGCGGCGGTCTGCGCGGCTGCCACGCTTGAGACACCGTGCTTCTCCAGCCAGTCCTTGATCTCCCGTGAGCGGGTGCTGAAAACCTCGATCAGCTCACGGCCGAAGCCCTTGATGTCTGCATAGCCGTTTCGGATCTCGCCGAACTCGAGGCCGAACTCGCGCAGGAAGCCGGCGCGAAGCGCGGCCTGGAAGACGACGCCGGCCGACTTGCCGTGGGGGAAGAGCGGTGAGCGCCCTTTCGGGCTCGCGAGGCTCAGCCATTTGCCGTCGGCGGCGGCGCGGGTGAGGTTGGAGATCAGGACGTGGACATGCAGCGCGGGGTCTCCGGCCCGGCTCATGCGGTGGCGGAAGGCCATGCCGACGAAGCCCTGACCGCGTTCGATCCGGGCGCCGCCCTTGCCGCGCTGCACCATGCAGGCTTCGGCTTCCAGGTGGGCGATGCCCTGGCGGACCGCCTCGTTTACCACCGCGACGATGCGTTTCTGGGTGTGCTCGGAGGAGAGCGCGTAGAGCAGGGAGACCGACTTCGGAGCGCTGAACCTGACGTCGTAGCCGAGCACCGGTTCGATTGCCTTCTGGGTGCCGTCGGGTCGTTCACGAAAGCGGGTCTCCGGGCGTTCGAGCAGGGTCCGGCCGGTGGCGGGATCGCGCCCCTCCAGGATCGCGCCGTAGCCGGCGGCATCGACCTGCCCGGCAAGCCCGAGCTCCTCGGCAAGCTCGCCGATCCACTGCCCCGGCGCCTCGCCGGGCTTCGTGTAGTAGTCCTCGCCGCCTTCGGCGACGGCCGAGAGCCAATAGTTGGCGTTACCGCGCTGGATCTTGGTGACGCCGACCATCGCCGCCGAAATGCCCCGGGCGGCCCCGGTGACCGCGGCAAAGTCGAACCCCTGTTCGGGGTTCATAATGTGTCGGCGGTTCGGTGGTGGAGGTTGGCTAGGGCTTAGCGGCAGAGTGGGATCGGTGGGGGAGGGGGTAGCTCGCTGCTGGAGGTGTCCTTGGGCTCTTGGAGTCAGTGAGCTCGCTGAGTCAGCTCTCTGGCGAGGAGGTGTCTGATGCGAGCGGGAGACCAGGACCCCGACCACCACCGAACCGGCGAGCTGACCCGGGCCCGCCCATCAGGGCGGGAGCATCTTCGCCCAGCGCGAGCCAGGGATTCGGGGTGCCGGGAACCTGAGCGCCGCTTCGACGGCAAGCCGGGAAGGCCGGGCGCCGCCCGAGCGAAGCGAGGGCAGAGGGAGCGGAGCGACCGGGACGCACGGCTGCCCTGGCGAGCCAGTCGGACAGGAGGCCGCGATCCCGGGGAGGGCAAGCGCCGCCCGAGCGGTAGCGAGGGGGCGCGAGCGAAGCGAGCGCCGGCGCGAGCCCGCCCCGGGGAGCCCTGCGCCTGGTCGATCGAAGCAGTCGGGCCGCTGCTTCGACGGCGAGGCCGGGAGGCCGGCGCCGCCCGAGCGGAGCGAGGGCTAAGGGAGCGGAGCGACCGGGGCGCCAGGCCGATCCGGCGAGCCGGTCGCCCACCGGCACAGATGCATCGGCGAGCCCGTGCAGGGCAAAAAAGGGGGGGCGCCATCCGGGCGCCCCCTCCTAGCTCGACGGCTCCAAGATCAGTCGATGGAGTCGTAGTACTCCCGGTAGCGCTCCTCACAGTCGAACTGGGAGATGGTCAGATCCCCTTCGATGTAGGTGGCGATGGCGCGTTGGCCCTCTGCTCGGTAGGAGAGGTAGACGGTCAGAGGCCACTCTCGCTTCTCTGCCAGCGGCCTCCAGCCGCGGGCCGCCAGGTAGTCGAGGAAGTCGTATCCATCGTCGAAACCGACGGCCATGCTGTCGCCCCTCCCTCCTAGGTATCCGCAGAACCCCTCGCAGGTGAGAACGCCGTCCTTCAGGGTCGGGATCGCGAGGTCACCCACGTCGCCAACGTGGCAGAACCGCTCGATCAATTGCTCCGGCGTCAGCGGCGCCACCGCCGGAGCCTCTGAGCTCGTGGTGCTGGTCATGATCGCTCCTCTCGTGTCGAGGAGGGCGACCCTTGCGGGCCGCCCTCCGAGTTCCTTCAGGCGGCCGCCTGAGCCGGCTCGGCCTCTTCGGGCGCCTCGTTCGGCGCCGGGTCGCCGGAATCGCCTACCGGGGCGCTGTCGGCCTTTTCGAGGTAGTGGACGCGCTCGGCGACGATGAAGGTGCGCTGGTACTTAGAGCCTTCGTATTCCCACTGCTCGAAGTCCAGCCGCCCTTCGACTGCGATTCGCTTGCCTTTCTTCTGGTAGCGGCAGAGGTTTTCGGCGTGGATGCCCCAGACATCGACGTCGTAGAAGCCGGCGCCGCGGTCTTCGGCTTCCCTGCCGTTGGGCCGCTGGACCGCGATCCGGGCCGTGGTCTTCGCGGTTTTGTCGTCTCCGACGTAGGTCAGCTCCGGATCCTTGGTGAGACGCCCGGTGATTACCGCGGTGTTTACGTCCTGCATTTGTGGCCTCCTTTGAGAGGGTGGTTCGGTTGACGAGGCCAGGTAGGGCGCGGGGACCGAGTGGGCGGAACCGAGCCTGAGACGAATGTCGAAGGTGAGGGGAACCCCCCTTGCGGGGGTTGAAGCCCGGGAGGCCCGTGCCATCCTGAGCTGAGGAAATCGGACTTCCCTCGCGAAGGCGGCCTAAGCAGGACCCACGGCGCAATCCCCCGGCTGTGACTCGGATCGCGCAGAAGTCATGGAGCAGGATCGCGCAGGCCTGCGCAGTGAGCGGGCGCTAGACCGGGACGGCCTGACAGAGCCGGTAGCCGACGCCCTTGCTGTTGATGATGAAGCCTTCCGCCCCGGCCTCGCGCAACATGGTGCGGAGTCGAGATGCGCAAGCCTCGAGGGTGCGGGTTCGCGCGGCCTCCGGATGGCCCCAGACTTCGCGAAGCAACTCAGCTTTGGTCGCCACGCGAACGGGCTCGTGAGCGAGATAGGCCAAGAGGTCGAACTGACGTTGACCGAGCTTGCAATCGGCACCGCGGACCTGGACGCAGCGACCCGCGAAGTCGATCGACAAAGGCCCGATCGTGACCGCCCCCGGCGGCCCGTCCGGGGCGGGCGCCAGGACCCTGCCATCGAGATCGCCTGAGCAGAGCAGGCGCCAGTCGGTCTCCCCTGCGGAGCGAACCCTGACCTGCCAGTTGCCACCGTCGCTCAGCTGCGTTTGCAGCTCGCCCCGCTCGCCGCAGATGATGGCGCTCGCAAAGCGACCTGGCACGAGGGATCTCATCGATCTTCTCCGGTGAGCGGGGTTGTGGTCGCCGTCTCGGGGAGGATCGCCTCTTCAATTCTTCGAGCGAGCCGGTCGATCAGACCGGCGTAGCGCTCGATCTGCTCTCCCTGCCCCCAGCTCGCGATGTAGGCGGTGTTCCAGGCGGACGTGTCGAGGCCGAGCGATCGGCACACCGAGTAGGAGACGCAGGCGACGACCACCTCCTCCTCATCTTCGCTGAGCGTCGGATCGTCCTCCTGGCGCTCTGCACGCAGGAGAGCGTGGGCGCACTCGTGGACGCCCGTCTCCACCTGAGCGTTCGGAGCGAAATCCGGCGCCACGGCACGCACGACAATGGCCTTCATGGCCGGAGTGCAGTAGCCATTCGCGCCGGCAGGGGTGGGGCCGATGTCGAACGTGAAGCCGATCGAGGCGGCGAAGCCCTGGAGCGTCGGCAGAAAGTCGGCGAGACCGTCGCCGTCGACCGGATGGATCGGCGGCGGGCTGAGGTCGACGACGTTGGGGAAGTTCGGGAGGGGATCGACCTGAGAGCGGTCGAACACCGCGACCATCCGGAAGAACATCTTCGGTCTCTTGCCGGGGTTAGCGCCTTCTTCGCGCCATTTCCCGAGCTTCGACTTCGACGGCGGGCACGGTGCCCAGATGTAGATCGCCTTCTCGCACTTGCGCACCGCGTAGCCGAGATCGAGCCATTTTCGGAAGCCCGCCACTTTGGTCGCCTCGGGCATCTGCCAGGCGATGAGGAGCTGGTTGGACAGGCTGTAGATGCGGAACTTGTTGCGGACGCGCAGCCATCGTTTCCAGCCCTCGCTACCGCGAAGACCGTCAACGGCGGCGGCCATCAGCTTGCGCTCGGAGTCGCGCCTGGTCGCGCGCTCCTCGTCAGTGAGAACTCGGCGCCGTCTTTTCGAACGAGTCTTGGTGGTCATTGGACCTCCTTGGAAACGCCCGCCCCGGTGGGCGGGCTGGACGCCGCCCGAACGCGCGGCTCTGCCGCGCCACACTCGGGAGGCGTTGCCCGTCCGCCGGGCGACCCCGATACCCGCCGGCATTCCAGTGCGACCGACCCGTTGCCATCAACGTGAAGGGCCCGCCCGATGGGGGCACCTGCGGCGAGCTCATCCAGCGCCTCGGCAACCTTGGCCTGAGCAGGATCCCGAAACTCGGTGGGGTCGGCCTGCCTTCCGGAGAGCAGCCCGATGATTGCTGAGAGCCTGACCGTGGCCTCCCGCCTGTCGGACATCTGCTCGCGGCGAATCAGGTTCCCCGATGCGGAATGGGCGGTGATGGTTAACTGGTGGTTCATGGACATCACCTCCCCTGCCGGGCAGAGCGCCGGCGCCTGAGACAGGAGGTGAAGTCCGCGCAGCGGTAGCGAATCCGCCCTCCGATCCTGCATCGGTCGGCGGTCTCGCAACCACACCGCTCGCACCGATCGGGATCCCCCTCGTCCTCGACGGAATCCCGCCAGCGTGCCGACGAGCCGCAGCCGACGACCTCCGCAGCCCCAATCTGCGCAGCGTCGCCGCTTCCGGCAAAGCCGGTCTTCACCGCCGTTGCGTCGTCCCTGCGGAAGCCCCGACTCTCCTTCGGAATGCTCTTGAGGCGCTGGTACTCGGCGCGGCCCTCTGCGGCCGTCGCCGGGTAGGCGAAAGTCACGCCCCGCTCCTCCGACATTTCACGGAGGACACGGAGCAATCGAGGGGAAGGCTGGTTTGAGGTGTGCCTGGTGTTGGTCATGCCCGCCGAAACAGCGGGCCGGAGGAGGACGGCGAAGCCGGCCGGGGGAGGTCTGCTAGGCGATCTGGCATGACCAACACCAAGCCCCGACAAAAAGAGAGACCCCCGCATCGGGGGGCCTCCCTTCCTCCTACTCGAGGACGATCTACTTCTTCTTGGCGGCAGCCTTGCGCCGACGGGGCTTTACCGCTTTTAGCTCGTCCTTCAACGTCATCTCGACGACGTAGGTGCTGGGGCAGTCCCGATACACGCGCTTGCTCTGCGGGAGCTCGTTTTCGTCCGCATGGACGACCGCGAACATCGCTTCGGCCCAGATGTCCAGCGCCTCCTCCGGCGTCCGCGCCATCTGGACGCGCTTTTCCAGCCACTCACGGGCTTCCTCCGGGGTGGCGTATTCGACTTCTTCCTTGTCCTTCCCGGTGGTTTTGAGCTGGCGGTGTTCGACTTCTTGCAGCTGCGATTTGACGAGGCGCAAACCGCAACCGATGTTCTTGTTGTCGTTGATGTGGGTGAGGATCAGCGCCTTAGCCCGGTTGAGGGCATTGGCCTTGGTGCTCTTGGCATCTTTCTTGGCGACGAGTTCATGCCCGACGTCCTGGTTCCAGGTCCGAGCCGCTGCCTGTTTCGCCATCCGTTGTTCGTAGGGAGACGGCCCGTCCTCTCCTTCCTTCTCGGTCTTCTTTCCTGCTCTGCGGGCATCTGCCTGAGCGGCGAGTTCGGCGTCTTCTTCCTCCTTCTGCTTCCGGGTCGCGGCGGCTTCCTTCTCTTTGCGCTCGACATGCCTTTCGGCAAGATCGGCCGCGGCCTCCTGGTCGGTGATGAAGGCAGTGACGGTCTCGCGTTCGCCGACCTTCGTCTTGAGCTCGATCAGGCAGCCCAACGCCCTAGCGGCATCGACCTCATCCGTGTTGAACCTGATCTCGGGGTTGTTGGTGTGGACCCACGGCACGGCGGCCAGGTAGCGGTCGCCGAGGTCGCGCAACTTCCTCTCGTCGGTGGTGACGATCGAGCTGAGCTGGGTTCCGACGGTGCCGATCATGAACGGCTTGTCCTTGAACTCCCGGTGAGGTACCGCGCGGAGCAGATCGGGGACCAGCCGGACGAAATCGGAGGATTCGACTTTCTCCCTCTTCGCCAGCTCGCAGATGCACTCGGCGAGGCGAGGTGACACCTTGGCGATGTCTCGCAGCACGCGCTCGGCCTTGACCGGCACGTCGCCGCTGGCGATGTGAACCTGCACGCCGGCCGGCAGTTTGAGGAGTCGGAGAAGGTCGCCGACCCAGGAGGCCGAGAAATCGACTTTCTCGGCGATCTGTGCGTTGGTCCTCAGTTTTCCCTCTCCCGCGAGGTCTCTGAGCCCTTCCGCTACCTCGATGTCGTTCAGGTCCTCGCGGTGGAGGTTCGCGATCAGGGAAGCCGCCTTGCGGCTCTTGCCTTTGAAGACGACCACCGGAACCTTCTTCTCCCCGGCGAGTTTGGCCGCCGCGAAACGCCGGTGGCCGTCGACGACCACGTACTTGCCGGCCTTGCCTTTGCAGACAGAGATCGGCTGGACGAGTTCGTGTTGCTGGATGCTGCCTGCCATCCGTTCCAGCTTCTCGGCGTCCATCTCCTTTCGGATGTTGAAGCCCTCCTCGATTTCGATGCTGTCGATGTCCAGCATCGGGGTGGTGAGCTGACCCATGTCCTTCTCCTTCATGCGGTGCCCCCGCCCGATGCGGGAGCTGGTGCCCCCGCCCCCGCACGCGAAAGCGTGCGAAACTGGCGGGGGTCCAGCGACCAGAGGGCGGATCGCAGACCACCTGATCCTCCGAACCAAGCGCTGACGAGCATCTTCGCTCACTCCTGACGCCCACAGGGCGAGCCAGTCCGGCTAAGCGGCGGTAGCGATTCCAGAGGGCGGGGGAGTGGCGCAGACAGCCCCTCGGATCACCAAACGCCAATGTAGCCCGGAGGAACGACCCAGCTTGGCTGCTCGAGAGGCGATGCCGTGCCTCACTTTATGGGCGCTCACACACAGAGGCCGGTCTCGCTATGAACCGGCCTTCGTCATTTGATCGCTGGCCCCTCATACGCCCAGTTTTTCAGCGAGGCGCTTGGCGGTCGCAATGTCCTCTTCCAGCTTCTTCTTAAGCCGCCCCTGAAACTCGGGGTCGCTGCCTCGGGTGACGATGTACTCGCCGAGCGCCTCCCTGATCGCCTCGGACACCGACTGCTCGTCCACCCTGGCGACGGCGGCGAGTTCCTTCCAGAGGTCTTCGTCAAGGCGAAGAGTCATCACTTTGGCCTTAGCCTTGCTGGCCACCGCGTCGGCCCTTTTGGGTCTGACTCCAGAGAAGGCCGCTTAACCCTTCCGTTCCCATCAAGAAGCCAAACACGAACCTGTCCTCCTGGTCAAAAAGCGTGAAGATCACGCCGTCACCTTCGGCGCGCTCCGTGTTCTGCGCTTGCAGGCGCAATTTGTAGACGTCGGTCACGGCGAGACCCTCCCCGACCGTGGGTTGATCGGCGGCATCGAAGGACAGGTCGTCCGCGTCGCCTTCTGGCTCAACGGGATACGCCCAAGCCACGCCTTTGTCCGCAGCCACTTTCGCGGCCATAGCAAGCAACTCCAGCGGCGTCGGGGGTCGGTCGGGAATTGGACTCACGGCCGACCTCGACAAAACAGTTGCGGGGCGACGTTGAGGCAGATAGACATCATCGTGCCGGGTGCCGCCGCCAGCTTCCCCAAGCCCTGGCGACGGGATCGCCTGGTTCCGTAGGGGGTCGCCGTCGTGTTCGATTGTTCGACACCACAGGACGGCGGCGACCCCTCCTCCCCGGCCGTGGCCGCCGATGCCGCCGCACCGTGCGGACGACCTTCGGCTTCGGCCTCAGCCGCTCCTCCATCTCCAGCGACAGGCGGGCGAGGTAGGAGAGGGACACGCCGAGCGCGCGGGCGATGCGGCGCACCGTCCCGTAGGCCACGTTCCGACGACCGGACTCGATGTGCGAGACCCAGGTCGAGTCCATCCCTGTCCGCTCGCCGAGGGTGGCCTGCGTCATGCGCTGCCTCACCCTGATCATCCGAATCGCCATGCCAAGCCCCGGCTGCGGGTCGAGTGCGCGCGGCACCTAGCGGTCCTCCTTCCCGGCCAGTTCTGAGGCTCGGTCGAGGATCGGCCCGAGCGGGAGGCCGATCCCCGCCGCCATCGTCTGCATGACTTCGTAGCCGGGGTCGATTTTTCCGGTCTCGACCCGCGCGATGTAACGCCGCTCCACGCCTGACCGATCGTGTAGATCGACCTGCGTCAAACCTGCCCCCTTGCGGGCCTCTGCGAATGCCTGCCCGAGCGCCTTGAGGTGTCGGATGGTCTCAGCATCATGGCGGTGCCTGGTCACGCCACGCGGGTCGGAACGTGGAACTTCTCGACTGACCCCCGCGCGGGGGAGCTGGCGACGTGGGTCAGCAAGCCGAGGTCCACGAGGGACTTGACGTGGTAGGCGACGGTGCCGTACTCCGGCTCGCCGACGCCCATCAGCCAGACCTCCCGCGCCGAGAGCGGGCCCCCGACCCACCGCAGGGCTTCGATCACGGCCACCTTGACGGGGTGTACCTGGGACTCGATCAGGGCCGGCCAATCGAACCTTGGTTGACGGCGAAGCGATGGCCGCTCGCCTTGTCGCAGGACTTCGACGGTCATGCGGACTTGGAGATGAGCCAGCGGGGCGGGACGACGCGGTGAGCAAATCGTCCCGCCTCCGCTACGGGCTCACGCCTCTCCCTCGTCGGCCAGGAGCAGGGAGGGCAGCTTTTCGGGGTGGCGTTGGGGACGGTGGAAATCTTCATGGGCGGGGTGTTCACTCCCGAGCGGCCGAGGGGGTGAAGCTGAGAAGCCCCGACCGCCCGGGAGGGATGCCGCCGTCCTCACCTGGGGGGAGAAGACGGCTATGTCGTTGCGGTGGGCTCTATTGCCCAAGAAGATTTCTAGTGGTGAGTCTTCTTTCTCACCAGCCCACTTTTTCGCCCTTCTTCGGGTGGAGGGTCAATCAGGGGATGGCCCACCGGCGCCGAGCGCGGCCGACCAACCCCCGCTCGAAACCGAGGGCGGCGGCGATGGCCTGAAACCCCTTCTCGCCGCTCCTGAGCAGCCGTTCCTCGGCGCGCGTCCTGATGCCTTCGATCCGTTCAAGCGATTCCTTCAACTCCAGCATCAGCTCCTCCCAGCCCTCCTCATCGAGCTTCAACGGCTGCCAGCTAACGTGCCGGTTCAGCCGGGAGTCGAACTTGCCGTTGCGGAACGCGGACAAGGCTTCGGCGACGATGGCCTGGAACATGAGGGCCGAGATTTCGTGTCGCGCCTCCGGTGACATTTGCGCCCATTCCTCGTCCCCGATGTGAGGACGCAAAGACGCGCGATAAAAATGCTCTTCCGCGCCGCGCTTCTTCTCGGTCCTCACCAACTCGATGCAGCCGAGGTCGGCCAGCGTCTTGATGTGGTTCCCGACCGTCTTCAGGTCCTCACCGATCAAGCGGGCGATTTCGGGAGCGCTCGCTTCCCGTTCGTTGAGGATCTGCAAGGCGTCCACCCTGATCGGGTGCTGTACGACGAACACGACCAGTTCGTCAACTCCCTTCGGCCTCACCGCTGCGGTCACGGCGCTCCTCCTCCTGGTTGCTTAGTGATCCCTTGAATGGTCCACCCTCGCCCAGCTTAAGCGCTGGTGGTTTTTCGGTACGTGCCACCCTCCACGCCAGCGTGGAAGGTCGAAAGAATCTTTAGCGTTCGCCTCCCAGGCCCGGACGGGCCGGGCCTCCTACGGGAAGGGGAGGTGAGCGCACATGAAGATCGCGACCGTGACTGTCACGATCCCGGCTTGCAGCATCAGCAAGCACGGCTAGTTGACGGGGGCCGGTCCCTCTTGCTGTGGATAGCTCGGGGGCCGGCCCCCCTTTGCCATGAGGACGCCGCCGGGTCTATCGGTAGCCTCAGCGCGGTGCTGAAGTCGGTCTACAGCGTGGAGGACGCCGTCGAGATGCTGGCCTCCTACAAGGGCTACATGATCGGGGTCTCCGTGGCCAAGGGCGACGACGAGGACCGCGAGCACTTCGCCGCCTTCTCTGGCGTCGTTGACTGCGTGGACCACTGGCCGGGAGAGCGCGAGCACTGGACCGTCACCTTCGTCCGCGACGAGACCAGGCCGAGTCAGGGATCGGTGACGATCTGGAGGGACGGCTACGAAGGGACGGACCGCGACGACGAGCCTGAGCGGATCGTGATCCGACAGCGCGGGCTGCGCCTCGACGTGGACGCCTACGTCTGACCGCGCCAGGCCTGTTGTCGACTCACTGCGAGATCGGCAGGCGTCATTTCAGCATCGTGAAGAGCGCCAGATTGGCGCGCCAGTGATGCGCCAGTCGAGCTCCGATCTAGCCGGATGCAACCGGCGACAATCGGACACGGAATCCGGCTTGGCCCCCTCCTCTCCCTCCGTTCTCCCTCCCTGCATCGAGCGGACCAGCCTCAGCCACGGTATCCATCTCAGGCACGGACGGCAGGTCTTCTCGGTTCGATAAGTGGCTGAGGTCGCGGGGTCGAGCCCACGTCTGCCCCCTTGAAGGTTCGACGATGTCGCGTGACGGCGGCACAAGGCCGAAGGCAAAACGAGTGATCTGAAGGTTGGGTTCTGCTCCACGACGCCGAATGCTCTACCCACTCGACGGACTCGTGGCGCACCTCGACTGAAGCGCCGCTGGATCTATCGAACCGTGCGAGTACCCATGAAGGACCGCTCGCGATAGGATTGCCCGGTGCGGGGGTCTTTAACTCAAAGACGCTTAGGCGGGGTAGGCGCGCTGAATCAGCGCCAAGTCCTGCAAGCGTTGCGAGTCATCATCTGTTGTGTCGGCGCGTCCGCCCTTGGATGTGTCGCCCTGGTCGGTACGGCGGGCGCGGAAACCGCTTGGGGCCCTCCGGTCACGTTGTCTTCCCCGGCGGAAACCGCATACAACCCGGACCTCGCCGTGAACGAAAATGGCCGTGCGGAGGCAGTCTGGGAGACCTATTCCTACCCCAACATTCGAGGCGCCTCCAAAGAGCCTCATGGGGGCTGGGATCCAGAAGTCACGATTTCGGCGGGGGAAGCAGATGAGTTCACTCCCAGCGTGGGGATCGACGCACATGGCGATTCGATCGCCGTCTGGGGTGCTTTTGAGGGGCTGACCTTTCGGGCGATCGAAACCGCTGATGGACTTGTCCAGGGAGGCTGGGGTTCATCTGCAGGCCTTTTCAGCTCCGAAGAAGGGGGAATTGGGCAACCGCGTCTCGCGGTCAACGACGGTGGGGATGCGGTCGCGGTGTGGGCGCATGCCGAAAATCATGGCTTGGGACAGACCGTGGTGATCGAATCCGCGCGCCGGCCCGCAGGAGGTAGCTGGTCACCAGCCGTCGCGATTGCTTCATCCGAGCCGGAATTGGGCTACCTGGGCGTAGTGCTCGATGCAGGCGGGCAAGCGACCGCGATCTGGGAGGGGAGCGAAGGGGTTGAAACGGCCAGCTGGCCGGCCGTCGGTGGATGGACTTCGCCGGTCGTGCTGTCCACCGGGAGTGGAACCCAACCCCAAGTTGCCGTCAACTCGGCCGGGGAAGCGGTGGCGATCTGGCGGGACTTCGTGGGGAACTCGTTCGTGATCGACACCGCCAGCAAGCCTGCTGCCGGTGGTTGGACCACCGCCGCCCGGCTATCGACTTCAGGTGGCTATGAATCCCAGCCTCATGTTGCCGTCGACAGCGCGGGAAACGCCGTTGCCGTCTGGGGCGCCCCCATCTCCCTTCGCGAAGTAGAAGTGCAATCAGCGACCAGGCCGGCTGGCGGGGAATGGGGTGACTCTGTCGGGGTATCTTCGTCGCGATGCGAAGACGAACTGGAACCGCGGGTAGCGATGGAGGGCGACGGGACCGCGGTTGCGATCTGGGACTGTTTCCAGCGGAGCACCCTCGGAGTTATCGAATCGGCGAGGGCGCCGCTCGGTGGGGGATGGAGTCTGCCCGAGCAGATCTCCGACCACAACCTGTTTAGACAGCTCGAGTTGCGAGCGGATTCCGACGGGGCGGTTGCGGTCTGGCACGCATACTTCGAGAAGATCGAAGGAGCAACGTTGGCGTCGGTTCACCGCCTTTCGGTGACCGTGGGAGGAGGCGGCAGCGGCGTCGTGGAAAGTTCGCCAGCCGGGATCAGCTGTGGCGATGAGTGCGAGGAGGGTCTTGTCGAGGGAACTCTCATCAAGCTGCGTGGCGTCCCGGCCTCGAATTCCGAACCGGTGGTATGGGTGCATTGTCCTGGGACTGTGAACTCCTCAAACGAATGCGAAGTGACGATGGGTCCAACCGATGAGCAGGCCCAGGCGACCTTCAAACAGAATCCCCCCGCACCCCCTTCGCCATCCGCCCGAGTTGCACCGCCGCCGTCGAATGCGCCCTCGCCGCCCACTCTGCTCTATAGCCCCAACCATTCTCATTCGCCGAATCGCAAAGGCGGTCCGCGCTACACCTTTGCCTTTGCCGATGCCGACCCAAACGTGAGCTTCCTCTGCAGCATCGATCGCGGAAAGTTCAGGGCCTGTGTCTCGCCGGTGGTCTATCGCGGACTGAAGCCGGGCAAGCACAACTTCAGAGTCAAAGCGGTCGACCCAAGCGGCAAACAGTCCAAGGCGCTATCAGTCGGCTTCCGGGTTGGGCATTCGTCGCGTTAGCTCCACCCTCGATTGGCGAGGCTGTACCCGGTCGGTCGCCGGGGGGGCTCATCGAGGGATCGCCGAATCAAAGCACCGCCCGACAGTTATGTGGAAAGCCTTCGCGAGACCACCTCGACGGCGGCATCACTCGGGTATCCTTCTCAGGCACGCGGACGGCAGGTCTTTTCGGTTCGATAAGTGGCTGCGGTCGCGGGTTCGACCCCCGTCGTCCGCTTTTCCGTGAGCGTTCGCTCTCTCATCGCGGTTCTCGGCGTGCTGGCCGTCGTCGGCCTGCTCGTCTTCGGGCTGCTCAGCAAGGGGTCCTCCGGCCTCGCGGTCGGGGACCCGGTGCCGACGGACCCGCTGCCGAAGCTCGAAGGCGACGGCTCGCAGTCGCTCGCCGCCTACCGCGGGCGCTGGGTGCTGGTCAATTTCTGGGCCTCGTGGTGCCCCCCCTGCCGGGCCGAGGCCCCGGCCCTGGAGGAATTCCAACGCCGCCTCCTCGGGCCCGGCTTCACGGTGCTCGGGATCGACTCCCGCGACCTCAGCGACGACGGGCGCGCCTTCGTCCGCAAGTACGGCCTGAGCTACCCACAGCTGCGCGACGCCGACGGCGGCGTCAGCCACGACTACGGGACGACGGGCCTGCCGGAGAGCTACCTGGTCGACCCGCAGGGGACGGTGCGGCTGCACTCAGTCGGCCAGGTCGACGAGAAGTACCTTCGAACCGAAGTGGAACCGCTGCTTTCGGGAGGCAAAGGGTGACGGCGCGAGTCGTCGCGCTCGCGGCGCTGGCGCTGGCGCTGGTGGCGCCCGCCGCCCTCGCCGGGGAGCGCGCCTCGCTGACCGAAATCGAAAAGCAGGTGATGTGCCCCGTCTGCGGCACGCTCCTGCAGCTGGCCGAATCGCCGCAGGCGCAGCGCGAGCGGGTCTTCATCGACCGCCTGATCGCCGAAGGCAAGACCGAAGCGGAGGTCAAGGATGCGCTGGTGGCCGAGTACGGCGACGAAGTGCTGGCGCTGCCGCCCGGCTCGGGCTTCAGCCTCTCCGCCTACCTGGTCCCGATCCTCGCCTTCCTGATCGCGGCGGCGGCGCTGGCGGTCGGGGTGCTGCGCTGGCGCCGGGCAGGCGGCGGAGACGGTCCGGCGCCGCGGCCGGCCGGCCCGAGCGGCGAGGACTCCGAGCGGCTCGACGCCGACCTCGCCCGCTACGACCTCTAGACCGCAGCGGTGGGACTTATGGTCGCCATAGCGACCATAAGTCCCACCGATTCACGAACCGACCGCTATGGAACCCAGGGCGGGTACCGGCATGCGCCGGACCGCAGCGCGCACGCCCCGTCCCGCCCGGCCCTGCGAACCCTCGGCCGGTAGCCCGGCGAGCACCGCGTCGGCCTGGGCCGCGACCGCCAGGCAGGCGCTGGGTTCGCCGAGGACGGGCGGGGCGATGAGCACGACCAGCTCGTAGGCGGCACGGAGCTTGGCGACCATGTGGGCGAAGCTCTCCAGACCGAGCAGGGTCCCGGCCTTCGTCGCCGGGCGCCCGCCGCAGACGCAGACCAGCTGCCCGGCAGCGGCGGTCGCCGGCCCGGCCAGGGCGACCGGCTGCAGGATGCCGGCCGGCTCTGCCTCCCAGCGCAGGTACTCGTGCAGGCCGGGGGTCGGGGCGAGGCCTACCTGCGCCGCCAGTCGCGGCCGCGCCAGGTCGCACTCGACGAGGATCGTCACCTTGCCCGCGGCGGCGGCGGCCGAGGCGAGGGCGGTCGCCGCGACCGCCGGCTCCTCCCCCTCCCCCGCCACCGCGACAACCCGCCGCTCCGTCAGGCTGGGCAGGGGCTCGCGCAGGGCGTCGAAGTCCCGGCCGGTGAGCGCCCAGGCCCGGGTCGCCTCGGCCGGCCCGACGATCTCCGCCAGGACCGGGAGCCTGCTGCGGCCCCGCAGCATCACATCCGCTCGGGCGCCGAGATCCCCAGCAGCCCCAGCGCGGCGGCGATCGTCCGCTTGGTCGCCAGGCAGAGCGCCAAACGCGAGGCTTCGACACCCTCGCCCTCGGCGCCAACCACCTGGCAGTCGCGGTAGAAGGCATGAAAGTCAGCGGCGACCGCAGTCGAGTAAGCGCAGATCCGGTGCGGCGCCCGCCGCGCCGCCGCCGCCCGCACCTCCTCGGGGAACTCGAGCAGGCGCTTGACGAGGACCTTCTCGCTCTCCGCCAGCGCCGCCCGCCCGGGCTCGGCGGCAGGCTCGGCGGCGTTCTCCTCGCCGGCTTTGCGCAGGATGCTGGCGATCCGGGCGTGCGCGTACTGGACGTAGTAGACGGGGTTCTCGCTCGACTGGCTGCGGGCCAGCTCGAGGTCCATGTCGACCGTCGTCTCGTGGCTGCGCCAGAGCATGAACCAACGGGTAGCGTCGACGCCGATGTCGTCGAGCAGCTCGTCGAGGGTGACGAAGTCCCCGGTGCGCTTCGACATCTGCACCCGCTCGCCGCCTTCGACGACGTGGACGAGGCTCATCAGCAACGCCTCGAAACGCTCGGGGTCGGCGCCAAGCGCCTCGATCGCGGCGCGCATCCGCACCACGTAGCCATGGTGGTCGGCGCCCCAGACGTCGATCATCCGCTCGAAGCCGCGCTGCAGCTTGTCCCAGTGGTAGGCGATGTCGGGCGTCAGGTAGGTCGCCTCGCCGTTGGAGCGGATCAGGACCCGGTCCTTGTCGTCGCCGAAGTCGGTGGTCCGCAGCCAGAGGGCGTCCTCGTGGCGGTAGGTGTGGCCGCGCCGGTCGAGCTCGGCGAGGGCTTCGTCGACCTCCCCTTTGGCGTAGACGCTGCGCTCGGAGAACCAGTTGTCGAACTGGACGCCGAAGCGCTCCAGCGTCGCCCGCACCGCCTTCAGCACCTCCTCGATGCCGCGCCGTTCCAGGGTCTCGGTGTCACCGGGGTCGACGCCCTCGGCCTTCAGCCCGTCGGCGATCTCGGTGACGTAGTCGCCGGCGTATCCGTCCTCCGGCGGCTCTTCGCCGCGCATCCGCGCCGCCAAGGATTCGGCGAAGCGGGTGACCTGGCTGCCGGCGTCGTTGACGTAGTACTCGCGCTGGACATCGTGGCCGGCGGCCTGCAGCAGCCGCACCAGGGAGTCGCCGTAGGCGGCGTTGCGAGCGGTCCCGACGTGGATCGGGCCGGTCGGGTTGGCGGAGACGAACTCGACCAGGATCTTCTCCGGCGCCGCCGCCGGGCTCGGGCCGAGGTTCTCGCCGGCGGCGAGCAGGTCCCCGAGCGCCCGCAGGTACCAGGCGTCGGCGAGGTAGAAGTTGACGAAGCCGGGGCCGGCGACCTCGACCCGCTGCAGCTGCCCAGCGAGGCCGGGGGCGGCCTCCAGCTCGGCCCGCAGGCGCTCGGCCACCGCCCGCGGATTTTCGCCCAGGGGGCCGGCGAGGAGCATCGCCACATTGGAGCTGTAGTCGCCCATCTCGGGCTTCGGCGGGCGCTCCAGGGTGGGGGCAGGCTCGATCGGGTGGCCGTCGCGCAGAGCGCGCGCGGCACCCTCCACCGCGCCCCGCAGGGCGGCCACTGAATCGGTCCCGGTCACGGGCCAATCGTATGGACCGGGGCTCGGGCGGGGTACGCTGCCCGCTTGCGCGCAGCCGTCCTCAGCGACATCCACGCCAACCGGCAGGCTCTGGAAGCGGTCCTCGACGCGGTCGAGGAGGCCGGGGTCGACGAGGTCTGGTGCCTCGGGGACATGGTCGGCTACGGCGCCGACCCCGACGCCTGCACGGCTCTGATCCGGGAGCGCGCCTCGGTCTGCCTGGTCGGCAACCACGACCTGGCGCTGCTGGGGGCGCTCGACATCTCGACCTTCTCCGAGGCGGCTGCCGCGGCGGTCGAGTGGACGCGCGAGAACGTCGCCGAGGAGACGCTCGACTTCCTCCGCTCGCTGGAGCCGGCCTCCTCGCGGGCCGGGGTCGGGCTGTTCCACGCTTCCCCCCGCGACCCGATCTGGGAGTACGTGCTCTCGACCGACCAGGCTGACGCCGGCCTCGACGCCCAGGAGGAGCGGGTCGGGCTGATCGGCCACTCCCACATCTCCCTCTTCTTCGTCCGCGCCGTCGGCGAGGAGCGCTGCCATGCGCAGGGCGCGCAGGCGACCGACGGCACAGAGGTCGAGCTGGGCGAGGGCGAATGGCTGCTCAACCCCGGCAGCGTCGGCCAGCCCCGCGACGGCGACCCGCGCGCGGCCTGGCTGGAGCTCGACACCGAGGGCTGGCTGGCCCGCTACCACCGCCTGGCCTACGACGTCGAGAGCGCGGGTGCGGCGATCCGCGAGGCCGGCCTCCCGGAGGTCCTCGCCGAGCGCCTGGAGGTAGGTCGTTGATCGGAAAATGCAGGGTAAATATCGCCTGCCCGCCTTTGTCTAGACTCGGATCATGGCCCGCCTGAACCCGCTTCTCCTTGCCCTCCTGATGGGCGCCGCCAGCGCCGCGGCGCTGGCCTCCTGCGGCGGCAGCGACGCCGAGCTGCTGCCCGGGACGACCGCGGAACAGATCGAATCGAACCTCGACCAGGTCGAGGAACTGGCCGCCAACGACGACTGCATCGGCGCCGAAGACGCTGTGGCCGAGGTGACCGAAGAGGTCGAAGGCCTCGAAGGCGTCGACCTGAAGCTGAAGACTGCGCTGCAGGAAGGCACGGCCCGCCTCAGCGAAGTGGTCGCCGGCTGCGAAGAAGAAACCACCGAAGAAACGGAACCAACCGTCGAATCGAATGTTGGTGACGAAGAAGTGGAAGACGAAAAGAAGGCGAAGAAGGAAAAGCCCGAAAAGGAAAAGGCGGAGCCGAAGGAAGAAGAATCCGAAGGCGAAGGGCCCGACCTGCCGCCGCAGTCGAATGGCAAAGGCGAAGAAAAAGGCAAAGGCGGCGAAGAACCGCCGGCGGAAACCGAACCCGAAGCCGAAGAAACCCCTTCCTCCGGCGGGGTAGGACCCAGCGAAGGAGTCGAATGATGGAGGCGGGCGCGGGCATCCTCTCCGGTCGCTACGAGACCGGAGAGAAACTCGGCACCGGCGGGATGTCGACCGTCTACCAGGCGACCGACCGCATCCTCGAGCGGACGGTTGCGGTCAAGGTCCTGGCCGAGCACCTCTCCGACGACGAGCGCTTCGTCGCCCGCTTCCGGCGCGAGGCGCTGGCGGTGGCAAAGCTGATCCACCCCAACATCGTCCAGGTCTACGACACCGGCGTCGACGACGGGCGCCACTACATCGTCATGGAGTACGTCGAGGGGCGCTCGGGCGCGCAGATCCTGCAGCGCCAGGGACCGGTCGAACCGGAGATCGCGGCGGAGATCGGGATCCAGGCCTGCGCCGGGCTCGACTACGCGCACCGGCGCGGGATCATCCACCGCGACGTCAAGCCGGGGAACCTGATGATCGTCGGCGGCCCGGTGGGCGGCGGCGAGATGGTCGTCAAGCTGACCGACTTCGGGATCGCGCGGGCGATCGAGCAGACGCGGATCACCCAGGTCGGCTCGGTGGTCGGCACCGCCGCCTACTTGGCGCCCGAGCAGGTGCGCGGCGAGGAGGCGACGCCGGCGACCGACGTCTACGCGCTCGGGGTCGTCCTCTACCAGTTCCTCACCGGCCGACTGCCCTACGAGGGCTCCTCGCTGGCCGAGCTAGCCGTGCGCCAGCAGAACGAGAAGCCGCTGCCGCCGGACGCCTACAACAGCGAAGTTCCGGAGACGCTCGGGGCGGCGGTGCTGCGGGCGCTGGAGGGAGATTCGAGCCGGCGCTACGCGAGCGCCGGCGAGCTCGCAGCCGGGCTGCGGCTGGGGATGGAAGGCGGCGACGTGACCCTGCCGCTGGAAGCGGGCACCGCCGCGACCAACGTGCTCGGCGGCGAGACCGCCGCCACCCGCCACATGGGCCGCGACACCGCCCAGACCGAGTACCGGCCCGCGCAGTCGCAGACGCGGCGGCCGGCGCCGCGGGTCGCGCCCGCACCGGCTCCGACCGCCCCTCCCCGCCGCACTTCGGCACCTCCCAAGCGTGGCGCCTTCTCCCGCTTCGTTCGCTTCGTACTGGCCACCGTAGCCCTGATTCTGGTTGCCGCCGTGGTCGCCACCGTAGTGATCGTCACTACTGATAAGGCCGCCGGGGTGAAGGTCTCGAAGGTCGCGGGCGACACCGTGGACAAGGTCGTCGAAGAAGTGAAGGACCTAGTCCGCGAAAATACGGAATAGCATTTCCTATTGGAGCCAGGCTTCGCACACCACCATGAATTCTGCGAAGCGTAGGTTCGCCAAGTTATTTGCTTCTACAGACTCTGTTTTCTCAACGTCAGACCGATTCCTTACCAAGACCGGCTGCAGCGAATCCAGAGCAGCTTTCCAGGCCTCTATAAGTTCGTCATATTTCTCGCAAATCTCATGTTGGCTGCCGAGCCGGACTTTGAGGCGCGACCCCGCTGGGTACATCTCATAGAGCTTTCTTCCTGCTTCAAGGAACGCTCCCTGCACTTTTTGGGCCCCGATGGCAACAGACGATTGCTGGTCGCCTCGACCAGCTTCACCCTCCTCATCCAGTTGCGGTTCCTCCCTTCGTTCTTCGCACCACTCAACTGCACCAAGCAGATCTCCCTGCCTCTCGGTCACTTCTCCTAACAGCTCGATAGCGCCATCTAACGCATCTCGCACGTGCTCTCGTCGACGCACCGCTCGGTCGTGTTCAAGCTGGCGTTCCAACCGTTCTGCGTCACGCGCGAACGCCTCTTCCTGCCGCTTCGTGTCATGTTCGAGTTGTTCCGCTTGGTGCTTATTTGCAGTTCGTGCAGCAAGCCGGGCCGCATAACCAGCCACCAGGGCAATTATTAGAGAGCCGATGAGAGGCCCGGCTTCAACTACCAAGGGCCTATCCCCAACTAACTTCAGCCCGACGAGTTCAATCGCTGCGAGATGCACAGTCATGCGGCAACAGCCTCCCAGGGGGCTGCGCCGGCAAGGACAGCCGATCGGTAGCTGTCGAAGGTGCCTGCTTGGATTGCTGCTCGGGCGTGGGTGGTGAGTTGGTGCATGTAGGTGAGGTTGTGGATCACGATCAGGCGGACGGCGGTCAGCTCCTCGGCGCGCGAGAGGTAGCTGATGTAGTCGCGGTCGTGGCGCTGGCAGGTGGTGCAGGGGCAGCCCTCGACCAGCGGGTTGCGGTCCCCCACCCACTTCCCCTTGCGCATGTCGAGGCGCCAGCGGGCCTCGGGCGAGGGAGCGAGGGCGACGCCGTGACGCGCGAGCCGGGTCGGGACCGCGCAGTCGAAGACGTCGAGGCCGAGGGCGACGCCGCCGAGCAGGTCGTCGACCTCGCCGATCCCGAGGAGGTGCTTCGGCGCCTCGTCGGGCAGGAGGGGCGCGGTCATCGCCAGGACCGAGGCCATCTCCTCCTTGTCGCGGCCGAGGGTGCCGCCGATCGCGATGCCGTCGACGCCGGCCTCGGAGACCGCCTGGGCGGATTCGCGCCGCAGGTCCTCGTGGGTCCCGCCCTGGACGATCCCGAAGACGGCCTGGCGCTCCGGCCCGTGCTCGCCGTGCCAGGCGAGGCAGCGGTCGAGCCAGCGGTGGGTGCGCTCGGTCGAGCGGGCGGTGTAGTCGCGGTCGGCATGGAAGGGCGTGCACTCGTCGAAGACGAGGGCGATGTCAGAGCCGAGCTGGGCCTGGATGCTCATCGAGACCTCGGGCGAGATGAACAGCTCGGCGCCGTCGCGCGGCGACTGGAACCGCGCCCCCTCCTCGGTGATCTCGACCTTGGAGCCGTGGTCGCCGGAGCGGCCCGAGCCCTTGACCTCGTTGGCGACGCCGCCGTGGGCGAGCGAGAAGACCTGGAAGCCGCCGGAGTCGGTGATCAGCGCCCGCTCCCAGCCCATGAAGCCGTGCAGGCCGCCGGCGGCGGCGATCCGCTCCGGCCCGGGCGAGACGAACAGGTGGTAGGTGTTGCCGAGGATCAGCTGGTAGCCGAGGCCGGCCACCTCGGCCGATTCCAGCCCCCGCACCGTCCCCTTCGTCGCCAGCGGGATGAATGCCGGCGTCTCGATCGGCCCGTGCGCGGTCTGGATCACCCCGGCGCGAGCGGTCCCGTCGCGGGCGCCGATCTCGAACCGGAGCCGATTTTCGTCTCCTCGCATGACGTTTGGTGAGTTAGACAGCCTATAGCCGGCTTAACTCGCCACTCACTCGATCAGCGAGCGCCCGGTCATCGCCTCCGGCTGGGGGATGCCGAGCAGGTCGAGGGCGGTTGGGGCGACGTCGGCGAGGATGCCGCTGTCGCGCAGCTCGACGCCACTGCTGGTGACGATCAGCGGCACCGGGTTGAGCGAGTGGGCGGTGTTGGGTGAGCCGTCGGGCTCCAGCATGTGGTCGCAGTTGCCGTGGTCGGCGGTGACTATGCAGGCGCCGCCCTTGGCGGTCACCGTCTCGACGACCCGGCCGAGCTGGGCGTCGACGGTCTCGACCGCCTCGACTGCAGCGGGGATGACGCCGGTGTGGCCGACCATGTCGGGGTTGGCGAAATTGATGATCCCGAAGCGGTAGCTGCCCCCGCTCCAGTGCGAAACGAAGGCCTCGGCGGCGCCCTCGGCGCTCATCTCCGGCTTCTGATCGTAGGTCGGAACGTCGCGCGGGGATTCGACCAGCGCCCGCTCTTCGCCGTCCATCTCCTGCTCCTTGCCGCCATTGAAGAAGTAGGTGACGTGGGCGTACTTCTCGGTCTCGGCGGCGTGGAGCTGGCGGACGCCGTGCGCCGCGAGCACCTCGGCGAGCGTCTCGCGCACCTCCTGCTCGCCGAACGCGACCGGGAAGGAGAAGTCCTCTCGGTACCGCGTCATCGTCGTGAGGTCGACTCCGCGCTCCTCGAGGCGCTCCGAGAGCTGTCGCGCGCGGTCCGGCCGGAAGTTGAAGAAGATCGCGCCGTCCGTGGCGGGATCCAGTCGCGGCCGCCCGTCGAGGACGATCGGCTCGACGAACTCGTCGGTCACGCCTCGTGCGTAGCTGGCGCGCACCGCCTCCACCGGGTCGGTCGCGTGCTCGCCGTCGCCGTCCACGATCGCCGCGACCGCCCGGTCCGTCCGGTCCCACCTCCGATCGCGGTCCATCGCGTAGTAGCGCCCGCACACGGTCGCGATTCGCTCCCCTGGCAGCTCGGCGAGATCGCGCTTCGAGGAGTACGGCGAGACGTCGCGCCCGTCGGTGAATGCGTGCACCCACGTCCGCTCGGCCATCCCCTCACGCCTCGTGAGCTCGAGGAGGGCGCGCAGGTGGTCGATGTGCGAGTGGACGCCGCCGTACGAGACGAGCCCGAGCAAGTGGATATGTGCGCCGCGCTCGCGTGCTC
>DASSYI010000018.1:0-48767 GCA_035703365.1 Solirubrobacterales bacterium
CTCTCTCTCGCCTTGGTCAGTGCGAAAATCGGGACGCCGGTCGGCCAGGGGACACCCGTCCCTCCTGCGACAGCCTTCTTAGCTCAGCTGTTCGCCGAGACCGCGTCAGATCGCCTATACGACGATCTCTTGCGGTCTCGATGAGGAGCATCAGCCAGAGCTCGACTGCCTGGAGGGTGCCGGTGTCCTTCGGAGGAATGTTCGGCGATATGCAATCTGGTTCTTGCGCGGCGGAGCCGCGCAGCAGGTTCTCCCCGGAGCGAAGCGGAGGGGAGGTCAATTCCGGAGGAGGGGTGTCGACTCCCTCCCCATGGAAGCGAGCTACTTGACGCCGACGATCAGCTTGGCGGTCGCCAGATCGCCAGATGCTTCGGACCCAAGCGCCAAGTAGTCGATCTTCCGCAGGTATTCCTCGGCCGCTTCGAATTCTTCTTCGCCCGGCGGGACCAGCGCCTTGGCAAGCTTCAGCGCCGCCGGCCCGTCGACGTACATCGTCACCGGGGTGCTGCCGAGAGCCTCGACGGCGTCCTGGTAGGCGGGGGCGTCGGCGAGGGTCTTGTTGGCTTCCTGGAAGCTCGAGAGCGTCGGCGCGAGGCCGTACCCGATCGCGATCCGGCTGCCCTTGGCGGCGACGACGACCGGCTGGCGACCCAGTTCCGGGCTGCGGATCGAGAAGCCGCTGGCGCCTTCGGTGATCTTGGTAACGCCCGGGGTGCCGGCGGAGCGGAGGAAGAGGCCGATATTGGAGACAGTCGACTTCGCCTGGTCGGCGTCGTCGCTTTCGAGCACGACGGCGCCACCGAGGCTGCTTTCGCTGTTGCCGGTCACGTAGCCGCCGACGTCGCCGATCGAGGAGGTGATCGCTTCGAGGTCGATCCCGGCCTGCTTCAGCGTCTTCTTCAGCTGGTTCGGCGGCACCTGGCCGGGGATGCCTTCCTTGTCGATCTGGTCGATGCCTTCTTCGAAGCGCTTGCCGAAGTCGGCCGAGGCGAAGGCCGCGACCGAGGTCGCCGGCAGCGTTTCGAGCAGCTCCGAGGCATCGCCCGACGGCGGGTTGTCGCCGCCCAGGTTGGTGCTGAGGTCGATCTCGACCTGGCTGGAGCCGGGCACGAGGCTCGCCACCGCGGTCGCTTCGTCGGGTTCGATCCCGAGGGTGTCGAGGAAGAGTTCGGTGTCCGGGTCGATCTGGCCCCCCGATTCCTCGATCAGAGCGCCGATGTCGACGTAGACGTCGGCGGCGCTCTCGCCGGGGACGTTGGCGACGGCGTCGCCGTACGCGGATTCCCCGCCCAGGTTCTCGCCTTCGGAGGCGTCGACCATCGACTTGAAGATCGCTTCGTCTTCGGCGAAAACGAGGAGGCCGTCGAAGACCCCGATCGTGGTTTCGTCTTCCTGGACCTTGAAGTCGACGCCCTGGTAGGAGCCGTCGGTGACCTCTTCGTCGCCGGCTTCGGCCTGCTTGTCGACGAACTTGCGCGCTTCGTCTTCGTCGGTCGTCTGCACGGCGGCGCCGTAGCCTTCGAAGTCGCTTTCTTCGTAGTCCTGGAGGAAGAGGCCGCCGCGCTCGCCCAGCCACGGCTCGACTTCCTTTTCGAAGTCGAACTCTTCGCCGTCCTCGGAAGCGGAGTTTTCGAGTTCGGTGACGATCAGGTCGCCGAGGTTGTCGATTCCGGCCAGTTCCTTCGCCAGCGCGTCGAGGTTCTGCTTCGTTTCGCCTTCCGGCCGCACGGTGAAGTCGATGAAGATCGGGGCCTTCGGGGGCGCGACCGTCGCCGGGTCGGTGCCGCTGCCGCCGTCGCTGCCACCGCCGCCGCAGCCGGCGGCGAAGAGGGCGGCGAGAGCCGCGACGAGGACTGGTAGGACGAGACGGAGCTTCACGAAGGCGGGCACTCTAGCGGCCCGTTTGGACAACTTCAGCCGACCAGGCCCCACCCGGACGAATTGTCACTCGACGGTGACGGTCTTCGCCAGGTTGCGCGGCTGGTCGACGTTGAGGCCGCGGTTGCGGGCGATGTCGTAGGCGAGCAGCTGCAACGGGAGGATCGCCAGGATCGGCTGCAGGATCCAGTCGCTGGCGGCGACCTCGATCGTCTCGTCGGCGACCTCGGCGACCCGCGAGTCGCCGGCGGTGGCGATCCCGATCGTCTGGGCGCCACGGGCGCGCACCTCCTCGACGTTGGAGAGGACCTTCTCCAGGATCGGGCTCTCGGTCGCGATGCAGACCACCGGCGTCGATTCGTCGAGCAGGGCGATCGGGCCGTGCTTCATCTCGCCGGCCGCGTAGGCGTCGGCCGGGATGTAGCTGATCTCCTTCAGCTTCAGCGCGCCCTCGAGGCAGACCGGAAGGCCGATGTGGCGACCCAGGTAGAGGAAGAACCCCTGGTCGGAGTGGCGGTCTGCAACCGCTTTCGCCTGCTCCGCGGTGCTCGCCAGCGTCTCCTCCATCTTCGAGGGCAGCGCCTTCATTTCGGCGACGAGCTCGGACAGCCGCTCGGTGCTCAGCGTCCCCCGCAGCTCGGCCAGACGCAGCCCCAACAGGTACATCGCCGCCACCTGGGCGACGAAGGTCTTGGTCGCGGCGACGCTGATCTCCATCCCGGCGCGGATGTAGAGGACGGCGTCGGCGTCGCGGGTCGCCTGGCTGCCCATGATGTTGGTGATCGCCAGCACGGTGGCGCCGGCCTCGCGCGCCAGCCGCATCGCCGCCAGGGTGTCGGCGGTCTCGCCCGACTGGGTCATCCCGATCACAAGGTCGTCGGGCCCGACGACGGGGTTGCGGTAGCGGTACTCGGAGGCGATGTCCATCTCGACCGGGACCCGCGCCCACTCCTCGATCGCGTAGCGGCCGACGAGACCGGCGTGGTAGGAGGTGCCGCAAGCGACAATCACGATCCGTCGCACCCCGCGCAGGAGCTCGTCGGAGAGCTCGACGCCGGTGAGGTCGACCCCGTCGGTGCGGGGCAGGCGGTCGGTGATCGTCTCGGCGACGGCGTCGGCCTGTTCGTGGATCTCCTTCAGCATGAAGGTCTCATAGCCGCCCTTCTCGGCCGCGTCGGCGTCCCAGGTCACCTCTTCGGACTCGCGCGCGACCGGGTTGCCCTCGGCGTCGGTGACCCGCACCGAGCCGGCTTCGATCTCGACGATCTCGCCGTTTTCGATCGGCATCGCAGTGCGCGTGTCGGCGAGGAAGGCGGGGATCGCCGAGGCGAGGAAGGTCTCCCCCTCGCCGATGCCGGCGACCAGCGGGCACTCCTTGCGGGCCCCGACCAGCCGCTGCGGCTCGTCGGCGTGCATGGCGACGAAGGCGTAGTGGCCGCGCAGCTCGGCGTAGGCGGCGCGCACCGCGGCGGGGAGGTCGCCGTCGTAGTGGCTGGCGATCAGGTGGGCGACGACCTCGGCGTCGGTCTCGGAGGTGAAGACCTGGCCCTCCTCCTGCAGCCGGCGGCGCAGCTCGGTGTGGTTCTCGACGATCCCGTTGAGGACGATGTGGACGCGGCCGGAGCTGTCGTCGTGGGGGTGGGCGTTCTCCTCGGTGACGCGGCCGTGGGTGGCCCAGCGGGTGTGGGCGATCCCGGTCGCCGAGGGCGGCAGCGCCCCGGCGCCGTTGCCGGCGCGGGCCTCGACCGCGGCCCGCAGGTTGGCGAGGTTGCCGACCGCGTGGACGCTCTCGACGTCGTCGTCGGCGAGCACGGAGATGCCGGCCGAGTCATAGCCGCGGTATTCGAGCTTTTCCAGTCCCGAGAGCAGCAGCTCCTCGCAGGGCCTGGAGCCCACGTATCCGACGATGCCGCACATGAAGGCGAGTAAGGGTAGTCGGCGGAGGCGGTGGGGCCGCTCAGCCGAGCTCTTGGCGCACGAGAGCAGCCAGCCGATCGGCGACCGTCTCGGCTTCCTCGCCGGTCGGCGCCTCGACCATCACCCGGACCAGCGGCTCGGTGCCGGAGGGGCGCAGGAGCACCCGGCCGCGGCCCTCGAGGCCCTCGGCCTCGCGCTCGACCGCCTCCCAGACCGCGGTCGCGTCCTTGATCGCCTCGCGGTCGGCGACCTCGACGTTGACCAGGACCTGCGGCAGCTTCTCCATCGGCACCGCGTCCTCGAGCCGGGCGGTGCCGAGCTCGCGCATCGTCATCAGCGCGGCGGCGATCCCGTCGCCGGTGGAGACGAAGTCGGAGGCGATGATGTGGCCCGACTGCTCGCCGCCGAGCGGCCAGTCGCGCCGGCGCATCTCGTCGATCACGTAGCGGTCGCCGACCTGGGTGACCGCGACCTCGACTCCCTCCTCCTCCATCGCCCGGTGGAAGCCGAAGTTGCTCATCACGGTGACGACGACGCCGCCGTCGAGCTCGCCCCGGGCCGCCATCCCGCGCGCGGCCAGAGCGATCAGCTCGTCGCCGTCGTGGACCCGGCCGGAGCCGTCGACGGCGAGCACGCGGTCGCCGTCGCCGTCGAAGGCGAACCCGATGTCTGCCGCGGAGGCGGCGACCCGCTCGCAGAGGAGCTCCATGTGGGTGGAGCCGCAGCCGGCGTTGATGTTGCGCCCGTCGGGCTCGACCCCGATCGCCTCGACCTCGGCGCCGAGGCGATCGAAGATCGCCGGCGCGGCGCGGTAGGTGGCGCCGTGGGCGCAGTCGAGGACGACCTTGCGGCCGGAGAGGTCGAGCGGGAAGGCCTTCTCCAACTCCCGCAGGTAGTCGTCGAGGCCGCCGTTCAGCTCGCGCACGTGGCCGGCGTGCTCGGCCGTCGGCGCCGTCTCGACCAGCGCCTCGATCCGGGCCTCGACCTCGTCGGCGAGCTTGACGCCCTGGCTGTCGAAGAACTTGATCCCGTTGTCGTGGAAGGGGTTGTGGGAGGCGGAGACGACCGCCGCGAGGTCGAGGCCGAGGCGCTTGACGAGGATCGCGGCGGCGGGGGTCGGCAGGACCCCGGCCAGGAGCGCGTCCCCGCCGGCGGCGGCGATGCCGGCGGCCAGCGCCGCCTCCAGCATCGGGCCCGACTCGCGGGTGTCGCGGACGATCAGGACCTGCGGCCGCTCGGCCTCCAGGGATGCGGCGCTCGCCCGCCCGAGGGCCGTCGCCAGCTCGGCGCTGAGGAAGGTGCCAGCCGCTCCTCGGACCCCGTCGGTTCCGAAGAGCTTGCGCGCGGTCTTCAACCCGCTCCCGTCAGCGCTTGCTGAACTGAGGCCGCTTGCGAGCCTTCTTCAACCCGGCCTTGCGGCGCTCCTTGACGCGCGCGTCGCGGGTGAGGAAGCCGCGGCGCTTGAGGTCGCCGCGGAGCTCGGAGTCGATCTCGGTCAGCGCCCGGGCGATCCCGTGGCGGACCGCGCCGGCCTGGCCGCTGATGCCGCCGCCGTGGACGCGAACGCGGACGTCGACGTTGCCCTCGTAGCCGGAGACGGCGAGGGGCTGCTTGGCCATCGTCTGGTGCAGGGGCCGCGGGAAGAACTCCTCCAGATCGCGCTTGTTGATCTCGATCTTGCCGTTGCCCGGCATCACGGTGACGCGAGCGATCGCGCTCTTGCGTTTTCCGGTGGCGAGGAAGCGGGCGCCTTTCTCCATTTTCGCCGGAGCGCGGCTGGCGGCCGCATCGGTCTCCTGGGCGGCGGCGAGCTCGGCTTCGCGGCGGGCTTTCTCTTCTTCCTCGGCTTCCAGGCGCGCTTTCTCCTCAGCGCTCAGCTCCGGGCCCTCCGGCTCGACCAGGATCGGCTCCAGGTCGGCACCGGGAATGACGTCTTTCTTCTTCTCCTCAGCCTTGGGCTCGGGAGCCTCCTCCGTGGCTTCCTCGGCTACAGGCTCCTCAGCCACATCCTCGGACGGCTCCTGCTCAGCTTCCTCCTCGGACGGCTCTTCCTCAGCGGCGTCTGCCGTGGGTGGCGTCGTAGGGGGGACCGTCTCCTGCTGCGCAGGAGACGGTGGGTCCCCTGCGTCGACAGGGCCCGCGGCCTCAGGCGCCTCGTCCTGCGAAGTCTCGTCCTGCTCCGGCGTTTTCTCGTCGTCCATCAATTCAGTTCGTCTCCATCGTCTTCGGCTGCTGGGCCGCGTGCGGGTGGTCGGGCCCGGCGTAGACCTTCAGCTTGGTCAGCTGCTGGCGGGCGAGGCGGTTGCGCGGCAGCATCCCCTTCACCGCCTTGCGGATCACGTCCTCGGGCTTGCGCTCGAGCATCTCGCCGAGCGTGCGGGACTTGATCCCGCCGGGGTAGCCGCTGTGGCGGTAATAAGTCTTCTGCGCCAGCTTGTCGCCGGTGACGCGGATCTTCTCGGCGTTGACGACGACGACGAAGTCGCCGGTGTCGATGTGCGGCGTGTACTCCGGCTTGCGCTTGCCGCGCAGGGTGTCGGCGATCTGGGTCGCCAGCCGGCCCAGGGTCTTACCCTCGGCGTCGACGACGTACCAGTCACGCTGGCGGTTGGCTGGAGTGGCTACAAAGGTCTTCATCGCGCAAAAACCGCGCGGTCCTTCCCACGCGGCCCGGGGATGATAGCCGCATCGCAGTCCGCGGGGGTCTCCGGACGGTTGCTTATACTGCCGCTCGAGCAATAGCCGAATCCCGTGCAGGCCACTGTGCGGGAGCGGAGGAACCGAAGAGGCCATGCAGGTCTCAGGGGCGAATCGGACGAAACCGTCCGTAGCGCGACTCTTTCAGCGCGAGCCCGTCAGCTAACTCCGCAGGCGAAGGAAAGAGAGGGCTAGCGGTTGAACAGCAAAGGGTTCGTCCGACCTGCGTGGGTCGGCCAGATCGGCATAGCGGCCGTCGTCGTGCTGCTCGCCTGCCTGCCCGGCAGCGCCCTCGCGGCGACCGGCGGCGCCGGGACCCCAGCCGCGACCCCGAGCGCCAAGGGGAGCCCCTCCGGGACCCCGGCCGCTTCGCCGAGCGCCGGCGCGATCAGCCTCCTCGGCGCCTCCACCGCGCCGCGCAAGTCCTTCTACTTCGGCTTCCGCTACCCGCGGCTCAGCTTCACGATCGGAAGCACCCAGCCCGAAAACGACCTGCAGATCGACGTCGTCAACGCGGCCGGGGAAGTCGTCAAGACCTTCTACCGGGAAAACGTCGCGCCGGACGTCGAAGGCAAGGTGCGCTGGGACGGGACGACGAACGAAGGCCGCCCGGCGCGCAACGGCCGCTACAGCTTCCGGATCAGCCCCCAGTCGGCGACCGCCACCGCCCCGGCCGCACGCAAGGCATCGAGCTCGACCACGCTCAGCCTCGGCTTCTCCTTCTACGGCTACGCCTTCCCGATCCTCGGCGCCCACGAATACGGGATGAGCGCCGGCCGCTTCGGGGCCAGCCGCACCGGCCACACCCATCAGGGCCAGGACGTGATGGCCGCCTGCGGGACCCCATTGGTCGCCGCCCGCGGGGGTCGCGTCCAGATGTCGACCTGGGACGACGCCGCCGGCAACTACCTGGTGATCGACGGCAAGGGGACGGGCAACGACTTCATGTACGCCCACCTGGCCGAACCGTCCCCGCTGCAGGAGGGCGACAGCGTCCGCACCGGCCAGCCGATCGGGATCGTCGGCGACACCGGCGACGCCCAGGGCTGCCACCTCCACTTCGAGATGTGGGGCGCCCCCGGCTGGTACGAGGGTGGCTCCCCCTTCGATCCCCTTCCCTATCTAGAAAAGTGGGACGCATATAGCTGAGGCTTCGTTCTTGCCCTAACGAGAATGAGTCTCATTTTCATGTAGGCTCCCCCAGGTGAGGTGGAGCGAGGAGGCGACAGACCGGCTCAACGAGGCCGGGTTCCGCGCCGGGGCGGCCCGGCGGCAGGTGATTGAGCTGCTCGAGGGCGAGCGTTGCGCCGTCACGGCGCTGGAGATCGACCGCCGCCTCCCCTCGGTGGGCCGGGCGAGCGTCTACCGGACGCTGGAGCAGCTGGAGCAGCTCGGCCTCCTGCACCGCGTCGACGTCGGCGGCGACGGCGTCGCCTTCGAGCGCAACGACCCCGGCGAGCACCACCACCACATGGTCTGCGTGCGCTGCGGCCGGCTCGTCCCCTTCGAGGACCCGGACCTGGAGCGGGCGATCCATCGGGTCGGCAAGGGCGCCGAGTTCGAGGTCGTCTCCCACGACGTGCTGCTGCGCGGGGTCTGCCCCCGCTGCCAGGAAGAGCGCTGAAGTGTCGATCGCGATCCCGCTCGCCGGGCTGACCGTGTTCGCGACGCTGATCGGCGGCCGCGTCGGGCTGCGCTTCTCCGACCGCCTGCCGACCCTGCTGGCGCTGACGGGCGGCGTCGTCGTCGCCGTCGCCCTGCTCGACGTGCTGCCGGAGGGGATCGAATCGGTTGGCGATGTCGACCTCGCCACCGCCCTGGTCGCGGCAGGATTCCTCGGCTTCTTCTTCGCCGAGCGGATGCTGGTCCTGCACGACCGCGACGAGGCGATGGAGACCCTCTCCTCCGAGCGGGTCGGCATCCTCGGCGCCGCCGGGCTCTCGGCCCACAGCTTCATCGACGGGCTGGGGATCGGGTTCGCCTTCGGGGTCGACTCGGCCACCGGCTTCCTCGTCTTCGCGGCCGTGATTAGCCACGACTTCGCCGACGGGCTGAACACCGTCAGCTACGTGCTGCGCCGCTCCGGCAGCCGCCGGACCGCGGTCAGGTGGCTGACGATCGACGCTCTGGCGCCGCTGATCGGGGCGATCGTTGGCTCCCAGGTGGCCGTCTCCGACCACACGCTGGGGTACGTCCTTTGCGCCTATTGCGGGATCTTCCTCTACATCGGGGCCAGCGATCTACTGCCAGAGGCGCACTCCCAGGGATCCTGGGGCCGGGTTGCGCTGACCGGCCTCGGCTTCGCCGTGATCTTCGCGATCACCCGCCTCTCCGGCGTTTGATCAAGTTCCTCAAACCAAAGAGCGCCACTTCTGAAGAAACCGCGTGTTCTGGATTGAGACAACTGAATGGTCTATACGTATGAACTGTTTAGAGAACGCAGCCGTACTGTCCAATCCGTGGCCAAGGAGCCGATCATGAAGGAGCCATTCCCCGAAGCAATCGACCAGCGACTGGTCCGATCCCTCGCCCATCCGCTGCGAGTCCAGATCCTAGAGCTGTTGACCGACCATGTGGCAAGCCCCAACGCGCTCGCCAGTGAGCTGGAGGCCGGCCTCAGCGACGTCGCGTACCACACCCGCGCGCTCGATCGCTATGGGGCGCTCGAACTCGTCGACACCGCGCAGCGGCGCGGCGCCACCGAGCACTTCTACAAGGCCACCCCGGGCGCCTTCGTCGGCGGGCCGATGTGGCGCCGGGTGCCGAAAGCGGTCCGCGGCGGCGTCTCGGCCGCGACTCTGCAGACCTTCCTCGACAAGGCCATCGCCGCCCTCGAAGCAGGGACCCTCGACGGGCGCGACGACACCATCTTCCGCTGGATGCCGCTCCACCTCGACGAGGAGGGCTTCGAAGAGGTCGTCTCGATCCTCGAAGAGGCGACCAAGCTGATGCTCGCCGCGCACCTGCGCAGCCAGGACCGGCTCAACGAGTCCGGCGGCGAGGGCGAAGTCTCGACCGTGGTCGGGATGGCAGCGTTCGAGACGGCGGGGTCGATCGAGGCTGCTTAGTTGGTTGGGGGAGGGTGTTGGTGGGGGTACCTGGGAGCACCTCCGCCGCGCGAATCGGAGATTGCTGGCGCCTCAAGACGCTTCGGCGCGGCTCCATGCTGAGTACCCAGGGACCCCCACCAACACCCTCCGTCACGAGCCCCCCGAAGACCTCCCTCCTCGAAACCGTATGAACCCGCGATATAGGCGGGCTGACGCGGTCTCGGCGAATCGAGCTACGGCAAGTGGTCCCCTACTCCCACTCGATCGTTGCGGGAGGCTTGGAGGAGATGTCTAGGGCTACTCGGTTGACGTCGCGGATCTCGTTGATGATTCGGTTGGAGACGCGCTCGAGGAGGTCGTAGGGGAGGCGGGCCCAGTCGGCGGTCATCGCGTCGTCGGAGGTGACGGCGCGGATCACGATCGGGTAGGCGTAGGTGCGGCCGTCTCCCTGGACGCCGACCGAGCGGACGACGGGCAGGACGCAGAAGGACTGCCAGAGCTGGCGGTAGAGCTCCGCCGCGCGGATCTCCTCCTGCAGAATCGCGTCGGCCGCGCGGAGGATGTCGAGCCGCTCTTTGTTGACCTCGCCGCCGACGATCCGGATGCCCAGGCCGGGCCCCGGGAAGGGCTGGCGCCAGACCATCCGCTCGGGCAGCCCCAGCTCGGCGCCGACCGCCCGCACCTCGTCCTTGAACAGCATCCGCAGCGGCTCGACCAGCTCGAACTCGAGGTCGTCGGGCAGCCCGCCGACGTTGTGGTGGGACTTGATCGTCGCCGCGTGGTCGGAGCCGCCGGACTCGATCACGTCGGAGTAGAGCGTGCCCTGGACGAGGTAGCTGACGTCCTCGATCTTCGCCGCCTCCTCCTCGAAGACGCGGATGAACTCGGTGCCGATGATCTTCCGCTTCTCCTCCGGGTCGTCCTTGCCGGCGAGCTTGGCGAGGAAGCGCTCTTCGGCGTCGACGTGGACGAGCGGGATCCCGAACTGGCCGAAGGCCTCGACCACCTGTTCGGCCTCGTTCATCCGCATCAGCCCGTGGTCGACGAAGACGCAGGTCAACTTGTCGCCGACGGCCTTGTGCACGAGGAGGGCCGCGACCGAGGAGTCGACCCCGCCGGAGAGGCCGCAGATCACCTTCCCCTCCCCCACCTGGGCCTGGATCTTCTCGACCTGCTCGGCGATCACCGACTGCGGCGACCACTGCTCGACGCAACCGGCGACGTCGCGCAGGAAGCGGGTGAGGATCTCGGTCCCGTAGGGCGTGTGGACGACCTCGGGGTGGAACTGGATCCCGTAGAGGCCGCGGTCGGGCATCTCCAGCGCCGCGACCGGCGAGCTCGGGCTCGAGGCCAGTGGCGTGAACCCTTCGGGCGCCTCGAAGACCGCGTCGCGGTGGCTCATCCAGCAGCTCTGCTCCTCCGGCAGGCCGCCGAGCAACTTGCCGCCGCCGTCGGTCAGGATCAGATCGGTGCGACCGAACTCCCCCGACTCCGCCGACTCGACCCGGCCGCCAAGCGCAAGCACCATCGCCTGCATCCCGTAACAGATGCCAAGCATCGGAATCCCCAGGTCCAGCAGCTGCGTCGGGAACTTAGGAGCTTCCGGCTCATAAACCGAAGCCGGCCCCCCCGAAAGGATCAACCCCTTCGGAGCCCGCTCCCGAATCTTCTCTACCGAGGTGCTAGCCGGCAACAACTCGGCAAACACCCCACATTCCCGAATCCGCCTCGCGATCAGCTGCGAGTACTGACCCCCGAAGTCCAGAACCAGGACCTCCTCAACCGCTTTTCCGGTGGGTGACGTCGAAGGGGGGACCACCCCCTGCTGCGCAGGGGGTGGTGGGTCCCCTTCGGCGGCAGGACCCGCCGGCCGAGCGGTCCCGAGCCCCTCAGTCATCCGATACAGCGACCCCAGTAGACACAGCGGCTCTGCCGTTCGAGCCCATCCCCACGTGCTGCTCGTTCTGCAGCTTCTTCCCCTCGCTCATCAGCGCCGGGGCGACCATCACCTCGGCCCGCTGGAAGGAGCGGATGTCCTCGTAGCCGCAGGTGGCCATCGAGGTTTTCAGCGCCCCCATCAGGTTGAAGGTGCCGTCGTTCTCTTTGGCCGGGCCGAGCAGGATCTCCTCCATCGTCCCGTCCTGCTTGGTCGAGACGCGGGTTCCGCGCGGCAGCGAGGGATGGAAGGTCGCCATCCCCCAGTGGAAGCCGCGGCCTGGGGCCTCCTTGGCCCGCGCCAACGGCGAGCCGATCATCACCGAGTCGGCGCCGCAGGCGATCGCCTTGGAGACGTCGCCGCCGGTCCGCATGCCGCCGTCGGCGATCACGTTCACGTACTCGCCCGTCTCCAGCATGTGCTGGGCGCGGGCCGCCGCGACGTCGGCGATCGCGGTCGCCTGCGGGACGCCGATCCCGAGCACGCCGCGGGTCGTGCAGGCGGCGCCGGGACCGACCCCGACGAGGACGCCGACCGCCCCGGTCCGCATCAGGTGCAGTCCGGTCGAGTAGGAGGCGCAGCCGCCGACCACGGTCGGCACCGGCACCTCGGAGATGAACTCCTTCAGGTTCAGCGGCTCGACCGTGGTCGAGACGTGTTCGGCCGAGATCACCGTGCCCTGGATGACGAGGATGTCGAGGCCGGCCTCGACCGCCACCTCGTAGTGCTCGCGGACTTTCTGCGGCGTCAGCGAGCCGCAGACGACCGCGCCCCGGGCCTTGATTTCCTCGACCCGCTTGGCGATCAGCTCGGCCTTGACCGGCTCGGTGTAGATCTCCTGCATCAGCCGGGTCGCCTCGTGCTTCGGGGCGGCGGCGATCGCCTCCAGCCGCTCCTCGGCATTCTCGAAGCGGGACCAGATCCCCTCCAGGTTGAGCACCCCGAGGCCGCCGAGCTCGTTGACCCGCACGGCGGTGTCGGGCGAGACGACACCGTCCATCGCCGAGGCGACGAGTGGGATCTCGAAGCGGTAGGGACCGAGGGTCCAGCTGACGTCGATGTCGTCGGGGTCGCGCGTCCGGCGGGAAGGAACGATCGCGATGTCGTCGAATCCGTAGGCGCGGCGACCCTTCTTACCGCGGCCGATTTCGATTTCCAAGTTAGTCCTCCAGGGGCTGGCGTTGAACTAGCCAGCCTACACTTCCGCGGGGACCTCCAAATCGTGCACGGAGACCTCGCCGAGCAGGCGCTCGACCTGGTTGCGGTCTACCGTGCCGGCGCCGAAGTGCTGGGTCGACTCGGCCCCGCAGGCGACCCCGTAGGCGAGGCAGTCCTCGGGGGCGCGGCCCTCGTAGCGGGCGGCGACGTAGCCGGCGAGGAACGCGTCGCCCGAGCCCACCGTCGAGACCGGCTCCAGCGCCTCGGTGTGGACTTCCAGCAGCCGCCGCGAGTTGCCCTCGCCGACGGCCGCGACGCAGCCTTCGGGGCGGGTGATCGCCGCCTCGCCGGCGCCGAGCCGGACCAGCTCCAGCAGGCCCTGGGCGAGGTCGCCGCGGTCGGCGAACTCCTGGCCGACCAGCTCCTCGGCCTCGGTCTCGTTCGGGGTGACCATCGAGGCTCCCGCCCTGACCCCGGCCATCATCGCCTCTCCCTCGGCGTCGAGCACGACCGGGACGCCGCGGCGGCTGAGGTCGTCGATCAGGCGCGCGTAGAGGTCGTCGCCGGCGCCGGGCGGCACCGAGCCGGCGAGGACGCAGATCTTGGCGCCGCCGGCCAGGTAGGAGATCCGGTCGAAGAGCCGCTTGACCTCCTCCGGGCTGACCGCAGGGCCGCGCTCGTTGATCTCGGTCTGCTCGCCCGAGGTCGGGTCGATCACCGCGAGGTTGATCCGGGTCTCGGCGGCGATCCGGGTGAAGTCGGTGAGCACCGATTCGGAGTGCAGCTGTTCGAGCACGCGGGTCCCGGTCGGGCCGCCGACGAACCCGGTCGCGATCACCGGGCGCCCCAGCAGGCTCAGCGCGCGGGCGACGTTGATCCCCTTGCCGCCGGCGACGGTGCGGCTCTCGACCGCCCGGTGGCGCCGCCCGAGGCGGAAATTCGGGACCGCGACGGTGCGGTCGATCGCCGCGTTCAAGGTCACCGTGAGGATCACTCGGCCTTCACCCTGCTTTCAGCTCCCAGAGTCGTGTCTGCGGGTCAGCCGGCGCGCCACCACCAGCGCGAAAATGAGTATCACGAACGCCGCGATTCCGATAGGGATCGAGTTGTCAGCGACGGTCGCGCGGGCTCGGTCGAAGAGGCTCGCCTCCGGCACCGAGCGGCTGGCGCGCAAGGCGACGGCGCCGACCCGGCGGCCGTCGACGTAGACGACCGCCTGGCCCAGCTTGGCGCCGCGCCGAACCGGTCCCTCGACCTCGCCCGGCGCCCGCACCCGCAGGTAGAGCTGCTGGCCGCGGCGGACGCCGGCCTGCAGCGAGCGCGCCGCCCGCAGCGGCAGGGTGCCGCCCGAGTAGCGGATCTCGGGTTCGGCCAGGTCCTGCCCGCGGCGCACCGGGAAGCGCTGCCGGTACTGGGAGAACCCCCATTCGAGCAGTTCGAGGTTGTCGCTGGTGCGGGTTTCCTCGGTCGGCGCGCCGATCGCGGCGGAAACGAGGTCGACCCCCTTCCTGCTGCCGGAGCCGACCAGGACGTAGCCGGCGTCGAAGGTGTGGCCGGTCTTCACCCCGGTCGCCCAGGGCGCCGCGAAGAGGAGGCCGTTGAGGCTCTCGATTCGCCGCGGCGGGCGCAGGCTGCGCAGCTTGGCGGTGCGCGAGTCGGCGATCTTCGCGAAGGCCGGCATCCGCAGCAGGCGCCGGGCCAAGGTGGCGAGGTCGGCGGCGCTGGAGTAGTTGCCCCGCTGGTCGAGGCCGACCGGGTTCGCGTAATGGGTGTCGGCGAGGCCGAGGGCGGCGGCGTGGCGGTTCATCTGCACCACGAAGCGCGGTTGCGAGCCGGCGGCGCGGACCGCCAGGGTGTGGGCGGCGTCGTTGCCGCTGACCAGGATCAGGCCGTAGAGGAGGTCGCGGACGCTGACCCTCTCCCCCGTCTTCAGGCCGAGCAGGGACTCGCCGTAGATCGGCTGGTAGGGAGCGGCGCGGACGATCTTGCCGAGCGGCAGCTCCTGCATCGCCACGAAGGCGGTCATCAGCTTGGTCGTGCTGGCAATCGGCAGGTGCCGCCGCGCGGCGTGCGAGGCGAGCACGTCCCCGGTGCGGGCGTCGACGACGATCCAGGCCTTCGCTTCGATCGGCGGCGGGCCGGCGGCCGGGGTCGCCGCCGCGGCGCCGTTCGGGGCCGCGAGCGCGAGCAGCGCCGCGGCTAGCGCCAAGGCGCCGTGGCGCCGGCGCCTCATCGCAGCTTCAGCGTCTGTCCGGCAATCAGGATCTGCGGATCGACTTCGGGGTTCAGCGCCAGGATCTCGGCGACCGGGACCCCGGTCTTGTGGGCGATCGCCGTCAGCGTGTCGCCCGATTCGACCGTGTAGGACTTGGCCTTGGTGCGGTGCTTCGCTTCCTTCTGCGGCTGGCTCTTGCCCTGATGCTTGGTCGAGGAGGAGTCGTCGCTCGTCGCCGTGGTGAGGACCGCGACCACGACTAGGACCGCCGCGATCAGGGCGATGGCGGCGGCGATGCGGGCGGCGGCGCTTGAGCGTTTTTCCATTGAACGGTGGTGGGCGAATCGGTCGGGGCGGATGATCGTAGTCGCGAGCGGCCCTCTCAGGCGGTCGATATCTCCCAGACCGCGGACCGCAGGCGCTCGGCCGCTGCGGCGGGGTCGGGATCGGCGGCGATCCCGCGCGATGCGGCGACGAGCCCGGCGGCGCGCCCGGGCGCGAAAGCCGCCCCGAGCAGCTCGGGGCGCCCGCCCTGGGCGCCGACCCCGGGAATGAGGAAGATCGCCCGCGGCATCAGCTCCCGCATGCGGGCGAAGTGCTGCGGCTCGGTCGCGCCGACCACGGCGCCCATCCCGCTCAGGCCGCTCTCGCCGAGCAGGCGGCCGGAGAGCTCGTTGACGATGCCGGCAAGGCGCTCGTGGAGGGGCGCTTCCGGCGCGGGCAGGTCCTGGAGGTCGGCGGCGCCGGGGTTGCTGGTGCGAACCAGCGCGAACATCCCGGCGCCGGCCTCGGCCGCGGCAGCGACCAAGGGCTCGAGCGCGTCGCGCCCGAGCAGGGGGTTGGCGGTGAAGGCGTCGGCGCCGAGGCCGGAGACCGCCCCCCAGGGGGTTGAGGTCTCGCCGACCAGCGCCTGGGCGTAGGCGGCGGCGGTGACGGGGACGTCGCCGCGCTTGCCGTCGGCGACGACTAGGAGGCCGGCTTCGCGAGCCGCGGCGCAGACCTCTTCCAGCGCGGCCCAACCCGGCGCTCCCAGGCGCTCAAAGCAGGCGAGCTGGGGCTTGACCGCGACGCAGGACGGGCCGGCCCGGTCGATCAGGTCGCGGCAGTGTTTGGCGACCGCGGCGGCGGCCAGCTCGGCGGCCGCTGCCCCGGGGTCGCCGGCGCTCGTCCCCTCCCCGGCGATTTTGGCCGGGTCGGGGTCGAGGCCAAGGCAGATCTGGCTGCGGCGCTCTTCGACGAGCGCCGCGAGCCGATCGGAAAAGCCAGTCAGCGAATCAGCCGCCCTTGACTTTGGTCTTCAGAGCCGAGCCGGCGGAGAAGCGCGGAACTTTGCCGCCCGGGATGGTGATCCTTTCGCCGGTGCGCGGGTTGACGCCCTGGCGAGGGCCGCGCTCGGCGACGTGGAATTTGCCGAACCCGGTGAAGGCGACCTCCTCGCCCTTGCTCAGAGCACCGGTGATCGCGTCGAGAACAGCGTCGACAGCGTCGCTGGCAGCTTTTTTGCTGCCGAGGCGCTCGTCGCCTGCAAGTTGGTCCAGAAACTCAGCCTTGGTCACGTCTTGTTTCCTCCTCGGGGTTTGAAGACGGCCGCAATCTAACAGCGGCTACGGCGTAAGAACTCGCGCCCTGGAGCCAAATGTCACGAGCCGCTGATCGCCATCTCGGCAATCAGCAGCGGCGGGGTGCTGACCGAACCCCCGAAAGGAACCCAGCGGGTCTCCGCGCCGGCGGCGCTGACGGCGCCGAGCATCGCCACCAGCTCGCCGGCGATCGTGAACTCGCGGACCGGCTCGGCGAGGGCCCCGTCGCGGATCGCCCGGCCAGAGGCGCCGACCGAGAAGACGCCGGTGACGGGGTTGACGCCCGAGTGCAGGCCGGCGACGTCGGTAACCAGAATCCCGTCCCCCGCCTCGGCCAGCAGCTGCTCGAAGGAGAGGGTGCCGGCGGCGACCATCAGGTTCGAAGCGGAGACCGAAGGCAGCGAGCGGTAGCCCTGCCGCGCCGCGGAGCCGGTCGAGGAGACGCCCTCGCGGTTGGCGGTGTAGGTGTCGTAGAGGTAGGAGCACAGGCGGCCGCCCTCGATCAGCGCGGTGCGGCGGCGCGGCACCCCCTCGGCGTCGAAGGGGGCCGAGGCGGGGCCCTGCGGGTCGCGGCCGTCGTCGTGGAGGGCGAAGGCCTCGCTGGCGACCGCCTCGTCGAGCCGGCCGGCGAAGGGGGAGCGGCCCCGCTGCACGGCTTTGGCCCCGAGGCCGCCGCCGATCAGGCCGGCGAAGCTGGCGGCGACGGTCTCGTCGAGGACCACCGGGCAGGAGCGCGAGGCGGGCTTGCCGGCGCCGATCATCGCCAGCGCCCGCTCGGCCGCCTCGGCGCCGATCGCCTCCGGGTCGAGGCCGCGCGGGCCGCGGGCGAGCCCGAAGCCGAGGCCGGTCTCGCGCGCCCCCTCTCCTTCGGCCAGCGCCTGCAGGTAGGCGTAACAGCTGGAGGACTCGTACTCGCCGATGACCCCGGTCGAGGAGGCGATCGCCACCTGCTCGCCGGAGTCGGCGTAGACCGCGACCTCGACGCCGACCAGGCGCGGGTCTGACTCCAGGGCGGTGCGCTCGACGGTGAGCGCGAGCTCGACCGCCCGCGGGGTCTCCCACTCGGCGATCGAGGGGTCGCTGAGGCCCGCCAGCGCCTCCACCTCGGCGGGCTGCGGCGGCGCCGCGAACTCGTCCTCGTCGGCGACCGCGGCGGCTTCGGCGGCGCGGGCGGCGATCGCCGCGACCCCGGCCTCGGAGAGATCGGTGCCGTAGGCGTAGCCGACCCGGTGGCCGCTCCAGGCGCGGATCCCGACCCCGGTCTGGGTCGCCGCGGTGAGGCTCTCGACCTCGCCGCCGTGGACGCGGACGGTGCGACCGGCCTCGCGGGAGACGTAGGCCTCCGCGTCGCTGGCGCCAGCGCCGGTCGCGGCCTCGACCGCGCGGCGGGCGACCGCGCTCAACTCAGTCATCAAACGCTCCCGCTGTCACCGCTCGGTCCCTCCCACGGTCATCGCCCGTACGCGGACGTGGCCTTGGCCGGTCCCGACGGGGACTTTCTGGCCGCCCTTGCCGCAGATCCCGGTCTTCATAAAGAAGTCGTCGCCGACCGCGTCGATCGCCGCCAGGGCGTCGAGGCAGTTGCCGATCAGGGTCGCGCCGCGGCAGGGGCTGGTCACCTTCCCGCCCTCGATCAGGTAGCCCTCGGAGACGCCGAAGACGAAGTCGCCGGTGGCGGGGTCGACCTGGCCGCCGCCGAAGGAGACCGCGTAGAAGCCGCGAGACACGTCGGCAATGATCGCCTCGGGGGTGGCCTCACCGGGGGCGATGTAGGTGTTGGTCATCCGCGGGATCGGCAGGTCGCGGAAGCTCTCGCGGCGCCCGTTGCCGGTCGAGGCGACGCCGTCGCGCTCGGCGGTGAGGCGGTCGTAGAGGTAGGAGGTGAGGCGGCCGCCCTCGATCACCTGCGTCTTCTGGGTCGGCTGGCCCTCGTCGTCGATCCCGTCGCTTCCCCACTCGCCCGGCAGGCGGCCGTCGTCGTAGGCGTTCAGCAGCGGCTCGGCGACCCGCTCGCCGAGCTTGCCGACGTAGACGCTGGCGCCCTTCTGGATGTGGTCGGCCTCCAGCCCGTGACCGGTCATCTCGTGGAAGAGGACGCCGCCGAAGCCGCCGCCGACCACGACCGGCATCGAGCCCGAAGGCGCGGGGACCGCGTCGAGCAGGGTCAGAGCCTTGGCCGCCGCCTGCTCGGCGATCTGGCCGGGGTCGTCTTCGAGCAGCTCGAAGCCGCGGTGGGCACCGAGCGTCTCGGCCCCGGTCTCGACGGTGCCGTTGCGGCGAGCGACCGCCTGGACGCCGATCCGCACCCGGGTGCGGTCGTCGCCGGTGAAGAGCCCGTCGGAGTTGGCCACCGCCACCTCGCGACGCGCCTCGCCGTAGGAGGCGTTCAGCTGGGCGATCTCGCCGCCCTTGGCGCGGGCCCGCTCGTCTAGCTCGCGCAGCAGCTCGGCCTTGCGCTCGGCCGGCGCCTCTTCGGGGCGGCGCACGATCGGCAGCGGCGCCGGCTCCCGCGCCTGGAGCGGCCGCGGCTCGGTGCGCTCGGCACGCAGCGCGGCGGCGGCTTCGTCGGCGGCGCGTTCGACGTCGGTGGGGTCGAGCCCGTCGACGTGGGCGAAGTAGGTCGTGTTGCCGTCGACGACGCGGACGCCGGCGCCCTCCTCGGCACCGGACTGGACCGACTCGATCCGCCGCTCGTCGATCGCCAGCGTCTGGCCGCGGCGGCGTTCGGCAAAGACCTCGGCGAAGCGGCCACCGTTGGCGAGCGCCCGCCGCAGCGCCCGCTCGGCGACGTCCTGGTCGATCAGCCCGCTCATCGCTTCGGCTTCTCCCCGGCGACCTCGATCAGCCGCCCGGCGGCGACGAAGAGCTCGGCTCCGGCGCGCGAGTCCTGGGCGTGGTCGGCGCTGCGCCCATGTGGGTAGTAGAGGCGGGCGAAGGGCCGGCGGGCTACGCGGCGGCGACGCATGAAGGCGGCGGCTTCGTCGGCGTAGGCCGAGACGCGGTCGAGCAGGATCCGGTGCGGCTTGGCGGGGGTCATTTCTCGCCCTTCCGAGATTTGGTCCCCTCTGGAGGCCCAAAGCTCGGAGATGCCAGCTGCCGCAGGACCGAGCGCAGGTCGAAGAGCATCAGCGAGGCGAGCGCGAAGCGGTCGGTGACCGAGACCGCTGCCAGGCCGGCGTTGCGGATCGCGAAGACCTCGCCCTGCTCGGTGGCGATGTGGATCTGCTCGACCGGCACGCCCTCGGCCTCATCGGCTGCGGCAAAGAGCGCCGCGGCGTCCTTCCCCCAGCGCTCCCGCTCCTCGCCGGTGGCGGCGAGCACCTCGCCCTCGGGGCCGACGATCGCTGCCCCGCGCAGGTCGGGGGACATCTCGGCGAGGAACTCGAGCGCCGCCGCCGCGGACTCCTCCGAGGGAGGGGCGGTTGCGGCAGCGTCAGGCATGTCGGCGAAGATACCGACCGTGACCCTTGCCCGAGCCTCCTGGATCATCACCGTCGCCATCTGCGCGATCGCCGCGGTCCTCTTTGCCTTCAGCGGCTACACCGGCTACGCGATCACCCTCGTCGCCGTCGGCCTGGCGGCGGCGGTGAACCTCCTGCCGCCTGCCTGAGGCGGAGCCGAAGGTTCACCCTGAGCGGTAGGGGCCGCTTTCGCGCTCGCGGTAGGAGGTCTCGGGCTCGGCGTGGATCAGGACCTCGGCCTGGGGAATCTCCGCCTCGATCGAGTCGCGCATCTCGTGGGCGAGCTCGTGGGCGCGCTCGAGGCTGGTGCCGGAGCGGTACTGGACGTGGAAGTCGATGTGGCGGCGGCGGCCGGCGCGGCGGGCGCGGAGCTTGTGGTAGCCGGCGACCTCGGGGGTGCGGGCCGCGGCGATCGCCCGCTCGATCCGGTCCATCTCCGCGTCGGGCAGGGTCTCGTCGACCAGCACCCCGGAGGAGCGGCGGATGATGTTGATCCCGGCCGAGACGATTGCCGCGGCGACGACGAGGGCGGTGACCGAGTCGAAGGCGTCGATGCCGGTGAACTGGACCAGAGCGAGGCCGAGGAGGACCCCGGCCGAGGTCATCGCGTCGGTGCGCAGGTGGGCCGCGTCGCCCTCCAGTGCCGGCGATTCGTGCGCCCGCGCCTGGCGGTAGAGAACGCCGGAGACGACGAGGTTGGCGAGGACCGAGAACCCCATCACCGCGATGCCGACGCCGAGGCTTTCGACCGAGGCGCCGACGACGAGGCGGTGGGTCGCCTCGTAGACGATCACCGCCGCGCCGACGAGGATCAGGATCCCCTCGATCGTGGCGGCGAGGTTCTCGACCTTCTCGTGCCCGTAGGGGTGCTCCTCGTCGGCCGGCTCGTCGGCTTTGCGGACCGAGATGAAGGCGATCACCGAGGCGACGAGGTCGATCAGCGAGTGGATCGCCTCGGTGAGGATCGCGATCGAGCCGGTGATTGCCCCGGCGGCCAGCTTCAGCGCGATCAGGACCGAGTTGGAGGCGATCGAGAGCGCCGCGGCGCCGCTTTTGGTGCGGATCATGGCCCCGCCGTGGCCTCCAGGCCCAGGTGCCGCGCCAGCATCCGCGCCGCCTTGCCGCGGTGGCTGACCCGGTTCTTCTCCTCGGGGCTGAGCTCGCTCATGGTGCGCTGGTCCTCGTGGCCGGTCTCGTCGGGGACGAAGGCGGGGTCGTAGCCGAAGCCGCCGTCGCCGCGGCCCTCTCTCAACAGCGTCCCCTCGCAGCGGGCCTCGAAAACGTACTCGTGGCCCTGCTCGTCGACCAGGGCGATCGCGCAGACGTAGGCGGCGCGGCGCCCGCCGCCGGCGGCGTCGACCTCGCGCAGCAGCTTCTCCAGGTTCTCCCCGTCTCTCGCGCCCTCGCCGGCGTAGCGGGCGGAGTAGATCCCCGGAGCGCCGCCGAGGTCGGCGGCTTCGATCCCCGAGTCGTCGGCGATCGTCGCCTCGCCGGTGGCGGCGTGGGCGGCGCGCGCCTTGATCAGCGCGTTGGCCTCGAAGCTGTCGCCGTTCTCCTCCGGCGAGGGGAGCTCGTCGGGCAGCGGCCGCAGGTCGACGCCCGGCAGGAGCTCGGCCATCTCCCGCACCTTGTGCCGGTTGCGGGTGGCCAGGATCATGCCGCCCGCTCCTGCACCTCCCGCAGGCGGTCGATCCCTTTCTCGGCGAGACCGAGCAGCTCGTCGAGCGAGGCGCGCGAGAGCGGCATCCGCTCCGCCGTCGCCTGCACCTCGACCAGGCCGCCGTCGCCGGTCATCACCACGTTGGCGTCGACTTCAGCGTTGGAATCCTCGCCGTAGTCGAGGTCGCAGAGGGCGCGGCCGTTGACCATGCCGACGCTGACCGCGGCGATCGAGCCGGTCAGCGGCAGAGCGTCGAGGGCTTTCTTGTCGACCAGCTTCTGGAAAGCCTGGCGCAGGGCGACGAAGCCGCCGGTGATCGCCGCGCAGCGGGTGCCGCCGTCGGCTTCGAGCACGTCGCAGTCGACGTAAACGCTGCGCTCGCCCATCGCCTTGAAGTCGACGACCATGCGCAGCGAGCGGCCGATCAGGCGCTGGATCTCGACGCTGCGGCCGTCCTGTTTGCCCTTCGAGATGTCGCGCTGCTTGCGGTCGCCGGTCGAGGCGGGCAGCATCGCGTACTCGGCCGTGACCCAGCCTTTGCCCTTGCCGGTCATCCAGCGCGGCACCTGCTCCTGCACCGAGGCGGTGCAGATCACCCTGGTTTTGCCGACCGAGATCAGCGCCGAGCCGTCGGCGCTTTCCACGAACCCGGCATCGATCGTCACCGGCCGGATGTCGGCCGGCGCCCTGTCGTAGCTACGTGAAGCTGGCATCGCGCGAGTCTCTCATGCGAAGGCAAGGCGACGGCGGGTGGGCGATGTCGCTTTTGTCCCCCAAGAGGAGACAAAAGCGACAGTCCCCTATTTGAAAGCGACCTTGTCGACCGCCTCCTTGATCTTGTCGACGATCACGTCGGCCAACTCAGTGCCTTGTTTGCCGTTGAAACCCTTCATCGCCGCGACCATCCCGACCATCAGCAGCGAGACGAGCAGGATCAGGCCGACGTACTCGACCGTCCCCTGGCCCGACTCGCCGCACAAGCGGCGGATTTCTCGAACCCGCCGGGTGACGACGTCGTGGGCGTATCCCATCAACGCGTAGAGCATCTGATGCCTCCTTATCTGTATTTCGGAGGAGCGATGCTCGGAGGACCTGACGCACAGAACAAGACGTGCGTGTGCCAATTCGGAGACAACAATGCAACGAAATGCCGGTGGGTAGCTTTTGAGGCTCGATTGACCGCGCCCGACCCCTCAGACCTCCCGATGCACCTACCTCCTGGCATGGAGGAGGCCGAGCTCCGCAAGGCAGTCGAGCACTCCGGATACCCGCTGCAAACTGTCGTGGCGGGGGCGTTGGCGGATCGGGAGTATGCGGTCGACGAGGAGTGGGGCTGGGTCGATCCCGATCAGGACACTGAGAGGACCCTCGACATCGTCGCCGAGTGGAGCTCCGGCTACCGGCACCGATCCGAGCAGGGCGAAGTCGTTCCGATCCGCTCGCTTCTAATCGAGTGTAAGCAGAGCCGCAACCCGTACCTCGGATTCTCGGCGGTGTCTCCCCCTTCACTTGATCGACACCCGGTCGTCGTCGGCCTGAACCGCCCAAAGATCACCCTTTTCACCGAGAACGGTGACCTGATCACCAGCATGTCCCTGATCGAGCTGTTAGGGCTCCGAGGGCACCACTACCTGCGCGCCCCCGTAGTGGTCTCCTCATTAAGCAAGGCCCACCCACAAGGCAAGCGGGTGGAGATCTCGGGCGACGAGCCCTTCAACTCCCTGATTCGACCTCTGACCAAGGCGTCGCGTCGCTACCGGGAACACTGGTTCAACCCTCCTGCAGGAAACCGCAATGTCCATCCCGTTCGACTCGTATTCCCGGTGGCTGTGATCGACGCTCCATTGATTGCAGTGCATGGACGTCAGGGCAGAAGCGATCTGAAGCCGGTCCCCTGGATGAGGGTTATCAGCCGACATGCCGCCGGACCCGGTCGTCAGGCCAGGACCAAACTGGGCGTCGAGGTCGTGGACCTCGTCGCAGCAGATTATTTCGAGAACTTCTTAGCCGATCAGCTCGATCCATTCTTCGATGACTTCTTCTATGAGCTGACTCGCATTCAGGATGTCGTCTTAACCGGCAGGGGACGAGTTGGAGGCTACGAGCCGGGGTCTCCGCTCCCATGGGATTTCAGGGAACACCTGACTGCACCCTGATGCGCCGCCTAACAGGGGTGGGTGAATCGCCGATTTACCGCAAAGCGGGGATGGGCGCTCAGGCTTCCTTTGCCGATTCAAGCGGCGTGAACGTGCACGGCGCCCTCCCGACCGCGTGGGTCAAGTTGGCGATGCTGCTGCTCAACCTCTTGGTCTGGATCGACGCCGCCGCCCAGGTCGCGCGCTGACTCAGCGCCGGAGTTCCTCGCGCTCGAGCGCCTTGACGACGGCCTCGGTGCGGGTCCGCGCTTCGAGCTTTTCGGTCGCGTTGCGGATGTGGGTGCGGACGGTCTCGGGCGAGAGAACCAGGCGCCGGGCGATCTCCTCCCCGGTCAGCCCGTCGGCGAGAAACCCGAGCACCTCCGACTCGCGGGCGCTCAGCGCCTTCGCCGACGTCTCGCCGTTGCCGTTACTGCGGACGAAACTGCGGTCGAAGTAACGGCCGCCGCGCCAGACCTCGCGCAGCGCCTCGACCAGGGTGGAGAGCCCCGCCGGCTTCGCGACCAGCCCGCGGGCGCCGCTCCGGTAGGCGGCCTCGAGCAGGTCGGGGTCGTTGAGGCCGGTGTAGATGACGAACTTCGGGCAGGGCGGCCTGTCGCTCATCCGCCGCACCAGCTCGGTGCCGCGTTCGTCGGGAAGATCGACGCCGACGACAGCCATGTCCGGACGGCGCTCGGCGATCACCTCCTCGCCCCGCGCCGCGGTCGTCGCGCAGCCCCGGACCTCGAAGCCGCGCCGTTCGAGCAGGACCGCGAGACCGTCCCGAAGGGCCTCGTGGTGCTCGACCAGCACTAAAGACGGACTCCCGCTCGCCTCCATTTTCTCCTCCTACCTGGGTGCCGTTCGGCGACTGGCGATCGCTCAAATACCCACGACCCAAAGGGAGGAAACCCCGGCGCTTCTAACGGAACGCCTGAATCCCGGTGACGGCGCCGCCGACGACCAGCGCGTGCACGTCGGCGGTCCCCTCGTAGGTGACCACCGACTCGAGGTTGTTCATGTGGCGGATCACCGGATACTCCAGCGTGACCCCGTTGGCGCCGAGCACCTGACGGGCGCTGCGCGCGATCTCGAGCGCCCCGTTGACGTTGCCGAGCTTGCCGAGGCTGACGTGCTCGGGCCGCAGCGTGCCGGCGTCCTTCATCCGCCCCAGGTGCATCGCGACCAGGGTCGCCCGGTTCACCTCCAGCACCATCTCCGCCAGCTTCTGCTGCTGGATCTGGAAGGAGGCGATCGGCCGGTCGAACTGGACCCGCTCGAGCGCGTACTCGAGCGCCGCTTCGTAACAAGCGCGCCCCGCCCCGGCCGCCCCCCAGACGATCCCGTAGCGGGCCTCGTTGAGGCAGGAGAGCGGGCCTTTCAGCGAGCTCACCTCGGGCAGCACCGCGTCGGCCGGCAGCCGCACGTCGTCGAGCAGCAGCTCGGAGGTGACCGAGGCCCGCAGCGAGAGCTTCTTATGGATGTCCTGGGTGGTGAAGCCTTTGGTCCCCTTCGGGACGAGGAACCCGCGCACGCCCTCGTCGGTCTGCGCCCAGACGACCGCGACCTCGGAGGCCGAGCCGTTGGTGATCCACATCTTCTGCCCGTGCAGGACCCAGTCGGAGCCGTCGCGCCGCGCCCGCGTCCGCATCGAGCCCGGGTCCGAGCCGGCGTCGGGCTCGGTCAGGCCGAAGCAGCCGATCGCCTCGCCCGAGGCCATGCGGGGCAACCAAGCTTGTTTCTGCTCCTCCGAGCCCCAGCGCCAGATCGCGTACATCGCCAGCGAACCCTGGACCGAGACGAGGCTGCGGATGCCGCTGTCGCCCGCCTCCAGCTCCATGCAGGCGAGCCCGTAGGCGGTCGCCGAGGCGCCGGCGCAGCCGTAGCCCTCGAGGTGCATGCCGAGTACGCCGAGCTTGCCGAGCGCCGGCGCCAGCTCGGCGATCGGGACCGTCGCCCGCTCGAACCAGTCCCCCACGTTCGGGACGACCTCGTTGCGGACGAAGGCGCGGACGGTGTCGCGGATGTCGCGCTCCTCGTCGGAGAGCAGCACGTCCAGGGCGAGGTAGTCCTGAGGGCGGATCGGCGGCGCGGCGGCGGTGGTCGATGACATGAGCGTCCCTTGGCGTCGGTGGCGGGTCCCTAGGATCGTGACCTAATGGCCGACTCGGCGCTAGGGCGATTGCGGATCCTCGACTTCTCGCGCGTCCTCGCCGGGCCGCTGGCGACGATGACCCTGGCCGACCTCGGCGCCGAGGTGACCAAGGTCGAGCGCCCGGGCAGCGGCGACGACACCCGCTCCTGGGGACCGCCGCACGACGACGCCGGCGAGGCGACCTACTTCCAGGCGGTCAACCGCAACAAGCGCAGCGTCGCGCTCGACCTGCGGGACCCCGAGGGCGTCGCCGAGGCCCGTCGCCTCGCCCTCGCCGCCGACGTCCTGGTCGAGAACTTCCGCCCCGGGCTGATGGCCGAGCTCGGTCTCGGATACGAGGAGCTCGCGGGGGAGAACCCGGGGCTCGTCTACGGCTCCGTCACCGGCTTCGGCGGCACCGGTCCCGGCGCCGAGCTGCCCGGGTACGACCTGCTGGTGCAGGCGCTCGGCGGGCTGATGAGCGTCACCGGCGAGCCCGACGGCGAGCCGTTGAAGGTCGGCGTCGCCCTCGTCGACGTCATCGCCGGGCTCTACGCCGCGGTCGGGATCCTCGCTGCGCTGGAGCACCGGCGCGAGAGCGGCGAGGGCCAGCTGGTCGAGGTCGACCTCCTCTCGGCCCTGCTCGCCGGGCTCGTCAACCAGAGCTCGGCCTACACCGTGGCCGGGGTCGTGCCCGGCCGGATGGGCAACCGCCACCCCAGCATCGCCCCCTACGAACTGCTGCGCACCGGCGAGGGCGAGCTCGTCCTCGCGGTCGGCAACGACCGCCAGTTCGCCAAGCTCTGCGCGGTCCTGGGGGCGCCGGAGCTCGCCGATGAGGCCCGCTTCGCGACCAACCCTGCGCGAGTCGAGCACCGCGACGAGCTGCGGCCGCGGCTCGAGGCGGCGCTCGCCGCGCGGCCCGCCGCCGAGTGGGTCGAGTTGCTGCGCGCCCGCCGCGTCCCCGCCGGCGTGGTCAACGACGTCGGCGCCGCCTTCGAGTTCGCCGCCGGGATCGGCCTCGACCCGATCGTCGAGATCCCCCGCGAGGACGGCTCCGCGGTCCGCCTCCCCCGCAGCCCGATCAAACTCTCGAAGACGCCGGCGAGCTATCGGCTGCCCCCGCCGCGACTACCCTGATGCCGGTGCGGGTCCTAGTCGTCACCAACTTCATGCCCGACGCCTCGGCTCCGCAGCGGGGACGGTGGGTTCGGGATCAGGTCGACGAGGTGCGGCGCCGCGGGGTCGAGGTCGATCTCTTCGAATTCGCCCGTGGCCGCAACGAGTACCTGCCGGCGACCAGGCGGCTACGCGCGCTGCTGCGGCGCGAGCGCTTCGACCTCGTCCACGCCCACTACGGCCTCGCCGGCTGGGTGGCGCGGCTGGCCGGGGCGAAGCCGCTGGTCGTCACCTTCCACGGCACCGACATCCGCCACCACCTCGTCGGCCACCTCTCACGGCGGCTCGCCTGGCGGCTCGACCTCGTCGCCGGGGTCTCGCGGGCGCTGTTCGAGGCCGAGGACGGCCGGCCGGGGCTGCCCGCGGTGCCCGGCTCCGCGGTGCTGCCCTGCGGGCCGGACCTGCGCCGCTTCGAGCCGATCCCGCGCGAGCGGGCGCGCCGCGAGCTGGGCCTCGACCCCGCCGGTCGCTACCTCTTCTTCCCCGCCAACCCGGCGCGCCCCGAGAAGCGCCACGACCGCGCCGCCGAGGTGGCGGCCGCCTGCGAAGCCGACCTCCTCACCGGCGGCTCGATCGAGCCGGAGGCGATGCCGCTCTGGATCAACGCCGCCAACGCCGTCCTCGTCACCTCCGACTACGAGGGGTTCGGGATGGCCGCGGTCGAGGCGCTCGCCTGCGAGGTCCCCGTCCTCTCCACCGACGTCGGCATCGCCCCCTACGCCCTCGGCGGTATCGACGGCTGCCTCTGCGCCCCCTTCGAGGCCGGCGCCTGGGCCGCGGTCGCGCGCCGGCACCTGGACGCCCCCGACCCCCGCGTCGCCGGCGCCGCGCGGGCGGCGACGCTCTCGGCCTCGGGGATGGCCGAGCGGGTGATCGAGGCCTACCGGGCCGTGGTCGACGAAGCGGTGCCGACGCGGCCTGCGGAGCCCTAATAGATTGGACGCGATGAGTCCTGAACCGGGCGCAGCCGACGAGAACCTCGAGAGCCGGATCCGCGAGGCGGAGCGGCGGCTGGAGGAGGCGGCGACCCTCGCCGCCGAGGCCGAGCAGCGGGCCGCGGCCGAGATCAAGGCCCTGGAAGCCGACCTCGAGCGCGAGCGCGAGGAGAAGGAGCGGGCGTTGGCGGAGGCCGAGACCCGCCTCGGGGAGATCGAATCCCAGGTCGAGGCGGCCGAGCGCCGGGTCGAGTCGGCGGAGCGCCGCGCGACCTCGGCCGAGGAGACGATCGCCGACGAGCTCGCCCGGGCGCGCGAGAGCGCAGCCGGCTGGCTGCAGTCGCAGCTCGACTCGATCCGCCGAGAGGCCGAGGGGCGATAAAGACGTCGGGCGAGTTCGACGTCGCCGTGGTGGGCGGCGGCGCCGCCGGGCTCTGGAGCGCCCTGCGGGCGGCCGAGCAGGGAGCGCGCACCGTCCTCGTCTCCCGCACCCCGCTCTCGCAGAGCGCCAGCTACTGGGCTCAGGGCGGCCTCGCGGCCGCGCTTGAACCCGACGACTCCCCCGACCTGCACGCCGCCGACACGATCGCCGCCGGGCGCGGGCTCTGCCGCAGCGCCGCGGTCCGGGTCCTGGTCGAGGAGGCGCCGGCGACGGTCCGCGACCTGATCGCCCGCGGCGTCGTCTTCGACCTCGACCAGGAGGGACGACTCGCGCTCGGGCTCGAGGGCGGCCACACCCACCGCCGGATCGTCCACGCCGGCGGCAGCCAGACCGGCTACGAGATCACCTCCAAGCTGGCGGCGATGGTCGCCGCCGAGAAGGGGATCGAGGTGATGGAGCGGACCTCGGCGCTGGCGCTGTGGAGCGACGGCGAGCGCTGCCACGGGGTCGTCACCGACGCGGGCGACGTCGCGGCGCCGGCGACGATCCTCGCCACCGGCGGCGCCGCGGCGCTCTGGCGGCGGACGACCAACCCGCGCGGGGCGATCGGGGCCGGGCCGGTGCTCGCCTCGCTGGCCGGCGCCGAGCTCGCCGACCTCGAGTTCTGCCAGTTCCACCCGACCGCGCTGGCGCTGCCGGGGACAGAGCACGACGGGGTCTTGATCACCGAGGCGATCCGCGGCGAGGGGGCGAAGCTGCTCGACGCCGGCGGCGGGCGCTTCACCGACGAGCTGGCGCCGCGCGACGCGGTGACGGCGGCGATCCTCGAGCAGATGCGCGCCGACGGCAGCGCCGCGGTCGAGCTAGACCTGCGCGAGATCGACCCCGCCAGGTTCCCGAACGTCTTCGCCGCGCTCGCCAAGGCCGGCCTCGACCCACGAGCCCGGCCGGTGCCCGTCGCCCCGGCCGCGCACTACACGATGGGCGGCATCGCGGTGGACGTCGACGGCCGCTCCTCCCTCCCTGGGCTCTACGCCGTCGGCGAGTGCTCCTGCACCGGACTGCACGGCGCCAACCGCCTCGCCTCCAACTCGCTCAGCGAGTGCTTCGTCTTCGGCGGGCGCGCGGCGACGGCGGCGCTCGCCGAGGAAGCCTCACCCGGCCGCCCCGAGCCTCCCGCGTGGCGCTTCGAGCCGCCCACCGACGAGACCCGCGACGCGGTCTGGCGCTTCGCCGGGCCGATGCGCAACCCCGACGACCTGGCGAAGCTGATCTCCAACCCGTACCCGCTGGCGCGGGCGCTCGGCGCCAGCGCCCTCGACCGCCGCGAGTCCCGCGGCGGCCACCTGCGGCGCGACTGCCCGGACACCGACCACGCGCTCGACGGCGTCCATGTCGTCGTGGCTTCTGATGGCAGTGTGCGGGAGGAAAAGTGGCTCTAAGGCTGTCTGACCAAGCAGAGCAAGGACGCAGGGAGCGTGGCGTGCTCTGCACGCGAGCGACCGAGGACGCCGCTATGCGCCGCGTCAGACTGTCTTAGATGTTGCTCGGGGTCGACGTCGGCGGGACCTTCACCGACGCGGTCCTGCTCGACGGCGGCGCGGTCCACACCGCCAAGGTCCCGACCACCCCACGTGAGGAGTCGACCGGGGTGATGCGGGCGGTGGAGGCGGTGCTGGAGCGCGCCGGGGCCGCGGCCGGCGAGGTCGAGACCTTCGCCCACGGGATGACGGTCGGCACCAACGCGCTGCTGGAGGAAAGGGGGGCGCGGACGGCGCTGGTCGCCACCGAGGGCTTCGCCGACCTGCTGGAGATCGGCCGCCAGGACCGGCCTCAGCTCTACCGCCTTTGCGCGCCGAAGCCGGCGCCGCTGGTCGAGCGGGAGCTGCGCTTCGAGGCGGCCGAGAGGGTCGGCCCCGACGGCGTCGTCAGGCCGCTCGAAGCTGCCGAGCCGGAGCGCCTGGCGGCGGCGATCGAGGCGAGCGGCGCCGAGGCGGTCGCGATCTGTCTGCTCTTCTCCTACCTCGACCCCGAGCACGAGCGGCGGGTCGCCGCGCACCTGCGCCGCCGCCTCCCCGGAGTCCAGGTCTCCGTCTCGCACGAGGTGCTGCCGCGCTTCCGCGAGTTCGAGCGCTGCTCGACGACGGTCGTCGACGCCTACCTGAGCCCGCTGCTCGGCCGCTACCTGGGCGAGCTCGGCGAGGCCGCCGGCGGGGCGGGCCTGCCGCAGCCGCTGGTGATGCGCTCCTCGGGCGGCGTCGCCCCGGCCGAGGAGGCGGCGAGGGCCGGTGCCTGGAGCGTCCTCTCCGGACCGGCGGGGGGCGCCGTCGGCGCCGGCCTGCTGGCGCGGCTGAGCGGCGACGGCGACGCACTCGGCTTCGACATGGGCGGCACCTCATGCGACGTCTGCGTCGTCGAGGCCGGCGAGGTGCGGCGCAGCGACGGGCGCGAGATCGGCGGCCGCCCGATCCAGCTGCCGATGGTCGACGTCCACACGGTCGGCGCCGGCGGCGGCTCGATCGGGTGGCGCGACGCCGGCGGCGCCCTTCGCGCCGGGCCGCGCTCGGCCGGGGCCGACCCCGGGCCCGCCTGTTACGGGCGCGGCGGGACCGAGCCGACGGTCACCGACGCCAACCTCCTGCTCGGCCGCCTCGCCGGCGACTCGCGCCTCGCCGGTGGCGTCGAGCTCGACGCGGGCGCCGCCGAGCGAGCCATCGGGGAGCTCGCCCGCTCGCTCGGCCTCGACCCGCTGCAGACGGCGGCCGGGATCCTCCGGGTCGCCAACCAGGAGATGGTCCGGGCGCTGCGAGTGGTGACGGTCGAGCGCGGCATCGACCCCCGCCGCTTCGCCCTGCTGCCCTTCGGCGGCGCCGGCCCGATGCACGCCGCGGCGATCGCCGCCGAGCTCGGGATCGAAACGGTGCTCTGCCCCCGCGCCGGCGGCGTCCTCTCCGCCCTCGGCCTCTGCGCCTCCGAGCGCCGCCGCGACACGGCGCGCACGGTGATGCTGAGCGGCGGGGAGCTGAGCGGCGAGCGCATCGCGGCGGAGGTGGCGGCGATGGTCGCCGAGGCGGGCGCCGGCCTGGGCGCCGAGGCCGAGGCGCAGGTGACTTACAAGCTCCGCTACGCCGGCCAGGCCTTCGAGCTGCCGGTGCCGGGGCCGGGCGATCCCGACCCCGCCGAGCTGGTCGAGGGGTTCGAGCGCGCCCACGAGGAGCGCTACGGCCACCGCGACCCCGAGGGAGAGGTCGTCCTCGTCGACGTCGACCTCTCGATGGTCGTCCCCGGCCCGACCCCGCGGCCGGCCGCGGCGGGCGGGGACGCGGTCGAGCGCGGCTCCCGGCGCGTCTACTTCGACGGCGAGTGGGTCGAGACCGCGGTTCTGCGCGGCGAGCCGGCGGCCGGCAGCGATGCCGAGGGCCCGGTCGTCTTCGAGCTCCCCGAGGCGACCTTCGTCGTCCCGCCCGGCTGGAGGACCCGGGTAGACGAGCACGGGACGATCGTCGCGAGGCGCCGGTGAGCGGCCTCGACCCGATCGCGCTGCAGGTCCTGGTCGGCGGGCTGCGCGCCGCCTGCGACGAGATGGGCGCGACGCTGATCCGCTCGGCTTACTCGGCCAACATCAAGGAGCGCCACGACTGCTCGACCGCGCTCTTCGACGCCGCCGGTGAGCTGACGATGCAGGCCGAGCACATCCCCGTTCACCTCGGCTCGATGCCCGACGCGGTCGCCGCCGTCCTCGGCGAGGAGCAGCGACCCGGGCGCAGCTGGATCCTCAACGACCCCTATCGGGGCGGCACCCACCTGCCGGACATCACCCACGTCACGCCAGTGTTCGCCGGCGAGGAGCTGCTCGGCTTTGCCGCCAGCCGCGCCCACCACGCCGACGTCGGCGGCCCGACGCCGGGTTCGATGCCCGCCTTCTCGCGCACGCTGGAGGAAGAGGGCGTCGTGATCCCGCCGACCATCGCCGACGCCGAAGCCCTGCGGGAGCTGGCCGGGCAGATGCGCTCCCCGCACCAGCGGCTCGCCGACCTGCGCGCTCAGCAGGCCGCCAACCGGGTCGGGGCGCTGCGCCTGCGGGAGCTGGCCGAGCGCCTGGGGACGGCGGAGCTGCGGGACGGGATGGCCGAGATCCTCGCCTACACCGAGCGCCGCACCCGGGCAGCGCTGGCCGAGCTCCCGGACGGCACCTACCGCGCCGAGGACGTGCTCGAGGCCGACTGGAACGGCGAGGAGCGGGACCTGTGGCTGCGGCTGGAGGCGACGGTCGCCGGCGAAGCGCTGCGGCTCGACTTCGGCGGCAGCGAGGCGCAGGTCGACGGCAACCTCAACTGCCCGCTCTCGGTGACGAGGTCGGCCGCCTTCTTCGCCGTCCGCGTCCTCACCGACCCCGACGCCCCGCCCTCGGCCGGCGCCCACCGCCCGATCGAGGTCCTTGCCCCGGAGGGCTCTTTGCTGAACGCGCGTTTCCCCGCCGCGGTCGCCGCCGGCAACGTCGAGACCTCGAGCCGGGTCGCCGACCTCGTCCTCGCCGCCCTCTCCCAGGCCCGGCCGGGGCCGGCGCAGGGTCAGGGGACGATGAACAACCTGACGCTCGCCGGCGACGGCTTCACCTACTACGAGACGCTCGGCGGCGGCCAGGGCGCCTGCCCCGACGCCGACGGGCCGAGCGCGATCCACGTCGCGATGTCGAACACCTTGAACACGCCCACCGAGTCGCTGGAGACCGAATTCCCCCTGCGGGTGCGCGAGCTCTCGCTGCGCGCCGGCAGCGGCGGCGCGGGCGAGCACCGCGGCGGCGACGGCATCGTGCGCGAGATCGAAGCGCTGGCGCCGATGCGCTTCAGCCTGATCACCGAGCGCCGGCGACACCGCCCGCGGGGCGCGGGCAAGGGCGGGGACGGCGAGGCCGGGATCAACTCCCTGAACGGGTCGCGGTTGCCGGGCAAGGCGTCCGGCAATCTGTCTCCCGGCGACCGTCTGCGGCTCGAAACTCCGGGCGGCGGCGGGTGGACGTAGGTCACATTTCGCAAATTTCCTGCTTTTTTAGTTGAGATTTCGCGGCGCTTCTCTAGAATGCGCGGCTCCGGGCGGGCGAAAACGGCCTTCAGAGGCCAGATACAACGCGTCCAGCCCCGACTTCGAATCAACGAACTTCTCTGGACTTACTTCAATGCCGATCGCTCTTAAGGAATGGGCTGTAACCGTCCGCGCTCTCGCGGAGGGTGAGCAGCTGCTGACGCTGCGCAAGGGCGGCATCCGCGAGGAGAACAAGCACTTCGAGCTCGAGCACGAGCGGTTCTTCCTCTACCCCACCTTCGACCACCAGCGGAACAACCTGGTCCGCGAATCGCACCACCCGGAGCTGCGCCGCGCGCTCGAGGAGGGTGTCTGGCCCGACGAGGAGCCGCCGCCGAAAGCGCTGCTCCAGGACGGCGGCATCCCCCAGCCCGACCGCGTCCGCCTGCGCGCCTGGGCCGAGGTCGTCGACCACGTGACGATCAACGACCGCCGCAGCCTCGACGCTCTTTCGCCGTATTACATCTGGACCCCCGACTACGCCGAGAAGCGGCTCGCCTGGAAGCGGCGTCACCCGCTCCACGTCCTGCTGCTGCGGGTCCACCGGATCCCGCGGCCGGTCACCGTCCGCGTCCGCGACGAGTACCACGGCTGCCGCTCCTGGGTCGAGATCGACCGCGAATTGCCCTTCGAGGGCACGCCGGTGATGGCCGACGAAGAGTTCGACCGCGCCCGCGAAGAGATACGCGACCGCGCGGGCGCCCCCGAGCCTGCGCTCGTCTGACCGGCGCATACCGGCGTCCTCGGTCGCTCGCGTGCAAAGCACGCTTCGCTCCCTGCGTCCTTGGTCTGCTTGGTCAGTCGAACGCAGGGGCTAATCTCGCGCCATGTCCTGGGTCGAGACCGAGTCCCTGTCGTTCACCGCGCGCCACGACTCCGACGATTCCGCCTTCGCCGAGCGCACGCTCGACCGGCTGGAGGAGCTGCGACTGCGGCTCGAAGACCGCTTCGAGACCGTGCCGGAGGAGGTGACGATCGTCGTCCACACCAACCCCCTGTGGCTGACCGCCGCCCACCCCTTCCTCCCCGCCGCCCGCTGGTCGGCGGCGCCGGCCGGCCGCCGCTACCTCGCCGGCTGGCCGATGTCGACCGAGCTGCACGTCCTCAACGACTTCCACATGGAACGGCGCGCCGCCGGCGATGACTCCTACGAAGCCCTACGCGGCACCGCCGAGCGACTCTACGCCCAGATGACGATCGCCGCCAACAACACCGCCCTTCCCCCCTCCTGGACCCCGCGCCGCTTCGCCCGCTACCTGCGCTGGGCCTGGCTGGTCGAAGGCGGCGCCCAGTACTTCTCCCGCCAGGTCGGGCTCTACCGGGCGGCGACGATCCGGCGCCTGCGCGAGAGCGCCCGCCCCTCCTTCCCGCCATCGCGCCGCGACGCCGTCATCCTCGGCGGCACGATCTTCGACCTGCTGGAGAACGAACGCGGCCCCGAGGCCTGCGAGCGCCTCGTCGCCAAGCTTCTCCCCCAGGGCCCCGAGGTCCAGCTCGAAGACGCCTTCGACGCCCGCTTCCGCGACATCGAGGGCGCCTGGCGCGACTACCTGCGCGAGATGGTCCGCGGCCCGGTCGCGGTCTAGAGGACTCCGACCTCCCGCAGCAGCAACCAGGCGACGAAGAACCCGGCCATTGCCAGGACAGACCAGAACCAGGCGCGCGCGTAGCCGCCAATCAGCCCGTAGTTGCGCGGCCCGCGACCGCCCTCGGCGTCTTCCAAGTATTCGGCGTTGACAGGTTCTGGCGCCTCCTGCGCGCCTTCGGCGGTCGCTGTTTCGATCAGGGCCCGAGCCCGATCGGCCCGCTCGGCATGCACCATCACCCGGCGCGCTCCACCGCTGGGGTTCATCAGGCCGTAGCCCAGCTGGGGCCCGCTGGGAGCAACCTGCTCCTGGATGCTGGGGATCCCGTGCTCGTCGAGCAGGGCTCGGATCATCTCCGCCTGGAACTCGTCCCCGACGAACGCGACCTCAACCAGATCTCCCATCCAGTCCTCCTAAGTCAGCTGATAGAGCACCCAGAGCAAGAGGAACCCGGCGGCCGCGACGGCGAGGATCCAGAGCGCGAGGCGGCCGGGCGAAGGCCCGCCGGTTTCCCCTCGCGCCAGGCGGCGTTCGCCTTCCAGCTCGGCGACCTCGTCGCGCTCGTCCTCGACCATCGTTTCCGCCAGCAGGTCCTTGGCCCGCTGCGCATCGCCGGCGTTGACCATCACGTCGCGCGGGCCGCTGGAGAGGAAGTCGGGGTTGTCGAAGCCGAAGCTGCGCTTCAGCACGCTCGGAATGCCCGCCTCGCCGAGTAGGCCCTGGAGCATCTCCGCCTCCGCCTGATTGCGGGCGAAAGCGACCTTGACCAGGCCACTGCCTCCACCGCCGCCCCCTCCGCCGCCGCCCTCGTCGCTCCCACCCCGGCCGGAACCGCCGCCGTGGGCGACCCGCTGGCGCCCGCCGGCACTCTGTTTAGGAGACGTCGAGGTCGACATCGGCGATCTTCAGGTCGGCCAGGTCGTAGGCCTTCACGTCCGGCGACTCTTCGTTCTCGAGGGAGACGATCACGTAGACCTGTTCGGGCCACATCCGCGCCTCGTTGACATCGGTCTGCGAGGGGTAGGCGGCGCTGCGCGTGTGGGAGTGGTAGATCCCGAGCAGCTCGTCGCCGCCGTCTTCGATCGCTTTCAGGGCGTCGAACTGACCCTGCGGGTCCATCTCGTAGCGCAGCGGGCTGGCCGCAGCGTTGTCCACCCGCACCACGATGGTCGCCTCTCCGTCACGACCGCCGATCATCCCGCAGCACTCGTTGGGCAGGTCATCGCGCGCGTGCGTGACCATCTCGTCGATCAGGGCCTGGGAGATCCTCACGCGGCGAGGCTAGCGGACGGCTTTCCGGCGCGCCTTCGGATCCTGGCGGACTTCGTCCTTGCCGGCGCCGCCGAGGAGGCGGTCCTTGCCCTTGCCTCCGCAGATCACGTCGGGGCCGGCCATCCCCCGCACTTCGTCGGCGCCGCCGAGGGCGACGATCACGTCCCTGTGGCTCGTGCCGATCAGTTTGTCCCGGCCCGCGGTGCCGACGATCGTCGCCTTCTTGCCGAGGCAGCGGCTGTGGTCGGTGCCACCGCGCAGAGCGACCAGCCCGAAGCGCTTGGTCGCGCCGAGGCCGGATTCGCCGAAGGCGAGGATTCGGCCGCTCGACTGGACCGCAACCTCGTATTTGGTGCTGCCGCCCCCGCCGTAGGGAAGAACGATCCGTTCGCCGCCGTTGAAGGTCCGATCCCGGCCGCCGTCCGGACGCAGGCGGAAGACGCCGATCCGGCTGGACCAACCGACGCCGACGACCCGACCCTTGGCGTCGATGGTGAGATCCCTGGGATCGATCGAGCCGACCCGGCTGAAGAGCCGCAGACCGCCGTTGCTGCCGAACTGGGGATCAGCGGTCCCGCCCGGCGTCAGCTGCAGCAGCTCGCCGACGGTCGAGACCGTCGGAGTCGAGCGTTCGATCGAGAGCAGGAGGCCGTCGCCGACCGGCGTGGCCGCCTCGAGCATGCCCACTCCCCCAGGCGTGGGAACGAAGAGGCTGCCGTCGCCGCCCCAGGCCGGGTCCGGCTGGCCGGCCGCGGTGAGGCGGACGACGTCGAGCCCTTCGGGGGTGAGCTGTTCCCCGCTGGTGTCGAGGCAGCAGAGGGGGACGGGCACCGTGATGCTGCCGTTCGCGGCGACGAAGACCCCGGCGGGACGGGTCTGCGTCTCCAGCGGGAGGACGGCTTCGCCTCCGCTGCCGAAGCCCGGGTCGATCCCGCCGTCGGCGAGGAAGCGGGCGACGATCAGGTCTCTCGTCGGCCCTTCGCCATGGCCCTGCACGGCGACCACGACCTTGCCGTCGGCCTGCACGGCCAGCTTCGGATAGTCGTTGGCCCCTTCGACCCCGTGATAACCGGTGGAGGGGATGACTCCGCCTTCCCCGAAGGTCGGGTCGAGGCGGCCGTCGAGACCGAACCTGGCGAGGACGAGACCGCGGCCGCCGCCATAAGCGGCGACGACCGGCTTGCCGTCGGTACCGACCGCGAGTTCGAACTCGTGGTTGTAGGGGCTGCTGTGGTCGAAGACCAGCTGCGGCTGGGTCGCAAAGGTCGGGTCGAGCTCCCCGTTGGGCGTGAAGCGGGCAACGGACAGTTCCAGTCTGCAGTCGAACGGCGGCGGGGTGCAGGGCGGGTAGTCCGAGTAGAGAACGAAGATTTCGTCGTTGGGCCCGATTGCCATCCGCCCGGCGGCCTCCTGCGGCAGCGCCCCGGCGGGGCCCGCGACCTCGGCGATCCCGTCGCCGCCCCCGAAGGAGCGGTCGAGGTCGGCCGGAGCCGCTCCGGCGGCGGGCACGGCCAGCGCGGCGGCGCAGGCGAACGCGGTCAGGCAGGCGAGGGCACGGCGCATATGCCTATCCAACCGCAAACCGTTCAATGAGTTGCGGGCCGGCCGACCCGCGGGCCTACCACCAGACGGTGGTGTCCAGGTTCTCGATCTCCTCGAGCGGCTTGGTGTAGACGCCGGAGGAGAGGTACTTCCAGCCGTCGTCGGGGATCAGGAAGACGACGTTGCCGGAGTCGAGCTCGCCGGCGATGCGGTGGGCGATCGCGGCAATGGCTCCGGCCGAGACTCCGGCGAAGACGCCCTCCTCGTCGAGGAGCTTCTTGGTCCAGACGATCGCGTCGCGGTTGTCGACCATGATCTTCCGGTCGAGCAGGGAGATGTCAATGATCGGCGGGATGAAGCCGTCGTCGAGCGAGCGCAGGCCCTGGACCAGCTCGCCCTGTTTGGGCTCGGCGGCGACGATCAGCGTCTCCGGGTTGGCCTCCTTGAGGCGGCGGCCGTTGCCCATCAGGGTGCCGCCGGTGCCGAGGCCGCCGACGAAGGCGGTTACCTCGTCGAGCTCTTCGAGGATCTCGACCGCGGTGCCGTTGTAGTGGGCGAGCGGGTTGGCCTCGTTGCCGTACTGGTAGGGCATGTAGAAGCTCGAGTCCTGCGCCATGTCCAGCGCCACCTCGACGGCGCCGTTGGAGCCCTTGGCGCCCTCCGAGTAGACGATCTCCGCCCCGTACATGCGCAGCAACTGGGTCCGCTCCTCGGTGACGTTGTCGGGCATCACCACCTTCAGCGGATAGCCCTTGCGGCGGCAGATCATCGCCAGCGCGATGCCGGTGTTGCCCGAGGTCGGTTCGAGGATCGTGTGGCCGGGCTCGATCGCCCCTTCGGCCTCAGCCGCCTCGATCATCGATTTCGCCACCCGGTCCTTGACCGAGCCGGTCGGGTTGTGGCCCTCGAGCTTGGCGTAGATGCGGACCTCGGGCTTCGGCGAGAGCCGCGGCAGCTCGACCAGCGGCGTGTTGCCGATCGACTCGACGATGTTGCCGAAACGGCCGCCGCAAGGTTTGTTGAGAAGTTGCTCTCGCGTCATTTCGCACACCCGTTACTTCAGAAAGTGTAGCGAGGGTTGGCAAGGGCACTGGGTCAGTTTGAATTGGAGCGGGCGACGCCCGCTTGCCGTCACGGGCCGCGAAGCTTTTTCGGCCGCTCGCCAATCTCCAGGAGGGCGTCGCCGCCGTTCCTCAAGAACTTCACGTCGAACGCTGCAAAGAAGTCGCTCTGACCTAGGAGCAAGGTATCCGTCTCGGCGAAAACGAGATCCATCGGGAACATCGGACCCCACGCCAGGAAGTCGCCCTCCCCCGGGTCCGGAACCACGATCTGCCCGTTGAAGGCGATGCCCTTTGCCTCCCAGAGGTCGAAGCCGGCACCGATAGCCGGTTCGCCCTTTTCCTCCCGGAGCACAAGATCGTCCTCCGCCAGACCGAGATCCTCGGCAAACACCTTCGGGAACAAGCTGCGGGAAGATCCGCTGTCAACAGTGCCTACGCGCGTCAGCTCGCCGTTTCCGCATCCAACGCGCACGGTAAGTTGCGGCACGGTGCCGGGTTCGTATGGGATCGAAAGCGGTGGCATTCTTAATTCGGTACGGGGGAGGACTATGAAATACTCTTCATCGGTCGTCTTCACGCGGAGAGGAAAATGAGCAAAAAGACCGTCTCCCAAGGTCCAATTTCCAAAAGCGCCGCAAAGCGACATTCGGGCAAGTGGGTAGCGCTCCGCGGAACGAAAGTCGCCGCGTCCGCCATGTCCTATGTGCAGCTTCGCGACAATCCACGCGTCCGTCAGACGGACGCCGTTTATCGCGTGCCCGAGTCGGGATCGCAGCGCTTTCTTGGCACCCGCATCCCATAGCTAGTCCAGCAGCGCCGCGATCTCTTCTAGCGACCAGATGTGATCGGCGACCCCCGCCGCCATCGCAGGCGTGCGCGGGTAGCGCTCCTTCAGCGTCTGGTGCGGGCGGGCAAAGTTGTAGTGGCAAAAGTGCAGAGAAACCGCGTGCGCCAGGTTCTCGATTTTCCGGCTGAAGCCGTTGGTCAGCCGGGTGAAGCGCCGCATTCCCATGCGCATCGTCAAGTTCTGGCGCTCGACGTAGCTCGTTGAGATCCGGTCGGGATCAGGGTCGCCCTTCAGCACCCGCCGCTTGGTCCCAGTGCAGACGGGCGGGCTGTATTTGCCGCCCTGGCTCGGGTCCGAGGCGTAGTTCTTCTGGATCACGGCCCAGTCCACGTCGTTGCGGAACGCTTGGTAGACCGACGATTCGTACATCGGGTGGCCGTCCGTCGACAGCTGGACTCGGCCGGCCATCCGGCTCGCCAGGTCTTCGAGGAAGATGGCCGCGTCGTACTTGGTCCGCTCGCCGACCAGCCAGGAGGGCGCGAGCTTGGTATCGGCGCAGATCGCCGTGAAGGTCCAAACGTCGCCGTAGCCGGGCGTCCCCTTGAACTGCTCCGGGACGTTCTTCTGCTTCGCGTAGCAGTAGCTCCAGATCTCGTCTGCCTCCACCACCGAGCAGGGCAGATCCTGAAAGACGCCGTCCTGATACTCCGCGCAGGCTTCCCCGAGATCGGCAAGCAGCTTCGTGATCGTGTTCTTGGCCGCGCCGGTCATCCGCACGGTGGCACGGATGCTGTTGCCCTCTACGAGGCAGCCAATGATTCGTGCGCGTTGGGCAGTCGTTAGGCGATTCATAGTGACCAGAATGCTTAGGCGGTATCGGCAGTATAACAACCGTTTAGATGCTTTGCTAAATTTAGCTCCCTAACAAGATTTAGTTAGGAGGCTAAGTGACAGTGAAAGAAGAGTTCAAGAATCCCTATCGCCCGGGGGCTGGGCATATGCCTCCCCACTTGGCGGGTCGAAGCCAGGAGTTCGAAGAATTTGCCCGGCTGCTGCTTCAAGACGAGATCCTTGAGAACCTCGTACTGACGGGACTGCGAGGGGTCGGAAAGACCGTGCTCCTTGAGCGGTTTAAGCCTCGCGCCCTTGAGGCTGGCTGGCTCTGGGCATCAGCGGATTTGTCTGAGTCCGCCAGCATCAGCGAGATGACTTTGGCTCAGCGCATACTCGCCGATTTAGCCGTCATCACTTCAACGGCCATGGTTCCGGCTCCCCCTGTCAAGGGCAAGGTGGGCTTTGCACCGGCTGAGCAGGCCGAGCAGATCCCGCTGACCCATGACGTCTTGGTCGATGTCTTCACGAAGACTCCGGGCCTGGTCGCGGACAAGCTCAAGGCCACCTTGGAATTCGCCGCTGAGCAGCTCAAGGAAAAGGGGGAGAGAAAAGTCATCTTCGCCTATGACGAGGCCCAAAACCTTGCTGATCACGCGAAGAAAGACGAGTTCCCGCTATCCGTGCTCCTCGATGTCTTCCAATCAATTCAGAAGAAGGGGATCCCCTTCATGCTGGTCCTGGCAGGGCTACCGACCCTGTTCCCGAAACTCGTAGATGCCCGCACTTACGCCGAGAGAATGTTTCGGGTCATGACCCTCTCCCGGCTGTCAGAGGAGGAGAGCCGGGAGGCAATCATGACCCCAATTGAACGGGAAGATTGCCCGGTGAAGCTGACCAAGCAGTCCGTCGGCACCATCATCCGAGAGTCTGCGGGATACCCGTATTTCATCCAGTTTATTTGCCGCGAGGTCTACGACATCTTCATTCAGCAGCACATCGATGAAGAGGAGAAGGTCGTCCCCATCGAGGCGATTCAGCGCAAGCTTGACGCCGATTTCTTTGCTGGACGCTGGGCCAAGATCACGGATCGACAACGAGAACTGTTGTGGGTCGTCGCCCAGCTAGACAAGCCGGACGAAGAATTCACGATCCAGCAGCTAACTGAAAAAACGAAGGAACTCTTACCGAAGTCCTTTTCTCCGAGCAATGCGAACCAAATGCTTGCGAGCCTCGCTGAGCGAGGCATGATCTACAAAAATCGGTTCGGCAAGTACTCGTTCGCAGTCCCATTGCTTGGGCGCTTCATCTTGCGGACTTATGGACCGCTGCATCAACCAGGCGCGCCCACTGCAGAAACGCTCTTCTAGCGCTTCCAACGTGCCTCAGCGGCCCTCTTGGCGGCCTCGCTTCTCTCTTGCGGCGTCATTCGCTCCGCGCGTGCGTGACCTCCCTTCGAGCCGCCCAGACGGCCTGCACGGGCTTGCCGGCTCTCCGGCTCCTGCGGCGTCTCGTCAGTCGCCTCGTCAACGATGGCAGCGGCGAGGCGATTCAGATCGGCTGGCTTCTTTGACTGCTTCGCCATGGTTAGAGCCTACGGCAGCTTCAGGCGCTCCATGTGGGCGGCAGCGATGGTCGGCCGCACAGCCGAGCCGTGGCTTTCGAGCAGGCCAAGGGAGATCAACTCCAGCACCGCCCGCGTCAGCGCTCCCGAGGGCCCAATCTCACGAGCCAGTTCCGGGATCGTTCTCCAGTGCGGATAGATCTCCAGCGCCAAGGCCATAACCGGCCGCTGAAGGGGAAGCCGATGGGCCGGCCAGTGCTTCCGTCTATCGCTCGGAGCCATCGCCGATTCCGTAGAGCAGGTCACGGACCTGCACGTCGATCACCCGGGCCAGCAGCACCATGTGATCGAGACGCGGGAGGCGATGGCCTCGCTCCAGTAGGGACAGGGCGGTTCGGCTCATGTAGACCTCGACCGCGAGCCGATCCTGCGTGAATCCAGCCTCCCGCCGCAGCAGGGTGAGGTTGCGGCCGAACCGCTCTGCCGTTTCCATCTACGCCGCCCCCACGAGCAACTCGTAGGCCCGCAGAGCGGTTCTGGTCGGCAGCACCGCTCCTGAGCAACGGAACAGCAGCCCGCCTTGGACGAGTTCCCGCACCGCCCTTTCGATCCCGTCGCGCTTCGCGAAGTCCTCAGAGCCACCCAGTTCGCGGATCACGTCTGAGAGCCGGAGCGTCTGGGGGAACGTCTCCACGAGGTGGACGAGGATCGCCCGCTCGTTCTTGAGGTCTTCGGCAGCCGGGCTCGCTGCCTTACGCTCTGCCTGCATCGGGAACCTCCAGTTCCTGGTGCCTGGCCGGGGGCCGTTTGCGCGGTGCCCCGGCCGCTTTTTCCTTGTCGGCAGCGAAGCTAGCGCGGATTCGGCTTCAGAACTGGGGAAAAGTCAAACTGACCCAGTACCTTGGCAAGCCGGTTGCGGCGCCCCTACGTTGGCGGCAGACGTATTGGTCTGTATGTTCGACCTTTCCGGCACCCTGGGATTCGGAGGTAATTCAATGAGAACCACTCGGTTGATCGCTCTCTTCGCGGTCCTCCTGCTCGCCCTCACCTCGGCCGTCGTGATCGGCTGCGGAGGAGGCAGCGACACGACCGGCACCAGCGAAGGTGGAGGTGGAGGTGGAGGCGGCGGAGAACCGCTGACCGTCGGCTCGGACATCCCCTATCCACCCTTCGAGCAGGGGAAATCGGGTGAATACACTGGCTTCGACATCGAACTGATGGAAGCGATCGGGGAAAAGATCGGCCGTACCCCCGAATTCCAGGACACCTCGTTCGAAACGATCTTCCGCGACGTCGCCCAGGGCAAGTTCGAAGCGGTGATCTCGGCGGCGACGATCACCGAAGAACGCGAGAAGGCCGTCGACTTCTCCAACCCGTACTACCTCTCCGAACAGGCGGTGCTGGTCAAAGAAGGCAGCGACGTCAAATCGCTCGAAGACCTGGATGGCAAGACGGTCGCCGTCCAGCAGGGCACGACCGGGCAGGAACTGGCCAAAGAAGAACTGGGGGGCAGCGAAATCCGTCCCTTCCCCGAAGGCCCTGACGCGGTGAACGCGTTGAAATCCGGCACCGTCGAAGGCGTGATCATCGACGCCCCGGTCGCCCAGAACGCGGTCGAAAAATCCGGCGGCGTCGAAATCGCCGAAAAAGTCCCGACCGAAGAAGAGTATGGAATCGCCGTCGCCCAGGGCGATACCGAACTGCTCGACGAAATCAACAAGGGCCTCGAAGAAGTCCTCGACGACGGGACCTACAAAAAGATCTACGAAAAGTGGTTCAAGCTGGAACCGCCGCAGGCGATCTTCTCGGCAAGCCACGAAGCCGAATAACCCGTCCTCTAGTTTGAGATGAGACGCGAGGGGCGCCATGATGGCGCCCCTTCGTCTTTTCGGGGAGCGATCAGCAGGAGATAGCGATGAGCGAATTTTTCCATCAGTACTTCGACTTCACGATCATGGGCGACCACTTCAGCGAAGTGCTGGAGGGGTTCTTCAAAAATCTCCTCCTGTTCGCGGTGGTCGTCGTACTGGCGCTGCTTTGGGGGCTGATCCTGGCACTCCTGCGACAGCTCCCCGGCAAGAAATTCATGCCCCTTCGAGGGCTGACCATCGCTTACATCGACGTCCTCCGGGCGATCCCGCTGCTGATCATCATCTTGCTGATCTCGGGCGGTCTTCCCTATCTGAACTTCATCCCCAAAGAGATCCGCATCCCCCAGTGGTTCGGTCAGACCGACCCCTTCTGGTACGGGGTCCTGGCGCTGACTCTCGTCTATGGCGCCTACATGGCCGAGGTCTACCGAGCGGGGATCGAAGCGGTCCCGAAGGGACAGGTCGAGGCGGCCCGCTCGCTGGGGATGAGCCACGGTCAGGCGATGCGGCACATCGTCGTCCCACAGGCCGTGACCAAGATCCCGGCACCGATGCTGAACGAAATGATCTCGCTGCTGAAGGACACGACCCTCGTCAGCGTGGTGGCGCTCGGCGAGTCGGTCCTGATCGGGAGGGAAGTGCTGGCAGAAACGTTCAACAGCTCGGCGATCCTGCTCGCGGGCCTGATGTTCCTCGCGATCACGCTGCCTGCCGCCCGGCTGGTCGACAAACTCATCAAGCGAAACCAGGGCAAAATCACCCGCGGATCCCACATCGAGGTCGCCTGATGGCGGAGGCGATGGTCAGGCTCGACGGGATCCACAAGCGCTTCGGCAGCCTCGAGGTGCTGAAAGGCGTCGACATCGACGTCGCCAAAGGCGAAGTCGTCTGCATCCTCGGCCCCAGCGGTTCAGGCAAGAGCACGTTGCTGCGCTGCGTCAACCTGCTCGAGCCGCCCGAGCAGGGCGAGATCTTCATCGAAGGCCACGACATCTGCAAGGGACCGGGATCCGGTACCGGCGCCGAAAGCTGGGAACTCGACTTCGTCCGCCAGCGGGTCGGGATCGTCTTCCAGCAGTTCAACCTCTTCCCCCACAAGACGGCGCTGCAGAACGTGACCCTCGCCCAGGAGCAGGTGCTCGGTCGCTCCAAGGCCGAGGCGCGGGAGAAAGCGACCGCGCTGCTCGAGCGCGTCGGCCTCGGCGACAAGCTCAACCAGTATCCGGAAACGCTCTCCGGCGGCCAGCAGCAGCGGGTGGCGATCGCCCGGGCGCTGGCGATGGACCCGCACGTGATGCTCTTCGACGAGGTCACCAGCGCGCTCGACCCCGAGCTGGTGAAAGAAGTGCTCGACACGATGCGCGAGCTGGCTGAGGAAGGGATGACGATGATCGTCGTCACCCACGAGATCGGGTTCGCCCGCGAGGTCGCCGACCGGGTCGTCTTCATGGACGGCGGCGTGATCGTCGAGGAGGGCCCGCCCGCCGAGGTGCTGGAGAACCCCCGCGAGGAGCGAACTAAGCAGTTCCTCGGATTGGTCCTTGATCGCTGAGACGCCGAAAATCAAGCCTGCCAAGGACGCAGGGAGCGTGGCGTGCTCTGCACGCGAGCGACCGAGGACGCAGGCAGGCGCCGATTTGCAGGCGTCTCAGCCGCCGGCCATCGCCGGGAGGATGACGACCGTGTCGCCGTCCTTGACCGCGGTGCCGAGCCCGTCGAGGACCCGCACGTCCTCGTCGTTGAGGTAGACGTTGACGTAGCGGTTGAGCTCGCCGTCATCGCCGAACAGCTGGGCGCCGGTGTCGGGGTACTCGCCGGTCAGCGAGCGCAGGACCTCACCCACGTCGTTGCCGGCGGCCTCGACCTCGGCCTGCCCGCCCGTTTTCGGGCGCAGCACTGGGGGGATGCGGACGGTCGCCATGGGTGCGTGATCCTACCTAGGCGATCGACTGGCGGTCGCCACCGGCGCCGGCGCAGAAAGCGTCGTAGTCGGGGAACTTGCCCATCTCCGACTCCGGGATCTCCTCGGCGTGCTCGCCGCAGATCGGGCAGTCGGGGTCGCGGCGGACCTTGAGCTCGGTGAAGCGGGTGCCGAGGGCCTCGTAGAGGAGCAGGCGGCCGATCAGCGGCTCGCCGGCGCCGAGGATCAGCTTGATCACCTCGTTGGCCTGCAGGGTGCCCATCGTCCCGGCCATCACCCCGAGCACCCCGTTGGCGGAGCAGCTCGGCGCCAGCTCGGCCGGCGGCGGCGTCGGGTAGAGGCAGCGGTAGCAGGGGCCCTCGAACGGGGCGAAGGTCGAGATCTGGCCGTCGAAGCCGAGGATCGAGGCCGAAACGACCGTCTTGCGCAGCCGCACCGAGGCGTCGTTCAGCAGGTAACGGGTGGGGAAGTTGTCGGCGCCGTCGACGACGATGTCGTAGCCCTCCATCACCTCGAGGATGTTGCTCGCATCGAGGCGGCCGTTGTGCTCGACGACCTTGACGTCGGGGTTCAGCTGTTCGATGAAGATCCGTGCCGAGGTGGTCTTCGGCATCCCGATCCGCTCGGTGTTGTGGATCACCTGGCGCTGCAGGTTGGAGGCGTCGACCACGTCGTCATCGACGAGGCCGATCGTCCCGACCCCGGCGGCGGCGAGGTAGAGAGCCGTCGGCGCGCCGAGCCCGCCGGCGCCGAGCAGCAGCACCTTGGCGTTCAGCAGCTTCACCTGGCCGTCGACGCCGACCTCAGGGAGGAGCGTGTGGCGCGAGTAGCGCTCGCGCTGCTCGGGGGTCATCCCGTGCGCGGCGACGACCGGCAGCCCCTGCTCCTGCCACTGGATGATGCCGCCGCTCATCGAGGCGACGTTCTCGTAGCCGAGCTGCTGCAGCTGCGCCGCGGCGATCGCGGAGCGGTTGCCGGAGCGGCAGTAGAGGATCGTGCGGGCCGACTTGTCCGGCGCCGCGGTGGCGATTTCGTCAGCCAACAGTCCGGGCGGCACCAGCTTCCCGTTCTCGAGGTGGGCCTCCTGATACTCGTGCGGCTCGCGCGTGTCGATCAGGACGACGTCGCCGCCGTCGATCTCCTCGGCAGCCTCGAAGGGTTCGATCTCCTCGATCGTCTGTACGCGCTCGGTGTCGATGGCCATGATTTGAAATCCCCTAATCCCGATCAGCTTTTACTTCAAAAAGTATAGCGGGAGTTGGTCGTCACCTTTGGAGCAAAGAAAAAGCGGCCCCGGGGAAGGGTCCCGGAGCCGCTTTTCCGCCTAGGGGGAAGGGTGGCTAGGAGAGGGTCGGGCGCATCTGCCGCAGGCGGCGGACCCGCTCCTCGATCGGCGGGTGGGTCGAGAAGAGCCCGGCGATGCCCTTGCCCTTGAAGGGCTTGACGATGTAGAGCGGCTCGGCCGCCTGGTTGACCTGCATCGGCATCGCTTCGGCGCCCTGCTCGAGCCGCAGCAGCGCGCTCGCCAACGACTCAGGGTTGCCGCAGATTTCGGCGCCGCCGGCGTCGGCCGCGTACTCGCGCTGGCGCGAGATCGAGAGCTGGATGATGCTCGCCGCGATCGGAGCGAGGATGACCATCGCCAGCGCCGAGACGAGGCTCAGCGGCGAGTTGTCGTCGTTGCCGAACCACATCAGCATGTAGGCGAGGTAGGTGATCGCTGCGCCGATCGCCGAGGCGACCGACTGGATCAGGATGTCGCGGTTGCGCACGTGCGCGAGCTCGTGCGCGAGGACGCCGCGCAGCTCGTCCTCGGAGAGCAGTTTGGTGATCCCGCGGGTGACCGCGACGGCGGAGTGCTTGGGGTTGCGGCCGGTGGCGAAGGCGTTGGGCTGATCCTGGGGGATCATGTAGAGGCGCGGCATCGGCAGGTTGGCGCGGGTCGTCAGTTCGCGGACGATCTGGTAGAGCCGCGGCGCCTCCGACTCCTCGATCGGCTCGGCGCGGCTCATTTTCAGCGCCAGTTTGTCGCTGAAGAAGTAGGAGCCGAGGTTGATCAGCAAGGCGATCCCGAGGAAGAGGCCCGCGGTGCTCGGACCGCCGATAAGGGCGCCGATCAGGACAAGCAGCCCCGAAAGCGAAGCCAGCAGGATCGTGGTCCGCAGGGTTGCGCCCCAGGTGGATTGCTTGGTGGTGGTCATCGAGTGGTCGCTCCTAAAGTCGGATTGGGTAGCCAAGTATGCGACGAGAGCGCCGAATCTCCTATAGGTGGAATCCCCCTACCGGCGGGGGAATGACCCCTAGGCTTGCGCCATGACCTTGACGGTGATCGGGCTCTGCCTGGTGGTCGTGGCGCTGACCCTCACCCTGGTGCGGGAGCGGAGGCGGCTGCGGCCGCTCGAGGACCTGGTCGAGGCGATGGAGAAGGTCGACCTCTCCAGCCCCCGCCCCCTCCTCCCCGCCTCGATCGACGGCGTCGGCGAGACCGAGGAGGTGGCGCGGATCGAGCTCGCCTTCCTGCGGATGATGCGGCGCCTGGAAGCCGAGCGGCGGCGGGCGGGCTCGGCGACGCTGCACGCCCAGGAGGAGGAGCGGGCGCGGGTTGCCCGCGACCTCCACGACGAGGTCAACCAGTCGCTGACCGGGCTGCTGCTGCGGCTGGAGGCGGCGCGCGAGGCGGCGCCGCCGGAGCTGGAGGCGGAACTGGCCGATACCAAGGCGCTGGCCAACCAGGCGATGACCGAGCTGCTCTCCCTCGCCCGGCAGCTGCGGCCGACTGCGCTCGACGACCTCGGCCTGGCGGCGGCGATCGGCGGCCAGGTCGAGCAGCTGGGGCGCGGCGAGATCGACGCGCGACTGGAGGTCGAGGGTGACTTCTCCGACCTCGGCGACGACCAGCAGCTGGTCGTCTACCGCGTCGCCCAGGAGGC
>DASSYI010000023.1:0-10037 GCA_035703365.1 Solirubrobacterales bacterium
CTCTCTCTCGCCTTGGTCAGTGCGAAAATCGGGACGCCGGTCGGCCAGGGGACACCCGTCCCTCCTGCGACAGCCTTCTTAGCTCAGCTGTTCGCCGAGACCGCGTCAGATCGCCTATACGACGATCTCTTGCGGTCTCGAGATGGCCGGAGCGCAGCGGAGGTCAATTCCGGAGAGGGACACCGGCACCCTCCCCCATCAAGCTGCTTAGGGCCGGGCGCCGGCGATGGCGTTGATCAGGACCTGGCGCGCCGGGATCTGGGCGCCGGGGAGGGCGATTACCTCTTTGAGGCGGGAGCCGTCGCCGACCTTGACGTTGTCGCCGATCACGGTCGGACCGTCGATGCGGACGTCGTCGCCGATCTCGCAGCCGGGGCCGAGGAGGACCGGACCGACGAGGTCGGGCTCACCCTCCATCCGCTCGCCGCTGCGGAAGCCGTCGACCAGCTCGCCCTCGCGCTCGACCTGCACCGCGCCGGTGAGAGCGTCGACGTTGCCCTCGCGCAGCTCCTCGAGGTTGCCGATGTCGTTCCAGTAGGCGTCGATCTCGTGCGAGTAGAAGGGCACGTCGCCGTCGAGCAGGCGCGGGAAGACGTCCATCGCCCAGTCGGCGAACCCGGGCGGGTCGCCCTCCCCGGCCGCCTTGCTCGTTCCCGGCTCGGGGAAGAAGTCGAAGATCTCCTTGCGGAACATGTAGATGCCGCAGTTGGCGAGGTCGGAGAGCGCTTCGGAGGGGTCGGGCTTCTCCTGGAAGCCCTGGATCCGGCCGTCGGCGCCGACGATCGCGACGCCGAACTGGCTGGTGTCCTGCACCCGCTTCATCGCCAACGTCGCGATCCCGTCGTGGGACTCGTGGTACTCGCGCATCGCCGCCAGGTCGATGTCGGTGAGCGCGTCGCCGGAGATGATCAAGAAGGAGTCGCCGAGGAACCCGGCCGCGTTGCGGACCCCGCCCGAGGTCCCGAGCAGCTGCTCCTCGCGGCTGTAGGCGAGGGAGACGCCGCTCCCGGAGCCGTCGCCGAAGTAGCCCTCGATCAGGTCCGGAAACCAGTGCAGGTTGGCGATCGTCTCGGTGAAGCCGTGACGCGCGAGCAGGCGCAGGATGTGCTCCATAACCGGCTTGTTCAGCACCGGCACCATCGGCTTCGGCATCTCATAGGTGATCGGCCGCAGCCGCGTCCCCAACCCTGCCGCCAAGACCATGGCCCTCATGCCGCCATTCCCTCCTTCAGCCTGTCGATCGCGACGATGCTCTCCGGGTCCACTCCCCGCAGACGCGCGATCTCAAGCGAGACGAGGTCGCCGAGCAGGGTCGCCCAGAGCATCCGCTCGATCCGGGTCTCCCCCGCCGTCTCCAGCCTCAGCACCGTGGCGGCCTCGGCGCCGACCAGCTCGGCGGTCAGCTCGAAGCGGCGGCGCTCGCGCGGGTGCTGGTCGCAGTCCTCGAGGAAGACGGCGGCCATCTGCTCGGCGCCGGCGTCGGGCGCCCAGCCGCAGATCTCGTTGTGGTCGGCCTCCGGCAGCTCCGCGCGGAAGGCCGGCTGCTTGGCGTTCTCGTTGATCTGGGTCTTCCAGCGGTAGGCGACGGGCGCGGTCAGGTCGCTGCCGTAGATCACGGTCGGGGCGGCGCCGATCGCGGCGGCGACCTCGGCCGCCTTGGCCTTGATCGTCAGGGCTTCGCGCTCGACGAAGGCGGCGGCGGCGTCGATCTCGGTCCGGACGCCCGGCGCGGCCCCGGCCAGGGCCGCCGCCTCGGCGGCGGCGACGAACATGTAGGCGACGGCGACCCGGGGCTGGAAGATCCCCGGCAGGCCGACGACCGGCACGCCCGCCTCGCGTGCCTCCTCGACCAGGCGGCCGCCGGTGCTGACCACCAGCCGCCGGGCGCCCAGCGCCTCGGCGGCCTCGAAGCAGGCGAGGGTCTCCTCGGTGTTGCCGGAGTAGCTGGAGCAGAGCACCGTCCACTCGGGCATCGCCCAGCTCGGCAGCTCGTAACCGCGGACGGTGAGGAGCGGCCTCGTCAGCCGGTCGCCGAGGGCGGCGGCGGCGAGGTCGCCGCCGATCGCCGAGCCGCCCATCCCGCAGACCATCAGCCCGGCCGCATCGGCCGGCTCCAGGCGCGCGGTTTCCATCCGCCAGAGCGCGTCGCGAAGCTGGTTCGGGAGGTCGAGCGTGTCCTCAAGGATGCTCATCAGGCCGGGACTCTTTCATCTCGGCCGACTACGGCGTTGACGAGCTGCGCGCCCGGCTCGACCTCGGCCCCGGGGGCGAGGATCGAGCTCTGGACGAGCGCGTCCCGGCCGACGGTGCACCCTTCGAGCAGGACCGAGTCCCCTACCTCGGCGCCGCTCTCGATGCGGCAGCCGGCGGAGACGACGGCACGGGGGCCGACCTTCGCCTCCTCGTCGATCCTCGCGTCACCGCCGACCAGCAGCCCGGGGGCGGTCGGGCGGACCTGGGTCCGGACCCGGCCCTCGAGGATGTCCCAGCTTGCCTGCAGGTAGCGGTCGGGGGTGCCGATGTCCATCCAGTACCCCTCCAGCAGCAGCCCGCAGAGGCCGTCGCCGACCAGCCGCGGGAAGACCTCGCGCTCGATCGAGACGGCGCGGCCGGCGGGCACCAGGTCGAGGACCGAGCGCTCCAGCACGTAGGCGCCGGCGTTGATCTCGCCGGGGACCGCCTCGCCGGTCTTCTCCAGGAACTCGAGCACCCGGCCCTCCGCGTCGCAGTTGACGAGCCCGTAGGCGGAGGAGTCCGCGACCGGGTGCAGCCCGATCGTGGCCCGGGCGCCGCGCTCGGAGTGCGCACGGAGCAGGGCCGAGAGGTCGAGGTCGGCGAGGACGTCGCCGTTGAGGGCGAGGAAGCGGTCCTCCAGCCGCTCGCCGAGCGCCTCCGCGGCGAAGCGGATCGCGCCCGCGGTTCCGAGCGGCTCGGGCTCGGCGACGTAGACGATCTCCACCCCCGCCCGCTCCTCCTCGTCGGCGAGGGCAGCACGCAGCACGTCGGGCAGGAAGCCGCAGGCGAGGACGACCTCGGTCACTCCGTGGGCGGCGAGCCACTCGATCGCGTAGGCGAGGAAGGGCCGGTCGACCAGCGTCACCGCCGGCTTCGGCACGTCGCTGGTCAGCGGCCGGAGCCGCGTCCCCTCGCCGCCTACGAGGACGATCGCCTGCACTACGAAGCGGCTGCGGGTCGGGCAGTGCTGACGGTCTGTCCTATGCCCTCGTACTCGAAGCCCGCCTCGGTGAGCGCCTTGGGGTCGAGGAAGTTACGGCCGTCGACGATCAGCGCCCGGTTCATCCGCCCGGCCGCCGCGGCCCAGTCGAGCTCGGCGAACTCGCCCCACTCGGTGACCAGGACGGCGGCGTCGGCGCCCTCCAGCGCCTCGGTCGCCGAGGTCGCCATCTCGACCGAGCCGAGCAGCTCGGCGGCGCGCTCGGAGGCGACCGGGTCGTAGGCGACCACCTCCGCCCCCTCGCCCTGCAGCCGCGCGGCCAGCACCAGGCTGGAGGCCTCGCGCATGTCGTCGGTGTCGGGCTTGAAGGCGAGGCCCAGCAACGCGACCCGCTTGCCGATCAGCGAGCCGAGGTGCTTCTCGAGCTTGCCGACGACGCGGCGCTTCTGCAGCTCGTTGACCTCGATCACCGCGGTCAGCAGCTGGAAGTGGTACCCGGTGTTGCCGGCCAGCATCTTCAGGGCGCTGACGTCCTTGGGGAAGCAGCTGCCGCCGTAGCCGATCCCGGCGCGCAGGAAGGAGGTGCCGATCCGCTCGTCGAGGCCCATTCCCTTGGCGACCTGGCCGACGTCGGCGCCGACCTCCTCGCAGACGTTGGCGATCTCGTTGATGAAGGAGATCTTCGTCGCCAGGAAGGCGTTGGATGCGAGCTTGATCATCTCGGCGCTGGCGACGTCGGTGCGGAGGATCTCGCCGCCGAGCGGCCGGTAGAGGCCTTCGACCGCGGCGGCCGCGTCCTCGTCGCCGGGGTCGGCGCCGACCACCACCCGGTCGGGGTTCATGAAGTCCTTGACCGCGGTCCCCTCCTTGAGGAACTCGGGACAGGAGACGTAGGAGAGGCCGGGCATGTCGCGGCGGATCGACTCGCCGGTGCCGGCCGGCACGGTGCTCTTCATGATCAGGACGTGGTCGCTGTCCTCGGGCAGCTCCTGGACCACGGCGCGCACGCGCGAGAGGTCGGCGTCGCCCGAGTAGGTCGGCGGCGTGTCTACGCAGACGAAGAGCAGGCGCGCGCCGCCGAGGAGCTCGTCCATGTCGGTGGTGAAGGTGAGGCGCTCGGCGTTGCGGCGGATCAGGTCGTCGAGGCCGGGCTCGTGGATCGCGACCTCCCCCTTGGAGAGGGCGTCGACCTTCTCCTGGACGATGTCCCGGGCGATCACCGGGTGGCCGAGCTCGGCGAAGCAGGCAGCCGTGACCAGGCCGACCCAGCCGACTCCGATGACCCCTACGGTGTCCTTTTGCTCGCTCATCCCCTGCTCCTTCCGGGCTTCGGCTGCTTCTTCTTTTTGACCGGGACCAGCACCTTCGCCGAGCGCGCCATCCCGATCATCTGATCGTTGGTCAAGGTTCGCAGGAGGTCATTCGAGATCCAGTAGACGTTCTCCCCCCGCCGCCAGGCCACCATCTTCACATTTTCGCCGTCCACGTAGATGTCGTAGTCGCGGCCGTTGATCTCCTTGGTCAGGCTCGGGTCGGCGAGGATCGGCGGGTCGGACCAGCCGCGAATCCCCTGCATACCGAAGTAATGGGTGCCGTCGGACATTTCGGCCACCATCACCATCCGGTAGGCGACGTGGCGGTTCCCGTCTTCGTCCTTGAGGTTGTAGACGTAGGGATCGACGACCTTCTCGTAGGGGTCGCTTTCGACGAAGCGGGTCCCTTCCGGAAGCCGGGTCGGGTAGTAGACCGGGAAGAACCCGCGGGCGCGGCGGACGGCGATCTTCGCCTCCGCCTTGCCGGCTTCCCCGGCCGGCACGAGGCCGTCGCTGCCGGGCTTCGCCACGTCCACCTTCGGCTTCTTCGGCTTCTGGCCCTTCTTCGGCTTGCCCTTCTTGTGCTTCTTGCGGCCGGCCGCGGCTTCTTCGCGGCTCTGGCGCTGGGCGGCTTTCGCCTCCTGCGTCGTCTCGCCACCGAGGAATTCCTGCACCGCTTCTTCGACCGCACCGGGGGTCGTGTAGACGAAGCTGGGCCCGAGTTCGGCCGGGAAGTGAACCTCGTTGATCGTCGCGTTGCGCGAGGCGGCCATCAGCTTCAGGACTTCCAGCAGGGTCTTGCCGTCGCTGATGTCAGAGGTCGTGTAATCGGTGAAGGCCTCGATCAGTTCGCCCTGGTCGAAGACGATGTCCTGGACCGAGACGCGCGAGCGGGCGGCGCTGAGGAACTCCTGCTGGCGGGCGGAGCGGACGATGTCGGTGTCGGTGTGGCGGTAGCGCACGTAGTCGAGCGCCTGCTTGCCGCACATCAGCTGGTAGCCCGGCTGGACGTTGATTTCGGCGTACTGTTCGGACGGCGGCACGCCTTCGTTGGAGTGGTAGTAGCGGCGATCGACGTCGGCGTAGACGCAGCCGATCGCGTAGACGCCCTGGGCGAAGCCGAGGAAGTCGACGTTGACGACGTGATTGATCGGCAGATCGGTCAGCTGCTTGACCGTCTGCAGGGTCAGCTTGGTGCCGCCGTAGGAATACGCTTCGTTGAACTTGCCGGTCCCGTAGCCGGGGATTTCCACCTTCAGGTCGCGCGGGATCGACATCATCGAGATCAGGCCCTTGTCGGGGTCGAGGCGGACCAGCATCGTCGTGTCCGAGCGGCCCGGGTCTTCCTCTTCGTTGGCCCGCTTGTCGGAGCCGATCACGAGGAACGTCTGGGCGCCGCCGTCGCCGGCGTCGGCCAGGAACTTGTTCAGCCGCTTCTGCAGCTTGTCGTTTTCGGGCCGGATCGCGTTGGCGATGCTGTCGAGGTAGAGCAGGCTCGCCGTCGCCGTGGTCGCGGCCGAGATCGCGATGATCAGGACCGAGGCGAGGGCGAACCGCCACCAGAACCGCTTCGGCTTCGGCGCCTCGTCGCCGTTCCCCTCGGGGGGTGGCTTCTTCGGCGCCCAGCCGGGCCCCAGGTTCTCAGTCATCCAACCGGTCCGGGATCGCCCGCAGGAACGACTCCAGCGCCTGGCGGTAGGTGTCCAGAGAGGAGATCGAGACCCACTCGCCGGGGCCATGGTGGCCGGCGCCGACAGGCCCGAACTCGACCGCCGGCACCCCCACCCGCAGGAAGGAGACCGCGTCGGAGGCGCCGTCGCGGCCGACGCTCATCGGCTCGCCGTCGTGGTGCTCGGTCGCCGAGGTGCGCAGCGCCCGCACGAAGGGGAACTCGCGGTCGACCGTGGCCGGCGGCCGGGTCAGCAGCGCCTGCACCTCGATCCCGTGCAGCTCGCGCACCTGGGCGAGGATCTCCTGCGGATCCTGGTCCGGGAGGTAGCGAATGTCGACGTCGATCACGCATCGGTCGGGCACCTTGTTGAGAGCGTCGCCGCCGACGATCCTCCCCAGATTGATCGACGGCCGGTCGAAGAGCTCGGAGCTGTGCCGGGCAAACGGTAGCGACTCGATGCTGCGGAAAACGTCGATCGCGTTGAGAACGGCGTTGTCGCCGAGCCACGGAGTGGCTCCGTGGGCGGCTGTGCCCCCCACCTCAAGGCGCAGCGCCAGCACGCCCTTGGCCTCGATCCCGATGTGCAGGTCGGTGGGCTCGCCGGTGATCGCGAAGTCGCCGGTGAAGCCGGTGTCGACGAGGTGGTCGGAGCCGCGCTCGGACTCCTCCTCGGACTCCTCGTCGCCGACGATCCCGAGCCGGACCCGCACCCGGTCCTGCTCGCGCATCGCCGCGGTGACCATCAGCATCGCCGCCACCGCGCCCTTCATGTCGTAGGCGCCGCGCCCGATCAGCCGGTCGCCGGCGGTCTCGGGCACGAACTGACCGGCGTGGCCGGGCACCACGTCGATATGCCCGTGAAGAACAACGGTCGGGGCGTCTGCGGGCCCGACCTCGGCCATCACCACCGGCAGGCCGCGCACCTCGTCTGCCCGGGTCTCGATCCCCCGGGCTTCCAGCCACCCCTGGACGAACCCGGCCGCCTCGGAGATCGCGTCGGGCTCGCAGGTCTCGAAGCTGATGAGGCGCTTTGCGAGGACAACGAGCTCCTCGCTCACAGGCTCACCCCCCGGCGATCGAAAGGAAGGCTTCGGCCCGGTCGCGGTCTTTCTGCGCCCGGTTCTGCTCGGCGCTGCCGTCCTCGGCCTCGGAGAGGCGCTGTTCGGCGTCGGAGAGCTGCTCTTTCAGCCTGCCGCTGTCGAGGTCCTCCGGCGGGATCGCCTCCTCGAGCAGGAGCCGGGCCCGGTTGCCGTAGACCTGCAGCCAGCCGTGGGCCTGGGCCCAGGTCTTGGTCTCCGAGTCGGAGAGGTGGAGGCGGAGCTCGGTCGGCCGCAGCGCCGCCAGCACCGGCGCGTGGTTGGCGAGGATGCCGATTTCGCCGACCTCGGTGCGGGTCGAGACCTGGCGCGCTTCGCCGCTCCAGACCTCCCCCTCCGGGGTCAGGACCTCGACGTCGACCATGTGCTCCGCAGCCACAGGCTTCCCCTACGCGGCCGCGGCGGACTTGGCGTTCTCGAGGACCTGGTCGATCGAGCCCTGCATGTAGAAGGCGCCCTCGGAGAGGTCGTCGTGCTCGCCGTCGAGGATCTCGCGGAAGCCGCGGACCGTCTCGGCCACCGGCACATACTCGCCGGAGCGGCCGGTGAACTGTTCGGCGACGAAGAACGGCTGCGAGAGGAAGCGCTCGATCTTGCGGGCCCGGGAGACCGTCTGGCGGTCCTCGTCGGAGAGCTCGTCGATGCCGAGGATGGCGATGATGTCCTGCAGCTCCTTGTAGCGCTGCAGCACCTCCTGGACCTCGGTCGCGGTGCGGTAGTGCTCGTCGCCGACGACGTCGGGCTTGAGGATCGTCGAGGTCGAGTCGAGCGGGTCGACGGCCGGGTAGATCCCTTTCTCGGAGATCGACCGCGAGAGCGCCGTGGTCGCGTTCAAGTGGGCGAACACAGAGGCCGGGGCCGGGTCGGTGTAGTCGTCGGCCGGGACGTAGACCGCCTGGATCGAGGTCACAGAACCGCGGTCGGTCGAGGTGATCCGCTCCTGCAGGCCGCCCATCTCGGTCTCCAGCGTCGGCTGGTAGCCGACCGCCGAAGGCATGCGCCCGAGCAGCGCCGAGACCTCGGAGCCCGCCTGGACGAAGCGGAAGATGTTGTCGATGAAGAGGAGCACGTCCTGGCCGCCCTGCTCGCGGTAGTACTCGGCCATCGTCAGCCCCGAGAGGGCGACGCGCAGACGGGCGCCCGGGGGCTCGTTCATCTGGCCGAAGACGAGCATGGTCTTGTCGATCACGCCCGACTCTTTCATCTCGAGCCAGAGGTCGTTCCCCTCTCGCGAGCGCTCGCCGACGCCGACGAAGGCGGAGAGGCCGGAGTGCTCCTCGGCGATGTTGCGGATGAGCTCCTGGATCAGAACGGTCTTGCCGACGCCGGCGCCGCCGAACAGCCCGACCTTGCCGCCTTTGGCGTACGGGGCGAGGAGGTCGATGACCTTGATCCCGGTCTCGAGGATCTCCTGCGTCGGGGTCAGGTCGGAGGCCTTCGGGGCCGGGCGGTGGATCGGCCAGCGCTCCTCGCTCTGAACCTCGGGGCCGTTGTCGATCGGCTCGCCGAGCAGGTTGAAGATGCGGCCGAGGGTCGCGTCGCCGACCGGGACGGTGATCGGGCCGCCGGTGTCGGTGACCACGGCGCCGCGCGAGATGCCGTCGGTGGCGTCCATCGCGACCGCGCGGACGCGGTCGTCGCCGAGGTGCTGCTGGACCTCGCAGACGAGGACGGCCGATTCGCCGTCGTTGTCGCCACCGCTGGTCTCGATCGTCACCGCCGAGAAGATCTCCGGCAGCTGGTCGGGGAAGACGGCGTCGATGACCACTCCGGTGACCTGCTCGACGCGCCCTACGTTGGTTCCGTTTCCGTTGCTCTCAGCCATGGGTTCCTTTGCTCGTCTTTGAAGTGGTGTTGGTGATCCTGTGCACGTCGTCTAGCCGAGCGCCTCGGCGCCGCCGACGACCTCCAAGATCTCCTGCGTGATTTCCGCCTGACGCGCCCGGTTCATCTCCAGGGTCAGGGAGCCGATCATGTCCTCGGCGTTCTCCGCCGCGTTCCGCATCGCCGTCATCCGCGCGCCCAACTCCGAGGCCGCCGACTCCAGCAGCGCCCGGTAGACCGAGATCGTCACGTACTCCGGGATCAGCCGCGCCAGCAGCTCCTCCGGGTCCGGCTCGTAGATCCACTCCGAGCGGCTCTGCGCCTTCTCGGCGTCGGTTTCCTCGTCTTCGGCAGCGGCCTCCTCGCCGGCGCCCTCGCCGATTACCTCGGCCTGCTGCAGCGGCAGCAGGGTCTGGCGCCAGACGTGCTGGGTCAACGGCGAGACGAAGCGGTTGTAGATCAACTCGACCCGGTCGAGGTCCTGGTCGACGTAGCGGGCGGTCAGCGCCTCGCCGATTTCGCGGGCGTTGGCGAAGGCCGGGCGGTCGGTGAAGCCGACGTAGGAGTCGGTCACCTCCTGCTTGCGGAAGGTGAGGGCGGAGACGCCCTTGCGGCCGACCACGGCGAAGGCGGGGTCGGCGCCCTCCTCGCGGACTTTGGCCGCCATCCGCATGCCCTCGCGGATGATGTTCGAGTTGAAGGCGCCGGCCAGGCCGCGGTCGCCGGTGACGAGCACGATCCCGACCCGTTTGACGTTCTCCCGCTCTTCGAGGACCGGGACCCGGGGGATGCCGCCCGCCTGGGCGGCGGCGCGCCGGGTCAGCTTGCGCATCCCCTCGGCGTAGGGCCGCATGTCGGAGATCCGCTGTTCGGCCCGCCGCAGGCGCGCCGCCGCAACCATCTCCATCGCTCGCGTGATCTTGTTGATGTTCTTGACCGACGCGATGCGGTTCTTG
>DASSYI010000053.1:0-13038 GCA_035703365.1 Solirubrobacterales bacterium
CCCGGGAAGGGGCACCCACCCCCTCCCCAACACGGGTCCTAGCTCGGCCAAGCTCCCAAAAGCTGGAGAAAAGAGGTATCTCCTCGGGCGTCCACCGGAGCTCGCGTGAAGGGGCACCGGTGGGGGGTGACTGGGTACTCAGCATGGAGCCGGCCCATTCAGGCTTGAGGCGACAGCCATCCACAGATTTTCAGCCGGCGGAGGTGCTCCCAGGCACCCCCACCGGTGCCCCTCTACCGCAACCCTCTAGTTCTTCGAGAGCGAGGAGATGCCGACTACGAGGTACTCGCCTTCGTCGCCGTTCTCGATCCGCAGCTCGTCGGTCAGCTTCTCCAGGGAGCCGCCCACCTCGGGCAGCTCGAAGCTCTCGCGCAGGCGCTCGGCTCCCCCGTGGGTCATCGGCCCGACCTTGAGCTGGATGCCTTCGGGGAGCTCGGCGATGGTGAGCGAGACATGACCGTCGGTGAAGCCCTGCGGGGCACGGGCCGAGATCGCGTCGCTGAGCAGCATCGTGTCGGAGAGGCGGTCGACGCTGATGTCCTGGCGGGCGGCCAGCGCCGAGAGGGCGCGGCTGAGGACCGGGCCGACGATCTCCGGCGGCCCGACCCGGATCCGGGTCTCCTCGTCGGCCGTCACCGTGAACGGCGAGCCTGCGCCGGTTTCACCCTCGCGCGCCTGCAGCGGCAGGTGCATGCGGATCTCGGTGCCCTTGTCGGCACCGCCCTTGATCTCGAAGCTGCTGGAGAGGGCGGCGATCAGGGTCAGGCCGATTCGCAGGCTGGGCCGGTCCACGTCGGGGCGGGGCCTGATGCCGCTGCCGTGGTCGCGGATCACCACCGTGACCCCCTCGAGGTCGCTTTCGGCCTCGACCTCCAGCGGCCCTGGCTCGCTGCCGGCGTAGGCGTGCACCACCACGTTCATGCAGGCCTCGGTGACCACCGTCTTCAGGTCGGCGAGAGACGCCTCGTCCATCCCCAGCCTTTCGGCCAATCCGGCGAGCGCGTGCCGGACCACGGCCACGTTCTCTGCCCGAGCCGGGAGGGACATTTGAAGCCCCGAGCGATCGTTGGTTGCTGTGTTCAAGGTTCCAGCCTGCCCTCAGGAACGGTCGAGGCTCGTACGAGAGCGCGAGCATAACTTGCCGCCTCTCTTCTAAGCCTGCTTACCCCTGCGTCAGGGGGGCAAAACAAGCTGCGTACTTCTGTCACGCTGCGGTAGCATCGTGCCGTGAACCCAGCCCCGTTCGAGGTGAAAGTGGGAGATCTCGAGCACGGCGTCCGGACGATCTCCGTCCGCGGCGAGCTCGACCTGAGCACCGCGCCCGACCTGGAGAGCCCGCTGGAGCAGGCCCTGGAGAGCGGCGAGGGCTCGGTGCTGATCGACCTCACCCAGTGCGAGTTCATCGACTCCACGGGGATCGCCTTGATCGTCCGCGCCTGGCAGCGGCTCGACGGCGGCGAAGACGGCCGCACCCTGGTCCTCTGCAGCCAGAACGAGCAGGTCCGCCGCGTGCTGGAGATCACCGGCTTGGAGCTTTCGATCCCGGTCCACCTGACCCGGGACGAGGCTTTGGCCGCGCTCACCGCACAGCCGCCTGCATAGGAGTGACAGCGGCGGGGTAGCCGCTACTGGAATGTCCCCTGCCCCGCGTCGTCCCCGGCTCCCCCGGGAGCTGTTCGAGACCCGCAGCCACGCTTGGCACTCGCTCGGATTGGGCGACGAGCTGGCGCCGCGGTTCTCCAAGCGCCAGTTCGGCGGGCTGCTGCTTGCCCTTTTGGTGATCGCCGGCACCCTGGTCGTCTACGGCCACCGCCAGGAGATCGCCCCCGGGTACGGGCGCTGGATCAGAGCGGCGACGGTGCTGATCCTCGTCGTCGTCGGCTCCGCCGCGGTCCACTGGCTGGTGCGCGGCGTCTCCCCCCGCCTCTACCGGCGGCTCGATCCGGCGACGGCGGGCACCACCGGGTTCGTCGTCCGCCTGCTGGCGATGACCGCGGTCGTGATCCTCGCGCTGCGGATCGCCGGCGTCAACGCCGGCACCCTCGCCGTCGGCGGGGCCTTCACCGCCGTTCTGCTGGGCCTGGCCGCACAGCAGGCGCTGGGCGGGATCTTCGCCGGCATCGTCCTGCAGAGCACCCGGCCCTTCCGGGTCGGTGAACGGGTGCGCCTCGTCGGCGGCGCCCTCGCCGGCTCGATCGAGGGTACGGTCACCTCGCTCGGCCTCTTCTACACGACCCTCAGCCAGGGGGCCGACCGGCTGCAGGTGCCCAACAACGTCCTCCTCAGCCTCGTCGTCGTGCCGCTGCGCGAGCCCGACAAAGTCGACGTCCGGGTCCGCTTCCCGGCGCAGGCGAGCCCGCGGGAGATCGAGGAGAAGCTGCTGCAGGCGATCACCGTCCCCACCCGCTACAAACCGAGCGTCTCGCTCGAGGAACTCGACGGCGACGACGTCGTCTTCCGGGTCAACGCGACGCCGCTGCGCCCCGAAGACGGCTCGCAGCTGGCCGACGAGGTCCTCGACGCGCTGCGCCGCTCGGAACCCTCGACGGCGGAAAGCCGCCACCCCTAGCCGGGCTAGTTGAAGATCAGGATCGCCGTGTTGATGACGATCGCCAGCGGCGTGAAGACAAGCGCGAGGGTGCGGAAGAACTTCGCGAAGCCGCCGCGGTAGGCGATCGACTCGAAGATGGTGATGCCGACGACATGGGCGAGGTTGGCGAGGGCGACGCCGATCGCGATCAGGATCGCCACCGCTTCCCAGCCCGTCTCGTGGCCGCTGCCGCTGGCCACTGCGGCGGCGAGGATGGCGACGATCAGGGTGCCGATGATGCCGGCGACGATCCCGGCGAAGTCCGAACGCGTCATGCCGGGCACGTAGGCGCCGCCGCCGATTTCCTTGTCGGCGATCGGGTTGATCGTCCCCTGCCCGGTCTCTTCGACGTTGACGACGTGGTCGGGGCGGTCGTCGTCGCCGGTCTCGACCACGATGACCCGCAGCGGCGGCTCGATCCCTTCCTGGGCCTTCTCCAGCAGCCCCTCCTCGTACCACCTCGACTGCTCGTCGCAGTGCTCGAAGATCAGGACTTCGTCGGCGGGGGCCTTCAGCAGCGCGTCCTGCGCGGCCTGGACCGGATCGGGGTCGCCGACCTCGCCGCTGACCTCGATCCCGTTCCCGCGCAGCGTGCCTAGAGCGCGCTCGAGGCGCTCCTCGGCTTCGTGCTTGGGCTCGTCGATGTCGCCGAGCGTGTGCCGCAGCGCGTTCGCCTCCGTCGCGGGCACGACGACCCGCAGGTCGACGCCGTCCTGGTCGGCGTTAGCGAGGATCTGCTCCACCGGCTCGGAGCCGTGGAGGTTGTCGGTGAGGATCGCGATCACGCGGCGTGACATGGCGGGCCTCCTACTCGTCGTCGGGTATTGCCTGGTCCGGTTCGCCGTACTCGGTGTCGCTGGGCTCCTCCGGAGGGCTCGCGTCGCCGTCGGGGAACCGTTTTTCGTCGCCGTGCTCGGCGTTGTCGATCAGCTCCTCCTCGGCCAGCTCGAAGCCCTCGGCCTCGCCCTCGCCGCCCTCGACCAGCGGCCGCTGCGCCGGGTCGTCGACCGGGTCGTCGGGCGCCGGGCCGCCGATTTCGGCGGCTTCGGTCGCCGCGGCGTCGGCCTCTTCCTCGGCGATCGGGTCGCGCGGTGGGTCGTTCTCCGCCATCACTGCCGCCTCTCGCCCCAGGCGCCGGTGGGGACCTCGTTCTCGTGGTGGGGCTGGCGACCGGGACGCTCCGGGGGCGTCAGCTTCTCGTCGGCGCGCCGGGCCAACCCCGAGTAGACGAGGAAGGCGACGAAACCGATGACGAAGAAGACCAGGGCGAAGATCGGCGACCAGGCGACCGCGATCAGGGCCAGCAGGACAATCAGGGCAAGGGGGATCAGGTACATGCCGGCCGAATACCCCCGCCGCGCAGGCACGAAACGGAAACGCGTCGTTTGCCGTTTTCCCCTCGTGCGCCATCGGGTAGCCGAGGAGTGACCGGAAGCCCTACAGAGGAGCAATCATGGGAACTCAAGAGACCGGTCACTTGACCGGTACCAAGGACAAGGACTACAACGTCATCTGGTTCACCGAGCAGTGCCTCAGCAACGTCGTGCGGCTCGAGACCTACATCGAAGACGCGGACCGCGAAGGCGACTCCGAGCTGGCGGACTTCTTCCGCCGGGCGCAGGAGACCAGCCGCAAAGGCGCCGAGCAGGGCAAGGAACAGCTCCGCTCGCGTCTCGCAGCCTGAGGGATGCCGTCGAGCGTCTGCCGGTCCGGCAATTGCCGGACCGGCGCTTTTAGGTGCCGGTGCTGACCGAGGCGGGCGCAGCCGCGGTGCGGCCTGCGATCCAGCCGGCGACGGCGCCGATCGCGCCGCCGAGACCGAGCAGGGTCGCGGCTCTCATCGGGTCGCGCTTCAGCCTCGAGGCGGTGCCGTGAGCGGTGTGCTTGGCGGCGGCCTTGGCCGCCTTGCGGGCTACGGCTTTCTTGATTGCTGGCATGTCCGACCACTACCCGGCGCTTCCTCCCCTACACCAACCGCGGCGCCGCGCCTCCATCGCGGAGCGAGATCGCGTTCGGGGGAGCGAATTCCTCCCAGTCGTTGTTGAGGTAGGCGAAGACCTCGCGGCGCGAGCGCCAGGCGGCGATCCGCCGCCGCCAGTGCTCCAGCTCGGTCTTTGAGTAGTTGCCGCGCCGGCCGCGGGCGCCGTGATGGAGCCGAAGGTAGGCGACCGGGCCGGCGGGCCGGGCCGGCGGCAGCTCGCGGCGGCTGTCGTGGCCGATCACGAGCGAGGCCCCGTGGTCCTCAAGCAATCTGTTCACAGCCGGGGCGAACCAGCTGGGATGGCGGAACTCGAAGCAGTGGCGACCGGGCGGCAGCAGCTTCAGGGCCGCGGAGAGCACCGCGTCGTCGCGGTGGAAGTTGGCCGGCAGCTGCCAGAGGACGGGGCCCAGCTTGCCGCTCTCGCGCAGCGGCTCCAGCGGCTCCCAGAAGCGGGCGAGGCCCTGCTCGATGTCCCGCAGCCGGCGGATGTGAGTCAGATAGCGGCTACCCTTGACCGCGAACAGAAAGCCTGGGGGCGTGCGCTCCACCCACCCTTCCACGGTCTCGCGCTTGACCAGCCGGTAGAAGGTGTTGTTGACCTCAACGGTGTCGAAGACCTCGGCGTAGCGCTGCAGCCAGCGAGCGGCTGGGACTCCTTTGTAGATGCCGTGCCGCCAGGAGTCGTAGACCCACCCCGAGCAGCCGATCCGCACATCTTTCATCGTCTGCCGGGTACCCCCCATCCATGCACCTGAACGCCATCCTCGACGTCGACGGCACGTTGGTCGACACCAACTACCACCACGCGCTTGCCTGGCACCGGGCCCTGCATGCCCACGGCCACACGGTTCAGATGTGGAAAGTGCACCGCCACATCGGGATGGGCGGGGACCAGATCCTCGATGCGTTGATCGGCGAGCGGGCAGCGGCGGAGCAGGGCGACGAGATCCGCGCGGACGAGGCGGAGGCGTACGCGAAGCTGATCGGCGAAGTCGAGCCGATGGAGGGAGCGCGGGAGCTGATCGAGAGGCTGCGCGGCGAAGGCGCGACCGTGATCCTCGCCTCCTCGGCTAAGGAGGAGGAGATCGACCACTACCTCGAACTGCTGGACGCGCGGGAGCTGGTCGACGGCTGGACCACCTCGGCTGACGTCGAGAACACCAAGCCCGAGCCCGACCTCGTCCAGGCGGCGGTGGAGAAGGCCGGCGGCGACGGGCCGTCGGTGATGGTCGGCGACTCGGTCTGGGACGTGAAGGCGGCGACGGCGGCCGGGCTGGCGATGCTGGCGGTGCTCACCGGCGGGTTCTCCGAGGCCGAGCTGCGCGAGGCGGGCGCGGTCCAAGTGGTGGAAACGATCGAGTCGCTCGATTTCAGCTCGCTATTTGCAGGATCGTCGTAGAGCTGAACTTGGCCGCGGAGCCATGATCGGGGAGGTTCTCCCGATGGCGCCGCGGCACGATCAGGAACTGATCAAAGCCCTTTCCCATCCGGTGCGGGTTGAGATCCTGGAAAAGCTCGAGGGTCGGATCGCCAGCCCGGTGGAACTCTCGCAGGAGATGGGCAAGACCCCTGGCGTTATCGCCTACCACGCCAGCACCTTGCTGCGCTGCGGCTGCCTGGAACTGGTCGGCAGCGGCACCCGCGGCGGCGGGATCGAGAACTTCTTCGGAATCACCTCCCGCTCGCCGCTGCGTCGCAACTAGCTCTTCGTTTCGCCGGAGCTCGCCTTTTCCTTGTTGACGGTGCGGGCGGCGATCTCCTCGGCCCGTTTCGTCGAGCGCCCGGCTTCCTTCTCGCTCTTTTTGACGTGTTTGTACTGGCGGTCGCGCTTGCTGCCTTTTTTCACTCCCCGCGGTGGCATGTCGCCTCCTCTCGTCGTTGCGGTTCAGCCGACTTTCGATCTCTCCTGCTGACCCTCGTGGACGCCCTCGGCGAACTCCTCGACGATCTTTGCGTTAAACGCCTCGAGATCGTCGGGTTTGCGGCTCGAGACCAGGCCTTGGTCGACGTGGACCTCCTCGTCGACCCAGTTGGCGCCGGCGTTGCGCAGGTCGGTCTGCAGGCTGGGCCAGGAGGTGAGGGTGCGCCCCTCGGCCAGGCCGGCGTCGATCAGCGTCCAGGGCCCGTGGCAGATGACCCCGACCGGCTTGCCGGCTTCGAAGATGCTGCGGATGAACTCCAATGCCTCGGGTTTCGTGCGCAGCTGGTCGGGGTTGGCAACGCCGCCGGGGAGAACCAGGCCGTCGTATTCGTCGGCGTCGGCCTCTCCGATCACGCGGTCTACCTCGAAGGTATCCGCCTTGTCGAGGTGGTTGAAGGCCTGGACCTCACCGCTTTCGGGGGCAAGGAGCTCGACTTCGGCACCGGCCTCGCGGACCGCCTTCATCGGCTCGGTCAACTCGATCTGCTCGACGCCCTCGTTGGCGGTCAGAAACGCAATTCTTTTTCCCTGCAGGCTGTCGGGCATCAAGCCCCTCCTCTTACTCGTCGCGGTCTCTCGTCGGTCGCCTTTCAGGTACCCAAAGCGGAGGAGCGGTTAACCGTCAGCGCAGGACCGACTGGCGCGGGGCGTCGCGATCGGATCGCGTCGGCGCCGCTATCTCTGCCGAGGGTCGCCGCCAACCCAGCTCGAAGGTCAGAGGAACCTGAACGCGGTCCTTGGCCATGCAGCGGGGGCAGCAGGTCCAAGAGCCCGCAGCCTGTGCCGAGTAGCCGCTTCCGCAGTTGTCACACCGAAACATCGCCTCACTCCAATCTGTCTAACCCTGTTGCCGGCTCGATTACCCTTGGGCCAATTGGTGAAAACCAGTGCGCGCAACTTGTCACCCCTGAGCGGCGAGTCCGCCTCGATACCGGCCTGAAGCCACCTGCAAGAGTGACCCCGATGCAAGAGCCGCAGGAACTGGAGCTGTGGCGCTACCTGCAGAGCCAGCGCGAGCTCGCGGCACGCCTGATCGAAGGCGAATCGCTGGATCAGGTCGCCCCCCGCTTCCTCGAAATCGTCGCCGACCTGCTGCGCTGGGAGGCGGGGGCGATGTGGGAAGTCGTCGACGACGAGACGCCGCTGCGCCTGGTCTCGGGCTGGAGCACGCACGACCTCGACGCCAGGCCGCTCTGGCGGCGGAGCCGCGAAATCGAGTTCAGGCGCGGCACCGGCCTGCCCGGCGACGCTTGGGAGAGCGGGCAGATCGCCCTCGCGCCCGATTACCGCAGCTACCCGACGCCGACGCCGCGCTTCGAAGTCTCCGCCGAGCTCGGACTCGAGGCGGCGCTGGCGATCCCGGTGCCGACGGGAGCGCCGGAGCACGTACTTGCGGTGGCCGAGTTCCACACGCGGTCGTTCAACCCCCAGTCGGAGGAGCTGCTGGCCCTGCTCGCCGGGTTCGCCGACCAGCTCGGCACCTTCATCGCCCGGCGCCGGGCGGAGGCGAAGAGCGCCGAGGCCGAGCGCTTCCGCCAGCACCTCGCCGAGGTGGTGCGCGGCACCCAGGACGCGGTCCTCAGCAAGGACCTGGACGGAATCGTCACCACCTGGAACCCGGCCGCCGCCCGCCTTTACGGCTACTCCCCCGAAGAAGCGATCGGCCGCCACATCTCCTTCATCGTGCCGTCCGACCACAAGGACGAGGAGAAAGTGATCCTCGACCGGATCAAGCGCGGCGAACGACTCGAGACCTACGAGACCGAGCGGGTCAGGGCCGACGGCTCGCGGATCTCCGTCTCGCTCACCGTCTCGCCGATCCGCAGCCCGATGCGCGGCCTGATCGGCGCCTCGGTCGTCGCCCGCGACATCACCGCCGAGATGCGGCGGCGGCGCGCCCAGGACTTCCTCGTCGCCGCCAGCCGCCTGCTCGACACCTCGCTCGACCCGACGGAGACGGCGCGGACGATCGTCTCCACCGCGGTCCCCGAGCTGGCCGAGCTCTGCCTGATCGACTTCCGCCGCCACGACGGCTGGCTCGGCGACAGCGTCGTCGCCGGCGCCAACCCGGAGATGGCGGCGCGGCTGGAACAGATCCGCCACGAGCAGCCGCTGGATCCCAATGGCGAGCACCCGGTCGCGCAGGTCCTGCGGCTCAACCAGCCGATGGTCTGGCGCGACCTGAAGGCGCCCGAGGTGGTCGACAAGGTCTCGCAGAACAGCGAGCACCTGCAGCTGATGAACGACGCCGGCTACAACTCGGCGGCGGTGGTGCCGCTGGTCGCCCGCGGCCGCACCCTCGGCGCCCTCTCCTTCCTCCACGCCCACGGCGACCTGCGCTACGACCAGGGCGACCTCGAGTTCCTCGCCGAGCTCGGCGAGCGGGCGGCGCTGGCCCTCGACAACGCCCGCCTCTACAAAGAGCGCGACCGGATCGCGAAAAACCTCCAGCGCGGCCTGCGTCCCCCCCACCCGGCGGAGGTGCCGGGCCTCGACATCGCCGTCGTCTTCGAGGCGGCCGGCGAGGGGATCGAGGTCGGCGGCGACCTCTACGACGTGATCCCCACCGAGGACGGCTGCTGGATCCTGGTCGGCGACGTCGCCGGCAAGGGCAGCGCCGCGGCGGGGGTGTCGGTCGCGCTGCGCCACTCCGTGCGTGGCCTGACCCGGGAGATCGAGGAACCCGACGAGGTACTGCGGCGGGTCAACGAGCTGCTGCTGACCGGCGAGAGCCTCAACGACTTCGCCACCGCGATGCTCGCCCACCTGAGCCGCGACGAAGATGGCTGGCAACTCGCGCTCGCCTCCGCCGGCCATCCACCGGCGGTGCTGACCGGCGCGGATACGCCGCAGTTGCTCGGCGGCGGCTCGGTGCTGGGCGCCTGGAACGAGGCGAACGTCGAATGCCACCAGCTCAGGGTCGACGCCGAGGACACCCTCACCCTATGCACCGACGGCTGGCTGGAGGCGGGGCCGTCCACCTCCCACCAGGGGCCGGAGGCCTTTGCCGAGATGACCCAGGCCCTTTCCGGACTCGAGCTCGAGGAGATGACCGCGCGCCTGCGGGCAGACGCCGTCGGGCGCAGCGCCGGCCGGCTGCGCGACGACCTGGTCCTGCTCGCCGTCCGCCCCCGGCCCGCCTCGGACGAATCCGAGAAGGGCCGAGAGGTGGCGGTCGGCGTTTAGCGTTTGGCGGTTTTTTTCCGCGCCGGCGCTTTGCGTTTCGCGGGCGATTTGCGTTTTGCCGATGCTTTGCGTTTCGCCGGGGCTTTGCGTTTGGCGGTCGCCCGTTTCGACGTTTTTTTCGGTTTGGCGGCCGAGCCGCCGCGCCGCAGGGCGGGTGGGATCTCCTCGCGGACGACCGCACCGCTCAGCGCCTTGATCTGGGTCTGGAGGAAAGCTGGCCATACGCTCCTCCTCGCGCCGGATCGCCCGCGCCAGTTTCGCCGTCTCGGAGTCTTTGACCCTCTCCGCCAGGGTCTCGATCGCGAGGTAGGTGGCGATCTCCTCGTGCTCGTTGAAGTACTCGGTCTTGGCGTTCTTCAACATTTTCTCCTGCTCGCCGCTGCCGCGGACCATGTGCAGGGGCCCCTTCGCCGCCGCGGTCAATTTGCCGACGGCGCTCTGCAGCGTCTGCCCGCCGCCGCCGAGCTGTTTGATTCGCCGCTCGACCTGTTTGGCGTGGGATTTCGTCTCTTTCAGGTGTTGCTGAAGCCGTTTTTTGTACGGGCCTTTGACGGTCATCGCGATGTGGGCCCCCAGGGCGGCCTCCAGTTCGCGCTCCTTGCCGTAGGCCTCGCTCAGGTACTGGACCAACTTCGCGTCACGCTCGTTCAAATCCGCCATCGCGAATTCCTCCTCTTTCTCGGTCTCGGGACCAGATTGAGCTACCCAGTGCGATTTCCGCGAAACTGCGGCGGTGATACCGGTGCTGCTCGCAATCGCCGCGGCGGCGTTCAACCCCGCTCCCCCGCCGCCGCCGATCCACGTCTGGCCGATCCCTTACGGGGCCGAGCGCAAGCGCGAGATGGCGGCCTACTCGCAGCGGCACTACGGCGAACGGACCTGGCGGCTGCGCCACCCGCGGGTGATCGTCGAGCACATGGCGCAGGCCGGGAGCGTCGCCGCGGTCCGCAACACCTTCGCGAGCGACCAACCCGACCCCGAGCTGCACGAGCTGCCCAACGTCTGCTCGCACTTCGTCGTCTCCAGATCGGGGCGGATTGTCCGGCTAGTCAACCTGCGGACCCGCTGCCGGCACACGGTCGGGCTCAACTGGACGGCGATCGGGATCGAGCACGTCGGCTACGGCGACGGCGACGTGCTCGGGAACCGGCGGGCGCTGCGCGCCTCGCTGCGGCTGACCCGGTGGCTGCGCTGCCGTTTCGGGATCCGCATACGGAGCGTCATCGGCCACGCCGAGAGCCTCTCCTCCCCCTACCACCGCGAGAAGGTGCCGAGCCTGCGGCGGCAGACGCACGGCGACTGGCGGCACGCTTCGATGCGGACCTACCGGCGCAAGCTGCGGCACCTAGGCCCCTGCCCCGGCAAATAGACTCCGGTCGATGAGCGACGACGCGATCGAGCACGTGTTCCGCGAGGGAGACAAGGTCTGGGTCCAGGACGCCGACGGCAAGCGCCACCCGGGCATCTTCGTCGGCGACAACGAGGCCTCCGGCTGGTTCGGCGGCGGCCCCAGCGCCTACGTCGCCCACCCCGAGGCCCACCAGGCCGAGGTCGTCTCGATCTTCCGCATCACCCCGCGCGACGAGTAATTCCCGGGGCGTGTCGATTTCGCCCGGTCCCGTTCGTCGCTGAGGTAAAAGGGCGGATCCGCCGCCCACGACGAAGGAGGACCGATGCGTTTCATGATGCTGATGTACCCGCAGATCGAGGAGCAGGACTGGGAGCCCTCGCCCGAGGCCGTGGCGGCGATGGGGCGCTACAACGAAGAGCTGCAGAAGGCCGGGATGCTGCTCGCGCTCGACGGCCTGCGCCCGCCCGGCGACGGCGGCAGCGTCAGCTTCGACGGCGAGGGCAAGGCGACGATCACCGACGGGCCGTTCGCCGAGGCGAAGGAGGTCGTCGGCGGCTACTGGATCATCCAGGCGCGCTCGAAGGAGGAGGCGCTGGAGTGGGCCAGCCGCTGCCCCGACAGCAACTGCCGGATCGAGGTGCGGCGGATCTTCGAGATGGAGGACTTCCCGCAGGAGGTGCAGGACGCCTACGAGGGCCCTTGAGGGAGCTCCGGTGAGCGAGGCCACGGGCGCGGTCGAGGCGGTCTGGCGGATCGAGTCCGCCCGCCTCGTCGCGGGCCTGGCCAGGATGGTCGGCGACGTCGGCCTGGCCGAGGACATGGCGCAGGACGCCCTGGTCGCGGCGATCGAGAAGTGGCCGCAGACCGGCGTCCCGGACAACCCCGGCGCCTGGCTGATGGCGACGGCGAAGAACCGGGCGATCGACCGGCTGCGGCGTGAGAAGACTTACGAGCGCAAGCGCGAAGAGGTCGCCCACGACACCGGGGCGCTGTTCGCGATGGAGCGCTCGGACTTCGAGGCGGCGGCCGACGAGGAGATCGGCGACGACCTGCTGGCGTTGATCTTCACCTGCTGCCACCCGCTGCTCTCGCGCGAGGCGCGGGTGGCGCTGACGCTGCGCCTGCTCGGCGGGTTGACGACGCCGGAGATCGCCGGCGCCTTCCTCGCCTCCGAGTCGACGGTGGCGCAGCGGCTGGTGCGGGCGAAGCGGACGCTGCGCGACGCCACGGTGCCCTTCGAGGTGCCGCGCGGCGCCGAGCTGGAGGAGCGCCTCGCCTCGGTCCTGGAAGTGATCTACCTGGTCTTCAACGAGGGCTACGCGGCCAGCGCCGGCGAGGACTGGGTCCGCACCGACCTCTGCGAGGAAGCGCTGCGCCTGGGCCGGATCCTCGCCGAGCTGGCGCCGCGCGAGCCGGAGGTGCATGGGCTGGTGGCGCTGATGGAGATCCAGGCCTCGCGGAACGCCGCCCGCCGCGGCCCCCGAGGCGAGCCGGTTCTGCTGCTGGAGCAGAACCGCGGGCGCTGGGACCCACTGCTGATCGTCCGCGGCCGCCGGGCGCTGGAGCGGGCCGAAGCGCTGCCCGGCCCGCTCGGCCCCTACGGCCTGCAGGCCGCGATCGCCGCCTGCCACGCGGCCGCAATCCGGGCCGAGGAGACCGACTGGGTGCGGATCGCCGCCCTCTACGACGCCCTCGCCCAGATCGCCCCTTCGCCGGTGGTCGAGCTGAACCGCGCAGTGGCACTGGGGATGGCGTTCGGTCCCGAGGTGGGGCTCGAGCTGCTCGAGCGAATCGAGGACGAGCCGGCGCTACAGGACTACCACCTGCTCCCAAGCGTCCGCGGCGACCTGCTTGAGAAAGCAGGGCGTCACGAGGAGGCAGCATCTGAATTCAAAAAGGCCGCGAGCTTGACCAGCAACGACCGCGAGCAGGAGCTTCTATTGCGGCGTGCAGAGGGGGGCGGATGACCCTCCCCAGACACTCAACATCGAGCCATTGGCGAGATGTGT
>DASSYI010000003.1:0-146330 GCA_035703365.1 Solirubrobacterales bacterium
CGAGGACCCGGTCCGCTGCCTGGACCCCGAGACCAGCGCGACGATGGTCGAGGAGATCAACCGCCTGCGCAAGGCGAACGAGAGCCTCGGCGGCAGCTTCGAGGTGCGCGCCTTCGGCCTGGTCCCCGGCCTCGGCTCGCATGTCTCCTGGGAGGACCGGCTCGACGGGCGCCTGGCCGGAGCCGTCGCCTCGATCCAGTCGGTCAAGGGGGTCGCGATCGGCGAAGCCTGGGACGTCGCCGGTCGCCCCGGCTCGGAGGCGCACGACGAGATCTTCTGGTCCGAGAAGGACGGGTACTTCCGCGAGACGAACCACGCCGGCGGCCTCGAGGGCGGCATGACCAACGGCCTGCCGCTCTCGGTGCGGGCCGCGATCAAGCCGATCTCGACTCTCACCAAGCCGCTGCGCTCGGTCGACACCGAGACCAAGCAGCCGGCCCAGGCGCTGCGCGAGCGGACCGACTCGACCGTCGTCCCCGCCGCCGCGGTGGTCGGCGAGGCGATGGTGGCGCTGACCCTGGCCCGCTGCTACCGCGAGAAGTTCGGCGGCGACCACATCGACGACGTCGTCGAGGCGCTCTCCGCCTACAAGCAGCGGATCGACTTCCGGGGCTGAGCCGGTGAGCGAGCCGGCGATCGTCTTCATCGGCTTCATGGGGGCCGGCAAGAGCACCGCGCTCGCCGCCGCCCGCAAGGCGGGGCTGGAGACGGTCGAGATCGACGAGCTGATGGAACGCGAGCTCGGCAAGCCGATCCGCCAGGCCTTCGAGGAGGACGGAGAGGAGGCTTTCCGGGCGCGCGAGGCCGAGGTCGTCGGCGCGCTGTTGGAGAACGCCGACGGCGGCGCGATCGCCCTCGGCGGCGGCAGCGTCCTCTCCGAGCGCGTGCGTGAGGCGCTCGGCCGCCATACCGTCGTCCTCCTCGAGATCGACGCTCCCGAGGCCTGGCGGCGGATCGAGGGGACCGAGCGGCCGCTGGCGACCAGCCCCGGTGACGTCGAGCGCCTGCTGGCCGAACGGGCGCCGCTCTACGAGGAACTGGCCGACGCGATCGTGCCGACGGCCGACAAGCGCGTCGTCGAGCGGGCGCTGCCGGCGATCCAGGCGCTGGCCGGGATGCCCGCGGGGACGCGGCTGCTATGGGCGTCGAGCGCCTCGGGGGACTATCCGGCGTTCGTGGGCCGCGATCTGCTCGGGATCGAGTGGTGGCCGCTGGATGGCAATCGCTTCTGTGTGAGCGACGAAAACTGCAGCTCCTACGCCGACAGGATGGGACCATTTGCCGGCCACGCCAGGATCGCACCGGGAGAGGCATCAAAGACGCTGGACCAGGTCGATGCAGTCATCCGCCAGATGGCGGCCGAAGGCATGACCCGGGAAGATCACGTCGTTGCCGTCGGAGGCGGGGTGGTGGGGGACCTCTCAGGCTTCTGCGCTCACATCTATCAGCGGGGCGTGCCGGTCGTGCAGGTTCCAACCACCCTCGTTGCCCAGGTCGATTCCGCCTATGGCGGCAAGACCGGCGTCGACATCGGCGAGTTGAAGAACTACGCCGGCGCCTACCACCAGCCGGCGATGGTGCTAACCGACGCCTCGACGCTCGAGTCGCTCCCAGAGCGAGACCTGGCGGCTGGATTCGTAGAGGTGATCAAGACCGCCTTGCTGGCCGGAGGACCTCTGTGGGAGCGCGTGCGAACGATGGAGACGATCGATCCCACTGACCTTGGCGACGTCGTCTTCGCCTGTGCCCGCTACAAGTGCGGGGTGGTCGCCGCCGACGAGCGCGACGGCGGTCTCCGCCACGTCCTCAATCTCGGGCACACCGTGGGGCATGCGATCGAGGGCGCCTCCGGCTATCTCTACCTGCACGGCGAGGCCATCGGGCTCGGCCTGCTGGCCGCTCTGCGTCTCTCCGAGGCACCCGAGCTTCGCGACGAGGTCGAGGAGATCCTCGCCCGGCACCATCTCCCGGTCAGAAACGAGCGCGGGGGTCCGCTCGACCCCATCCTCGACATCCTGAACCACGATAAGAAGCGCACGGCCGCGGGTGTCGGCTTCGTTCTTCTCTCCAAGCCCGGCCATCCCCGCCCCGGACAGCTGGTCGACCCGGCTAAGGTCCGGGACGCCGTGCAGGAGCTCTACCCGTGACCACCGTGAAGAACCGCGTCGCCGTGCTGCACGGGGTCAACTTCGCCGTGCTGGAGCGCCGCGACGCCGCGATCTATGGCGGCATCTCGCTCTCGCAGTTGGAGGCGAAGATCTCAGACTGGGCGCATGCGCTGAGCCTGGAACCGATCTTCTTCCAGACCAATGCCGAGGGCGAGTTCTGCGAATACCTGCACCGCTCGGTGGAGCTGGCCGACTCGGTGATCGTCAACGCCGGCGCCTGGACCCACTACAGCCGGGCGATCGCCGACGCGCTGGAGCTGACCCGGCTGCCCGCGGTCGAGGTCCACCTCTCCGACGTCGAGGCCCGCGACGACTGGCGCCGGCTCTCGGTCTTCGACGGCCTGGTGCTCGCCAAGGTCGCGGGCAAGGGGCCCGACGGGTACCGCGAGGCGCTGGAGCTGCTCGCCCGCGAGCTGGACGTCGCCTGATGCAGGACCGCGGCGACCGCCTCGAGGCGCTGCTGGCCGAGGCCGAGCTCGACCGCTTCCTCGTCACCGAGCTGACCAACGTCCGCTACCTGACCGGGTTCACCGGGACCAACGGCGCCTGCGTTTGCGGGCCCGGCGTCCGCCTCTTCCTCACCGACTTCCGCTACACCGAGCGCGCCGCCGCCGAGGTCGAGGGCTGGGAGACCGAGACGCTGACGGGGGACTGGCTGAAGGGGATCGCCGAGCGGCTCGAGGGACGGGTCGGGTTCGAAGACGACCAGATGTCGGTCCGCCTGCTGGGGAAATTGCAGGAGAAACTCGGCGAGGGAACCGAGCTGGTCGCCGCCGGCGGCAAGGTCGAGGACCTGCGCCGGGTCAAGGACGCCGGGGAGCTGGCGGCGATCGAGGAGGCCTCGAAGCTGGCCGACGAGGTCTTGCGCTGGACGCTGGAACAGGGGCTCGCCGGCCGTCGCGAGCGCGACGTTGCCCGCGCCACCGAAGCCCGGATCCGCGAGCTGGGCGGCGATCCCTCGTTCCCGGCGATCGTCGCCGCCGGCCCCAACGGCGCCCTCCCGCACGCCGAGCCGGGGGAGCGCGAGATCGGCCGCGGCGAGCTCGTCGTCTTCGACATGGGGGCCAAGCTCGACGGCTACTGCTCCGACGGCACCCGCACCTTCGCCACCGGCGACCCCGGCGAGGAGGGCGGCGAGGTCTACGAGGTCGTCCGCCGCGCCCAGGCCGCGGCGCTGGAGGCGATCCGCGCCGGGATCAAGGGGGAGGACGCCGACACCGCCGCCCGCCAGGTCATCGACGACGCCGGCTACGGCGAGGCCTTCGGGCACGCGCTCGGCCACGGGGTGGGGCTCGAGGTGCACGAGGGCCCGCGCCTCTCGCAGCGATCCGACGACGTCCTCGCGCCGGGTGAAGTCGTCACCGTCGAGCCGGGCGTCTACCTGGCGGGGAAGCTCGGGGTGCGGATCGAGGACCTGGTCGTCGTCGCCGAGGACGGCCTCCGCAATCTCAGCTCGCTGCCCAAAGAGCTCCAGATAGTCGCCTGAGCGCCCAAACAGCGGCGTACATCATTCAAATTCAAGCGACGCATCATCGTCGCCGATGCCCGGACATGGGTAAGAAGCGGGACACGCTGGTCTCGATCCACTCCGAAGCGCGGCGCGAACGCCTCCTCGACATGGAGGAGCGCCTCCGTCGCTACCGGTTCGCCTGCTTCGCGATCCTCGCCGTTGCCCTCGCACTCGGCGGCGGCAGCTCGATCGGCTACTGGTGGGTGGCGCTGCTCGGCCTCGGCCTGCTCGGCTTCGCGGTCGCCGACCGCTTCATGCGCCAGAGCCCCCATCCGGCCCTCTGGGTCGCCGGCGCCTGGGCGGCCCTGCCGGCCCTGCTCGGCGCCTCGGTGCTGGTCACCGGCGGCGCCACCAGCCCGGTCCTCGTCTGGCTCGCCCTGCCGGCCGTCACCCTCGGCTTCCGCTTCGAGCCTCGCGGGATGATCGCCGGGACCGTCTACGTGCTCGCCGTCTTTCTCGCCGTCGCGGTCGTTCCCGACCCGGCCGCCGCCTGGGACGCGCGCCAGACGCTGATCGCGGTTGCCGCCCTGATCGTCAGCACGGTGATTCTCAGCGGCGCCCTGGTCGAGTCCGACCGCGCCCACCGCCGCCGCTCGACCCTCGACCCGCTCACCGGCCTCTTCAACCGCACCGCGCTCGAGCAGCGGCTGGGGGAGCTCGACGGGCAGCCTTGCGAACCGGTCGAGGGCCTCTCGCATTCATTTCTGCTCTGCGACCTCGATCACTTCAAGCAGGTCAACGACCGCTTCGGCCACGCCGCCGGCGACGCGGTCCTGCAGGACGTCGCCTACACGATGCGGGCGGCGCTGCGGGCGGGGGACTCGATCTACCGCGTCGGCGGCGAGGAGATCCTCGTGATGCTCCCGGGCGCCGGTCACACCGGCGCGATGGAGATCGCCGAACGGCTGCGGTTGGCGGTGCGCGAACGTAACCCGGTAGGTGTGCCGGTTTCGCTCAGCATCGGCGTCGCCGTCGCCGAGCCCAGCTTCGTCGACACGGAGGACCTGCTGGCCCGGGCCGACGCGGCCCTCTACGCGGCCAAGGCCGGTGGCCGCGACCTGGTCTACATCGACAGCGAGATCGGGCTAACGGCTGAGGTCCCAGTCGGCGCTTAGCCGCTCGCCGAAGGCGGCCAGCAGCTTCACCGTCGCCTCGACGTCGCGAAGGTCGACCATCTCCACCGGCGAGTGCATGTAGCGCAGCGGGATCGAGACCAGGCCGGTCGGGATTCCGGCGCGGGAGATCTGCAGGACGTCGGCGTCGGTGCTCGTGCCGCGACCGCTAGCGCTGATCGAGTACTCGATGCCCTCCGCCTCGGCGGTCTCAACCAGCAGCTCGAAGACCTTCGGCGAGAGGGTCGAGCCGCGGCCGATCGCCGGGCCGGAGCCGAAGGGGTGGCTGCCGATCTCCTTCTCGTCGACCCCGGGCGCGTCGGTCGCGTGGGTGACGTCGACGGCGATCGCGATCTCGGGGCGGAGCTGGAAGGCGGCGGTGCGGGCGCCGAAGAGGCCGATCTCCTCCTGGACGGCGGCGACGGCGGCGAAGGAGCCGCCGGGGCCTTTGCCCTCGGCGCAGCGGCGCAGGCTCTCGAGCGCGACGTAGGCGCCGAGGCGGTTGTCCATCGCCCGCGAGACGAGCCGCCCGCCGGCCACCGGCATCGGCTCGGCGGCGATCACCACCGGGTCGCCGACGCGGACCAGGGCCTCGGCCTCCTCGCGGTCGGCGGCGCCGATGTCGATGTGCATGCTCTTCAGCTCGACGACCTTCTTGCGCTGGTCGGCCTCCAACAGGTGGATCGGCTTGCGGCCGGCGACGCCGGGCACCGGCCCGTCCTTGCCGCGGACCTCGACCCGTTGGCCGACGAGTATCTGCGGGTCCCAGCCGCCGACGGGGGCGAACCAGAGGAAGCCCTTCTCGTCGACGTGGGTCACGATCAGCCCGATCTCGTCGATGTGGCCGACGACGGCGAGAGTCGGCGAGGCCTCGCCGACCCGGGCGATCGAGGAGCCGATCCCGTCGACGCTGACCTCGGCGAATGAGGCCGCCTCGCGCCAGACCTCGGCGGCAGGCCCCTCGTATCCGGAGGGGGCGCCGGCGCGAAGCAGGTTGTCGAGGAGATCTGGAGTGCTCAAAAGGTCCGGGGAGTATGCCTAAAGGTGGGCCGCGCTTGCTTCCCGGCGGAACTGCTCCCGGTTCGGCCCGTAGCCGCGGTGCTCGTAGGCGATCAGGACCCAAATCAGGACGACGGCGATCGCCAGGGTGACGAGCGCGGGCATCGCCGTCGCGACCGGGACCAGGAACAGCAGGACGATCGCCAGGCCGAGCCGCCGGCGGTTGAGCGTATGGACGTGGCGGTAGCGGAAGGCGACCAGGCCGAGCAGGTAGATGGCGAGGCCGCCAAGCAGGGCGAAGGCGGGGACGTCGTGCAGGTCTTCGTCGTAATTGGCGATCGTCACCTTCAGGCCGAAGGCGACGAGGACGATGCCGGCGCCCATCAGCAGGTGGATGTAGGAGTAGGAGTCGCGGGCGAGCTCGTTCTGCACCCGCCCGACTTCGGCTTCGCCGAGCCGCCGGGCCGAGATCAGGGCGACGACGTCGAAGTAGGTCCACCACAGCGCGGCGGTGAGGAAGATGCCGAGCACGGCGGCGGTGCCGATTCCAAGGTCGAGGGCGCCGGAGGCGCCGACCCCGATCGCCACGATCGACTCGCCGAGGGCGATGATGATGATCAGACCGTGGCGCTCGGCGAAGTGGCCGGGGACGATCTTCCAGCCGTCGGAGCCGAAGAAGTAGGGGCCGGCCATGTCGAGGAAGATCGCCAGCGCCCAGAGCGCCCCCTGCGCGAAGCCGTCGAAGAACGAGGCGATCGTGAGGAGCCCTATTGCGACCGCGGTGCTGACCGCGAGCCCGGCCACGGAGCGGCGCAGGTCTTTGTCGTCGGCGAGCCAGAAGAGGGCGATGTGGGCGGTGCGGTAGAAGCCGATCGCGAGGGCAAAGGTGAGGGCGAGGTTGCCGAAGGCCTCCTGGACGCAGAGGGAGACGATCAGCATCGCCGCCATCGCCGCGAAGATGACCAGGCGGACCACCCCGGCCTCGGGGTCGATGACGCTGGTCAGCCAGGCGTAGCCGACCCAGGCCCACCACAGCACGCCGACGATCAGCAGCCCCTGGGAGAGGCCCGACCAGGTCTGGTCGTGGGACATCAGCGCCGTGCACTGGGTGATCGCGAGGACGAAGACGAGGTCGAAGAAGAGCTCCAGCGGCGTCACCCGCTCGCCCTCGCGGCGGACCGCGCTCAGGCGCGAATGGTGAGAAGTCGACTCCACGGCAGCAATCCTCGCAATAAGGTTCACTCGATGGGAGTTGCAGTGGTGACGGGAGCATCGACGGGGATCGGCAAGGCGACCGCGATTCGCCTTGCCCGCGATCCCGGGACCGAGCTCGTGCTCGTCGCCCGCCGCGAGGAGCTGCTGCGCGAGCTGGCCGAGTCGCTGCCCTGCCCGGCGACCTATGTCGCCGTCGACCTGACCGCTGAGGACACCCCCCAGCGGGTCCGCGCCCACCTCGAGGCCGAACACGGCGGCCGCCTCCACCTGCTGGTCAACAACGCCGGCGCCGCCTGGCGCGGCAGCTTCGCCGAGACCGGCTACGCCAACGTCCAGCGCCACATGCAGCTCAACTTCGACGCGGTCGTCCGGCTTACCGAGGAGCTGCTGCCGCTGCTGCGGGCCTCGGCCCCGAGCGCGATCGTCAACGTCGCAAGCACCGCCGGCCGCGTCTCGCGCGCCCGCACCGGCTCCTACAGCGCCAGCAAGTTCGCCCTGATCGGCTGGACCGACTCGCTCTACGCCGAGGAGAAGGCGGAGGGGGTCCACGTCGGGATGGTCCTGCCCGGCTTCGTCGCCACCGAGGGCTTCCCGGCCGCCGAGCTGCGCGAGAAAGCGCTGACCCGCTGGGTCGTCTCCAAGCCCGAGAAGGTGGCCGAGGCGATCCACGAGTGCGGCCCTGGCGGCAAGGCCGAGCGCTACGTCCCGCGCCCCTACGCGCTGGCGGCGGTGGCCCGCATCCTGCTGCCGCGCCTGACCCGGCGGGTTCTCACCGGGGGCGCCGCCTCCAACCTCACCACCAGCACCGCGGGCAGCAACGGCGACAGGGATTCCGCTCCCGGCTGATGCCGCTCTACGGCGACATCATCATCGCCCTGGCCCTTGTGGTCGCCGCCGTCGTCGCGACCGTCTCGACGCGGAAGGTGCAGCAGGTCAACCGCCGCTTCCGCATGCTCGACGAGATCTCCCGGGTCGCCGACGCCGGCGAATCGCTCGACGAGACCCTGGAAGCGATCACCGGGATCATCGTCCCGGAGCTGGGCGACATCTGCGCGATCGACGTGATCGAGGACGAGGGGGTCCGGCGCGCCGCCCTGCAGGCAGACGGGCCCGACGCCGCGAGGATCGTCGAGCGGCTCAGGGCCCGTGGGCCGCGCCTGCAGGCGCAGATCGCGAGCGAGGCCAACCGCGAGCGGATGGAGCCGCGGCGCTTCGAACTGAGGACGGACGAGGACCTGCGCGAGTTCGCTTCCGACGAGGAGGACCTCGAGTTCCTCCGCGGCCTCGGCGTCCGCTCCGGGGTCACCGTCGAGCTCCGCGCCCGCGGCCGCCCGACCGGGATGCTGACGATCAGCGTCGGCCATTCCGGGCGCCGCTTCCAGGACTCCGACATCGGCTTCGTCACCGTCCTCGCCGGTCGCGTCGCCCTCGCCCTCGACAACGCCGGTCTCTTCTCCGACCTCGAGCGCAGCGAGCGCGAACGCGCCGAGATCGCCGAGACCCTGCAGCGCGGCCTGCTGCCGCCGCCGCTGCCGCACATCCCGGGCTGGTCGGTGGCGGCGACCTACCGTCCGGCGGGAGCCGAGAACGAGCTCGGCGGCGACTTCTACGACGCCTTCCGCATCGCCGGCGGCTGGATGGTGGTGATCGGCGACGTCACCGGCCGCGGCGCCAAGGCCGCCGCGGTCACCGCCCACGCCCGCTACACGCTGCGCACCGCCGCAGCGCTGACCGGCGACCCGGTTGTCGCCCTGCGGACCCTGAACCGCGAGCTCCTCGCCCGCCAGGGCGCGGCGCTCTGCAGCGTCGCCGCGATGGCGATCTCCGAAGACCCGACCGAACCGGTCCGCCTCGCCGTAGCCGGCCACCCGCCGCCGCTGCTGATCGACGGCGCCACCGTCACAGAGGTCGCCAACCCGGCGCCGGTGCTCGGCGCCTTCACCGACGAGGCGTGGACGCTGGAGTCGACGCCGGTCGCCCCGGGCCAGCAGCTGGTCGTGGTCACCGACGGCGTCACCGACGTGGTCGGCGACGGCGAGCGCTTCGGCGAGGAGCGCCTCCACGCCCAGCTGAGGGGGGTCAGCAGCCCCGCGCTCGCGGCCCAGCGGATCGAGGGGGCGCTGCACGAGTTCGCCGGCGGCACGCTCGACGACGACGCCGCGATCCTCGTCATTGCCCCGGCACCCCCGGAAGTGGAGCTCGCCCCCGAGCGCGAGCGCGAGCTCGTTGAGCGCCTCTACGAGGCCTTCAACCGCCGCGATCCCGACGAGATCGTCGCCGTCTGCGACCAGAGCATGGGCTTCTTCCCGGTCGGGACCGCCGAGGAGATCGGACGGACCGCCCCCTACGTCGGGCCGGAGGGGCTGCAGGAATACCTCCGCGACGTCGACCGCGCCTGGGACGAGCTGCTGATCAGCCCCAAGGTGGTCGAGCGCCGCGGCGATTCCCTGCTGGTCCGCGGCAGGGCCTACGCCCGCAGCCGCCCGCTCGGCATCCGCGACATCCCGGTCGCCTGGGTCTGGGAGCTCGACGGCGACAAGTTCGTCCGCGGCGAGGTCTTCCGCGACCCCGAAGAAGCCGCCGCCCGTCTCGCCGCTGCGTCCTGAGGGTCATCACTAGGATTCGCCGCCGTGACTATTTCGACGAACCAGTTCAAGAACGGCACCCACATCGAGATCGACGGGAAGATCTGGAAGATCATCGAGTTCCAGCACGTCAAGCCGGGCAAGGGCGGCGCCTTCGTCCGCACCAAGCTGCGGCGGATCGAGGACGGCTCGGTGATCGACAAAACCTTCAGGGCGGGGGAGAAGTTCCGCCCGGTTCGGACCGAATCGAAAAAGATGCAGTACCTCTACGACTCGGGCGACGCCGCGGTCTTCATGGACTCGCAGGACTACGACCAGATCGAGATCCCGCGCGAGTCGCTGGGGGACTCGATGCAGTGGGTGCTGCCGAACGCCGAGGTCGACGTGCTCTTCGTCGACGAACGGCCGAGCGACGTGCAGGTGCCGAGCGCGATCGAGATGAAAGTCGTCCAGACCGACCCCGGCCTCAAAGGCGACACCGCCTCCGGCGGCGGCAACAAGCCGGCGACGCTCGAGTCCGGCGTGGTGGTCCAGGTGCCGCTCTTCATCGAGGAGGGCGAAACCGTCAGGGTCGACACCCGCAGCGGCGATTACATCTCCCGCGCCTGACCAGCCCCGGCGACGGGCGCTGACAGAATGAAGCCATGCGCAGATCCGACCAGCGGCGGGACGCCGTCTTCGCCAACTACCAGCGCGACGTGACCGGTCGCCCGCTGGAGGAGCTGCTGGGCGAGGCGCGGCCGCTGACGCGGGAACTGGCCGCGGGCGTCGACCTGCACCGCGAAGAGCTCGACGACACGATCGCCGCCCACGCGAAGGGCTGGACCGTCGACCGGATCGCGCCGCTGGACCTCAACGTGATGCGGGTCGCCCTCTACGAGATGGACTTCATGGACACGCCGGCGGAGGTCGCGATCAACGAGGCCGTCGAGCTCGCCAAGGAGTACTGCGGCGCCGAGGCGCCCGGGTTCGTCAACGGCATCCTCGGCGCCGTGGTGCGCGAGCGGGAGCCGGCCAAGTGAGCGCCCGCCTGCGCGAGATCTCGGCCCGGTTGCAGGAGATCACCGGCCAGCTGCAAAGCGGTGAGGTCGACGACGAGGTCGCGGCCCGGCTCGCCGCCGAGGCGGCCGACCTCGCCGCCGAGGCGGTCGAGGAGGCCAACCGCGAGGCGCGCCAGCAGGCGAGCGCCGAGTAGGCCTTGAGCTACCCCGAGGATTTGCGCGCCCTCGTCGAGGCCGCGCTCGAGGATCTGGCCTTCTCGGCGACCGAGCCGACCGCCGGCCTCGAGGAGGCGATGCGGTACTCACTGCTCGCAGGCGGCAAGCGGGTGCGGCCGGTGCTGGCGCTCGCAACTGCCCGCGCCCTGAGCGCCGAGCCGGAGCGGTTCCTGCCGCTCGCCAGCGCGATCGAGCTGATCCACACCTACTCGCTGATCCACGACGACCTGCCGGCGATGGACGACGACGAGCTGCGCCGCGGCCTGCCGACCTCTCACGTGAAGTTCGGCGAGGACGTCGCGATCCTCGCCGGCGACGGCCTCTTCGCCGAGGCGGTGCGGCTCTTTTGCGAGCAGCCGGGGGAGCCGGCGCGGGTCCTCGCCGCGCTGCGCGAGCTGGCCGCCGCGACCGGCGTCGACGGGATGGTCGGCGGCCAGTACGTCGACGTGATCGGAGCCGAGTCCGACGCCGAGGGCCTGCGCGCCCTGCACGCGCTGAAGACCGGCCGGCTGATCGCCGCCAGCGTCAACACCGTGCTTCTGCTCGAGGGGACCCCGGAACCTGAGACAATGCCTTATCGCCGTTTCGCCGAGGAGCTGGGCGTGTTGTTCCAGATCGTCGACGACATCCTCGACGTGACCGAGTCAGACGAGCAGCTCGGCAAGCCACATGGAAGCGACGAGAGACATGGCAAACTCACCTACGTCAGCCTTTTCGGCCTCGAGCGGGCCCGCGAGCTGGCTGCCGAGTCGCACCGCAAGGCGACCGCGGCGCTGGCCGAGGCAAGCGGCGAGACCCAGGATCTGAGGCGCGTGGCCGACTACATCTTCACGAGGAACGAATGAGCGATCAGCCCCCCACCCAGGGCACCGAAGACGAAAACAGAGAGCCGCTGCTGCCGGGGATCGACGGTCCGGAGGACCTCCACGGCCTCGACGACGAGCAGCTGCAGCAGGTCGCGCAGGAGATGCGCACCTACATCATCGACACGATCGGCGAGATCGGCGGCCACTTCGGCGCCAACCTCGGCACCTGCGAGCTGACCGTCGCCCTGCACAGCCTGATGGACTCGCCGCGCGACAAGGTCCTCTGGGACGTCGGCCACCAGTCCTACCCGCACAAGGTGCTCACCGGCCGCCGCGACCGCCTCTCGACGATCCGCCAGTACGACGGCCTGGCGCCGTTCTGCTCGATCGCCGAGTCCGAGCACGACATCATGGGCGCCGGCCACGCCTCGACCTCGATCGGCTACGCGGTCGGGCTGAAGGAGGCGATGCGCAAGGGGATCGGCACCGACGGCAAGGTGGCCGCGGTGATCGGCGACGGCGCCCTCACCGGCGGGGTCGCCTACGAGGCCCTGCACGCGGCCGGCGGCCTGCAGACCCCGATCGTGATCGTCCTCAACGACAACGGGATGTCGATCTCCCCGAACGTCGGCGCCCTCTCGCGCTACTTCAACCGGATCCGGCTCAACCCGCGCCTCTGGCACGCCCGCGAGGGGGTCGAGGACCGGCTGACGAAGCTGCCGCTCGGGCTCGGCAGGCGGATCGAGCGCCTCGGCCCGGAGATCAAGGCAGCGATCAAGGCCTACTGGGCGCCCGGCCTCTTCTTCGAGGAGCTCGACCTCGCCTACATGGGCGTGATCGACGGCCACGACGTGCACGCGCTGCGCGAGGCGCTGGCCGAGGCCTTCGAGGCCGACCGCCCGGTCGTCGTCCACGTCCACACCGTCAAGGGGAAGGGGTTCGCCCCCGCCGAGGAAGGCGGCCTGGAGTCGATGGAGGAGTGGCACGCGGCGAAGCCGAAGTCGATCGTCAACGGCGAGCCCGCCGGCGCCCCGAAGCCGGTGCCGGTGACCGAAACCGATTCGCCGGAGGGGATCGAGCTGCTCGAGAAGCCGCCCGCCGCCAGCGCGCCGCCCCAGTACACGAAGGTCTTCGCCGGAGCGATGGTCGCCGAGGCCAAGGCCGACGAGCGGGTGATCGGGATCACCGCGGCGATGGCGGGGGGGACCGGCCTGCAGCAACTCGCCGACGAGGTGCCCGAGCAGTACTACGACGTCGGCATCGCCGAGCAGAACGCGGTCCTGCTCGCCTGCGGGCTGGCGCTGCAGGGCGCGAAGCCCGTCTGCGCGATCTACTCGACCTTCCTCCAGCGCGCTTTCGACCAGATCGTCCACGACGTCTGCCTGCAGGACCTCGACGTCACCTTCGCGATGGACAGGGCCGGCCTCGTCGGCGACGACGGCCCGACCCACCACGGCGCCTTCGACGTCTCCTACTTCCGCCCGATCCCGAACGTCGTCGTGATGGCGCCGCGCGACGAGGCGATGCTGGTCCACATGCTGCACACCGCGATCGCCCACGACGGCCCGGCGGCGCTGCGTTACCCGCGCGGGGCGGCCGAGGGAGCAGAGCTGCCGGCGAAGCCGGAGCTGGTGCCGATCGGCGAGGGGGAGGTGCTGGCCGAGGGCGAGCGCGTCGCCCTGCTCGGCTACGGCTACGGCGTCACCGTCGCCCGCGAGGCGGCGGCGATCCTGGAGAAGCACGGGCTGAAGCCGACCGTCGCCGACGCCCGCTTCGCGAAGCCGATCGACGCCGGCCTCGCCGAGCGCCTGGCGCGCGAGCACGAGCTGGTGGTGACGATCGAGGAGAACGTCCTGCCCGGCGGCTTCGGCTCCGCGGTCCTCGAGCACCTGGAGGACGCCTTCGCCGAGGCTCCCGGCGAGCGGGCGCGGGTGCTGCGGGTCGGCCTGCCCGACTCCTACGTCACCCACGGCAAGCCGGCGCTGCTGCGGGCCGAGGTGGGCCTCACGGGGGAGTCCGTCGCCGACCGGGTGCTCAGCTCGATCTCCAGCGCGCAGCCGGCGCTGACGTAATCAGGAGTCCCTCTTCCTAATCACTTTTGACGATTGATTCAATTGGCGCAATCGACTAGCCTGCGCCAGTCTCTCCGGTGAAGGAAGCAGGCATTGGAAGCCAGCGCTTCTGGGGGAATATCGCCAAGGGGAGGAGAGGCGCGCATCTCTATATGTGTGGATCCGCTTGGGGAATCGGATTCCTCGCGCCCGCCTCTTAGGCCGGGGCGCGAGGCGCGCTCGGGGGCATCCGCCTTCCAGTACCCGTGAAGGGGGCCCCGGAAATGAAAGCGCCCGCCTTTCGGCGGGCGCTTTCGTGCTGCTCTTTCTTCGTACCGAGCTATTCGCTGGCTTTCACAGCTGAAGGCTCGGCGAGGGCGACGTCCACGTTTTCCAGCACGGCGGTGTTGGTGCCGGCTGCCGACGGAACGCCGACGATCGACTCGACAAACGGGTCGACGGCCCACGAGAACAGGAACCCGCCGCAGCCGTTCGCGCCCGGGGCGGCGAACGAGTTGTCGACGATTTTGCTCCCACTCACGTTGAGGATGTCGAAACTCGGGTTCTGCGAGACCGCCCCCGGCTGGCCGCTGATCGGTTTGTTCGGCAGCGGCGGCGAGGTGGTTCCGCTGGTCAGTTTCAGCACCATCGGGCTCGAGCTGGAGCCGATGTAGCAGTTACTCCCCAGGAAGGGGTTGCTGAGCTTGACTTTGACCGGCATCGTCAGGGTCGGGCCCGCCGTGGTCAGCAGGTTCCCCGGGTTGACGATGACCGAGCTGGCCGGACCGGCGAGTTCCAGGGTCGCGGTGACGCCGGTGAAGCCGTTGTTGATGGTTTCGTTGAACAGGTCCCTGAGGATCGACGGCCACCAACTGGGTGCGGTGATGCCGGTCAGGCCACCCGGGACGGGCTGCGGCGTTTTAACCAGGGTGTTCCCGTCCTGCGCCGCGATCAGCGGCATATCCTGGAACAGGAGTTCGTATTCCAGCCCGCCCTGGAGCACGACCGGAGTTTTGATCGGCGTGGTTTTTTTGCCGATCGTGAGGAATCCGGCTTTCGTTTCCGAGCGGAAGCAGGCGGTCAACGTGGTTTTCCCCAGGGGGCAGTAGTTGAACTTCGCGTATTCACCCGTGGGGTGAAACGGTGCAGCCGACGCCGAAGCCGCCGGCACGAGCAACGCGACAAGCGCCGCCATGGCTAGCAAGAGCCTTCTCATGGGACTGGTCCTTTCTTGTAGTTCCCCTGGCACTTGGCAGTGGCCGAGTGCCGTCAATGATCCCGATCAATCTATACCTTTTGCGCGTCCGCAACTTCGCGCGGACATAAAAAAGCGGCCGCGACCGGGCCTCAGCGCCACCAGGCGGCCAGGGCCCGCCGCCAGTTTTCCCAGCAGATCGCCTCGATCTCGGCCGACTCGAAGCCGGTGTCGCGCAGCACGGAGACGAGCTTGGGCAGGCCGGAGACGTCGCCCAAGGAGGCCGGGATCGTCGCTCCGTCGAAGTCCGATCCCAGAGCCACATGGGCGACGCCGATGCGCTCTGCGACGTAGCGGGCGTGCTCGGCGATCAGGGTCAGCGGGGTGTCGGGATCGTCGGCGAAGTCGGGACGCAGGAAGGGGGTGGCGAAGACGATGCCGACGAGCCCCCCGCTGGCGCCGATCGCATCGAGCTGGCGGTCGGTGAGGTTGCGCGAGGCCGGGCATAGCGCGTGTGCGCCGGAGTGGCTCGCCACCAGCGGCCCGGATTCCAGGCGGGCCACGTCCCAGAAGCCTGCCTCGTTCAGGTGGCTGAGGTCGACGAGGATGCCCAGCTCCGCGCAGGCCGCCACCAAAGCGAAGCCCCGATCGGTGAGCCCGGGGCCGACGTCCGGGGACGAGGGGAAGCGGAACGGGACCCCATGGGCGAAGGCGTTGCCCCGGCTCCAGACGGGGCCCAGCGATCGCAGCCCGCGCTCGTACCAGGCCGCCAGCAGCTCGAGGTCGGCGTCGATCGCCTCGGCTCCCTCTAGGTGCATGACGGCGACCGGCGGCGAATCGTCCTCTCTGGCGCCGTCGACGTCGGCGATCGTCCGGGCGACCACCAGCTCGCCGCTCCGCTCCAGCTCCAGCAGCCGGTTCGCAATCCGGGTCGCGTGGGCGGCGACGACCTCGTGCGCCACCGGCTCGGCGAGCGGCTCGGAGTAGGAACCGCTGGCGCCGAAGCTGATCTGCCGCGACGGTTCCCCGTCCGAAGGGGTAAAGATCGCGAAGATGCCGCCCCGCATCCCGCCTTCCCGCATGCGGGGCAGGTCGAGGTGGCCGCCTTCGCAGCGGCGCGCGAGATCCTCGCCGTCCCCGCGGGTCAGCGCGTCGTTGTGGCCGTCGAAGACCGGGATCATCGGAGGAATGTAGGAGACTCACCGACGTGGCGAGCGAAACCGTGGCCAGCGATCCCGCCGAGCGGGCGGCAAGCGGCAAGGCGGCTAGGGCCGACCGTCCGCGCTCCGGCCACGCCGAGCTCGGCGAGCGCTCGCGCGATCCGGTCGCGATCCTGACCGGCCAGAACGAGACCCGCGTTCCCGAGCTCGTCCCGATCCGCCACGCGCGGATGCTCGACTCGCCCTTCGCCTTCTTCCGCGGTGCGGCGGCGGTGATGGCGGCGGATCTGGCCGAGACGCCCGCAACCTCGTTTGCGGTCCAGCTCTGCGGCGACGCCCACCTCTCGAACTTCGGCGTCTTCTCCGCCCCCGACCGCCGCCTCGTCTTCGACTGCAACGACTTCGACGAGACCTGTCCCGGCCCGTTCGAGTGGGACGTGAAGCGGCTGGTCGCAAGCGTCGCGATCGCCGGTCGCCAGCGCGGCTTCGGCGCCAATGAGCGTCGCGGCGCGTCGCTTGCCACCGCCGCCGGCTACAGGCAGGCGATGCGCGAGTACGCAGCGATGCGCAACCTCGAGGTTTGGTACTCGCGGATCGACGTCGAGCCGGCGCTGGAGTCGGTGCGCTCCGAGGTCGACGAGCGCCGGGCGAAGCGCGTCGAGCGCAACCTGCGAAAGGCGCGCGCCAAGGACAGCCTCCGCGCCTTCGCCAAGCTGACCCACGAGGTCGAGGGCCAGGTGCGGATCGCCGCCGACCCGCCGCTGATCGTCCCGATCGAGGAGCTGGCCGGCGGCGCGGACGTCGAGCGCCAGCTGCGCGAGGTGGTCGCCTCCTATCGCGAGTCGCTCAGCCCCGACCGCCGCCATCTCGCTGCCTCCTACCACTACGTGCACGCCGCGCGGAAGGTGGTCGGGGTCGGGAGCGTCGGCACCCGGGCCTGGATCGTCCTACTGCTGGGGCGCGACGGCCAAGACCCGCTGTTCCTTCAGGCGAAGGAAGCGGGGCCCTCGGTCCTGGAGCCATACGCGGGGGCGAGCCCGTACGACCATCCCGGTCGCCGCGTGGTCGAAGGCCAGCGGCTGATGCAGGCGGCGAGCGACATCTTCCTCGGCTGGGTGACCGTCACCGGGGTCGACGGGGTCGAGCGCTGCTTCTACGTGCGGCAGCTCTGGGACGGCAAGGGCTCGGCAGACGTCGAAAGCCTCTCGGCCCGGGAGCTTCCGCGCTACGGTCAGCTCTGCGGCCGGGCGCTGGCCCGCGCCCATGCACGCTCCGGCGACCGCGTCGCAATCGCCGCCTACCTCGGCGGCGGCGAGGTCTTCGACGAGGCGATCGCCGGCTTCGCCGAGGCCTACGCCGACCGCAACGAAGAGGACTTTGAGCAGCTGCGCGAGGCGGCCGCGAGCGGCCGGATCGAGGTCGGGGAGGACTTCGCGTGAGCCTGGCCGCGCTCCGCCGGGGGGTCTTGGTCCTGCTCCTCGACGCCGTCATCCTGCTGCTGCTCTCCGAGGTGATGGACGGATTCGTCCTCGACGGGGCCGCCACCGCCCTCGGCGCCGCGGCGATGATCGGCCTCCTCAACGCTTTCGTCTGGCCGCTGCTCGCGCGGCTGACCCTGCCGCTCACGGTCCTCACGCTCGGCCTCGCCGCGCTCGTCCTCAACGGCTTGATCGTGACCTTCGCCGTCGACCTCCTGCCGCACGCCGAAGTCGCCACCGTCCTCGACGGAATCGTGATCACGCTCGTGGTCGCGGCGGTGACGGCGGCTGTCTATTCGCTGCTGGCGATCGACGAGGACGACAGCTGGTACCGCAACGTCGTCCGCCGCCAGGCGCGCCGCCGCGGCCAGGCGATCGAAACCGATGTCCCGGGCGTGCTCTTCCTCGAGGTCGACGGCCTCGCCCACGACGTCCTTTGGCGGGCGCTGCAGGACGGCAACGCGCCGGCCCTCGCCTCCTGGGTGCGGAGCGGCTCGCACAAGCTGCGGCGCTGGGAAACCGACTGGTCCTCGCAGACCGGCGCCTGTCAGGCCGGCCTCCTGCACGGCTCCAACGAGGACATGCCCGCCTTCCGCTGGTGGGAGAAGGAGCGCGGCCAGGCGATCGTCACCAACCACCCGCGCGACGCGGAAGAGATCGAGCGGCGCCACTCCGACGGCCGCGGCCTCCTGCACGCCGACGGCGCCAGCCGCGCCAACATCCTCTCCGGCGACGCGCCGCACTCGATGCTGACGATGAGCACGGCGCTGCACCGGCGGCGGCCGATCGGGCGCGACTACGCCGCCTATTTCGCCCGTCCCTACGCGGTCGCGCGCACCTTCGCGCTCTCCCTGGCCGAGATCGCCCGCGAGCGCCGCGCCGCCCGCAGCCAGGTCCGCGACGACGTCCGCCCGCGGATCCACCGCAGCCGCGGCTACGTCTTCGCCCGCGCCTGGGGGACGGTGGTCCAGCGCGACCTCCAGGTCGCGACGGTGATCGGCGACGTGCTCGCCGGGCGGCCGGTCGTCTACACCACCTTCCTCGCCTACGACGAGGTCGCCCACCACTCGGGGATCGAGCGCCACGACGCGCTGGCCGTGCTCCACGACCTCGACCGCCAGATCGCCCGCATCGCCCGCGCCTGCGAGGACGCCCCGCGCCCCTACCGCCTGGTCGTGCTCTCCGACCACGGCCAGTCGCAGGGGGAAACCTTCCGCGACCGCTACGACCAGACCCTCGAGGAGCTGGTGCAGGGCGCCTGCGAGGCCGACAGCGTCGTCGCCTCGGAAGCCGGCGACGACGACTCGCTCTCCTACCTGAGCGCCGGGCTGACCGAGGTGGCGCGCGACGACACCATGGCCGCCCGTACGGTCCGGGCGGCGACGCGCGACCGGCTCGCCGACGGCGCCGTCGCCCTCGACGCCGACTCCCGCCGCGAGGTCGCGCAGACGCACGACGGCGAGGAGCTCCCCGAGCTCTCGGTGATGGCCTCGGGCTGCCTCGGCCTGATTACCTTCCCGCGCGATCCCGGCCGCGTATCGCTGGAGCGGATCGAGGCGCTCTACCCGCGGCTGATCCCGGCCTTGCGCGACCATCCCGGCATCGGCTTCATCCTCGTCCGCTCCGAGCGCGACGGCGCCCTGGCGATCGGCGCCGGCGGCACCCGCTACCTCGCCGACGACCGGGTCGAGGGCGAGGACCCGCTGGCGCCCTTCGGCGCCAACGCCGCCGACCACCTGCGGCGCACCGACTCCTTCCCTCACTGCGCCGACCTGATGATCAACAGCACCTATTGGGAGGACTTCGGCGAGGTCGCCGCCTTCGAGGAGCTGGTCGGCTCGCACGGCGGCATGGGCGGGACCCAGAGCTTCCCGTTCGTCCTCCACCCGAGCGATCTCGAGTGGCCGGCCACCGAGGTGGTCGGCGCCGAACGGGTCCACCGCGTCTTCCGCGGCTGGCTCGCGGGCCTCGGACAGACGGCCTACGCCAGCGAGGTCGACTCGCCCGGGGAGAGCACCCGCGTCTCCACCTGAGGCGCGAGCTCCCGGGTGCGGGCAGCGAATTCCTCCGCCGGCAGCTTGAGCCGACCCGGGCGCAGCCGGGCAAGGCCGAGGGGGTAGAGCGTGCCCCAGTGGATCGGCACGGCGAGGCGGGGGGAGAGGAGGGCCGCGGCGCGCGCCGCTCCCTCGGGGTCGAGGTGGCCGGGGCCGAGGGTCGGCCCCCAGCCCCAGACCGGCAGCAGCGCGAGGTCCAGCGCCGGCGCCAGGCTCTCCATTCCCTCGAAGATGTCGGTGTCACCGGCGAAGTAGACGGTGCGGCTGCCGGCCACCGTGAAGCCGATTGGCTCGATCTCGGGAGCACCCCGGCGCCTGCCGCCGTCGTGGTCAGCTTCGGTTGCGGTCACGGTCAGGCCGATGATCTCGCTTGCTTCACCCGGCGCAAGCTCGTTGACGTCGGCGAAGCCGTGGCGCTCGAAGAACCCACGCGAGCCGCGCGGGACCAGTAGCGGAACCCGGTGGCCGAGCCGGCGCAGCGAGCCGAGGTCGGCGTGGTCGTGATGGAGGTGTGAGATCAGCACCGCGTCGATGCCGGCGGTGTGATGCGGCGCCGGCAGGGGACCGTGCCGGACCAGGGGGCCGATCCGCGGCCGCAGCACCGGGTCGGTGAGCAGGCGGACGCCGTCGATCTCGAGCAGGACGGTGGCGTGTCCGACGTAGGTGGCAGTGTCCGAATTACTCATGCCGCGTCGAGTATGGCTCCGTCGAGACAAAGGCACGACCGAGGACGAAGTCATCGAGATCGCCCCCGGCGAGCTCAGCGGCCTCTTTGCCGCCCCGCAGTGGCTGCGCGACCTCGGCATCTCGGCCTGGCTGCTGTTCGGAGTCGGAGCGGCGCTGGTCGCGGCGATCTGGCTGCTCTCGCTGACGGAGACGATCGTGATGCCGGTGATCACCGCCGGGATCATCGCCTCGGTCGCCTCGCCGCTGGTCGACTGGCTGAAGCGCCACGGGATACCGCGGGGGATCGGCGCCGGCCTCGTCCTCCTGCTGATCGTCGCGCTGGCGCTGGCGGTGGGCCTGATCGTCCTCACCGGGATCGCCAGCCAGGCCGAAGGGCTGTCGAGCCGTCTGCAGGAAGGCGCCGCTCAGATCGAGTCCTGGGCGCACGACCTCGGAGTCAAGGCGCCGACGGCGGCCGACGCCAACTCCCACGCCAGCAGCTCGATCAGCGAAGGCTTCCAGGCGCTCACCCACGGCCTGGTGGGTGGGATCGACAAGCTGGCAGGCCTCGCGATCTTCCTCTCCTTCACCGCGCTCAGCCTCTTCTTCCTGCTCAAGGACGGCCCTCAGATCGGCGCCTTCGTCGAGCGCCACCTCGGCGTCCCGGCCCCGGTCGGCCACTCGATCCTCGGCCGGGTCGCGGGCAGCATGCGCGGCTACTTCCTCGGGGTGACGATCGTCGCCGCCTGGAGCGCCCTGATCGTCGGCGTCGGCTCTCTGCTGATCGGGGTGCCGCTGGCCGGCACGATCGCCGTGGTCACCTTCCTCGGCGGCTACGTCCCCTACATCGGCGCCTGGACCGCCGGTGGCTTCGCGGTCCTCATCGCCCTCGGCGGCTCGGGGCCGGAGGCTGCGGCGGCGATCGCCGTCGTGGTGCTGCTGGCGAACGGCGTCTTCCAGCAGATGGTCCAGCCGATCGCCTACGGTGCGGCGCTGAAGCTGCACCCGCTGGCGGTGCTGATCGCGACGATCGCCGGCGGCTGCCTGTTCGGGACCGTCGGCCTGGTCCTCGCGGCGCCGCTCCTCTCGGCCGCGGTGAAGATCTCTGCAGACCTCACCGCGGCCGTGGAGAGCGAGGAGCCGGGCTGAGGCCCGGCTCAGTGCCTGACTATTCCTCCCAGCGGGCGGTCAGCTGGTAGATGATCGTCACGTCGAGGATGATCATCAGGAACGCCCACAGCGGCGCCGCGGGGAACCAGACGACCTGCGAGATGGCGTTGATCATCACGAAGAAGATCGCCGTCCAGCGGGCCCACTCGGCGCCGGCGAAGAGGCCGAGGCCCGTCGCGGCGATGATCGATCCCAGGATCAGGTGGATCCAGCCCCAGGTCGTGACGTCGGCGATGATCACTCCCTGGCCGCCGACGAAGACGATTTCGTCGTTGAGGATCCCGGCCAGGCCCCAAAGCGCGTCCAGCGATCCGACGATGAACAAGAGGACGCCGGCAAACACGGTCCAGCCCGTCGGCTGACGTTCCTCGACTCTGTGCCGCTCGGCGGCTCTGCTGCTCTCCATGGTTGTTCTCCCTTCGGTTTGGTCTCTATCCGTTGGCAGACAGCGCCCCTACCGACAACAACACGCTGGATGCAGGTAGACCATAGAACTCACCCGATTCCCAGGCAACAACTTCTCTGTCAGGAGTCTGCGGCCCCCGTGCGTCACCCTGGACAAAGCGGATGAAGCGCTTCCCGATCAACCTGGCTGTCCTGGCCGCCGCCGCAGCGATGGCCCTGGCTGCCTGCGGGGGAACGAACGAGCGCGAGGGCACCACCTCTTCCCGGCCGGTCGAGAAGAGCTACGTGCCCCTGCCGGCCGCCTTTCCCTCGTGGCGGTTCGAATCGCTGCGGCCCGCGCCCTCCGGGCTCTTCGTGGTCACCTTCTCGAATCCCGCCGACGAGCGCCCCTGGGTGATCGTCTTCGACGACGAAGGAGTGCCGCGCTGGTGGTACAACCCGGACACGCGGGCGCTGTGGGGGCAGATCCTCGCCGACGGCGACCTGGTCTGGGCGCGGTCGTTCGGCGACGGCTACGGGCTCGACCCGCGGATGGCGCACGAGGTCCGCTCGGAGTCCGGGAAGCTCATGCGCCTGGTCAGGACCGGGGGCTCGATCGTCGACGGCCACGAGTACCACGAGCTGCCGAACGGCAACGTCTTGCTCGACACCTACGTCCCCGAAACCGCCGACCTGCGGCGCTTCGGTGGCCCGAAGCGGGCGGCGATCGCCTCCGCCGAAGTCCAGGAAGTCGACCCCGCCGGCAAGGTGGTCTGGCACTGGAACTCACGCGGCCACATCGGCCTGTGGGAGACCGGGCGCTGGTGGCGGAACGTGCTGAGCAACCCCCGCCGCCGCCTGCACCGCGAGATCTTCGACCCGGTCCACATCAACTCGATCGAGCCGCGCGGCAGCGAAGTGGTGATCTCCACGCGACACACCGACGCCGTCTACGGGATCGACCGCGCGACGGGGGAGATCAACTGGAAGCTGGGGGGGATCCAGACCGGCAAATCGCTGCAGGTGACCGGGGATCCGGCGACCAAGCTGCTCGGAGGCCAGCACGACGCCCGGATCGACCGCCGCGGGCGCCTCACCGTCTTCGACAACGGCAAGGACCGGCCGCGCCGGCCGCGGGTCGTCTTCTACCGCCTCGACCTGAAGCAGGGCAGGGCGCTCTACCGTGGCCAGCTCAACGACCCCGAGGTGAAGCGCAGCCACTGCTGCGGCTCGGCTCGGGAACTGAATGGCGGCGGCTGGCTGGTCAGCTGGGGCGACAACCCGCTGGTCACGGGCTTCGACCGCGCCGGCAGGATCGCCTTCCGGCTCCACCTTCCCGCCCCGACCTTCAGGGCCGTGCCGGCGCCCCCCGGGGCGGCCAGCGTCGCCCAGCTGGAACGTGGGATGGACGCTATGCGGGCTGGGCGATGAGCGCCTGGGCGCCGCCTCCCTCGCCCGAACGCGAGGGAGGGAGGAGCAGGGCGGAGCCGCAGACGAGTAGGAAGGCCGTGCCCTGCAACCCGATCCCGACCGCGCCGCTGGCCATCGGGTCGCCGAAGACGAGGACGCCGCTGAGGATCTGAGCGGCGCTCGCGACCAGGCCCATCAGCCCGATCGTCTCAATCGCGCCGCCGCGTTGCAGGGCGGCCACGGCCGAGTACTGGGCGAGGGCGCCGCAGGCGACGATCAGGGCGATCCACGGCGCGAGGACGAGGAAGGGAAGCTCTCCCTCTCCGGTCAGCGCCTTGATTGCCACCCCGGCGAAGGCGAAGAGGGTGCCGGCGATAATCGCCATCAGGGCGCCGCGATGGGCGCTGACGCGCCGGTAGCTGAAGACGAGGGCGAGCGCGCAGAGGGCGAGGCCGCCCTCGAAGGCGGCAATCGCGCTGACGGCGAACTGGGAGTGGCTGCCGTGGATGCTCGGCAGGGTCAGGGCGAGCAGTCCGAGGCCGACGCCGCCGAGCAGCAGCGCCAACCACTGGCGCGGCTCGACGGCATGGCCGAAGAACCGCTGCGAGAGGACGGCGAGGCTGACGGCACCGCCGGCGAGGACGGCCTGCACGAGGGAGATCGGCGCCATCGAGAGGGCGGCGACGTGGACCAGCCAGGCCGCCGCCGCGACGCCCCAGCCGGCGGCGAACCACGGCGAGGCGGCGAGCCGGCGGGCGCTCTGCAGCGGCGCCTGGATCCGGACCGGTGGGACCTGTTGGCAGCCGCGGTGCTTCAGCAGCGAGGCGAGGTTCGCCATTACCGCGCCGACCAGGGCCAGCGCGATGCCGGCTTCGGCCGATCCCAGCGGTGCGGTCACGCTCGGCTCGCGCTCCCACGACCGCGTCCGCGGCGCCGGCCCCGCGGCGCCGGCCGCGAGTTGGCTCCCTGCGGGCGGCCGCCGTGGGCGACCTCGAACTCCCGCACCAGGCCAAGGCTCCCGGCCATGCGGCGGACGTCGTCGGCCTGGTCGGCGAGGACGAAGCTGACGCCGGTGCCCTGGCGCCCGGCCCGACCGGTGCGGCCGATGCGGTGGGTGTAGGCGTCGGAGTCCTCGGGGGTGTCGTAGTTGACGACGTGGGTGATGCCCTCGACGTCGATGCCGCGGGCGGCGACGTCGGTGGCGACGAGGGCGGAGACTTCGCCCTTCTCGAACCGGGCGAGGGCGCGTTCGCGCTGTCCCTGGCTCTTGTCGCCGTGCATCGCCACCGCCTCGACCTTGCGACTGCGCAGGCGCTTGACCAGCCGGTCGGCGCCGCGCTTAGTGCGGACGAAGACGATCGTCGGCCCGCACTCGTCCTCGCCGAGCTGGGCGATCAGGTGGTCGAGCTTCTCGCCCTGGCTCTCGACTGGGAGGAAGCGGTGCTCGATGTCGGCCTTGGCCTGCTTCGGCGCGTGGGTGTGCTTGCGGGCGTCGCGGGTGTAGGCCTTGGCGACCTTGCCGGTCGCGCCCTCGAGCGTCGCCGAGAAGAAGAGCGTCTGGCGGTCATTCGAGGTGCCGTTGACGATTCGGTCGACGGCCGGCTTGAAGCCCATGTCGAGCATCCGGTCGGCCTCGTCGAGGACGAGGACGCGAACGTGCTTGAGGCTGACGACGCCGCGGGCGATCAGGTCCTCGAGACGGCCGGGCGTAGCGACGACGATGTCGGCCTTGCCGACGGCCTTGATCTGGGGCCCGAACCCGACGCCGCCGTAGACGGCGGCGACCTTCAGTCCGCGGCTCTCGGCGATCGGGCGGATGTCTTCGACGATCTGCCCGGCGAGCTCGCGGGTGGGGGCCAGGACCAGGGCGCCGATGCGGCCCTGCTCGGGCGAGAGGCGCTCGACCATCGGGATGCCGAAGGCGAGCGTCTTGCCCGATCCGGTCGGCGACTGGACGAGGAGGTCGTGCCCGGCGAGCGCGTCGCGGACGACCAGCTGCTGAACAGGGAAGGGGTGGGTGATGTCGCGGCGCGCGAGCGCACCTATCACCGGCTTGGAGATGCCGAGATCGGCAAATGAAACGGTTATGGAAGTGCTCCTTATTTGAACGTCTAGGGAGATCCTGCGGCCCCTAGGCGCCAAGCGGCACGCGGAGGAAACGGAACCTCTCGGGCGGCGTTGGGCCAAACCCGACTTCTTCACCGTAGCAGGCGCTTCTTGCCCGTAGTCCCCTCGCCTGGCGCCGTGGCTGAGTTCTGCCGCCGGTTTCCCCATTTTGGCCCACGGGTACTTACAAAGCAGCGTCCTGAACGGAATTCCCCGCTTACGCCACCAGTCGGGGGAAAGCTTTTCGGACTCATCTGCAAGCCTGGCGTCGCGCCGTCTCTCATCTCTGATTCGCGCCGATCTCGGGACTCGAACCCACTGAGGAGGAATCAACGATGGAGTCAGCAACCAGCCGCGTCCGCGGCACGGAGTCAGTAAACGATCGTCCCGCCAGCCGCGGCACGGTCCGGCGTCTCACCACCGAGACCAAGCAGGCATTCAAGACGACCGAGTTCTGGGCAATGGTCGGCGTAATCGTCGCCATCCTCGTCGCCGCCGCGCTGATCAAGGGTGGCGACACCGCCCCCGGCACCGACGAGTTCGTCGCCAAGCAGGCATGGCTCTACGTCGCCATCGTCGCAGTCGGCTACATGATCAGCCGCGGCCTGGCCAAGTCCGGCTCGCGCGATCCCTACACCGACAACAGCGACGATCACGGGCACCAGCACTAAGCCCGTCGCATCTCGCAGTCCCAGGGGGCGGTGAATTTCACCGCCCCTTTTCTTTGCCTCGGGCACTTCTGGGGAACCGGGATGGGGATCGATCCTGGGTCGTTACCCTGCACCGATGGCACGGACGAGCTTTACGGCGGACGAGGCGCGCCAGGTCGGCGAGCAGATCGGAATCGATTGGTCGTCGGCCTCGTTCGACGTCGAGGAATTTCGCTCCGGCATGGACGTCGAGCTGGAGCACGGCGCCCACGATCTCGCCACCAACGTGACTGACGACGACGCGGTGGTCACGGGCAAGATAGCCCTCGCCCATCTCAACGAGTTTCCCGACTACTACGTCCGGCTCGAGAAGATGGAGGCCGAGGCGAGCCGGGAGCACCGCTCGTCGTGACCAGGCTCGTCGCGGACCAACTCCGCACGCTCGGTGTGAAGGGTGTCCTTGTGCAGATGGCCGAGCGTGGCCAGCTCCTCGCCCTCAGGTATGGATGGCGGAAGCAGATCGGGGCGCTGCTCGCGAAAGACAAGTCCCTAGAGGAGATCGCCGAAACCCTGAATCGCAAAAATGTCCCCCCGGCTCACGGCACGAACCGCTGGACGGCCGGGATGGTGCGCAAGGCCTACGTGTCCTAGTCCGGTTTCGGGGGATCTAGAGAGCCTCCACAACAGAAAACGCCCCGCCGGGGGAGGCGGGGCGCTTCTGGGGTTACTACAGGGAGGAGAGAAGTCCGACTCGCTAGGTGCAGAGCTGAATTTGGCTTGATAGAGCGAATCTCGTCCGGCTGTCTCCGGCTGGAGCCGGTGTTTTCGGTGCCTGACTGGCGCACCACTGGCGACGAAGGGCTGGCTCCGTCCGGCCCGAACGTAATGCTCGCGTCGTCCCTAGGACCTGGGGGAATGCCGTCGAGGACATATTGCGCGGCCACCCCAGATTAGCCCGTTAAAGGGGCCGATTCACTTCTTCCAGATCTTGAGACCGTCCCAGTGGCTTTTGCCAGGGCAGGTCGGATGATGTGCGAACGCACAGCGCGGTAAAGCTGGACCTGGACGCGCCTGAATTCGACGCCGACGGCACACGGATACCTCTCGTTCCGACGGGAATCCCTACCGCGGCTGCCCCTGCTGTCAGCGGGGGCAGTGTGCCTCCGGTCAGCCGTTGTCCTCTTTTCCTCCGGGAATCAGCGGCCCTCGCCCTGACCGTCGGGGGGTTCGGGGGGTGTCCCCCCGAGTTCGTCGGCGCGTCCCGGATTCCTCCGGCTTCGAGTACGGCTGCGCCTGAAGCGCAGTCGCATCACCGCCACCTTCAGCAGTAGGCAAGTTGCCGCTGCAGCCGGTACAAAATCGACCCGACGCGGCGCGTAGCCTTGGGGCGTGAGGCGTGTCAGCACCAAATTGCAGCGCAAGGGCCTGTCGTCGTTGAAGCGCGCCATCACGGCGTTCAACTCGACCGACGATGACGGCCGCCAGACGGTCGTGCTCCTCCACCTACAGCATGCGGCCGAGATGATGCTGAAGGCTGGGCTGACGAACAAGAGGGTCGCCGTTTTCGACAAAAAATCAGGGCGATCCATCGGCTTTGACCGCTGTCTCAATCTCGCCGCCGAGCACCTGAAAATCGACGCGAGCGATATCGGAGTCCTCCGCACCGTGGACAGCCTCCGTGACGACGAGCAGCATTGGCTCGCGGAGGTGAGCGAGGAGCTGTTGTTCCTTCACGCCGAGCCACCGTCGGGGTCCTGGATCGGCTGATGGAAACTGCGTTTGATGAAAATCTCGCCGACCACCTTCCGCCCCGAGCCCTACCGATCACGACTCAGCCGCTTGACGACTTTGACGTACTGATCGACCGTCAGTACACCCAAATTCGCGACTTACTCCAGAAGGGAAAGCGCCGCAGGCCGGAGGCTCGCGCACTCGTTCGCGGCATGCTTGCGATGGAAGGGCACGCCGCCGAGGACGTGAAAGTCAGCGAGCGAGACGTGGATCGGGTCGAGAAAGGGATAAGGGAGGGCAAGGGTCTTTCCGATGTTTTCCCGCGTCTGACGACCATCTCGGCTACCACGACGGCCGACGGCCCGAGCGTCACGGTCCACTTCACCAAGAAAAAAGGCGCTCCGGTTCATTTCGTAGCTGCTGACGACCCCGCCGACTCGGCCGCCGTCCGCGAGGTCGACCTACAGAAAAAATTTCACTGGGCGGCCACCGACCTTGCGGAGCATCTCAACCTAACCGGACCTCGGGCAACCGCCCTTCGCAGGCATCTCCAGATCGACGATGACTCCGCCTGTGTCCACCGCTTCGACTTCAGCGGGATGAAGCACATCCGATACTCCGACAACGCACTGACCCAGATGCGAGAGGCACTTGACGACCCGGCGACTGACATCGATGAGATCTGGGCCGAGCACGGCTTCGGCCGTGGGCGAGCAGGAGCGGCATAAGGAAGAGATTGGCGCCTTTGGGCCACCAATCGCCTCTAACGAGTTCCTGTGGCGTCTAAGGCGGCCCGGTCGCTCGATCCTGTGTGTATAGGGGGTCAAACGTCCGAAACAGCCACTATTTCCCTCTTGGGGAAGTACGCCGTTTCTCCGCTCGGAGCCGCCCTTGGGGGGGCTTTTTCTGGGCGACGGCCTTCTACGTCGGCTTGCGTCGAGGAGAGCTACAAGCGCTTCAGGAGGTCATGGGCCACTCGAATTCAGACGACCTTTGATATCTACGGACATCTTTGCCGGGCAGCTATGACGACATCCGAGCCCGGATGGATGCCTATTTGGCGAAGGTGGCGTAACTACCTGAGGCAACCGAATCCTCTGCAATCATCAACCCCGTGGACCAGCCTCACGTAAAATTGAGCGGCGATATCGAGGGCTCTTACGTTGTCGAGGAGACTCGAAACGACGGGCGCCTCGTAATTTCGCCCGATACGTCTGCGCAGGCGATCATGGAGCGCTTGGGCCACGAGCCCGCAACGCTCGCAGAGTTCGAGGCTGAGTTCGGGGCTGTGAAGCCCCCCGATGGCGAGGGGTAGCCCCCGTGCCGTTCAAGCGTGGGTTTGTGCCCGTCGCATTCGACGACCTCGCCTGGCAGAACGATCTGGGTAAGGCGACGGGCAGCGCCAAGCGGATCGGGGAAGAAACCCGCTCTAGGTTGGAACGCGAGGGACAGGCTGTAGACGCCCTGTTCGCCTGCGAGGAAGATGCGAGGGACGGGACGAGCTTGCCGGCCTGCGTCAAGGTCTACCTGCCGCCGCCAGGTGGACCGCTCGGCCTCGTCTACCGGATCGCCAAGGGCCAAGACGGTCGGCTCTATCTAGATCACCTGGCCTTCGGTTTGCGCCATCTGCCGCCCGGAGTTCGCGGCGAGACGGTCTATCGCCGCGCGCACCGTCGGCTGCACGGATAATCGTTCCGAGCTGCATATCGCCGCTGAGCCCGGGGGAGGGGGTGCCTGGCGTCCTGCGACGTCGATGCGCCGGACGGATCCGTACCTTAAGCCGGTGGCCACCCTTCTAAGACAGATGCAGGACGACGCGACCGACCACGAGATCCCGTTGGCGACCCTGTTGCGGAAGGCAATGATCCTCGCCCGGCGCCTCGACTACGCCCCGGTGGGCGAGTGGGCGCAGCGGGAGCTGCAGGGATATCCGGACGACGTCGACCTGCCGCCGTATCGCGCGTACAGAGGCTGTCACGTGGTCGGCGACCTGAACGGGTTCGGAGGCGGACGGATGACCAGTCAGCCCCTGCAGTCGAGCGTCGTGGCCGAGGAGCACCGGCGCGGCCTGTTCGGCTTCGAGCTCAGGGATGGCGTCCCCGCCTACGAGGCGATGGTCGACGCGGGCGAAAACGTCTCCTTCCCCTGGGCTATGGATGTCGTTGCTCACTATCAATCGAGCTTCATCCAGGGCTGGGGCCTGGCAAATGCTCGGCGGGTGCTCAGTGGGGGTGAGATACGCCAGTTACTCGACGCCATCCGTACCCGGCTCCTCAGCTTCACGCTGGAGATCGAGTCGGCGAACCCAGACGCCGGGGAGGCGGCCGGCGGTGAGGAGCCGGTCCCGCTTCAGGAGGTAAGCTCGGCCTTCGCCGTCCACGTCATGGGCGACCACAACATCATCAATGCGGCTGGCGGCGACGCGGTCCAAACGATCTCCTTCGAGGACGGGCGGTGGGATGTCCTTCGCCGGACCCTGGCGGGGCTGGGCGTCCCGGACCAAGAGGTCAGCGCGCTGAGGGTGGCGCTGGAGGAGGACGCCTCAAGGGCGCTGCCGGCGGGGACGATGGGTCCCGCGACTGCCGGGTGGTACGAGAGGCTGAACACCGCAGCGGCCAAGGGTGCGATCTCTCGCCAGTGAGGTCGCGGGCGGGATGATCGCCGTGGAGCTCCTTAAGTTTCTTGGCGCCGGCTAAGCCGCCGGTAGGACGAGGAGCGGCGGGCCGGGCTTGCCGCCGGAGGCTATGACCGCCGCCCCGACCGCCCATAGTCCGAACATGGCAAGCGAGAAGACGAGCAGCTGATGAAGAGTCTCGGGGGCCACTGCCTTTGAACGATAGAGGTTTCCTTAGTCGCGGTCCACGCCCGGCGGCAATTCGATCTTTGGCGGTGGGGGCGGCGGCGGATCACTCGGCTTGGTGAGGCGGTGGCCGACCACCATGCCGACTGCGGCGCCCGCCCCGCTAGATACGAAACCCACCGCGGCGTCCGCGAGGACCGCACGCTCTTCGAGGTGAGAGCCACCCGCTGCCTGCCGCCCGCTGTCTTTTGACATCGATTCCTCCTTCGGCTTTTTCTCTGCCATCCACTTTGTAGCTCTCCGCCTGGACAGACACCTGGGCATTCCGAACTGGCCGCTCGGAGCAGCGAACTGCCCGGCTCTCGGGGGCTGAAGGGGCTGCACGGGCGCACCAACTGGCGCACCGATGTTCAGGAGCGCTTGATCACGGGCCGCCAAATGCCCGAAATTTGGCCCCACAACAGAAAACGCCCCGCCGGGGGAGGCGGGGCGCTTCTGGGGTTACTACAGGGAGGAGAGATATGTATCTCTATATGTGTGGATCCGTGGGAGGTAGGTGAGCCCGGTTGATGTCGAGTGCGTCGCTGTGGGAAGCAGCGAGGCGTATATTCGACGCGGGGTTCAGCCTTGAAGTCTTTTCCTGATCTCCTTGATCGGTCTTCCCTTGCGAATCCTTGAACAGCGTACGAACGTATGTGCGACTTGTGTGTGAGTGGGGTCACAGAGATCCTGCAATTGACGGACTCTGCGGGGTCTCTACCCGATTTGCCCTAGGCGACCAGATCAAATTTGGTGACCGGTGCGCGGAGGGCCTGCGCAAATGTGGCAAGCCATTCTCAAGCTCGAATAAAAGGCCAGATCGCCGACCTCGCGGTAGCTTTCGCCGGATGGGAAAGTCCCGGATAGACGCGGTTTTGGCCGACCGCGGCCTCTTCCCGTCGCGCTCGGCGGCGGCCGGCGCGGTGCGCGCTGGCGAGGTCCGCATCGGCCAGGACGGACCTGTGGCGCTGCGGCCGAGCCAGCTGGTCGAGCCGGATGCGAGCCTGGTCGTCGCCGAGGGCCCGCGCTACGTCTCGCGCGGCGGCACCAAGCTGGAGAACGCCCTCGAGGCGCTGGGCATCGACGTCGCCGGGCGCGACTGCCTCGACGTCGGCGCCTCGACCGGCGGCTTTACCGACTGCCTGCTGCAGCGCGGCGCCCCGCGGGTGGCGGCGGTCGACGTCGCCTACGGGCAGCTCGACGTGCGGCTGCGCCAGGACCCGCGCGTGCACGTGATCGAGCGGCTCAACGCCCGGGCGCTGGAGCCGGCGGACCTGCCGTTCCTCCCCTCGCTCGCCACCGTCGACGTCTCCTTCATCTCGCTGACCAAGATCCTGCCCGCCGTCGCCCGCTGCCTGGAGCCGGGCGGGGAGATCCTGGCGATGGTCAAGCCGCAGTTCGAGCTCGGCCGGGAGCGGGTCGGGAAGGGTGTCGTGCGCGACGCTGCCGACCGCCGCGAGGCGATCTACACCGTCGCCCTCGCTGCCCGTGCGCTCGGCCTGCCGGTCCGCGGCTTCGCCTCCTCCGGACTGCCCGGCCCGAAGGGGAACCGCGAGACCTTCGTCTGGTGCGGCGGCTCCGGCGCGGAGGTCGAGGACGTGGAGGCGGCCGTCGCCGCCGTCGTGGAGGAAGACGAGTGAAGACCGCGGCGCTGATCACCCACTCGCACCCGCCAAGCGCCTCCGAAGCGGTCGCGGTCGCGGCCGAGGTCGCCCACGAGGCCGGCTGGCGGCTGGCGGCGACCGAGCAGGAGCTGGAGAAGCACGGCGCCAACGCCGAGGGCGTCGACGTCACCGCCGAACACACGGTGCCCGACATCTGCCTCGTGCTCGGCGGCGACGGCTCGATCCTCCACGCGCTGCGCCGCTACGCCCATACCGAGGTCCCGGTCTTCGGCGTCAACTTCGGCACGGTCGGGTTCCTCGCCGCGGTCGAGCGCGAGCAGGCGGCCGAGGGGATCCGCCGGGCGCTGGCCGGGGACTTCGAGACGATCCACCTGCCGGGCCTGGGGGTGAAGGTCGACGGCACCGAGCAGGTGGGGCTGAACGACATCACCCTCGCCCGCCGCCCGCACGACCGCGTCGCCGAGCTCAGCTACCGGATCGCCGGCGAGGAGGTGGGCCACGTCCGCTGCGACGGCCTCGTTGCCGCCACGCCCGCCGGCTCGACCGGTTACAACCTCGCCAACCAGGGTCCGATCCTGGCCTGGGGCGTGAAGGGCTACGTCGTCAGCTACATCTCGCCGCACTCGCTGACCGCGCGGGCGCTGGTCGTCGCCCCCGGCGACGTCCTCCACGTCGTCAACGCACCCGAGCGCGAGCCGGTCGAGGTCGCGGTCGACGGCGGCAAGGTCGCCGACCTCGCCGCCGGAGCTTCGCTGGAGATCCGATTCCTCGACTCGGTCAGCCGCCTGGCACAGCTTCCCGGCACGAGCTTCTATCAGCGGATCCGCGAGAAGTTCGGCCACCTCGCCGTCTAGCGCCGACCCGCACAAGCCCAGCGCGCCTCTTCTTTAGGGTCTCCCGCCATGGAGCGCAAGTGGTGGACCCTGCTGCTGGTCTCGATCGCGACGTTCATGCTGCTGCTGGACGTCACCGTCGTCAATGTCGCCCTGCCCGACATCCAGCGGGAACTGAACGCCAGCCTCTCCAGCCTGCAGTGGGTGGTCGACGCCTACTCGCTGATGCTCGCCGCCTTCCTGCTCACCGCCGGCTCGCTCGGCGACCGGCTCGGCCGCCGCCGGGTGTTCACGATCGGCTTCGGCATCTTCACCCTCGCCTCGTTCCTCTGCGGGATCGCCGGCGACCCGACTTTGCTGAACCTGTCTCGCGGGCTGCAGGGAATTGGCGGCGCCGGCATGTTCGCCACCTCGCTGGCGCTGATCGGGCAGGAGTTCCACGGCAAAGACCGGGCGACGGCCTTCGGGGTCTGGGGCGCGACGGTCGGCGGCGCGGTCGCCGTCGGGCCGCTGGTCGGCGGCGTCATCACCGAGCACCTCGGCTGGGAGTGGATCTTCTTCGTCAACGTCCCGATCGGGATCGCGGCGATGGTCCTGACCGAGCGCAAGATCGTCAACGTCACCGCCCAGGACCCCGAGCCGATCGACTTCCCCGGCCTCGTCACCTTCTCCTCGGGCCTCTTCCTGCTGATCTTCGGCCTGATCCGCGGCAACCCGGAGGGGTGGGGGAGCCCGCTGATCCTCGCCTGCCTGATCGGCGCCGCCGTCCTGCTGCTGGCGTTCTTCGCGATCGAGCGCAGCAGCGACCATCCGATGCTCGACCTGACGCTGTTCCGCAAGGCGGCCTTCAACGGCGTCTCGGCGGTCGCCTTCTTCCTCTCGGCGGGGATGTTCGCCCTCTTCCTCTACCTGACCATCTACATGCAGGGGGTGCTCGACTACTCGCCGCTGGAGGCCGGCCTGCGGTTCCTGCCGCTGACCGTCCTCGGCTTCGTCGTCGCCCCGATTTCCGGAGCGCTCTCGCACCGGGTCCCGATCCGGATCCTGCTCGGGGTCGGGCTGGCGACGGTCGGCGTCGGGCTGCTGCTGATGCACGGGGTCTCGGTCGACTCGACCTGGACGACGCTGCTGGCCGGCTTCATCCTCGCCGGGATCGGGATCGGGACGACCAACCCGGGAATCGGCCAGGCGGCGATCGCCGTCGTCCCGGTCGAGAAATCGGGGATGGGGTCGGGGATCAACACGACCTTCCGCCAGGTCGGGATCGCCACCGGCGTCGCCGGGCTCGGCGCCGTCTTCCAGGGCCGGGTCGACTCGAAGCTCGGCGAGCTGCTGCCTGGCGCCCCCGACGGACTGGGAGAAGCGGTCGCCTCCGGCGGCTCGCGGGCGGTCGCCGAACTGCAACTGCCGCCGGAGATCCACGTCAAAGCGACCCACGCCGCCGACATCGCCTTCGTCAGCGCCTTCAACGAGATCATCCTGATCGCCGCGATCGGCTCCTTCCTCGGCGCCGCGCTCGGCTTCTGGCTGGTTCGCTCCAAGGACTTCGTCCAGCCGACCGACGGCCCGAGCGAGCCGGGCGGGTAGCCGCAACCAGCGGGAAAACGGCGTCGGTCGGTCCGCGGGCATTGCTACACAGATCCCATGCTGCGTGAGCTGCGGATCGAGAACCTTCTCCTGATCGAGCGGGCGGAGCTGCGGCTGGGGGAGGGGCTGAATGCGATCACCGGCGAGACCGGCGCCGGCAAGACCGTGCTGGCGCACTCGCTCGACCTGCTGACGGGCGGCAAGGCGAAAGCGCAGATCGTCCGGCCCGGCGCCGCCGAGGCCTGGGTCGAGGGCGTCTTCGATCTGCCCGGGGGCCTGCTCGAGGAGCCCGAGTTCGCCGAGCTGGCCGAGCGGCTTCCGGAGGGGGCGGAGGAGGTCGTGCTCGGGCGCCGGGTCTCGGCGGGAGGCCGGACCAGCGCCTTCGTTGCCGGCCGCGCCGCGACCGCCGCCGACCTGAAGCTGCTCGGCGGGCGCCTGATCGCCTTCTTCGGCCAGCACGAGCACCGCCGTCTGACGATCTCCTCGGCGCAGCTGGAGATCCTCGACGGCTTCGCCGGTGCCGAGCACCTCGAGCTGCGGGTCGCCTACCGCGAGGTACACCGCGAGTGCGGAGGGCTGGCGGCGGAGCTGGCCGAGCTGCGCGAGCGGGAAGGTTCGCGGGAGCGCGACCTCGACCTCTACCGCTACGAGCTCTCGGAGATCGAGGAGGTGGCGCCGGTCCCGGAGGAGCGGGCGGAGATCGCCGCCGAGCGCGAGCGGCTGCGCCACGCCGAGGGGCTGCGGGAAGCCGCATCCAGTGCTCATAGCGGGCTGGCGGGGGCCGATGCAGACGGTGGCGGCGCCGCTGCCGCGCTGGCACAGGCCGAAGCCGCGCTGCAGGGCGCCGCCGGACTCGACCCGGCGCTCGATGCGCTGGCCGAGCGGCTCGGGGCGCTGGTGGTCGAGGCCGGCGACGTTGCCTCGGAGCTGCGCGACTACGCCGAGGGCATCGCCGCCGACCCCGCCTCGCTGCAGGCGATCGAGGAGCGGTTGGAGGCGATCGACCGGCTGGAGCGCAAGCACGGCGGCAGCGTCGAGGCCGTGCTCGCCCACGCCGAACGCTGCCGCGTAGAAATCGCCCAGCTGGAGGGAGCCGAGGTGCGCAGCGCCGAGGCCGAGGTGGCCCTGGTCGGCGCCGAAGCGCGGCGCGCCGACCTCGGCGAGCGGCTCAGCGCCGGCCGCGAGGCGGCCGCGGGCCCGCTGGAGAAACGCGTCGCGGAGGAGCTCGCGAACCTGGCGATGGCCGGGGCCTCGCTGGAGGTGGTGCTGGAGCCCCACCCCGACGGCTACGGCGCCTCGGGTCGCGAGACGGTCGAGCTGCGGGTCGCGCCCAACCCGGGAATCGAGGCGGCCCCGTTGCGCGACGCGGCTTCGGGCGGCGAGCTCTCGCGGGTGATGTTGGCGCTGAGCGGGCTGGGCCAGGCGGCGAGCGCGGGCACCATGGTCTTCGACGAGATCGACGCCGGCGTCGGCGGCAAGACCGCGCGGGTCGTCGGCGAGCGGTTGCAGGCGCTGGGGCGCGACCGGCAGGTCCTCTGCATCACCCACCTGCCGCAGGTCGCCTCCCTCGCCGACACCCACTTCCGGCTCGAAAAGGACGTCAGCGGCAGGGAGGCCTCGGCTACTGTCGAGCGCCTCGAAGGCGAGGGCGTCGTTGCCGAGATCCGCCGCATGCTCGGCGGAGAGACTTCCGACGAAGCAGCAACCGAGCATGCCCGGGAGCTCCTGAGGGCCTAATCTGGACTGGTGGCTACCGCTTCTCGCCGTCGCTTCCCTGCGCTGCTCGGAAGACGCGCTGCGCCGGGGCCGGAGGCGCCGATCGAAGGGACCGCGCGGCTGGGGGAGCGGACCAAGCATCTGGTCAAGCGCCTGCGCCCGGGCGACGTCGCGGTAATCGACCACGTCGACGTCGACCGCATCGCCGCCGAGGAGCTGATCGAAGCCGAGGTCGTCGCCGTGCTCAACGCCTCGCCCTCTTCGCAGGGGCGGTATCCGAATGCCGGGCCGTTGATGCTGGCCCGGGCGGGGATCCGGCTGGTCGACGCCCCCGGAGCGGGCCTCTTCGAGCGGCTCAAGGACGGCGACCGGGTGCGGATCGACGAGGGGGCGGTGTTCGTCGGGGCGGAGGAGGTCGCGCGCGGGCGCGTCCTGCGGGTTCCCGAGCTCGAGCGGGAAATGCAGGAGCACCGGGCCCGGATCGACGAGGCGCTGGGCGAATTCGCCGAAAACACCGTCGCCCACGTGCGCGAAGAGACCGACCTGCTGACCGGCAACATCGCCTTCCCGGCGACCCGGGCCAACTTCCGCGACCGCCACGTCCTGATCGTCGTCCGCGGCGACCGCCACCGCCGCGACCTGAAAACGCTGCGCGCCTACATCCGCGACATGCGGCCGTTGATCGTCGCCGTCGACGGCGGCGCCGACGGCGTCCTCGAAGCCGGCCTTAAGCCCGACGTGATCCTCGGCGACATGGACTCGGCCAGCGACGCGGCGCTCGGCTGCGGCGCCGAGCTGGTCGTCCACGCCTACCCGGACGGCCGGGCGCCGGGCCGCGAGCGGCTGCAGGAAGCCGGGCTCGACCACCAGGTCGTCCCCGCCGCCGGGACCAGCGAGGACGTGGCAATGCTGATGGCCCACGAGAAGGGCGCGGCGCTGATCGTCAGCGTCGGCGCCCACTTCAACCTGGTCGAGTTCCTCGACCGCAAGCGGGGCGGGATGTCCTCGACCTTCCTGACCCGGCTGAAGATCGGCGAGCGCCTGGTCGACGCCAAGGGGGTGAGCCGGCTCTACAACCCGAGCTCCACCTTGGCGCCACTCGCCTTCTTCGCCGTCGCCTTCCTCGTCCTGCTGACGATCCTCGTGATCACCTCGCCGGCGCTCAACGACGTCTTCGAACTCGTCTGGCTGAAGATCCGGATCTGGCTCGGCATCGACTAGATGCGCGTGCGGCACTAGCCTTCCGCACTCGATGGGGTACTCCGCCCGCTACCACGCCACCTCGCTGATCGCCGTTTTCATCGCGCTCGCGATCGGGATCCTGATCGGCGCCGAGTTCGGCGGCGACGCGCTGACCAACACCCGCCGGGACCTCGAGCACAGCCTGGTCGGCAACCTCCAGGACGCCCGCTCGCAGGTCAACGACCTGAACGGCGACCTCAACCAGTCCAACGAGTTCGCCCAGCGCGTCTATCCGGTCCTGACCCGCGACGAACTCAAGGGAAAGCGGGTCGCGATCCTCGCGCTCGGCGGGCTGCCCAGCGACATCACCGGTGAAGTCGAGGATGCGCTGGCGCCGACCGGCGGCCGCCTGGTCGGAGTGGGGGTGGTGCGCGAGCCGGTCGACGTCAACGGCCTCGCCGAAGACCTGGCCAAGACCCGCTTCGCCGACCTGCGCACGAACTCCGACGCCCTGACCGAACTCGGCACCGGCCTAGGACGGCAGCTGGTGCTCGGCGGAACCCTCCCCGAGGTGGTGCGCGGCAACTTCTTCTCGCGCGCCAGCGGCAGCTTCGGCGGGCTCGACGGCCTGATCGTCGTCCGCGACCAGCCCGAAGGCATGGGGCCGGTGCAGGACGCGAAGACCGACGAATTCGAGGAAGCGCTGGCGAGCGGCATCACCGCCACCCGGGTGCCGGCGGTGGGGGTGGAGACCTCGACCGACGACACCTCGAACGTCTCCTTCTTCCAGTCGAACGGGATGGCCAGCGTCGACGACGTCGATCTGACGGCGGGGCAGCTGGCGATGGTCTTCGCCCTGCTCGGCGCCGACGGCAGCTTCGGGGTCAAGGGAAGCGCCGACCAGCTGCTGCCCGACCTGCTGACCGAAGGGGAATGAGGCACTAGGTGTACTGGGTCGGGTTGCCGCTGGCGCTGGCGATCTCGCTGTTCCTCGTTCCGGCGGGGGCGCGCGGGCTGCGCGACGCGGGCCTGGTGCGGGAGAACTACCGCGGGGCGCTGCTCGCCTTCCCACTCGGGGCGGTGCTGGCGACCGCGGCGCTGGTGGCGCTGGCCCCGCTCGCCTTTCTCGACGACCGCGCCGACCTCGACCTGCTGGAGCCGGACCTGCGGCGCTGGCTGCCCTACCTGCTGGGGATCGCCTTCCTCGGCTTCCTCGACGACGCGCTCGGCCGGGGCGAGGCGGTGGCGACGCCGCGCGGCTGGCGCGGGCACTGGGCGGCGCTGCGTTCGGGCTCGCTCTCGACCGGGGCGATCAAGGCGATCGGGGCGCTGGCGCTGGCGGCCTACGTCGTCTCCGGGCGCGGGCTCGAAGACTGGCGCTACCTGGCCGACGTGATCCTGTTGATCCTCGCCACCAACCTCTTCAACCTCCTCGACCTGCGGCCGGGGCGGGCGGAGAAGGGCCTGGTGCTGCTCGGCGCCGGCCTCTGCCTCGGCGCCTGGACGATCGCGCCGCTGGAGCTGCTCGGGATCTTCGTCGGCCCGGTTCTGGTCGGTGCCCGCCTGACGCTGGGCGAGCGGGCGATGCTGGGGGACACCGGCTCCAACCTGATCGGGGCGATCGCCGGGGTCTGGCTGCTGACCGCGTTGGGGTCAGACGCGCGGCTGATCGCGCTCGTCGCGGTTTCGGCGCTGACGATCTACGGAGAGATTCGCTCAATTTCCGCAACCATCGATTCGGTTCCGCCTTTACGCTGGCTAGACTCGCTCGGCAGAGCATGAGTCCAGGGAACAAAGGCGACACGCGGTTCATCTTCGTTACCGGAGGTGTCGTCTCGGCCCTCGGAAAGGGCATCACCGCCGCCTCGATCGGGCGCCTCCTGGTTTCCCGCGGCTTCCGGGTCCAGCTGCAGAAGTTCGACCCCTACATCAACGTCGACCCGGGGACGATGAGCCCGTTCCAGCACGGCGAGGTGTTCGTCACCGAGGACGGGGCGGAGACCGACCTCGACCTAGGCCACTACGAGCGCTTCACCGACGAGAACACGTCGCGCGCGTCGAACGTCACCGCCGGCGCCGTCTACAACTCGGTGATCCGCCGCGAGCGCCGGGGCGATTACCTCGGCGCCACGGTCCAGGTGATCCCGCACATCACCAACGAGATCAAGCAGAAAATCCTCATCGTCGCTGAGTCGCAGTCGGTCGACTTCGTGATCACCGAGATCGGCGGCACGGTCGGCGACATCGAGTCGCTGCCGTTCCTCGAGTCGATCCGCCAGCTCTACACGGACATCGGCCCGAAACGGGCGATGTTCATCCACCTGACGCTGGTCCCATACGTCGGCCACGCCGGTGAACTGAAGACCAAGCCGACCCAGCACTCGGTCAACGAGCTGCGCCGGATCGGGATTCAGCCGCACGCGCTGGTCTGCCGCTCCGAAGGCCGCCTCGACCGCGAGATCCGCGGCAAGATCGCGCTCTTCGCCAGCCTTCCCGTCGACGCGGTGATTTCCGCTCACGACGTCGACAACATCTACAAGGTGCCGCTGGTCTTCCGCGCCGAGGGCGTCGACGACCTCGTCCTCGACCACTTCGGGATGGAGGCTCCCTCGCCGGACCTCTCCGAGTGGGAGGAGATGGTGCGGCGCGCCGACTCCGCCCAGGGCGAGGTGAAAATCGCGGTGGTCGGCAAGTACGTGCAGCTGGCCGATGCCTACAAGTCGGTGATCGAGGCGCTCGAGCACGGCGGCTTCCACCACGGCGTGGGGGTCAAAGTCGAGCTGGTCGACTCGGAGAACTTCGAGCCCGAGAAGCTCGAGGGCTGCGACGGGATCCTGATCCCCGGCGGCTTCGGCGAGCGCGGGATCGAGGGCAAGGTCGAAGCGGCGCGCATCGCCCGCGAGAAGTCGATTCCTTACCTGGGGATCTGCCTCGGGATGCAGATCGCCGTCGTCGAGTTCGCCCGCCACGTCTGCGGCATGGAGGGCGCCAACTCTGCCGAGTTCGATCCCGAGACGCCGTTCCCGGTTGTCGACCTGCTGCCGGAGCAGAAGGAGGTCTCCGACATGGGCGGGACGATGCGCCTCGGCGCCGACCCGGTGAAACTGCACGAGGGGACGAAAGCGCGCGAAATCTTCGGCGAGGCCGTGATCTACAAGCGCCACCGCCACCGCTACGAGGTAAACAACCAGCTGCGGCGCCGGCTCGAAGACGAGGGCCTGGTCTGCGGCGGCACCTCGCCCGACGAGCGCCTGGTCGAGATGGTCGAGCTACACGACCACCCGTTCTTCGTCGCCTCCCAGTACCACCCCGAGTTCAACTCGCGGCCCAACCGGCCCGAGCCGCTCTTCCGCGAGTTCGTCGGCGCCGCCGCCCGCCAGGCCGGCGAACGCCCGGCCGACGGCGCCGAGCTCGAAGCGGCCCCCGAGGAGGAGGACGTCGGCGACGACGCCCGCCTCCGCCGCTCCGCCTAGCAGGGCCGAAACCCCGCGTACGCCTGCTGGCCGTTCCCGGTTAGCCTGTTCAGTCGTGGAGGGATCACGACTGTACGAGCGGTTCGTCCGGTACTGCGAGGTCCGCAGCCCGACCGGCGAGGAGCGCGAGATCGCGGACACCCTCGCCGCCGAGCTGCGGGCGATGGGGCTAGAGGTCGAGGAGGACGACGCCGCCGGGCCGGCAGAAGCCGGCGCCGGAAACCTTCTTGCGCGCGCTCCCGGCAGCGGCGGGGGCTGGCTGATGTTTTGCGCCCACGTCGACACGGTCCCGCACCAGGGTCAGGTCGAGGTGGTGGAGGACGACGGGGTCTTCCGCAGCCGCGGTGACACCATCCTCGGCGCCGACAACAAGGCGGCGGTCGCCGTCTTCATGGAGCTCGTTGCGCGGCACGTCGACCGGCCGGGGCCGGTGGGAATCGAGCTGGTCCTGACGGTCGCCGAGGAGCAGGGGCTGCGGGGGGCAAAAGCGTTTGACGTCTCGCGCCTGCGCTCGCCGGCGGGCTTCGTCCTCGACCACGCCGGCCCCGTGGGTGAGGTGATCGTTTCGACGCCGACCCAGCAGAAGATCCTCGCCGACTTCATCGGGGTCGAGGCGCATGCCGGGATCCGGCCGGAGGACGGCAGCAACGCGATCGCCGCCGCGGCGGCGGCGATCTCGCGGATGGAGATCGGCCGGTTGGACGAGGGCACGACTGCGAACGTTGGCCTGATCAAGGGCGGGACCTCCGGCAATGTCGTCGCCGGGCACTGCTCGATCCACGCCGAGACGCGCAGCCTCGACCCCGAGCGCGCGGCCGAGGTCGCCGGCAGGATCGCCGACGCCTGCGCTTGGGGCGCCAGCGAGCACGGCTGCGACGTCGACGTGCGGATCGAAGAGCTGTTCCGCGGCTACCAGATCCCCAAGGACTCACCGGCGCTGGCGCTGGCGGAAGAAGGGCTGCGGGGCGCCGGGCTGGAGCCGCAGCGGGTCGCGATCGGGGGCGGCAGCGACGCCAACGCCTTCCGCCGCGACGGGCTCGACTGCCTGCTGCTCTCCAACGGGACCGACGCCGTCCACACCTCCGACGAGATGGTCCCGGCGCGCAGCCTCGACAAGATGCTCGAGGTCTGCGAGCGGATCGTCAAAGCGGCCGCGCCGGCCGCCGAGTAGGCGTGGGTCGCCTGAAGCTGCGCCGGGGCGTCGTCGTCTCGACCGACCCGCTCGAAATCGAGGTCGCTGGCGAGCGCCGGCGGGCCTGGGCCGACGAGCCGCTACTGGGAGAGATGCACGAGGGCGACGAGGTCGTCGTCAACGTCGCCGCCCTCGACCTCGGGCTCGGCTCGGGCGGCTTCGACGTCGTCCACGTCAACCTCACCCGGGGCCTCGAAGGCGGGGAGGAGGGCGACGCCCACGTCATCAAGCTCAACTACACCTCGCTCCAGCACCCGGTCGAGCCGGTAGAGCGACGGGGCACCCGTCTGTTCCTTGCTGGTGCTGAGCAACGAAAAGGAACAGACGAGCGGCCGTCGGTGGTCGTCTTGCCGCTGCACGGGCACCTTGCGCCGGTGGCCTGGGCGGCGGCGCAGGCGGCGCCGGGGTTGCGGGTCGGCTACGTCCAGACGGATGGCGGCGCGCTGCCGGGATCGCTTTCGCGCGACGTCAAGTTGCTGCGGGAGCGCGGCCTCCTCGCCGGACACGTCACCGCCGCACCCGCCTACGGGGGCGAGCAGGAGGCGCTCAGCACCGTCGGCGCCCTCGACGCCGCCACGGCGCTCGGCTGGGACGCCGCCCTCGTCGGCCCAGGCCCCGGAATCATCGGCTCCGACACCGCCTACGGCCACGGCGGCATGGCCGCCCTGGACAGCGCCCACGCCGCCCTCAGCCTGCGCCTCCCGACCGCCATCTCACCCCGCCTCTCTAGCACCGACCCCCGCGACCGCCACCGCGGCCTCAGCCACCACACCCGCACCGTCCTAGATCTCCTCCTGGCCCCCGTCGACCTCCCCATCCCAGACCAGGCTCAGGATCTTTTCGCTGAGCTTTCCACCTCGGAGCATTGCCTCCATGCCGTGAGCGTCGACCTGGAGAGCTATCTCGCCTCCGGCCTACCAACCAAGACCATGGGCCGCACCGCAGCGGAAGACCCCCTCTTCTTCGAATCCCCGCTCGCCGCAGGAACCTTCCTCGCGCGGGTGGCGTCGTAGGGGGGACCACCCCCGAGGTGTCCTCGGGGGTGGTGGGTCCCCTACGTCGACAGGACCCGCCGCGCCAACACGCATGGTCCCTTGCGCTTCAAGGACCCATAGCCACCAGGCAGAACACCCACGTCATGGCCGTAGCCATAAAGCCCCAAGCGCCCTCCGCTTCGGCCAAGCCGGGCGCCGACGCCCGCTTCGAGTCCCTAGTCCTCGACTTCCTCTCCTACCTGGAGCTGGAGCGGGGCCTCTCGCGCAACACCCTCAACGCCTACCGCACCGACCTTCTCCAGTACGGCGAATACCTCTCGGCGCACGACCGCGACGCGCTGCAGGCGAGTGCCGCTGACGTCGCCGACTTCCTCGCCGAGCTGGCGACGGGGGAGGGGCGACCGGCCTGCTCGGCCGCGACGATCCACCGCAAGGCCGCCTGTCTGCGCTCGTTCTACAAGCACCTGCGCCGCGACGAGCTGATCGGCGACGACCCGACCGCGGCGCTCAGCGCCCCTCGGCGCTCGAAGAAACTGCCGCACGTCCTCAACTACTCCGAGGTGCAGAAGCTGCTCGCCTCGCCGAAGGGAAGCGAGCCGACGGCGCTGCGCGACCGGGCGCTGCTGGAGGTGATGTACGCGTGCGGGCTGCGCGCCTCGGAGACGATCGGGCTCGAGCTCGGCGACGTCGACCTGCGCGAGGGCTTCCTGCGCGCCCGCGGCAAGGGCTCGAAGGAGCGGCTGGTGCCGCTCGGCCGCCAGGCGATCGCGGCGATCGCCGGCTACCTGCGCGGCGGCCACCCGAAGCTGATCGGCGACCGCCACGAGGCGAAGCTGTTTGTCAACTTCCGCGGCGGGCCGCTGACCCGGCAGGGGCTCTACAAGATCGTCCAGCGCCACGCCCGCGACGCCGGCCTCGAAGGCAAGATGAGCCCGCACACCCTGCGCCACAGCTTCGCCACCCACCTGCTCGCCGGCGGCTGCGACCTGCGCGCCGTGCAGGAGATGCTCGGCCACGCCGACATCTCGACCACGCAGATGTACACGCACCTCTCGGGCGAACGCCTCAAGGAGGTCTACTTCTCCGCCCACCCCCGCGCCAGCGACCCCTGACAAGGGGGTGTCTGAGCTGAAGGGGTCTAGACGACCCGTTAGCTCAGACACGTCAGGCGGTAGAACTTCGGCATGCCCGAGCTGCCGGAGGTGGAGACCGTCGTCCGGCAGCTGGAGCCGGAGGTCGAGGGGCACCGGATCGAGCGGCTGGAGGTGCTCGACGAGCGCTGGTCGCGGCCGGTGCCGCCGGCGCGGCTCGGCAGCGCTGTCGACGGCGCGACGATCGAGCGGCTCGGGCGCCGCGGCAAGTACATCCTCATGGGCCTCGACGGCGACCGAACGCTGGTCATGCACCTGCGGATGACCGGCAACCTGATCCTCCGCGAGGGGGACGAGGTGATCGACCCCTCCGAGGGGCGCCGCCTGTACGAGAGCGAGCGCTCGACCGAGGAACGCCACCTGCGGGCCCGCTTCGTCCTCGACGACGGGCGCGAGCTCTGGTTCACCGATCCGCGGCGGTTCGGCGAGGCCTTCCTGATCGACGACGCGAAGCTCGACGAGCGTTTCGCCAAGCTCGGGGTCGAGCCCTTCTCACCGGAGTTCACGCCCGCCGCCCTGGCGGAGATGGCGGCGGGCAGGACCGCGCCGCTGAAGTCCTTCCTGCTCGACCAGTCGAAGGTCGCCGGGGTCGGCAACATCTACGCCGACGAGGCGCTCTTCCGCGCCGAGCTGCACCCGCTCTCGCCCGCCGGGTCGATCAAGCCCGAGCACGCCGAGGTGCTGCGCGACGCGGTCGTCGCCGCCCTGGAGGCCGGGATCGAGGCCGGCGGCTCCTCGATCGACGACTACCGCGACGCCCGCGGCGAGAAGGGCTCGATGCAGAACGAGTTCCTCGTCCACACCCGCGAGGGCGAGGACTGTCCGCGCTGCGGGGCGACGATCGTCCGCATCGTCGTCGGCGGCCGCTCCACCTACTTCTGCCCGAGCTGTCAGGTGAGGTTGCGGAGACGTCCGAGACGCCGGGCAAAATGACAACGTGGCCGGAACTACGGTCAAGACTGAGGCGGTTGTCTTGCGCAGCATTCGCTACGGCGAGGCTGATCGGATCCTCCACCTCTACTCCAAGAGCCGCGGCCGGATCGGAGCCATCGCCAAGGGGGCGCGCAAGCCCCGATCCCGGTTCGGCGGCCGCTTGGAGCCGTTCTTCCGCCTCGACCTCGTCCTGCACGAGGGCCGCAGCGACCTGCTGACGGTCACCGGCGCCACCACGGTCGACGGGTATCCCCGGCTGCGCTCCTCCGGGGCGGCGCTGACCGCCGGGGCCCGCGCCTGCGACGCGGTCCTGCGGCTGCTCGACGCCGCCGAGCCGAACCCGCCCGCCTACAACCTGCTCTGCCGCTATCTCTCCCTGCTCGACGACCCGGCGGTGCCGCGCGCCGCGAGCCTGGAGACGGCGCTCTCCTTCCGCCTCAAGCTGGCGCTCGTCGCCGGCTTCTCGCCCGAGCTGGCCTCCTGCACGAGCTGCGGGGAGGCCGAGCACCTGGTCGGATTCTCCGGCGCCGTCGGCGGGGTCGTCTGCGCGGGCTGCGAAGCGGGCGCGTTCCCGCTCGGCGAGGAGGCGCACCGGTTCATGGTCGAGGCCTTGGCGAAGCCGCTGAGCGAAGTCCCGGAGGCCGAGCTGCCCGCCTTGCGCCAAGTAGAGCGCGCAGTCGGCGAGACGCTCGAGCACCACGCACATGTCCAACTTCGGGCGGCTGCGTAGGCGACGGGGAGGGGTTCGGCGGACAACAGCGGGGAGGGTCCGGCGAACCCCTCCCCGTCGCCCACCAGGGCCGCCGTATGATCGGGTGGTGCCAGCGACTTTCGCTTTTGAGGAGAGGATTTCTGCCTTCGAGGAGGAGTTCTTGGCTCCGGCGGCGACCCGCTCCTATCCCGCCCAGCGGATGCGCGCGGAGGAGAACAGCCCGCTGCGGACGCCGTTCCAGCGCGACCGCGATCGGATCGTGCACTCGAAGTCCTTCCGCCGGTTGAAGCACAAGACCCAGGTCTTCGTCGCCCCCGAGGGCGACCACTACCGGACCCGGCTCACCCACACGCTCGAGGCCTGCGGCATCGCCCGCACCGTCGCCCGGGCGCTGCGCCTCAACGAGGACCTGACCGAGGCGATCGGGCTCGGGCACGACCTCGGCCACCCGCCTTTCGGCCACGCCGGCGAGCAGGCGCTCGACGCGGCGCTGAAGGAGCGCTGCGACAGCGGCTTCCGCCACAACGAGCACTCGCTGCGGGTAGTCGACGTGCTCGAGCGCGACGGCGAGGGCCTGAACCTGACCGAGCAGGTGCGCGACGGGATCCTCAACCACACCGGCTCGCGCAAGCCGGCGACGCTGGAGGGGCAGATCGTCAAGCTGGTCGACCGCGTCGCCTACATCAACCACGACATCGACGACGCCCTGCGGGCCGGCATCCTGCGGCCCGAGGACCTGCCGAGCGAGGAGATCGAGCTGCTCGGCCCGACCGGTTCGCAGCGGATCGACACCCTGGTCCGCGACATCGTCGACCATTCGGCCGGAGCGGAGGAGATCTCGCAGGGGCGCGAGGTCGGCCAGGCGATGCTGCGCCTGCGCAAGTTCATGTTCGATCGCGTCTACCTAGGTCCCGAGGCCCGCAGCGAGCACGAGCGGGTCCAGCGGACCCTGCGCGGGCTCTTCGAGCATTACCTCGCAAACCCGGCCGAGATCCCGAGTCGGGACCCGGGGGCGAGCGACTGCCAGCGCGTGGCTGATTACATCGCCGGGATGACCGACCGCTTCTGCATCGCCAAGTTCACCGAGCTCACGGTTCCGGAAGAGTCGCGCTTCTGATGGCGCTGATCTCCCCCGAGAGCGTCGAGCGGGTCAAGCAGGCGGCAGACATCGTCGAGGTCGTCTCCGCCCATACCGACCTGCGTCGGCAGGGTGCCCGCTACGTCGGCCTCTGCCCGTTTCACGACGAGCGCACGCCGTCCTTTTCGGTCGAGCCGACCGAAAAGCTTTACCACTGCTTCGGCTGCGGGGTCGGTGGCGACGTGATCAAGTTCGTCGAGGAGAAGGACGGGCTCAACTTCGCCGAGGCGGTCGAGCTGCTCGCCGACCGCTACGGCGTCGAGCTGGAGCGCGAGCAGGAGGACCCGCGGGCCGAGGCCAAACGCCAGCGCCGGCGCCGGCTCGAGGAGCTGCTCGACCGCGCCGCCGCCTTCTACTCCAGCTACCTCTGGGAGTCGGAGGAGGCGGGCAAGGCGCGCGACTACCTCGCCGGGCGCGGGTTGGGCGAAGAGGTGCTGCGCAACTTCGGCGTCGGCTATGCGCCGAGCGCCTGGGACAAACTGCTGGTCCGGGGTCAGCGGGCCGGGTTCCGCGTCGAGGAGATGCGCGGCGTCGGGCTCGTCCAGCGCGGCCGCAGCGGCGGCGAGTACGACCGCTTCCGCGAGCGGATCATGTTCCCGATCCGCGACCGCCGCGGCCGCGTCCTCGGCTTCGGCGGGCGGGCGATGCGCTCCGACCAGGGGGCGAAGTACGTCAACACGGCCGAGACCGAGTTCTTCCACAAGAGCCAGATCCTCTACGGCGTCGACCGGGCCAAAGCGGAGATCGCCAAAGCCGGCCGCGCCGTGGTCGTCGAGGGCTACACCGACGTCCTCGCCCTGCACCAGGCCGGGATCGAGGAGGCGGTCGGGGTGATGGGGACGGCGATCACCGGCGAGCAGGTGGCGGCGCTCTCGGGGATGGTCGACGAGGTCGTCCTCGCCCTCGACGCCGACGCCGCCGGCCAGGAGGCGATGCTGCGGGCCCAGAGCGTCGCCGCCGGGAGGCGGATGCGGCTGCGGGTGGCGGCGATGCCGGCGGGCGAGGACCCGGCGGAGATGATGGCCGCAGCGGAGGGGCCGGAGCGCTTTCGCAAGCTGCTCGACGGCGCCGAGGAGCTGGTCGCCTTCCAGGTGAGCCTCGTCCTCGGCCGCACCGACACCGGCTCGCCGGTCGCCCGCGACCGGGCGCTCGCCGAGGTCGCCCCCGTCCTGGCCGGGATGGGGGAGACCGCGGGGAGGGAAGACCTGGTCCGGCGGGTCGCCGAGCGCCTCGACCTCGACCCGGCGATGGTGATGGGGCGGGTGGTAGCGGCCACGCCGGCGACCGGCGGCGCAGCACCGCCGCCGGCGCAGGAACCGCCTCCCGGCTCCAGGCCGGCCCAGCCACGCCGGCAGGTCGAGCTGACCTCCCGCGAACGGCGCGAGCGCGCGCTGCTGGCGATGTGCATCGCGATTCCGGGCGAGGGCAAGGAGTACCTGGCGAGGCTCGGCGAGGCCCACCTCTCGCCGACCGGCCAACGCGCCGCCGCCTGGCTGCGAGGGCACCCCGACGACCCGGCCTCCAACCTGCCCCACGACGACGGCGAGCTGGCCGGGCTGATCGCCGAACTGGTGATCATGTCCCGCGAAGAGCCCGCCTCCCATGAGGCGATGGAGCTGAACTACCTGCTGTTGGAGCAGCGCCGCCTCGAGGGCGAGATCGCCGCCGCCGGCGAGCGCGGCGACTACGAGCGCCGCGCCGCGCTGAGCCGCGAGCGAGCGGCCCTGGTCGAACGGATTGCCCACGCGGAGCGTCCGGCCGGCAGCGTTTGAGACAACTCCATCCGCATTTTTCTGTCTGCATGGCTTGAGATAATTCCGCCATGCAGAAAGAGTTCCTCGAAGAGTGCTTGGGGGAGGGCCTGTCCCTCGAAGCAATCGGCAAGCGCGTCGGCAAGCACGAATCGACGGTCAGCTACTGGCTGAAGAAGCACGGGCTTTCTGCGCCGGGGGCGGAGAAGCATGCCGCGAAGGGGGCGCCCCCGAAAGACGAGCTCGAACGGCTCCTTCGACTTGGAATGTCCCTACGAGAGATCGCGAAAGAGATGGATCGAAGCCTGGCCACGATTCGGCACTGGATGAAGCGGTATGACCTCAAGGCTAGAGCTCACCGGCATAACGCTCCTGATGATGGAACGCGAGAAGCAACCCTCCGGTGCCGTAAGCATGGTGAGACGTCGTTCGTGCTGGAGGGTCGGGGCTATTACCGATGCAAACGATGCCGGCTCGAGAGGGTGGGTCGCCGCCGGCGAACTATCAAGAGCAGGCTCGTTGCGGAGGCTGGCGGCAAGTGCGTCATCTGTGGATATCACCGGTGTCATCGCGCGCTCCAGTTCCACCACCTCGACCCGCGCACGAAGGAGTTCCACCTCGGTCACACCGGCGTGACCCGTTCCCTTGCGAGATCCAGGGCCGAGGCGCGCAAGTGCATCCTGCTCTGTGCCAACTGCCACGCAGAGGTGGAGGCAGGGATTACGGCGGTGCCGCTAAATTCTGTTCCGAAGGCCAATCCGGAGTAGCTCATTTGGCATAACACGGTCCGGGGTAGCTCAACAGGAAGAGCGAGCGACTGTTAATCGCTAGGTTGCGGGTTCGAGCCCCGCCCCCGGAGCTTTTTAGGCGGCGGCGAGCTTTCGCAGCGCCAGCCGCTCGACCAGCTCCGCGCCGCGGGCGGCGCCGTCGTTCTCCCGGCCCCAGGCGGCGATCTCTTCGGCCTTGGCGGTGAAGCTCGGCTCGTGTAGGAGCCGCCGGAGCGCCCAGCGCAGCGGGGCCGGGCGGCAGAGGCGCCAGGGGAGCGAGAGGCCGGCGCCGGCCCAGTCGACGCGCATTGCGGTCTCGCTCATGTCGCCGATGATCGGGCAGACGAGGACAGGGGTGCCGGCGCCGAGGGCGCGGGCGACGGTGCCGTGGCCACCGTGGGAGACGATCGCCGCGGCGGCGGGCATCAGCTGGCTGTAGCTCAGCCATTCGACCAACTTGGCGTTGGCCGGGACCTCGATCGGCCGCTGCGGCGCCACCCGGTTGGTGGTCGCGACGACGCGGATCGGCTCGTCCGCCAGCGCCGCCAGGGCGGTGCGGACCAGGTGGTTGTCGGAGTCGTGGGCGGTGCTGGGGGCGACGAGGACCAGGGGGTCGTCGCCGGGCGGTAGCTCGATCTCCGGGGTCGGCATCTCGAAGGTCATCGGCCCGGTGATCTCGACCCCGGCGGGCCAGTGGCGCGGGTACTCGAGCTGGGGGTAGGTGGCGACCAGCGCCAGGTCCGGGCTGATGCCGCCGTGGAAGCGGTCGACCGGCGCCAGTCCGAGCCGCCCGCGCTGGATGTTTAGGTCCCGCCGCCCCTGCTCCAGTCCAACCCGCAACGCCCGGTCGTGACCGGTGCGCCAGAGCGCCCGCCCGAGCCGGGTGCGCGGTGGCCGCAGGCCGATCGCGAAGAACGGCAGTCCAGGCTCGACCACGGGGTAGATGTGCGGGATCAGCGTCGCCAGCGGGATTCCTGCCTCCTCGGCCGCCAGGGTGGGCGCCAGGGTGAGGATGTCGCTGACCACGACGTGCGGCTGGAAGTCCCGCAGCAGCGGTCGCAGCGCCATTGCCGCCTCGGCCGCGTGCTGGCCCTCCTCGGAGTCCGGGTCCGGCGGCGGGAACATCCGGTATTCCTCGGCGGCGGCGAAGCCGAGCCCCTCGCCCTCGACCGCCTCCCGGCGCTCCTCCCAGGTCTCGATCACGACCTCGTGGCCGCGGCCGGCAAGCGCCTTCCCCAGCGCGATCGCCGGGAAGACATGGCCAGCGTCGCCGAAGGCGCCGATGAGAATGCGCAAGTCGACGCCGTTTCCAGACTTTTGGCCCCTATAGGGGCTCAAAGGGTGGAAACGATCCACCTCAAGGGGTGTCCAAGCCCTCGCCCGGCCGCGTGAAGACAATCTCCGGGACGTGGCAGTTGCGGGAGGTGCGGAGCAGGAAGCGGACGGCCTCGCCCAGGTCCTGCGGCCGGATCATCTCCTCCGGGGGGATCTGCCCCTGGACGAACTCGGTCATCGGCGTCTCGACGAAGCCGGGGGCCAGTGCGGTGCACTGGATCCCGGCGCCGCCGGCCTCGCGGTGGGTCGACTGGGTGAAGTTGATCACCGCGGCCTTGGTCGCGGCGTAGATCGAGAGCCAGGCTTGGCCGCCCTTGCCGGCGATCGAGGCGGTGTTGACGATTAGCGCCTTGCCGTGCTCGGCTCCGGCCACGCGCAGCATCGGCAGCCCCTCGCGGGTGCCGAGGATCAGCGCCCGCAGGTTGACCGCCAGCTGCATGTCGAGGTGCTTGGTCTGGATCTCCTCCATCGGCGCCCCGATACCGACCCCGGCGTTGTTGACGAGGGCGTCGAGGCGCCCGTACTTCTGCCGGTGGGCGGCGAAGATGGCGACGACGTGGTCCTCCTCGGCCATGTTGGCCGGGATCGGCTCGACCTCGAAGCCTTCGCCGCGCAGCCCCTCGGCGGCCTGTTCCAGCTTCTCGGGACGGCGGGCGGAGACGGTCAGGGCGTAGCCCTCTTCGCCGAGCGTCCTGGCGATCGCGAGGCCGATCCCGCTCGAAGCTCCGGTCACAAGTGCAGCGCGCTCAGCCATCTCCATCTCCTTCTCGTCGAGAACCCCGGCCACCCTATCTCTCCATAACATGCCGCCGATGCGCGCCCCCCGCACCGCCCCAGCGCTGCTCTGCCTGCTCGCGGCGGGGGCGTTTCTCGCCGGCTGCGGCGGGGACTCCGGGGGGGAGGAGTCGACCGCCACCGCCGCGGGCGCCGAAAGCCGTCCGGCGCCGCCGGCCTCCGAGTTTCCCAGCGCCGCGAAGCGGACGCTGCGCCAGGTGCTGAAGGCCGCCGACGGCCCCTCCGAACTGGTCGTCTCGCCGGCGGCGATGGTCTTCTATCCGGGTGAGAATCGCTACCCGTTCGGTGTGACCGACCGCGACGACGGGCCGGTGGACGACGCTGAAGTCGCCCTTTATTTCTCGAAGGTCCCGACCGTGAAGCCGGGTGCCCAGTCGAAATCCGGGAATCGCGGCCAGGTCGCCAAAGCCGAAGAACAGGCGCTCGACCAGCCGGCGGTCGGGCCGTTCCCAGCGAAGATCGAAACCCTGGCAACCGATCCCGAATTCACCTCGGACACCGCCGGGGATCCGGACGCCGCACGGGTCGTCTACTCGACCCAGCTCGACCTGCCGACCGAGGGAGGTTGGCGGATCGCCGCGATCCTCAAGCAGGACGGCGAGCTGCGGGGGGCGCTGCTGCCGAGCGCCGAGGTAGGCGAATTCCACCGCATCCCGCGGCCCGGCGAGAGGGCGCCGTCGATCCACACTCCGACCGCGCAGGACGTGGGGGGCGATCTGTCGAAGATCACGACTCGCATACCCCCGGACACCCAGAACAAGGTGGATTACGCGGAAGCGCTGGGCAAAGAACCGATCGTGCTCTTGTTTGCGACCCCGGAGTTCTGCCAGAGTCGGGTCTGCGGCCCCGTCGTCGACGTGGCGGAGCAGGCACAGCAGGAATACGGAGACAAGGCGGCCTTCATCCACATGGAGATCTACAACCAGAACGACCCCGCGCTGCACACCCGGCCGCAGGTTCGGGCCTTCCACCTGCCCAGCGAGCCCTATCTGTTCACGATCGACCGCCACGGAGTCGTCCGCGACGCAATTGAGGGAGCATTCGGGCTCAAGCTGATGCACGAAGCGGTCGACAAGGCCATCGCACCATGAACGACAAAGCCGCCACCGAGGAGGAGCTGCTGCAGTCCTTCGCCGAGGAGGCGAAGCGGCGCTGCGACGTGATCGCCGCCGGCCTCGCCACCGCCACCACCGACTTCGAGACGATGCGTGCCGAAGCGCACGCGCTGAAGGGAACCGCCAGCGTCGTCGGCCTCCGCCGCCTCGCCGAGCTCGCCGGGCTGATGGAGTCCGACCTCGCCGAAGCGAAGAAGACCGGCACGATCCGCGGCGGGCGCGACCACCAGATCGCCGACGCCGCCAAGGCTCTGGCAGAGGGCGCCGCCGCAGCGGCCAAAGGCGAAGAAGAGCCGCCGGACGTCGGCCGTTCTCTGGCCCAGCTGTTCAGCGCTTGAGCCCGCTCCTCGCGGTACGCTCGCCCCGCGGGGCAGTAGCTCAGTTGGTTAGAGCAGCGGACTCATAATCCGTCGGTCCCTGGTTCGAGTCCAGGCTGCCCCATCGTCGAACCTTCCCCCTCAGCGCCCGCTGAGGAACTGCGCCACCGCCTGGGCTCGGTTGGAAACCCCCAGCGCCCGCAGGATCTTGCGGACGTGCCACTTGACGGTGCTCTCGGTGAGGAAGAGGCGGGAGGCGATCTCGGCGTTGCTGAGGCCCTCGGCGACGAGGGCGAGGATCTCGAGCTGACGTGGCGTGAGGGAGTTGACGAGGTCGTCGCTGCGCCCACGCCCCGGCGAGCGCTGGAGTTCGGCGGCGCGCCGGCCGAGGTCGCTGGCGGTCTGGTGGAGGACCTCCGCGGCCGCGTGCAGCTCGGTCACGTCCTGGGCGGTGCCGGTGAGGCGGAGCGCGTTGCCCTCCGGGTCGGCAATTAGCTCGGCCCGGCTGTGGAGGCGGCGGACGCGGCCGTCAGGGCGGATGATCCTGTATTCGAAGTCGACCGGGGTGCCGGTCTCGACCGCCTGCCTCATCTCGGTTTCGACCAGCTCCCGGTCGTCGGGATGGACCCATTTGGTGTTGCCCGGGTCGTAGGCGCCGTCGAACTCCTCGGGCTTGATCCCGTAGATGGCGAAGAGGCCGTCGGAGCAGGTGAGGTGATTGGCGGGGATGTCCCACTCCCAGCTGCCGAGGCGGGCCACGCGCTCGGCGTCCGCCAGGCGGGCGCGGCTGTGGGCCATCTCCCTTTCGATCCTCCGGCGCTCGGTGATGTCGGTGACGAGGACGAAGAAGCCGCGAACCTCGCCGTCGACGACATCGGGGATGTAGGAGGCCTGGGTGTACCGGACATCTCCCGAGGGCGTCGGGATTTCACGATCGAAGAGCTGCTTCTCCCCCGCCAGGGCACCTTCTATGAACGGCAAGTTCTGCGCGAAGAGCTCAGGGCCGAGCAGGTCGCGGATATGGGTCCCTCGCATCTCCTCCGGCGAGATGCCGAAGAAATCGATGTAGGCCGCATTCGCCAGCTGGTTGATCAGGCCCTTGTCCCAGTATCCGACCATCGCCGGGAGCGCGTCCAGCAGGGCCTGGATGCCCTCGGCGGAATCGAAGGGCCGAGGGGTCTCTCTCTCCGCCTGTGAGGCCACGAGTTGATGATGCACTACTCGCAGGGCGGGCTCAACCAGTCTTCTGAAGGGCCTCCTCGGGTCTATCGTGGAACGGCGTGCTCGATCTCGGCAAAACCCCGGCCCCAGGTCCGTCCCGGAGCCGGCCATCCGACCAGACGAGCGCTTCCCCCGCCGGGGCTCAAGGCACGCGGCCGGCCGCTCAACCCCTGCCAGCGGCCGGCCGCGCCGCCTCGGACACGCTGCTGCGCGAGGTCGAATCGCTTCTCGCCAATGTCCGCGTGCAAGAAGATGGCACCCGTAGATCGCGGGTTCGCTCGTTTGTCCCCCACCACCGGGGGTAAACGCATAGCTAACCCCTCGATGTCGCGCCGTCTCACCTAGGTTCGAGCCGATCTCGGGGTAACACCATCCAGCGGAGTGGGGAGGCTGACGCCTCGGACCTGACCGCCGGTCATCAGCAGTGAACAGCGTGCGCTCGCCGCCGTGGTTGCGCGTGCGGACAACCTACGAGACGAATTGGAGACGGATATGGCTGACGGAAGCGTTGGCGAAGCCCAGGACAAGGCGCAAGAAGTAGCCGGCGAAGCGCAGGAGAAAGCGCGCGAGGCAGCCGGCAAGGCGCAAGAGGGAATTCGCCAGCAGATACAGGATCGCTCGACCCAGGCCGGAGAGCAGGTGGGAAGCACCGCCAAGGACCTGCGCTCGGTCGGCGAGGAGCTGCGCAAACAGGGCAAGCAGGGGCCGGCGAAGTTGGCCGACCGCGCTGCCGAGCAGACCGAGAAGGTCGGCGCCTACCTGAAGGAGAAGGGCCCCGACGAGCTGCTGGAAGACGCCGAGGAGTTCGGTCGCCAGCGCCCGTGGGCGGTCCTCGCCGGAGGCATCGCGGCCGGAGTTCTCGCCGCTCGGTTCCTAAAGGCGTCGAGCCGCAGCCGCTACCGCCAGGGCAACGGTTCCCGCCTGACGGCGCAGGTGCCGCAGGCGAGCCCGGCCTTCCCCCCGCGGCGCTCACCGGTGGAGCCGATCGCAGCCCCGCCGTCCGCGGTCCCCGTGCCCGGCTCGGCGCCGGCGACTCCCGCCGCGGCGCCATGAGCACCGCGAACGGGCAGAGCAACGAGCTGCGCCAGCACTCGACCGGAGAGCTCGTCAAGCAGCTCTCCGAGCAGACGACGACCCTCGTCCGCAAAGAGATCGAGCTGGCCAAGGCCGAGCTGAGCCAAAAGGGCAAGACGGCGGGCGAAGGCGCCGGCATGTTCGGCGGCGCCGCCGTGATCGGCCTGCTGGCGCTGGCCACCTTGACGACGATGATCGTCGCCCTGCTCGACAAGGCGATGGATCTCTGGGTCGCCGCGCTCATCGTCACCGTCGTCTACGGCGCCATCGCCGCGGTCCTCGCCATCAAAGGCAGAGATCGAGTGAAGAAGGGGATGCCACCCGCCCCCGAGCAAACTGTTGAAACCGTGAAGGAGGACGTGCAATGGGCCAAGAACCAAGCCAAATCCGCGAGGAGATAGAGGAGACGCGCTCCGAAATGGGCGACACCGTCGACGCCCTCGCCTACAAGACCGACGTCAAAACCCGCGTCAAGGAGTCGATCTCCGACAAACGCGAGCGTCTGGTCGAGCAGGTGCAGGGCACCTCCCACAAGGTCGGGGACGCGACCCCAGATGGGCAGCAGGTGAAAGAGGGCGCGCGGCAGGTCGCCGGCGTCGCCCAGGAGAACCCGATCGGGCTCGCCCTCGGCGGTCTGGCCGCCGGCTTCCTTGCCGGCATGATGCTCCCGAGCACCCGGATCGAGGACGAAAAGGTCGGCCCGCTTGCCGATCAGGTCAAGGAAACAGCCGCGGAAACCGGCCACGAGGCGCTCGATCGCGCCGGCGACGTGGCCAGCCAGGTCGCCGAGCAGGCGGTCGAGGGGGCCAAGGAAGTCGGCCAGGAGGCGGTGCAGACCGCTAAAGACGCCGGTCGCGATCAGGCGGCCGAGCTGAAAGACAGCGCCGCAGAAGGCGCGCAGGAAGTCAAAGAGCAGGCCCGCGCCTGAGAAAAGATGGGTGAGGACTGGCGCCGCTGGTCCTCACCCGTCAGACTCCCCGCTGTGCCTACGGCGCGCTGGAACGATGGAAGGCGGTTCGAGGGGAGGATCGCGATCGTCACCGGGGCTGGTGGCGCCCTCGGTGGTGCCGTCGCGCGGGCGCTGGGACGCGAGGGCGCGACCGTCGCCCTTGGCTACCGCTCCTCCGAGGATTCGGCCCGCTCCGCCCTCGCGGAGATCGAGGCCGCCGGCGGCCAGGGGCACGTCGGCCGGCTGGAGGTCACCGATCCCGGCTCGGTAGAGGAGTTCGTCGCCGCGGTCGCGGAGCGCTACGGGCGGATCGACGTCGTCGTCAACACCGCCGGGCGGATTGACCCCGAGGACGCGGTCCGCTTCGCCGAGTCCAAAGACGCGGCCTTCGCGACCCTGCTCGACGTCGACCTGCTCGGGACCTTTCGCGTCTGCCAGGCGGCGCTGCCACACCTGAAGCGCAGCGGCAGCGGCGCGATCGTCAACTTCTCCGGCTCCTACGGCAACGGCGTCAACCAGGAGAACGTGGTCAACTCGGTCGCCGTCACCTACTGCGCCGCCAAGGGCGGGGTCCGCGCCTTCACCTCGGCGCTGGCGCGCGACCTGGCGCCGGAGGTGAGGGTCAACGCGATCGCCCCGGGCCCGATCGCGGCCAACTGGGAGGACGACTGGGAGATCCCCCAGGAGCACCTCGACGAAGCGCTGGAGATGACCCCGCTAGGCCGGATGGGGATGCCGGAGGAGATCGCCGAAACCGTCCTCTACCTCGCCTCCGACGGCGGCGGCTACACCACCGGCCAGGTGCTCGAGGTCAGCGGCGGCTGGATCCTGGACGGCTGAGATGAGCGAGCTCGACGTCGACCTCACCGCGCTGCTCCCGGCCGATCTGCCAGACGGGCGGGAAGCCGTGGAGGAGGGGCGGGCGCTGGCGGCGGGACTCGAGCGCAGCCGCTCGCTCTTCTGCGAGGAGAAAGGGGTCGGCTCCGAGCGCGAGTGGCGCGAACGCGCCCGGCGCGAGGGCTTCTCCTGCACCTGCATGAACGTCGGCCTCGCAACCTGGGACGACACCCGCGAGGCGCTGGGGCTGATCTACGAAGACGCCCTCTCCCGCGGGGTGCGCCCGCCAGACCGCTTCAACCTGATCGCCGAGCGGCGGATGGGGTTGCCGAAAGACAAGCGCGCCGAGGCGCCGCAGGAGACCGGACCGGCGCTCTGGGACGACCAGGACTGGTGGGAGCTGGCCCACACGGTTCCGATCCAGCCCGAGGCGGCGGACAACATGATCGGCGGCCCAGGCTCGGTCGAAAACGCGCTCGACGCGCTGCGGGTCGGGATCACCCACATCGGCGTCCTCTCCCAGTACTCCTGGCGCTGGCCCTACTGGAGCGACGACGTCAGCCAGACGATGGCGGTCCTCAAGGGCGCCGGTGCTCTCTCTGCCTTCCGCGACGAGGGGGTCTGCTTCGACTCCTACCTGGAGGACGGCTACCCGGGCGTCTTCCACGACTACGCCAACTACGTCGGCTGGGCGATGGTCGAGCGCTACATCAGCGAGGAGCTGATCGGCGCCGCCTACTCCTGCTCCTGGGGCGGGCTGACCCAGAACCCGGCGATCAAGTCGGCGGTGACGCTGGCGCTGCACGCGGTCAACCCCGACGGGGTCCCGGCCGGTTTCGTCCAGGGCGACACGATCGGCAACACCGCCGACTTCGACGCCAACATGGCGGTGCTCAATACCGACGTCCTCTTCATGAAGATGGTCGACCGCCGCTACAGCCTCGGCGGCGCCCCGATCGCGGTCCCGGTGACCGAGACCGAGCGGATTCCCTCCTGGCAGGAGGTGGCGACGGTGCAGACGATCAGCCGCCGGCTGGAGGATTACGTGCCCCTGGTTGAGCCGGTGGTCGACTGGAGCCGGATCGAGGCGACACGCGACGAGCTCGTCCGCGGCGGCCGCGCCTTCTTCGACGCGGCGCTCTCGGGGCTGGGCAGCGCCGGCATCGACGTCCGCGACCCGGCCCAGCTACTGCTCGTCCTGAAACGGCTCGGCTCGACCCGCTGCGAGGAGCTCTTCGGCGCCGGCGAGCCCGACCCCGAGTTCCCCCGCGGCCGCCGGCCGGTGCTGGAAACGGACCTGGTCCGGAACACGATGGAAGAGCGCGAACGACTGCTCGCCGAGCTGCGAGGCCGGGGGGAAGAGGAGGCGATCCGGGGGATGAAGGTGCTGGTCACCTCGACCGACGTCCACGAGTTCGCCGAGTTCCTGCTGACCTCGGCGCTGGGGGCGGCCGGGACCGAGGTGATCGACTTCGGCATCAACCGCGATCCCGAGGACATCGTCAAGGCGGTGGTCGAGACCGACGCCGATGCGGTGGTGATCACCACCCACAACGGGGTCGCCCGCTCCTTCGGGCAGCGGCTGATGGAGGAGCTGCGGGCCGCGGGCTGCAGCGGCGTGCCGGTCTTCATGGGCGGGGTCCTGAACGAGGACGTCGACGGATCGGAGATCCCGGTCGACGTCAGCGCTGACCTCAACGCCACCGGGATCGGGACGCCCGGCACGATCGACCGCCTGATCGAGGAGCTGATCGAGCGCCGCGCCGGCGGCGTCCCAGCCTGAGGCGACGTGGGCCTCGTCGCGCTCGCCGACTTCGGCAGCACCTACACCAAGGTCGCGCTCGTCGACCCCGATGCGGGGGCGGCGCTCGGCCGCGGCGAGGCGCCGACCAGCATCGGCACGGACCTGATGGAGGGCTACGCGGCGGCGCTCGCCGCGGCCAGGGCCGCGGCCGGCGGAGCCGAGGGGAGGCTCGACGAGCAGCTGGCGGTCTCCAGCGCCGGCGGCGGGCTCAGGGTCGCGGCGGTGGGGCTCGTCGCCGACCTGACCGCGGCCGCCGCGCACCAGGCCGCGCTCAACGCCGGCGCCAGGGTCGAGGCCGTCCTCTCGGGTCGCCTCGAGGACGCGCAGATGGACGAGCTGGCGGCCGCCAAGCCCGAGATTGTGCTCTTCGCCGGCGGAACCGACGGGGGTCAGGCCGAGCTGGTGCTGGAGAATGCCGCCCGCCTGGCCGGCCGGGCGCTGGGCGGCAACGCCGTCGTCGCCTGCAACGCCGAGGTCGCGCCGGCGGCGGCCGAGCTGCTGCGCGCCGCGGGGATGCGGGTCGCGGTCGCGGCCAACGTCATGCCGGAGCTGGGGAGGCTCGAGGTCGAGCCGGCGCGTGAGGCGATCCTGCGCGCCTTCCTCGACCACGTGATCGGCGGCAAGGGCCTGAGCGCCAGCCCCGAGTTCGAGCGGATGGTGCGGATGCCGACCCCGGAGGCGGTCCTCGAGGCGACCGCCCTACTGGGAGATGCGGTCGTGGTCGACGTCGGCGGGGCGACCACCGACATCCACTCCAGCCGCACAGCGGAGGTCGCCGCGCCGGGAATCGAGGACCCTCTTCTGCCGCCCCCGCCGCTGCTGCGCACGGTCGAGGGAGACCTCGGACTGCGGGCCGGCGCGGCCGGCGTCGCCGAGGTCGACGGACGCTGGCTGAGCGAGGAGACCGGTGGAGAGGAGGCCGCGATTCGACAAGCTGTCTCGATTAGAAAAGAGCAGCCCGCCTGGATCCCGGAGACCCGCGAGGAGCTGCGTTTCGACGCGCTGCTGGCATCGGCCGCCGCCGCGCAGGCACTCGTCCGCCACTGCGGGACGATGCTGCTGAGCCGAGGGGAGGGAGGTCCGCCGACGCTCGTCCGCGACGGCCCCGACCTCCGCGAGATTCATCTGGTTTTGGGTACCGGGGGGGTTTTCGTCCACCGCGAGGACGGCGAGTCGATCCTGCGGCAGGCGTTGGATCGCCGGGCACCGCGGTCGCTGGCGCCCCGGGACCCGCGGATCGCGATCGACCGCGGGTATCTCCTCGCTCCGCTCGGCCTGCTTGCCACCTTGGATCCGGCGGCGGCCCGGCGGCTCGCCGAGCGGGAGTTCGGTCTTTCCAAAAACTAGACAGTGTGACCAATACTGATTAGGCTCGGGGTTGCGAGCCATCGGGTGAATCGCAGATGATCCCCCTGGAGGAATCGAGGGAGAGAGATGCTCAAGCGCCGCCAAAAAGGGTCAGTGACGCGCGTCTTCTACGCGGGAGACGTGCACGGCTCGCGCGTCTGCTGGAAGAAGTTCGTCAACGCCGCGGCCCACTATCCGGCCGACGCCCTGGTGATGGGCGGCGACCTCACCGGCAAGGCCCTGGTCCCGATCGTCCGCGAGGGCGACGGCTCCTACAGCGCCCGCGTGATCGGCGAGCAGCGGGTCGCGCACACCGCCGAGGAGCTCGACGAGATGCAGCGCGCGATCTCCACCAACGGCATGTACCCGCTGATCGTCGACGTTGACGAGGCGCGCGCCCTGGCCGGCGATGCGCAGCGCCGCGACGAGGCCTTCGAGCGGGCGCTGCTGGACGAGCTGCGGCTGTGGGTTCGGTTCGCCGACGAACGACTGGCGGGCACCGGCACCCGCGCCTTCGTGATTCCGGGCAACGACGATCCCTGGTCGATCGACGAGGTGCTCGCCTCGGGGGTCAGCATCGAGGCCTGCGACGAGCAGGTGAAGATGCTGGGCCCGCACGAGATGGTCTCCTTCGGCTTCTCGAACCGGACGCCGTGGCAGACGCCGCGCGAGCTCGATGAGGACGAGATCTACTCCCGCCTGCGGCGTTTGACCGATCAGCTGGAGGCTCCGCACCGGGCGATCTTCAACATCCACGTGCCGCCCTACGAGAGCAGCCTCGACACCGCCTTCGAGGTCGACGAGGAACTGCGATACGTGATGAAAGGGGGCCGGCCGCACGAGGTCCCGACCGGCAGCCCGGCGGTGCGGCAGCTGATCGAAGAGGTACAGCCTCTGCTCAGCCTTCACGGTCACATCCACGAGAGCAAGGGTGTGGCGAAAATCGGTCGTTCGGTGGCCATCAACCCAGGTTCCGATTACGGCAGCGGACACCTGGACGGCTGCCTGGTTCACCTGGCTGCCGACCGCGTCGTCAATCAGTACCTGGTCTCGGGATGAGCCAGGCCCATCAGGGAAAACAACCGGGAAAAGGGGAGATATGACTGAGCCAAGCGGGACCTATGCGCGAAAAGCCACCGGGCTGGTGCGCGAAGTGTCACCGTTCTCGACCTTCGTCTTCAACATGGCGGCGCAGCCGACGGTGATCTTGCTCGCGGTCGCGGTCTTCCTGCCCCTCGCGTTTTTCCCGGGCGGGTCGATCTGGTTGGGCTTCGCGATCGCGCTGGGTTTCGCCCTTGTCGTCTGCCTTTGCTATGGCCTCTTCACCTCGGCGATCCCGCGCAGCGGTGGGGATTATGTACTGGTGGGGAGGGTCACCCATCCTCTGCTCGGCGTCATCTCCTCGTTCTTCTGGGTCTCGGGAGTGATCCTCGTACTCGCCTTCACCGCCCAGGCCTTCGTCACCGTGGCGCTCGGACCGTCACTCAGCGCGGTCGGGCTGGTCAGCGACAGCAGCTCGCTGGTCAACGCCGGCGAAGACCTCGCGACCAGCGAGTGGTGGCAGTTCGGGATCGGCAGCGCCGTGATCCTGTTCTCCGCGGCCCTGCTCGCCGGCGGCTGGCGCTGGACGACGCGGATCATGAACGGCCTCTGGATCGTGACCATGCTGGGCCTGGGAACGGTCTTCCTGGTCCTGCTCTTCAAGAGCCACGACGGCTTCGTCAACAGCTTCAACGGGTTCGCCGGCTCGATCACCGGCGAACCCGACACCTATGACAGTGTCATCGCCAACGCCGGGAAAGAAGGGTTCGACGTCTCTCCCGCCTTCAGCTTGGACAACACCTGGCCGGCGATGGCGGCAATCGCCGGGTTGTCGATCTACGGTTGGCTCTCGATCTACATCTCGGGCGAGGTGCGGCGCGCCAAAGACATGACCCAGGTGAAGATCATGAGCCTGGCGACCGCCGTCCACATCGGCATCGCGGTGCTGATGGCGGTCGTCTTCTTCTGGAAATTCGGCCACGACTTCTTCGTCGCGATGAACGTCCTCGGGCTGAACGGCTCGGAAGCGTATCCCTTCGCGGCGCCGCCCTATTACACGTTCCTGGCGTCGATCGCAGGCAGCAGCACCCTCCTCGCATGGTGGATCTTCATCAGCTTCGCGGTGGCTTACCCGCTGCTGATCCTGCCCAACATCACGATCGCGGTGCGCTCGTTCTTCGCCTGGTCGCTCGACGGGTTGCTGCCCTCGCGCTTTGCCCAGGTATCACCCCGCACGCACGCCCCGAACTACGCGATCGGCCTCGTCGTCGTCCTCGGCATTGCCACGCTCTGGTGGGCGACGAAAAACAACGAAGGCTTCTTGAAATTCCTTTTCGAGGCCGTTCTCTTACAGCTGGTGACGATGATCCTGCTCTCGATTGCCGCCGTGCTGTTGCCGTACCGCCGCCCCGACGTGTGGCGCGCGTCGGCGACCACCGCCCGCTTCCTCGGCCTCCCGCTCGTCGCCTTTGCTGGCGCTCTCAGCGTGATCCTGATGGCCGGTCTGTTCTTTATCTACATGCACTACCCGGCGCTCGGCATCGAAGACAAGGGGCACTTCTTCCGCGACTGCGGGATCGTGCTCGCCGCGGCGCTGGTGACCTTCTTCGTCGCCCGCGCGGCGCGCCGCCGACAGGGAGTCGACATCGACAAGCTCGCGGCCGAGATCCCACCGGAGTAGCGTCGTTCGCGTGGAGCCGCTTGCCGACCCCGTCGCCGAGGGGACGAGGATTGCCGAGGCGGCCGCCGAGCGCGGCGTCCCCCTGCGGCTGGCGGGCGGGGTGGCGGTGGGGGTCCTCTGCCCGAGCAGCCGGCAGCCGCCGCTCCAGCGCACCTACGGAGACATCGACCTCGCCACCCGGGGCTCGGCCAAGCGCGAGGTGGTTGCGCTTCTGGAGCCGCTCGGCTACACCCCCGATCGCGAGTTCAACACCCTCCACGGCCACCGTCGGCTCTTCTTTTACGACGAGCGGAACCAACGCCAGGTCGACGTGTTCGTCGACGAGGCGAACCTGTGTCATCGCATCGACCTTCGCGACCGCCTCGACCTGGTGCAACTGACCCTTCCCCTCGCCGACCTGACGGTGTTGAAGCTGCAGGTGGTCGAGACCAACGAGAAGGACTACCTCGACGTGTGTGCGATCTTCGCCGACCACGACCTCAGCAACGACGAGAACGGTGTCAACGTGGCGCACATCGCTGCCTTGGCGGCCGCTGACTGGGGCCTGTGGCGGACTCTGGGCATGGTGGCCGAGCGGAGCGCACGGTTCGCCCGCCAGCTACCCGGGTTCGCCGCTGGCGACCGCGTCGCGGAACGGCTCGAGCGGCTTCGGGTCAGCCTGGACGACGCCCCCAAGAGCCGGGGCTGGAGGCTGCGGGCGCGGGTCGGCGACCGCAAGCGTTGGTACGAGCTTCCCGAAGAGGTCCACTAGGAATGGTCTTGTCTCACCTATTGGGTAGTCTCGCCCGTGTGAAGTGTCTGACCAATCGCCAGAGGAAGCGGCAAAGTTGACGCGGCCGAGGCGCGGGGAGCCGCGTGCGAGGACGAAGATCATCGACGCGAGCCGCAAGCTGTTCGCGCGCCGCGGGTTCTCCGAGACCTCGATGGGGGACATCGCCCGCGCCGCCCAGGTCGCGCGGGCGACCGTCTACAACAACTTCGATGACAAGCAGGACATCCTCGCGGCGATCATCAGCGACTACATGACGGGGTATGCGCGTATCGCCCAGCGGCTGCGCGAAAGCGCCCGCTCCGGCCAGACCTCGTTCGAGCTGATCCAGGAGATGGTGCGCGAGGCCTTGAGCTGGCGGGTGAAGAACGCCGACCTGCGGCCGATCGTCGCCGTTGCCCGCAACCTGCGCGGCTCCGGGTGGGAGGAGGCGAACAAAGCCGCTGACGACGCGATGCTCGGCTGGATCATGGCGGTCCACGCGGCCGACGAAGACGCCGGCCTGATCCGCGAGGACATCGACCTCGAATTCGGCGTTCGCGCCGCCTACAACATGATCGAGTCGATCCTCTCGACCTTCGACGTCTCCGCCACGCCGGCGGAGATCGACGAGAAGGCCCATCAGCTTGCGCTGTTGCACTGGTACGCGATCTGCTCGGTTCCTCCCGGCGAGGCGCCGCGCAGCCCGCTGGGGCGCAAGACGGCCGTGGACGAAGCATAGACAGGCTGTCTAATCTCGATTAATCTGTGTGGGCTCTTGTCCGCACCAGATCATTCCGCAGGGGATCTGGCTCACCTGATCCACCCCCTAACCGATCACTCCCGGCTGGCCGAGACCGGCCCGCTGGTGATCGTCCGCGGCGAGGGCTGCGAACTCGTCGCCGCCGATGGGCAGCGCCTGATCGACGGGTCGGCGGGGCTCTGGACGGTGAACCTGGGGCACGACAGGGAGGACCTCGTCGCCGCCGCCCACGAGCAGATGCAGACCCTGCCCTACGCGGCGACCTTCGGCGGCGTCTCTTCGCCGCCGGCGATCGAACTGGCGGAACGGCTTGCCGAGTTGGCGCCCGCGACCCTCAACGGCGTCTTCTTCGTCAGCGGCGGCAGCGAGGCGAACGAGACCGCGATCAAGCTGGCCAGGAGACATTGGGTCCGGAACGGGCAGCCGCGGAAATCGATCGTGATCGCCCACGACCGGGGCTACCACGGGCTCACCGGCGTGACCACGACGGCAACCCGTCTGCGGCCCTACCACTCCGAGTTCGGGGTCCAGGCACCCGACGTCGTCGAGGTCCCCGCCCCTTATCCCTACCGCTGCGCCGACGGGGTCCCCTGCGAGCCCGAGACCTGTCCCGTCTGCCGGGCGGAGACGCTGGAGGCGAAGATCGAAGAGCTGGGGGCCGAGCGGGTGGCCGCGGTGATCGTCGAGCCCGTGTTCGGCTCCGGCGGGGTGATCGTTCCGCCGCCCGGTTACCTGCGGCGGCTGCGCGCGGTCTGCGACCGCCACGGCGTCCTACTGATCGCCGACGAGGTGATCACCGGCTTCGGCCGCACCGGGACCTGGTTCGGGTGCGACCACGAGGACGTCTCACCGGACGTGATCACCTTCGCCAAGGGGGTGACCAGCGGCTACGTCCCGCTCGGAGGGGCGATCGTCTCCGACGAGCTCTGGGAGGAGCTGCGCGACCCCGGGCGCAGACCCGGGTATCTGATGCACGGCTTCACCAACTCCGGCCACCCGGTGGCCTGTGCGGTCGGCCTCGCCAACATCGAAGCGATCGCGCGGGAGGGATGGCTGGAGCGGGTCCGCGAGGCGAGCGAGACGCTTGCCCGCCTGATCGCTCCGCTGCGCGACCATCCCGAAGTCGGCGAGGTCCGGCAGGCGGGGTTGATGGTCGGGGTCGAGCTCGTCTGCGACCGCGAGACCCGTCAGCGCTGGCCGGTGGAGGTAGAACGCGGTCGCCGGGCGGCCGCGGCGGCCCGAGAGCGCGGCCTGCTGACCCGCGGCCTGCTCGACGACATCCTCTGCCTGGCGCCGCCGTTCACGATCTCCGTCGAGCAGCTGGAGCGCTCGGTGGAGATCCTCGGCGACAGCATCGAGGCGACCGGGGACCTCCACCGGTAGGGAGCGTCAGGGCAGGTACTTTTCCGCCTGTTCCTTGGCTTCTTCGAGGCCCTTTTCGGCCTTGGCCTGACCTTCTTCGAGTCCCTGTTCGGCTTCCTTCTGGGCCTTTTCGATCTTCTTCTTGGTGTCGCCGCTGACCTGTTCCTTGGCTTCTTCGAGGCCCTTCTTGGTTTTTTCCACGCCTTCGTCGATCGCTTCTTCGGCGGTCTTCGTGCCTTCTTCGACCTGCGTTTCGGCCTGCTCGCGGACGGTCCCGGTTTCGTCGTCGCTGCTCCCGCAGCCGGACCAGACGGCTCCTGCGGCGACGAGGGCCAGCACGGCGAAGAGGGCGTAGACGGTGCGCAGCTTGCTGCTCATTTAGTTGCTCCCAGATCGTTGCGGTTTAACGTGGTGCGGCAGTGAATCAGACCCAGCCTGACAGCTTCGAAGGTCTCGTGGCCGACGCGATCGACGCGCTCCCCGAGGAGTTCCAGCGAGTCCTCGAACGGGTGGCGGTCGTCGTCTCCGACCTCGGCGCCGAACGCCACGCCTACGGCGAGTACTTCGGCGACGGGGTCGCCGCCGAACGCTACGAGGACCGGATCGTCATCTACCGCGACACGCTCGAACGGGATTTCGGCCACGACCGCGCGCTGCTCGCGCGGCAGGTGGAGCAGACGCTGCGCCACGAGCTCGCCCATCATCTGGGCTGGGACGAGGGCGGCGTCGGCGGGCTCGGGCTCTAGGGTCAGGAGCTTCCGGCGACCTGGCAGCCCCGCAGCAGGGTTTCGCTGAACTCCCGGTGCGCCTCGAAGCGGAAGGTGCCGCGGGCAAAGGGGAAGAGCGCCGAGTCAATGCCGGCGGGGGTGCTGCAGGCGGCCGAGACGTAGCTGCGGCGCTTGCCGCCGAAGGAGTAGCGGCGGCCGATCGTAAGGTCGATTTCGGTCACCGATCCGAGGTCGCCGCCGAGTTTCGGGATCCGCGCCCGCAGGACGGTGCCGAATTCGCCTTCGCTCTGGTGGCCGATGGTCAGCGGCACGACCAGGGTGAAGCGGACCGGCGCCCCGGCGAAGAGGTGGAGCAGCAGCGCCGGCTTGCCGTTGCGGCTGCTGTTGAAGGCGAAGATCTTCCCCGCCACCGGGATCGGCCGCCCGAGGGTGACCTCGGCCCGGAACCGCCCGCTGCCGACCCGGGCCCCGCCGCAGCGGGCGAGGGCGGTTTCGGTGCTGGTCGACTGCAGGGTCGGCGCCGCGCAGACCGGCAGGCCTTTGGAGTAGAGGCGGCCGTTGCGGTTGAGCTTGACTTCGATCCAGCGCAGCGGCGGGGGGTGGCTGCCGTCGGTGGTGGCGACCTTGCCGTGGATCGCGATATTGACCGGGGCCGGACGCAGGCGCGGCAGGACGTGGGGGGTGAAGTTGGCGCTGAAGGTGACGCGGATGTTTTCGATCTGCAGCGTCTCGGCGCGCGAGGACGCGCCCAAGGCGACGGTGAGGACGGCGATCAGAGCAGGTATGAGTACTCGGCGGCGCATGCTCCCGGACCGAGTCTAGGTAGTCGAGACCGCGGCTAGGGTTGAGTGATGGTTGAGCTTCCGGCGCGGCTCCGGACCCAGGCCGGTCATTGCGACCGCCTCGGCTCACCGTTCTACGCCGGCCTCTTGGAGCGAGCGGCAGCCGACATCGAGGTGGGCGGCCCGGTCGCGCAGATTCTCCGCGGCCACGAGGAGGACCCGCCCGAGTCGATGCTTGCACTGCGGTTGATGGGTGCCGTGCGCCGGCGGGTCCTTGAAGGGGCGCTGCCAGACATGGAGTGGTCCACCTTTCGCCGGGCGCTGGTAGATGACGCCGAGTCGATCCGGTCTCTGCTCGACCGGCCGGTGCAGACCAACGAAGTCGGCCGCTGCGCGGCGCTTCTTCCCGGCTTCCTCGCAGTAGCGAGAGAGACGGGACTGCCATTGCGTCTGCTCGAGATCGGCGCTAGCGCCGGATTGAACCTGCGGTGGGACCGACGCCTTCGCGCCGCGCTCGAGCTGGCGGCCGAGGTCCCGGTCTCAGTAGATCGCGCCCGGGCCGCGGACTGGGCCGCCGTTCAGCTCTCCGCGCCGAGGCCCGGCGTCGCCACCGTCGTCTTCCACTCGATCGTCATGCAGTACCTGCCCAGCGCCGAGCGGCGGGAGTTCGAATACGCGGTTCGGGCGGCGGGCGAGGTTGCGACCGACAATGCGCCGCTCGCCTGGCTGCGGATGGAGCCGGCCGGCGACCAGGCGGAGGTGCGCCTGGCCCGCTGGCCCGGCGGGGAAGACCGACTGGTCGCAAGGGTCGGCTACCACGGCGACCCGGTGCGGCTGTCGCCCTAGCTCACTCGTCCTTTTGGTCGCCCGCGTGGGTTATGCGTTCGGCCCGTTCGCGCACTTCTTCGCTCGCTTCCCGGGTCGCGGCGAAGGCCTCCTCTTTGGCCGCCGCCAGCCCCTCGCTCGGCTTGCCGCCGACGACGTCGCGGAACGCGTTCTTGAAGCGCTCGGTCCGGCGGTCCGGGGGGAAGCGCTCCGCCGAGCGGGCCTGCTTCTTCGGGTGGCGCTCGCCGTAGCGCCGCCGCGCCCAGGCCGAGCCCGGCTTGCCGAGGCGGCAGGCTCCGTAGAGGGCCACGGGGAAGACGAAGAAGCCGATGGTCCCGTGCAGGATCCGTCCCTTGGCGAAGCAGATCGCGACCAGGAGGAAGACGACCAGGGCGCTGAGGGCGGTGCCGAGGATCGACTCGATCGAGCCGTCTTCGATCGTGAACGGGGTGAAGCCGAGCAGCGCCAGCAGCATCGCCGCGGCGGCGATCACGGTGGCGTCGATCGAGCTGCGGCCCTCCTCGGCCCAGTAGACGTCGTCGAGGTAGACCCAGAGGGCGAACTCGTCGATCGTCAGCCCGGCGCCGATCCCGAAGGCGAAGGCGCAGATCTCCGTCCAGGGGCTGTTGCCGAAGGCGGCGAAACCGCCGGCGCCGGCGACCATCATCGTCACGATCCCGAAGACCAGGTGGTGGAGGTGGACGCCCGAGTCGCTGACGATGCTGCCCGGCCACCAGGGGACCCTTGGGCTCCGCATCAGCCGCGTGCTCATGCGGATGAAGGCGAAGGAGAGGATGAACCCGATCAGGACCAGGTAGAGGCCCTGCAGCTCGTGTTCGGCGATCCGGTTGTAGAAGTCGCCGAAGACTGAGGCCGTCGTCATGCCGGCACCGGGGTCAGGTGGACGGGAGGCGCCTCGCCGTCGCGCTCCCGCATCAGCTCGACCGTCAGCAGCACCGCCGCGACGGCGAAGACGGGGGAGAGGGCGGCGTCGGCTAGGGACTCGGCCAGCCAGGTGGCGAGGAAGGTGTGGCCGAGGAGCTCGTGGACGAGGGCGGCGAGGCCGCCGCCGATCGCGTCGCCGACGATCTCGATCGGGGCCAACACCAGAAAGACGAGCCAGAAGTTGCCGCGGACCAGCTGCATGCTCCGGCGCAGGGCACCGGTGGCCGAGCGGTCCTCGAGCTCCACCACCGGGCCCGCGAGCCCAAGCCAGACGAAGGCGACGATGCCCGGGAGGAGGCCGAGCAGGAGACCAAGGGCGACGATCGCGACGAAGATCAGGTCGACCGCGATCAGTCGGCCGTAGTTCAGCCGCCGGGCGATCTCGCGCAGCGGTGGCGGATCCTCCCCGTGCGGATGGGTCAGCGAGACCGCGATCGCCCCGCTGAAGAAGACCTCGCCCAGCAGCCCGGTGAGCGTGACCGCGCCGACCGCGAGCGCCAGGGCGGCGAGTTTGATCCCGTTGGTGACGTCCAACGAGTCGAGCTCGACGTTGAGGGTCAGCGAGTTCAGCAGGCCGAGGGGGATGAAGACGATCGCGGCGAGGAGCAGGATCGAAGGCGCCCAGCCCCGGTAGGTGCGCCAGATCCGCCCGTAGGTGGCGGCCAGTCGGCGGCGCAGGGTCACCGGCGCCGGTCTCGCCGCCCAGCCGGACGGCGCCCGCGTTTCTCCAGCCGCGCCTGGCTCGACTCGGAGGCCGGCACCCGCCTGAGGTTGCCGAGCTCGGGCAGCAGCAGCTCTTCGGCGCAGCGGCGGTGCCAGTGATGATGGTCTGTGCCGCCGAGCCGGCGGACGTACTGGACGACCGTGTGCTCCTCGCCGACGGGGATGTCCCCGTGGCAGCCGGGGCAGTGGTAGCGCTTGCGGGCTATCCCGCGGATCAGCCAGGTCTCGTCGCCCTCTTCGTTCAGCCCGGTGAGGCTCCAGCGCATGCTCGGGAGTCCCTCGAACTGGCTCACGTCAGCGCCTCCGCGACATCCAGGCGAAGCCGGCGGCCATCGCGACGTTGGCGACCCCGGCGAGCTGCAGGCCGAGCTTCGCCCCTGGTCGGCTCACAGCCGGCGAGGCGGACCAGAGCGCGTCGGTCGCGATCTCCGTCCCCCGCAGCCAGGCGAGCGACTGCCAGTCGGCGGCGCTGCCGCGACGGTCGGCCACCAGGTGCGCGGCGGCGAAGGTCAGCCAGATCGGGCCGCAGCGGCGAAAGAGGTGCTTCGCGTCCGGAGAGGGCTCGTCGTGGCCGAGCACCTTCAAGGTCATCTCGGGTGCCGCGATCGCGGCGCTGCCGAGCAGCAGGTCGAAGGCGATCATGTTCCGGTTGGTCAGGCGCAGGGCCTTTTCGAGGGTCATCTGCGACGAATCCAACCAGAACCTGGAAGGGAAAGGGTCCGGTTCGGCGAAATGGACCGCCGTGACCAAGACCGCAACGAAGTCCCCACAGCTCAAAAGCCTTTCCGACTACATCCAGGAGCGCTTCGACGAGTTCTCCCGCTCCCAGAAAGACGTCGCCCGCTACATCGTCGACCACCTCGACGAGGCGGCTTTCCTCACCGCCGAGGAGCTGGCCCGCCGGGCGAGCACCTCGTCCTCGACGGTGGTTCGCTTCTCCCAGGCACTCGGATTCGAGGGCTACCCGGAGCTGCAGCAGGCCGCGATCGAGGAGTACCGGACGACGATCGCCGCCAGCAGCGCCAACGGCGGAGCGCTCTTCTCCTTCGACCACTCCGAGCTGGAGGGATCGCTGAGCGCCGACTACTCGAACCTCGAGGAAACGGCGCGCAAGCTGACCCCCGAGCAGGTCGACGCCTCGGTCCAGGCCTTGGCTACGGCCCAGCGAATCGTGATCGTCGGCGTCGACCAGATGGCGTTCTTCGCCAGCTACCTGCGCCACACCCTGAGCTTGCTGGACATCCGCGCCGAGATCGTCGCCAGCACCGGCGGCGAGTCGCTGCAGCGACTGGGCCGGATCGACGAGAACACCCTCGTCATCACCCTCTCCGCCGGTCGCGCCCACCCGCTGCTGCTGCGGGCGATGAAGCTGGCGCTGCACCGCGGCGCCCGCACCCTGGCGATCTCCGACGCGACGATGTCGGAGGTGGGGGAGCACGCCGAGCTGACTCTCTACTTCTCCTCCAACAGCCCCAGCTTTACCCGCAGCCACACGGCGCTGATGGCGCTTGTCCAAGGTTTGGCGCACGGGTTGTACGCGCGGGACGAAGCGGCGCACAAAGACCGCATCCGCGCCTACAAACTGAAGTAGCCGAGGCACGGCCGGTCGTCCCTGCCACGTAAGATGGCCGGGATGACCGAGCGCGCGACGTTTCGACTGAAGACCGGCCTCGCCGAGATGCTGAAAGGCGGGGTAATCATGGACGTGGTCACCCCCGAGGAGGCGAAGATCGCCGAGGAGGCGGGCGCCTGCGCGGTGATGGCCCTCGAGCGGGTTCCCGCCGACATCCGCCGCGACGGCGGGGTCGCCCGGATGTCCGACCCGGCGATGATCAAAGGCATCCAGGAGGCGGTCTCGATCCCGGTGATGGCCAAGGCCCGGATCGGCCACTTCGCCGAGGCCCAGGTCCTGCAGTCGCTCGAAGTCGACTACGTCGACGAGTCGGAGGTCCTCACCCCAGCCGACGAGCACAACCACATCGACAAGTACGCCTTCGAGGTCCCCTTCGTCTGCGGCGCCACCAACCTCGGCGAGGCGCTGCGGCGGATCGGCGAGGGGGCGGCGATGATCCGCTCCAAGGGCGAGGCCGGGACCGGCAACGTCGTTGAGGCGGTGAGGCACATGCGCGAGATCGGCTCCGGCATCAAGCGCCTCGCCCACCTCGGCCCCGAGGAGCTCTCCTCGGAGGCGAAAGAACTGCAGGCGCCGCTGGAGGTCGTAAAGGTCGTGGCCGAGGCGGGCCGCCTGCCGGTGCCGCTGTTCTGCGCCGGCGGCATCGCGACGCCGGCCGACGCGGCGCTGATGATGCAACTGGGGGCCGAGGGCAACTTCGTCGGCTCCGGGATCTTCAAGAGCGCCGACCCCGAGCGGCGGGCGCGGGCGATCGTCGAGGCGACTACCCACTTCAACGACCCCGAGCGGGTCGCCGCCGCCTCGATCGGCCTCGGCGAGGCGATGCCCGGCCTGGAGATCGCCGGCCTCGCCGCCGAGGACGCCCTGCTGCAGAACCGCGGAGCGTAGGTGGCCGACCTCGCGGTCGGCGTCCTCGCGCTGCAGGGCGACTTCGAAGCGCACGCAAAAACCCTGCGCCAGCTCGGCGCCGATCCGCGGGAGGTGCGGACCCCGGCGGACATGGAGGGGCTCGACGCCGTGGTCATCCCCGGCGGCGAGAGCACGACGATCGGCAAGTTGATCGCCTCGGCCGGCCTCGAGCCGGCGCTGCGCGCCCACCACGCGACCGGACGGCCGATCCTGGGGACCTGCGCCGGCCTGATCGTCTGCGACGCCGCGCACCTCGGCTTCATCGACGCGACCGCCAAGCGGAATGCTTTCGGGCGCCAGCTGCAGAGCTTCGAGGCGGACCTCGAGGTCGAGGGAGCCGGCGACGAGCCGCTGCGGGCGGTCTTCATCCGCGCCCCGTGGGTCGAGCGGTGCGGCCCTGAGGTCGAGGTTCTCTCCTCCTACGACGGGCACCCGGTGGCGATCCGCGAGGGAAACGTCCTCGCCTGCGCCTTCCACCCGGAGTTGACCGACGACCCCCGTTTCCACGCGATCTTCATGGCGATGACCACGGCCGCCCGCGAACGGGCGGGAGAGGAGGCGAGACGGTGAGCGGAGGCGATCCCCGGGTCCAGAACCTGGCGAAGATCCTGGTCGGCTACTCGACCGAGGTGAAGGAGGACGACGTCGTCGCGATCGACGGCGAGAGCGCGGCGGCGCCACTGCTGCTGGCGGTCTACGAGGAGGTGCTGAAGGCCGGTGGCCACCCGGTCCTGAACGTCGCCCTCGACGGCCAGATCGCCGCCTATTTCAAACACGCCTCCGACAAGCAGCTGGAATGGATCTCGCCCTTCGCCGAGTGGATGGTCGACAACGTCGACGTGCGGATCGCGATCGGCGCCAGCACCAACACTCGCGAGCTTTCCGGCGTGCCGCCCGAGCGCCAGACCCTGCGCCAGTCGGCGACCGGCGACCTGATGACGCGGGCGATGAAGCGCAGCGCCGAAGGATCCTTCCGCTGGTGTTACACGCTCTACCCCACCAGCGCCTACGCCTCGGAGGCGGAGATGAGCCTGGCCGACTACGAAGACTTCTACTACGGCGCCTGCCTGGCGACCGACCCCGAGCCGCTGACCGCCTGGAAGCGCGCCTCGGAAGAGACGACCCGCTTGGCCGAGTGGATCGAGGGCCACGAGGAGGTGCGGGTGACGGCGCCGGGCACCGACATCCGGCTTGGCATCGCCGGGAGGCAGTTCATCCCCTGCGTCGGCGACAACAACATGCCCGACGGCGAGTTCTTCACCGGCCCGGTCGAGGACTCGGTCGAGGGCGAGGTCAGCTTCCACCTGCCGGCGGTAATCGGCGGTCGCGAGGTCTCCGGCGTGCGCCTCCGTTTCGAGGCCGGCAAGGTCGTCGACGCCTCAGCCCAGCGGGGCGAGGAGTACCTGCTGAAGCTGCTCGACACCGACGAGGGCGCCCGCACCCTGGGTGAGCTCGGGATCGGGACCAACTACGGGATCGCCAAAGGCACCCGCGAGGTCCTGCTCGACGAGAAGATCGGCGGAACTGTCCACATGGCTGTCGGCAGCAGCTACCCCGAGTCAGGCGGCGAGAACGAATCGGCCGTACACACCGATCTGGTTTGCGACCTCCGCCTCGGCGGCAAGCTCGAAGTCGACGGCGTCGTAATGCAGGAAGACGGCAAGTTCGTCGTCTGACGCGTCAGGTCCGGGTGATGATCGCGGCGATGACGCCGAGGAAACCGATCATCTGGCTGGCGAAGATCTGGACCAGCATTCTGTTCTGAGCGGTGAACTGGGCTCGCATCTCGGCGAAGCCTTCATCCATCCGCCGCTCTATTCGATCGACCCGCGCATTGAGGTCGTCGAGGCGCTGATCGGTCCACTCTTCCCTTGCCATCACGGCCATGTTGCCAGCTTACAGAGCAACATGCAACGTGTTGTGCGCGAAACGTAAAAGTTTCGCTACGTCTTAGCCAACGGCTTCGCTACTGATCCGGCAACGGCGATCCGGCGAGGAGGAAGAACCAGAGGGTCAGGGCCAGGGCGGCGAGCATCACCGAGGCCATCAACACCGCCTCGACCACGGTCACCGAGTTGGTCACCGGGCTGGTATCGCGCATGCTTTTCAGCCAGGTCGGCCGCATCGGGGCGAGGCGGTTGGTCCCGGTGATGCGGATGTAGAGGTTGTTGAGCCGGCCGATCAGCCAGGCGACGAAGAGGATCGAGACGACGATGCCGACGGCAACCACCGCATAGGGGCCGCCGCTCGGGAACTGGGTCTCGGAGAGCTTGGAGGCGATGTAGACCCAGCTCAGCGGGATCGCCGTCCAGAGCGAGAAGGCGGCGAGCAGCATCGCGAGGAAAACCAGGCTTGCCGCGAGGGCGTGTCCCACCCCGTGGGTTCTCTCCTTCGGTGCCATCGACGACTTCATAGAATGGCAGGCGATGTCCGGACATTCCAAGTGGCACTCGATCAAACACAAGAAGGGCGCGGCCGACGCGAAACGCGGCAAGCTCTTCAGCAAGCTTGCCCGCGCGATCACCGTCGCCGCGCGTGACGGCGGCGGCGACGTCAGCGGCAACCCGACCCTGGCGACCGCAGTCCAGAAGGCCAAAGACGCCTCGATGCCGAAGGACAAGATCCAGAAAGCGATCGACGTCGGCACCGGCGCCGGGTCCGACGGGGCCGCGATCGAACGGATCGTCTACGAGGGCTACGGGCCGGCCGGCGTCGCGGTCCTGGTCGAGGCGCTGACCGACAACCGCAACCGCGCCAGCGCCGAGATCCGCCACGCCTTCTCCAAGCACGGCGGCAACCTCGGCGAGCCGGGCTCGGTCGCCTGGATCTTCGAGAAAAAGGGCGCGATCGTCGTCGACGGCGAGCGCTACGGCGAGGACGACCTGATCGGGGCGATCGACGCCGGCGCCGAAGACGTACGCGTGGACGAGGGCAAGTTGCGGGTGATCTGCGAGCCCACCGACCTCACCGCCGTGCGCGAAGCCCTCGAAGGCGAAGGGATCGAGGTCGAGTCCGCCGGCCTCGTCACCGAGCCGAAAAGCAGCGTCGAGCTCAAAGGGCACGACGCCGAGCGCCTGCTGAAGCTGCTCGACGCCCTCGACGACCAGGACGACGTCGACGAGGTCTACGCCAACTTCGACATCCCGGCGGACGTGCTCGAGCAGCTCGCCGCCTAGGGAGGCATCCGACGGGATTCCGAGAATCACTACCTATGCAGGTGGTGATGGGAATCGACCCCGGTGCGGCCAATCTCGGCTTCGGCATCGTCAGAGTCGAGGGAAGCCACATGGTGGCCCTCGACGGAGGCGTGGTGGAGACCACGCCGGATCAGCCGATGGAGCGCCGGCTGGAGCGGATCCACCGCTCCCTGGCCGAGCTGCTCGCCTGGCACGAGCCCAAGGCGATGGCGATCGAGGAGGTCTACTTCGGCAAGAACGTGCGGTCGGCAATGGCCGTCGGCCAGGCAAGCGGCGTCGCGATGCTGGCCGCCGCCGAACGCGGGATCGGGTGCTTCATGTACACGCCGCAGGCGATCAAGATGGCGGTCTGCGGCTCCGGCGGCGCCGGCAAGCGCCAGGTCCAGCGGATGGTGGGGACGCTGCTCGGGCTGCCCGAGCCGCCGACCCCGGACCACGCCGCCGACGCTCTCGCGGTCGCCATCTGCCACGGCAACGGCAACGGCCACCGCAACGCGGTGATGCTGGCGCGGGAAGCAACCGGCGCCCTGCGCGGGGAGCGGGTCGCCGGGTGATCGCCGCCGTCCGCGGAGAGGTGATGGTGCGCCGGCCCGACCACGTCGTGATCGACGCGGCGGGGGTCGGCTATCGGCTGACCGTCTCCTCGGAGACCCTGAAGGCGGTGCCGGCGGCGGGCAACGACGCCTTCCTCCACGCCGAGCTGATCTCCCGCGAGGACTCCCTCTCCCTCTACGGCTTCTCCTCCGAGGAGGAGCGCGACCTCTTCCGGCTGCTGGTGACCGTCAGCGGAGTCGGCCCGAAGGTGGCGATCGCGACCCTCTCGGGCGGCAACGCGCGCGACCTCCTGCGGGCGATCGCCGCCGGCGACGCGAAACGGTTCCAGGCGGTGCCTGGGATCGGCAAACGGACCTCGGAGCGGATCATCGTCGAGCTGCGCGAGAAGGTCGCCGGGGCGCTGGAGGAAGAGGTGGCGCTGGCCGGCGGCGAGGATGGCGACCCGCGCACGCTTGCCCGTGACGGCCTCGTCAACCTCGGCTACGCGCCGCTCGAAGCCGAGCAGCTCCTGGAGGGGGTCGAGGGCTCCGAGCCGCAGGACCTGGTTGCGGCGGCGCTGCGCAAGGCCGCCGCGACGAGGAACGCCGCGTGAGCGGGCCGCCCGACATCGGCGGCAACCGGATCCGGACTCCCGGGGTCGGCGAGGAGCCGGTGCCGGTCGACGCCGAGGTCAAGGTCCACGACGCCCGCGCCGAGGTCCCCGACGAGGATCTCGACCGCTCGCTGCGCCCGCCGACGCTGGAGGAGTTCGTCAACCAGACCCAGGTGACCGACCAGCTGGCGATCTTCATCGAGGCCGCAAAGCGCCGCGGCGAGCCGCTCGACCACGTGCTGCTGGCCGGCCCTCCCGGCCTCGGCAAGACCTCGCTCGCCAACATCGTCGCCGCCGAGATGGGGGTGCCGATGGTGCAGACCGCCGGCCCGGCGCTGGAGCGCAAGGCCGACGTCGCCTCCTTTCTCACCGCGCTGGAGCCCGGCAGCGTCTTCTTCATCGACGAGATCCACCGCCTTGGCCGGGCGGTCGAGGAGACCCTCTACCCGGCGATGGAGGACGGCGAGCTGCCGGTGGTCCTCGGGCAGGGCGCCGGCGCCCGCACGGTGACGCTGCCGCTGCCGCCGTTCACGCTGGTCGGGGCGACGACCAGGTCCGGCTTGCTGACGACGCCGCTGCGCGACCGCTTCGGCGTCTCGCACCGCCTCGAGTACTACGAGACCGAGCACTTGGCGCTGATCGTCGAGCGCTCGGCCGGGATCCTCGGGGTCGAGATCGACGCGGCTGGCGCCGAAACGATCGCCTCGCGCTCGCGCGGGACCCCGCGGGTGGCCAACCGCCTGCTGAAGCGGGTCCGGGACTTCGCCCAGGTGAAGGGGTCCGGAAAGATCGGCGCCGACGTCGCAGCCGCCGCGCTGGAGATGCTGGAGGTCGACGCCGGCGGCCTCGATCGCAGCGACCGGGCGCTGCTGGAGACGATCGCGACCAAGTTCGGCGGCGGGCCGGTCGGCCTCTCGACCCTGACCGTCGCGATCGGCGAGGAGCAGGACACGATCGAGGACGTGCTCGAGCCCTATCTGCTCCAGCAGGGGCTGCTGAAGCGGACCCCGCGCGGCCGGGTCCTGACCCAGCGGGCCTACGAGCATCTCGGCGTTCCCGTGCCCGAAGGTGCGGCGAGCCTCTTCTGAGCCGCGCCAGCTAGCCTGTCGAAGATGCCGTTCTTCATCTGTCCGAATTGCGGTCACCGGGAGGTGAGCGGGGAGCGAACCGCAGGGTTCAGCACCCGACCCAAGGGCTGCTCGAAATGCGGCTTTGGTTTTGTCTTCGAATTACTCGACGATTATTATCCGGCTCCTAATGCGGCCTTTTTCGTCTGTGACAAGCAGGAACGCGTGATCGACGCCGGCAAAGGCAGCTTCGAGCTGACCGGCCTCACCGACGAGGACGTGATCGGCCGCCCGGTGCGCGAGGTCCTCGGCCTCGACTGGATCGACGCCGGCGACGGCGGCGCCGAGGCGGACACCAGCGGCGACGGCGTCACCGACCCGATCGAGACCTCGCTGGAGTGGGGGGTCCGCTCGCTCGGCAAGCGGGTCTCGGTCAACGCCGAGGGCGACCTGCCGGCACGGGCGGTCGCCGACGTCTTTCCCGCCTACGACGACGACGGCGGTCTGCTCCTCGTCCTCACGCCGGAGGGTTAGGAGATGGGAACCCGGCGCAGCCATCTCCTGGTCCTGCTGCTCGTGCTCGGGCTGGTGGCCGTCTCCGGGATCATCATCGCCAGCAAGGAAACGAAGCTGGGCCTCGATCTCCAGGGCGGGCTGGAGCTCGTCTACCAGGGCCAGGCGACCGGTGAAAACACCGAAGTCACCGGCGAAGACATCGAGGACTCGATCTCGATCATCGAAGAGCGGATCAACAAGCTCGGCGTCTCCGAGCCTGAGGTGGCGCGGCTGGGAGTCGACCAGATCACCGTCAGCCTGCCCGGCGTGACCGACGCCAACCGCGCCGCCGAACAGGTCGGCACCACGGCCCAGCTCTACTACTACGACTGGGAACCGAACCTGATCGGACCCGAGAAGGCGATTGGCGGCGACCCCACCCAGCAGTCGGAAAAAGCGATCGAAGAATCGAAAAAACGCTGGGAAAAAGCCGGCCGTAACGTCAACCGCAACGAAGAGAAACAGCTGATCGCCACCGGCGCCTACCCGACCGCCTACGAAGCGGCGCTGCTCGCCTCCGAACAAAAGCCGGCCGAGAACTGCGAAGACTGCTCGGTCGCCCGGCCGCGCTACTACCTGTTCGAAAAAGAGGAGCCGCACGAACTGCTCGCCGGGCCTGAGCTGGCCAAGAAAGACCTCTACGTCAGCCCGACGGGAAAGAAACTGCCGAAAGACGGACTCGTCGTCGAAATTCCGGCGGGCACGGTGCTGGTCTCCGAACTGCCGCTCGACTCCTCCGGCCGGATCGTCGAAGACGCGGAGCCCGGCTGGTACGCGCTGAAGGACCAACCGGCGCTCAGCGGCCACGACATCACCAACCCCGAACAGACCTACGGCCCGAACAACGAACCGGTCGTCAGCTTCAACTTCACCGGCTCAGGGCAGGACTCGTTCCAGGAAGTGACCCGGGAAATCGCCAGGCGCGGTCAGGAACGGGCGATCGGCCCGGTCAGCTCCGAAGAAGCCGAAGCGCTGTCCGGCCACTTCGCGGTGGTTCTCGACAACGAAGTCAAAACCCGGCCGATCATCAACTTCCAGGAAAACCCGGATGGGATCGACGGCCGCACCGGGGCCCAGATCTCGGGCGGCTTCAACGACGTGAACGAGGCGCAGGACTTGGCGACCACCCTGCAGATCGGCGCCCTGCCGATCAACCTCAAACTGATCTCGCAGACGCAGGTCTCCGCGACCCTGGGCAGCGAAGCGCTCGACCAGGGCGTCAAAGCCGGCGTCGTCGGCCTGGCGCTGGTGATCCTCTTCCTGCTGCTCTTCTACCGCTTCCTGGGGCTGATCGCGTCGATCGCGCTCGGCGCCTACGCGGTCATCTTCTTCGCCCTGATCGACCTGATCCCGATCACCCTGACCCTGCCGGGAATCGCCGGCCTGGTGCTGACGATCGGGGTCGCCGCCGACTCGAACATCGTCATCTTCGAGCGAATAAAGGAGGAGGTCCGGGCCGGCCGCTCGATGTCGAGCGCGATCGCCGCTGGCTACAAACGCGGGATCAGCACGATCATCGACGCCAACGTCGTCACCCTGCTGACCGCCTTCATCCTCTTCGTCCTCGCCACCGCCGGGGTCAAGGGCTTCGCCTTCACCCTCGGGGTCGGCACGATCGTCTCGCTGCTGACCGCGGTCGTCTTCACCCAGGCGCTGCTGGGCAGCATGAGCCGCTCGCGGCTGCTGCGCTCGCCGAGCGCGCTGGGGGCGGCCGGCGAGGGCAAACAGTGGCACTTCGACTTCATGGGGGCGAGCCGCTGGTTCTTCTCGATCTCCGGCGTGATCCTTCTCATCGGCGGCCTGGCGCTGGCCACCAAGCAGCTGAACTTCGGCATCGACTTCGAGTCCGGCACCCGGATCACGGTCGCGGTCGAAGCGGACACCGACGAGGAAGGCGTCCGCACCGCGCTGGAGAACGCCGGGATCGACGGCGAGGAGATCCAGGCGGTCAGCGACAACAGCTTTCCCGGCAAAGACGTCTTCCAGATCCAATCGCACGAGCTCGAACCGACCGAAGTGCGAAAAGCCCAGGGGGCGCTGGAATCGGAATTCGGGATCGTCGAAAACGGGTTCGAAAGCACCAGCGTCGGGCCGACCTTCGGCCAGCAGGTCGCCGACAGCGCCCTGAAGGCGCTGATCTTCTCGCTGCTGGTGATCTGCGGCTACGTGGCGCTGCGGTTCGACCCGAAGTTCGCGGTGCCGGTCCTGATCGCGATCTTCCATGACATCCTGATCACCGCTGGCGTCTACTCGCTGACCGGAAAAGAGGTGAGCAGCGGTACGGTCGCCGCCTTCCTGACGATCTTGGGCTACTCGATCTACGACACGATCATCGTCTTCGACCGGATCCGGGAGAACATTCCGCGGATGCCGCGCGCCGCCTTCTCGCAGATCGTCAACCGCTCGATGAGCGAGGTGCTGACGCGCTCGCTGGTGACCAGCTTCTCGACCCTCCTCGGCGTGGTCTCGCTGCTCGTCTTCGGCGGCGCGACCCTGCAGGACTTCGCCTTCGCGATGCTGGTCGGGATCGCCTCCGGGACCTACTCCTCGATCTTCATCGCCTCGCCGGTGCTGACCGCCTGGAAGGAACGCGAGCCCGGCTTCGTCCGCCGCCGCCAGCGGATCGCCGAAGACGAGGGCGGCCGCGTCCCGGCCTACGCCGACGAGATCGAGATGGCGAAGCTGCGGCGCGATGACGAGACCGAAGCGGTCGCGACGGAAAGGCGCGAAGCCAAAGCCGAGGCGGCCCCGGGGGCCGTCGCCACCGTCGAGCGCCCCGACGAGGGCGGCGACGGACCTGGATCGCGGGACAACGGCGACACCGATGCGGCTGCCGCGGCCTCGTCCGAGCGCCGCCAGCGAAACGCCGAACGCCGCGCCCGCCGCCAGGCCCGGCGCAAGCACGGGAGGAGCCGTTAGAGATGGCCCTGGTCGTCTTCTTCATGATGGGGATCGCCCTCTGGCACTTCACCGTCTTCCTGCCCGACCGCTTTTGGCAGGGGATCGTCGGCGCCTTCATCGGGGCCGTCCTCGGCGCCATCGTCTTCGGGCTGATCGTCCAGGAGGCGAGCGGCAAAGACCTGGGGGACACGGATCTCTCGACCGCGCTGATCGCTATCCCCGGCACGGCGATCGGCCTCGCGATCGTCTATTTCATCGGCATGCGCTCCGAAGAGCACGCCGGCTGAGGCCGGCGCCGGTTTTCCCGCACCTTCGGGCTCTACGGGGCCGCAGGTTCCGCCGCGACGCTTCCTAGCCTGGAAGCGTGCCGGGAACCACCAGCCCATTCGCCGCCGAGCCGTACTCCTACGCGGAGGCCCACGCGCTCGCGAGCGAGCTCGGGGTCAGCGAGCCGGTTGCCGTAACGCTGGTCCGCCGCGGCTACCGGACCGCGGAGCAGGCGCGGTCGTTCCTCGCCGCCGACGAGTCGTATCCGCCCTCGGCCTTCGACTCGATGGACGAGGTCGTGGGACTGGCCCGGGCCGCGATCGACCAGGGCCGGCGGATCACCGTCCACGGCGACTTCGATGTCGACGGTGTCTGCGCAACCGCGCTGATGGTCTCGACCTTGCGCGCACTGGGGGCGGAGTGCGACTGGTTCATCCCGAGCCGAGCGGAGGACGGTTACGGGCTCTGCGAGAAGAACGTGCGGCGGCTGGCCGAGCGCGGAACCGGGCTGCTGCTAACCGTTGACTGCGGAATCGCCTCGGTGGCTGAGGTCGCGCTGGCGAAGGAGCTCGAGATGGAGGTGGTGGTCACCGACCATCATCAGCCGGCCGAGGAACTCCCGAATTGCCTGATCGTGCATCCGCAGGTGAGTGGCTACCCGTTCGAGGGACTGTGTGGCACCGCGGTCGCTTGGAAGCTGTGTTGCGCCTTAAGGGAGGCGGCATCAACAGGACCCACCAGCAAAGTAGGTCCTGTTGATGCCGCCTCTGATCCCGATCTGGATTTGGTGGCGTTGGCAACGGTCGCCGATGTAGTCCCGCTGGTGGGGGAGAACCGGGCACTTGTCAGGCAGGGCCTTGCAGAGATCAGGCGCGCTCAGCGACCCGGGATTCGGGCCCTGCTGGAGGCGGCGAAATGCGAGCCGGAGCGGCTGGACGAGGGGGATCTTTCATTCCGCCTGGCACCGCGGATCAACGCGGCCGGCCGCCTCTACCGAGCTGACGCCGGCGTGGAGCTGTTCCTCACCGAGGACCCCGAGCGCGCGAAGGCGATCGCCGAGGAGCTGAGCCGGGCCAACTCCGAGCGGCGGGCAACCGAGCGCGAAGTCGATGCCGCCGCGGAGGCGGCGCGGCGCGAGCTGCCCGAGGACCTGCGGGAGGCACGTGGATTCGTCGTCGCGGGGCGGGACTGGCATCCAGGCGTGGTCGGGATTGTCGCCTCCCGCCTGGTCGAGCGCCACGGTCGACCCGCGGTGGTCATCTCGCTCGACGAGGAGGGAAACGGACGGGGCTCTGGGCGCAGCATTCCCGGCTTCGACCTCTTGGGGGCGCTGCAAGCCTGCGCCGAGCACCTGGAGGGGTTCGGCGGCCACAAGGCCGCGGCTGGCCTGCAGATCAAGGCCGAGAAAGTCGATGCCTTCCAGCGGGCCTTCGCCGCCCACGCGAACGAGGTGCTGAGCGAGGAGGACCTGCGGCGGACCGAAAAGGTCGACGCGATCGTCGGCGGAGTGGGGCTCGGCCTCGACCTGGCTGAAGAGCTGAAGCAGCTGGCGCCGTTCGGGATGGGCAACCCCGGCGTGCGGTTGCTGGTGCCCTCGGCGCGGGTCAGCGACGTGCGGTCGATGGGTGAGGGAAAGCACGCCCGCTTCAGCCTCCACAGCGGCGCCCACCGCGCCCTCGGCGTCGCCTTCGGCCGCGCCAGCCTCGGGGTCGAGGACGAGGACCTGCTCGACGCCAGCGTGCGGCTGGAGGTCAACCACTGGAACGGCTCGGTCGAGCCCCGCGTCGTCCTCCGCGAGCTCCACCCGCTGGAGGAGCAGGGAGCGGCCGATCCGGACGCAGCGGCTCCGGTCCTTCCCCACGCCTGCACGTGCGAGGAACCCGAATGGTGGTCCCGCTTCGAAACCGAGCTCTCGACCGACCTCCCCGCCGAGACCGCAAGAGATCGTCGTATAGGCGATCTCACGCGGTTTCGCGAGACAGTACGGCGTCGTGTGGCCGGTGAGGCGCCCGTGACCGTGGTGCTCGCCGAGCTGGTCTCCAGCGGGGCGGGGGTGCTGGCAGTCTGCGCCGACGCTTCGCGGCGGGCGGCGCTGGCGAATGGGGCAACCGGCTTGGCGCGCTTCAACGGCGGCGCGGCCCTGATCGCCTGCCATCGCTGTGGCGAGGAGGAGATCGCTCGGCTGGTGACGCGGGCGGAGTCGGGCCTTGCTTTGACCGACTACGCGGCCCTGGAGCGCAAGCCCCGGCTCGCCGCCGCCTTCGAGCACGTCGTCCTGGTCGACCCTCCTCGCGACGAGGGTGACGAGGAGCGGGTCGGGCTCGCCTGCGGCGAGGCCGGAGGCTTCCTGCACGAGCCCTGGACCGAGGCAGAGCTGGAGTTTGCGTCCCAGGCGCTCGACGAGCAGTGGGCGACGCGGGAGGGGGTTGCGGCCTCCTACCGGGCGCTGCGGCAGACCGGCGACGCCAAGGGCCGGCGCCTGCGCGAGGCGCTGGCGGGACCGGGAAACCATCCCCTTTGCCCGGAGGCGGCCGCACGCCGTTTCCGGGTCCTCCGCGAGTTGGGGCTGCTGCAAGGATCGCCCGACGGCGGCGCAGGGGTCGTGCGGGTCGTATCCTCCGTAAGGACGGATCTGCAGCGCTCGGCTGCATTCCGCGCCTACAGCGACCGACTTTCGGAGGCCCAGCGATCCCTCGCAAGACCGAAACTGCCGTAGAGCACAAAGAGCTCTTCGCCGATCTCCTCGCCGTGATCGAGGAGTTCGATTCGGCTGCCTCGGCGCCGGCGAACGGCAACGGCGGCACCGCCGTCGCCGTCGCGACGATCGACCGGGCCAAGGTCGAGCGCGCCTTCGACTTCGCCCTCGAGCGGCACGCCGACCAGCTGCGCTACTCAGGTGACGAGTTCATCACCCACCCGATCGGCGTCGCCCAGATCTGCGCCGGGATGCGGCTCGACACCGAGACCCTCTGCGCCGCGCTGCTCCACGACACGGTTGAGGACACGACCGCCAGCCTGGAGGAGATCCGGGCCGAGTTCGGCGCCGAGATCGCCGCCCTGGTCGACGGCGTCACCAAGCTGACCGGGATCACCTTCGAGAGCCGCGACGAGCGGCAGGCGGAGAACTACCGGAAGATGATGGTGGCGATGGCCACCGACGTCAGGGTGATCCTGATCAAGCTGGCCGACCGGCTCCACAACATGCGCACGCTCGGCGCGCTGCCGAAGCAGAAACAGACGCGCAAGTCGCACGAGACGCTGGAGATCTACGCCCCGCTGGCGCACCGGCTGGGGATCCACGCGATCAAATGGGAGCTCGAGGACCTCGCCTTCGCCACCCTGCACCCGCGCAAGTACGCGGAAATCAAGCAGCTGGTCGCGCAGCAGCGGGAGGAGCGGGAGAACTACGTCTCCGAAGCGGGCGAGTTCCTCGCCGCCGAGCTCGAGCAAGTCGGGATCGAGGCAGAGATCTCAGGCCGCGCCAAGCACTTCTACTCGATCTACACGAAGATGGCGAAGAAGGGGCGCGAGTTCAACGAGATCTTCGACCTGACGGCGATGCGGGTGATCGTCCACTCGGTCAAAGACTGCTACGGCGCGATCGGCGTCATCCACTCGCTCTGGAAGCCGCTGCCCGGCCGCTTCAAGGACTGGGTGGCGATGCCCAAAGCCAACATGTACCAGGCGCTGCACACGACGGTGATCGGGCCGGAGGGCAAACCGCTGGAGATCCAGATCCGGACCGAGGAGATGCACAAGCTCGCCGAGTACGGGATCGCCGCCCACGTCGCCTACAAAGAGGGCGCCCAGGGCGATCCGCAGCGGGAGAAGATGACCTGGCTGCGGCAGCTGGTCGAGGCCGAGGGCGAACAGGACCCGGCCGAGTTTCTCGAGTCGCTCAAGGTCGACCTCTTCGAGGACGAGGTCTTCGTCTTCACCCCGAAGGGGGAAGTGAAGAACCTCTCGGCCGGCTCGACCCCGCTCGATTTCGCCTACGCGGTCCACACCGACGTCGGCCACAGCTGCGTCGGCGCGAAGGTCAACGGCAACATCGTGCCGTTGCACTACCAGCTGCGCTCCGGCGACATCGTCGAGGTCCTGACCGCGAAGCAGAAGCGCGGCCCCTCGCTCGATTGGCTGAAACTGGTGCGGACCAGCCGCGCCCGCAACAAGATCCGCGCCTGGTTCAAAGAGGAGCGGCGCGACGACGCCGAGCGCGACGGCCGCGAAAAGCTCGACGAAGCGCTGCGGACCCGCGGCATCCCGATGCAGAAGGTCTCCGGCTCGGCGCTGCTCGCGGACGTGATCCGGGAGATGGGCTTCCGCAAAGCCAACGACTTCTACATCGCCCTCGGCCAGGGCAAAGTCTCCGCCAAGACCGCCGCCAACAAGCTGATGCAGCGGCTCAAGGCCGGCGAGGGCGTCGAGGAGGAGGCTGCCGGCGCGCCGCTGGGCCGCGAGGACCGCGCCCGCCGCACCAAGGACGCCTCGAACTACGGGATCATCGTCAAGGGCGTCGAGAACGTCGCCGTGCGGCTGGCGAAGTGCTGCCGACCGGTGCCCGGCGACGAGATCGAAGGCTACGTCTCGCTCGGCCGCGGGATCACCATCCACCGCACCGACTGCAAAAACGTCAAGGCCCTGAAAAGAGCGCCGGAGCGGTTCGTCGAGGTGCGCTGGCAGGGCGAAAACGAGGCCTCCTACCGGGTCGAGCTGCAGATCGACGCCTACGACCGCACCCGCCTGCTCGAGGACCTCTCGCGGACCTTCTCGGAGGCCGGAATCAACATCATCGGCGCCTCCTGCACGACCAACCACCCGATGGTGAAAAACAAGTTCGTGGTCGAGGTCGGCGACACCGAGCAGCTGAAGCACTGCATCAGCCGGCTTCGGAATGTCGAGTCCGTGTTTGACGCTTATCGCGTTACGCCCGGGTCTTGATCGGGGAGGGTCGGGTACCCCTCTGCCAAAGACCGTCGCGCAGCTGGTCGAACCTGAAGGTTCAAGCGTGACTCCTTGAGCCTTTGTCAGAGGGGTACCCGAGCCTCCCTAAGATGCGCTCGATGACTCTGCAAGTCGCGGTTACCGGGCCTACCGGCGAGATTGGGAAGCCTTTGATGGTTGAGTTGGAGAGGCGGGCGGAGGTGGGGTCCGTGGTGGGGATGGCTCGTCGGCCTTTTGATCCTTCGCTCGAAGGGTGGGAGAAGGCGACCTACCGGCGGGGGGACATTTTGGATCGGGGGTCTTTGGCGGCGCTTTTCGACGGCGCCGACGTCGCCGTGCACCTCGCCTTCGCGATCTTCGGCGACCGCGAGGAGGCGCGGCGGATCAACCTGGAGGGGACGCGCAACGCCTTCGAGACGGCGATCAAGTCTGGGGTGAAGCGGCTCGTCTACGCCTCCTCGGTGGCCGCCTACGGCTTTCACCCCGAGAACCCGCAGCCGCTCACCGAGGACGTTCCCGCCCGCGGCTCGGAGAGCTTCTACTACTCGGCGCAAAAGGCCGAGCTCGAGGCTCTGCTCGACGAGCTGTTGCCGGGAAGCGGGGTGGAGGCCTACGTCTTCCGCCCCTGCATCGTCGCCGGTCCGCGGGCGACGATGCTGATCGAGCAAACCGTCGACGCGGTTCGCGCCGGCGACCCGCTCCCCCTGCTGCGCAGGGGAATCGAGCGCCTGCCGCTGGTCAGCCCGGTCCTGCCCGACCCAGGGGTCCCGGTCCAGCTGGTCCACCACGACGACGTCGCCCGGGCGATGGCGGCAGCGATCTGCGGCGACGGCCCGCCCGGCGCCTACAACCTCGCTGCCGACGGCGACATCCGGATCCGCGACATCGCCCGCGAGCTGGGTTGGCGCTGGGTGCCGGTCCCGCGCCCGGCGGTCGGCCTCGGCACCGCCCTCGCCCGCCGCCTCAGCTTCGCCTCGCCGAAGCTCGAGTGGGCGATCGCCGCCGACACCCCTGTTCTGATGGACGCGACCAAGGCGCGCCGGGACCTCGGCTGGAGTCCCGCGCACGGGGCCGAGGAGACGCTGCGCGAGACGGTCGCCGGCGCCCGCGCGCGCCGCCTGCTTGATTGATCCTGCGGAAAACCTGGCGCTGGAGTACCAAATTCGGGTATGAATAAACCCGCGAGTTAGCTGGCAGATCGGGTGGGTAAAGGATCTTCATGCGGACTACGGTGGAGGGAGCGGGCGTGACCCGGAGAGAGGGTGCGAGGAGACAGCACGTCTCGCTGGCTCTCAGCGAGCTAGCCGTCGAGGCGCTGACCGAGCAAGGGGTCGAAGCCGCAGGGGAAGCGAGGCTGGAAGGCGCCCTGCGCTACTACGTAAGCGACAAGGGCACCGAGCGGGCCGCCTGGCCGTACCCGGGTTTTCTGCGCGGCAGCGAGACCCGGGAGCAGGTGCGGGTCGAGATCGAGGTCGATGCAGGGCTCTGGCGAGAGTTCGGCGAGGAGGCTGCCAGCCAGGGGGTGACGGTGGGGCAGCTCGCCGAACACGCAGCCTTCTACTTCGCCGCCGAGGTCGACGCCGGGCGGGTAACCAAGCGGATCCTCGCCGACCTCGAGCGAGAGGCTGACGCCAGCGGCGGCTAGCTCCTCGGCCGCGCCGCGACGACCGGACCGGCTCCGAGCTCGGTTAGATTCGCACGCAGGGTGCGGCGCCCCCGGTGGTGGAGCCCGTGCACCGAGCTCTCGCTCTTGTCCAGGGTGTCGGCGATCTCGACCGGCGAGAGGCCGACGATATGCCGCAGGACGAGCACCTCGCGCTGGTCCTCCGGCAGGTCTTCCAGCGCCTGCCGTAGGGCCCGGCCGCGGTCTACGGCGGTTTGAGCGGCTCCGGTGTCCGTCAGCCGCACTTCTTCGCTGGGGATCGCACGCTTCGCCCGCAGATGGTCTAGCGCGGCGTTGCGGGCCACGCGCAGGATCCATGCGTCGAAAGGAACGGCGCGCTCTTCGTACTTGACGATCGCCTTCATCAGCTTGGCGAAGACGTTCTGGGTGATGTCTTCGGCCTCGTGGTGGTCTCGGACCAGCCCGGTTATGAAGCGGAGAACGTCATCCGCATAACGAACGTAGAGGTAATGCAGTCCCTCGGGGTCGCCCTCCTTGGCACGAGCTATCGCCTCTCGAGTCAGGCTGGTAGGTCCCTGGTCCGGGGAGGGACCGGCGGACGCGCTGCTCATTGCTGTTCTCCCTCATGCTCACCGCATGCACTCCGACTGGGTTGTCTGATTTCACGATTTCCGACCGCAACTTGGGGAAATGAACTTCCACACTCATCCCGGAAAGAGGGACAAATTTCGTCCGAAAGCTGATCATCGAAAGGTCGAAATGTCAATTGGGAAATTCAACTATTCGTAGTCCCTGCCCACGATTTGCTGTAGAGCCCTGACTATTTAGGTCTTTCCAAATATCTCCGGGAGAGGTTGAAGATTGGAGGAAATACAGGAGTTTGTAAAAAGGTTGGACACCCTGCCTGAGTTCTTAAAGTAGGGATGGTCACCGTCGAACTCGGAAAACTCGCGTGTACCGGTCTCGAAGGGCACTTCGGGACAGATCTGACAGTAGGAGCGCGCAAGGCGTTGCTGCACTACACGTACAAGCTGAGGACGGGTCGCAAGCCGACCGCCCCGCCGCGCTTCCTCCGGCCGACCAGCGACGTCGAGGCGAAATTCGACCTCGAGCTCGACCGCGTTACCGAGGCGCAACTGGCGCAGGAGGCCCGCCGCCTGCGGATAACCGTGACCGAGCTGGCCACGCACGCGGTGCTGGTGTACCTGGCCGAGCTCGACTTCCTCGGCGTGGTCCCCGGCCGGACCGGCCGCAGGCCCGCCGGGGATTAGTCCCGGTTGCGTACTGGCGTCGGGAGGTCGGTTTGCGCCGCCTCCAGTGCCTCGGCAACGGATCCCACCGCGACGGGCCTGCCCTGGTTCTGCAGCGACTCCTCGAGCGCCTCGAGGCCGAGCACGATCTCCAGCCCGAGGCGGGAGTTCGAGACGGGGGTGGTGCCCTCCCGGATCGCCGAGGCGAAGTCGCGCAGCTCCTGGCCCAGCGGCTCCAGGGCCTGGACGCGCGGAGCGACCATGTCGCCGGTGCGGTAGGTGAGGCGGTACTCGCCGAAGTTCGCCGGCGGTTCGGCGAAGTCCAGGCCGCGATCGTAGATCCGGACCGAGTCGTCCGCCGCGGTGTCTTCGTACTGGACCATGCGGCGGCTGCCGACGACGACCATCTGCCGCATCTTCCGCGGCGCCAGCCAGGAGAGCTGGACGTTGGCCTGGGCGCCGCCCTCGAAGCGAAGGGTGAGGAAGGCGGTCTCGTGGACGCCGTCCTGGAAGACGCTGCGGCCGCTGGCCGAGACCTCGACCAGCGGACGGCCCAGCCAGTGGAGCAGGATCGAGAGGTCGTGCGGCGCGAGGTCGAGCACGACTCCGTCCTGCTGGTAGAGGCCAAGGTTCATCCGCGAGGAGGTGATGAAGTAGATCTCGCCGAGCTCGTCGGTCTGGATCAGGTCGCGGACGGCGTTCACCGAAGGGCTGTAGACGAAGGTGTGCCCGGGCATCAGCACCAGGCCGAGCTCCTCGGCCAGCCTGGTCAGCGTGGCGGCCTCCGGCGCGGTCCGCGCCAGGGGCTTCTCGACGAGCACGTGCTTGCCCGCCTCCAGGGCGCGGCGGACCAGGTTGTAGTGGGTGTGGGGCGGGGTGGCGATCGCCACCGCCTCGATGCGCGGATCGGCGAGCGCCGCGTCGAGGTCGGGCTCGATCCAGATCCCGGGATGGCGACGGCGAAAGTCTTCGGCGCGGCCTTCGTCGAGCTCGCAGAGCCCCATCAGGCGGAACTCGGGACGCTCGACCACATTGCGGACTATGTTCGGGCCCCAATAGCCGTAACCGACGACGAGGGTTCCGATGGCTCCTGCTGGGTTCACTCTGCTCCCTTTCGACCGAGGACGACCCAAGGGGTCTTTAGAAGGATTAAGAAGTCGAGGCCGAGCGAACGGCGCTCGGCGTACTCGATGTCGAGGCGGACCATTTCCTCGTAGGTCCGTTCGCTGCGGCCGCTGACCTGCCAGTAGCCGGTCAGGCCGGGCTTGACGGCGAAGCGGGCGCGGTACCAGCTCGGGTACTCGCTCACCTCGTAGGGGATCGCCGGGCGGGGCCCGACCAGGCTCATCTCGCCGCGAACGACGTTGAAGAGCTGGGGCAGCTCGTCGAGGCTCCAGCGCCTGATCCAGCGCCCCACCGGGGTGATCCGATCGTCGACGGCCAGCTTGTAGAGGTTCTCGCGGCCGCCGTCGGGCGCCGTGCCTTCGCCCGTGATCAGGGCGGTCACATACTCCCGGTGGCCGCGGGGGTCGGCGTCGACCCGCATGCTGCGGAACTTGAAGAGGGTGAACTCGCGTTCGCCGAGGCCGACCCGGCGCTGGCGGAAGAAGGCGGGGCCGCGGCTGTCGAATCGCACCGCGAGGGCGACGCCGATCAGGACCGGGCTCAGCAGCAGGATCAGCGCAACGGCGCCGAGGAGGTCGAAGCCGCGTCGCAGCACGGCCACCGCCCGCCCCTGGCTGGGGATCCGGGCGGCGGTCGATTCGCCCCGCGTGAGTCCGTGGGCCTCCATTCGTAGAGATAACGAGGCCAGGCCGGAAACACTTGCGGGCAAGTTTCTGCCGGGAACGCGAAAAGAGTTGGCGGTCCCGTGCGTTGATTACGCATGGCAGCCAGGATCGTCTCCGTAATCGGTTCCCGCCCCGAGATAGTGCAGGCGGCGCCGCTATCGCTCGCCTACTCGAGCTGCGTCGAGGAGATCCTGGTCCACACCGGCCAGCACTACGACCCGGGGATGTCCGACCTGCAGATCGCCGACCTGCACCTGCCTTTGCCGGAGTTCAACCTCGGCGTCGGCTCGTTGCCGCCCACTGCCGCCGTGAAGGTGGCCGAGGAACGGATCGGGCGCGTGATCGCCAGCCGCGAGCCCGACGCGGTGCTGGTCCGCGGCGACACCCACGCGACGATCGCCGGCGCCCGCGCCGCGGTTGCGGCCGGGGTGCCGCTGATCCACGTCGAGGCCGGTCTGCGGAGCTACCGGCAGGACATGCCGGAGGAGGCCAGCCGGATCGAGACCGACGAGCTTTCCGACCTTCTCTTCGCTCCCTGCGAGCACGCCCGCGACGTCCTCCTCGAGGAGGGGGTGAAGGGCGTCGTCCACGTCACCGGCGACGTCCTCGCCGACGTCCTGCTGGCGACCCGGGCGCGCCTGCCCGAGCGCAGCGAGCCGGGCGAGTACGTCCTCGCCACCGCTCACCGCAACTACAACACCGACTCGGCCGAGCGCCTTGCCGCTGTGCTCGGCTGCCTGGGCGCTGCCGAGTGCCGGGTGATCTTCCCGCTGCACCCGCGGACCCGCAAGAGCCTGGAGACCTGGAACCTCGAGGTGCCGGCCAACGTCGAGCTCCGCGACCCGGTGACCTACACCGAGATGTTGACCTTGGAGCGCGACGCGTTGGCGATCGCGACCGACTCCGGCGGGGTGCAGCGCGAGGCTTATCTCTGGGGGGTGCCGTGCATCACGATGCGCGAGGAGACGGAGTGGATCGAGACCGTCTCGACCGGCTGGAACACGCTGGTCGGCGTCGACGCCGAGCAGTTTCGCGACGCCCTCGCGAAGCCGCGGCCGGACTCCCGGCCGCCGATCTTCGGCGATGGAAACGCCGCCGAGCGGATCGCGGCGATCACCGTCGCCCACCTCGAGCGCTCGATGGAGGGGTCCCTTGTCTGAGCGGCTGCGAGTCGGGGTCGTCGGCTGCGGGCGGATGGGTGGCTTCCACGTCCGTAACTACGCGCAGATCGATTGCGCCGAGCTGGTCGCCGTCGCCGACCCCTCCGCCGCCGCGCGGGTCAGGGCTCTCGCCGGCGCCGGCGCCCTGGAGTTCTCGGACTGGCGCGAGATGCTCGAAATCGCCGACGAGCTCGACGCCGTCTCGATCGCCTGCCCCTCCGAGCACCACGCGGAGGTTGCGATCGAGGTCCTCGCCGCCGGCCTTCACGTCCTGGTCGAGAAGCCGATCGCGACGACGCTTCCCGACGCGCTGCGGATGCGCGGCGCCGCGATCGAGGCCGACCGCAAGCTGATGGTGGGCCACGTCGAGCGCTTCAACCCCGCCGTCGAGAAGCTGCGGGAGCTGGTCGCCGACGGGCGCCTGGGCCGGGTCTACCGCGCCCACACCACCCGGGTCGGGCCGCTGCCGACGCGGATCCAGGACACGGGCGTGGCGATCGACCTCGCCACCCACGACCTCGACGTGATGCAGTACGTCCTCGACGGCTCGATCCACGAGATCTATGCCGACGGCGGCCGCTTCCAGCACAGCTCCCAGGAGGACCTCCTCACCTGCCTCGCCCGCTTCGGCGCCGATGACGGCGAGCAGACGCTGGGCCTGCTCGACGTCAACTGGCTGACCCCTGAGAAGAAGCGCGAGATCGCCCTGATCGGCGAGAACGGGCTGCTGCGGGCGAGCTACATCACCCAGGACGTCTGGTTCGTCGAGTCGACGACCGCGCCGCTTTTGTGGGACGGGCTCTCGGTCCTGCGCGGCGACGGCGAGGGCGCCGCGGTGCGGTTTTCGCTCGCCAAGGCGGAGCCGCTGCAGGCCGAGCTCGAAGCCTTCTGCCGTTGCGTCCTCGACGACACCCCCGAGCCGGTCAGCGCCCACGACGGCGTCAAGGCCCTGGCGGCCGCCCTCGCGGTCCGCGAGTCCGCGGCGGTGCGCCGCCCGGTCGAGCTGCTCGACATCCCCGCTCCCCGGCCCCTGGAGGTCTTCGCATGATCCGCTTCGTGATCCCGGCCTACAACGAGGCCGAAAACATCCCCCGGCTGCTGGCCGACCTGGCGCCGGTGGCCCGCGCGCTGGGAGCGCGGGTGATCGTCGTCGACGACGGCTCGACCGACGGCACCGGCGAGGTGATCCGCGAACACGCCCAGGACATGCACCTGGCGGTGGTCACCCACACCGTCAACCGCGGCCTCGGCACCGCGATCAATACCGGCATCCGCTCGGCCCTGAAGGAGTCCTCCGACGATGACGCGATCGTCACCCTCGAGGCCGACACCACCTCCGACCTCTCCGACCTGCCGCGGATGCTGGAGCTCTTCGAGCGGGGCAACGACGTCGTCCTCGCCTCGGTCTACGCGCCGGGCGGCAAGATCGTCGGCGTCGCCGGTTGGCGCCTGGCGGCGAGCAAATCGGTCTCCAACACCTTCCGCTACCTCGGCGGCCTGCGCGAGATGCACACGCTCTCGTCTCTGTACCGGGTCTACCGGGCGGGGACGCTGCGCAAGGCGGCCGACACCTACGGCTACCTGCTGGTCCGCGAGCCCGGCTTCGCCGCCAACGTCGAGCTGCTGCTGAAGCTCTACAACGCCGGCGCCAAGGTGGCCGAGGTGCCGACCACCAATGACTGGACGACCCGCAAAGGCGAGTCGAAGATGCAGCTGAAACCGACCGTGGTCGCCTACCTGCGGGTGATGGCCGCGCACCTCGTCGGCCGGATCCAGCCGCCGCCGGTATCGCCGCTGGCCGAGGCGACGGCGCCGAAGGGACTGCCCGAGCCGGCCGCCGCGACGGTGACCGAGGGATCGCCGGCAGGCGGCCCGGCTCCGGTAGCCCAGGGCTGATGGGCGGCACCGCACCGCGCGTCGGCATCGTCGGCGGCGGCGTCCTCGGCGTCTCGCTGGCGCTGCGCCTGGCGCAGCAGGGCGCCCGGGTGACCGTGGTCGAGCGCGGCCCCAGCCTCGGCGGCCTCGCCGGCACCTTCGACTTCGACGGCCATGAGGTCGACCGCTTCTACCACGTGATCACCCCTGCCGACGAGCGGATGATCGCGATGGCCGAGGAGGTCGGCCTTGGTGACCAGCTGCGCTTCACCCCGGTCGGAGCCGGTTTCTTCTCGGGCGGCGAGATGCACGACTTCAACGGCGTCGGCGACCTGTTGCGGTTCTCTCCGCTGAGCCCGCCTGCTCGCCTCCGCCTAGGTCTTTTCGTCGCCCAGTGCCAGGTCCGCAGCTCCTACGAGAAGCTGGAGAAGATCCCGCTCGAGACCTGGTTGCGGCGGATCTGCGGAAACCAGGTCTGGGAGCGGATCTGGAAACCGCTGCTCGACACGCGCTTCGACGGCGACCCCTCGGGGCTGCCGGCCACCTACCTCTGGGCGCGGACCCGGCGGATGTCGGGGGCCCGCAGCGGCGGCGGCAAAGGCGGCGAGGAAATGGGCCACATCGTCGGCGGCCACCAGCGGCTGATCGACGCGATGGTGGCGCGCGCAGGCGAGCTCGGGGTCGAGGCCCGCACCGACGCGCCGGTGACGGGGCTGGCCCTGGCCGAGGACGGCTCGGTCACCGGGGTCGAGCTCGACGGCGAGACGCTCGAGTTCGACCTGACGATCCCGACCCTGCAGCCGCCGGCGCTGAAGTTCCTGCTGCCCGAGCGCCACCGCGGCCTGCTTGCGCCCTATCCCGAGCGCTGGCTCGGGTGCGTCTGCCCGATCGTCAAGGTGCGGCGCAAGCTGCTGCCCTACTACGCGATCAACATCACCGAGCCGACCCCGCTGACCAGCGCAGTGGAAACGACCAAGGTGCTGGGCACCGACCACACCGACGGCCTGCAGCTCATCTACCTGCCGAAGTACTGCGACCCCGCCGCGCCGGAGCAGAGCGAGGACGACGAGTCGGTCTACCGGCGCTTCACCGACTACCTGGCGCGCCTCTCGCCCGGCTTCAGCCGCGAGGAGGTCGTCGATTGGACGGTGCAGCGGGCGAAGCTGGTCGAGCCCGTCCATCAGGTGCGCAGCGACGAGGGACCGCGGGTGGCGCCGATCTGGCCCGGGGTCCCAGGCCTGGCGCTGGCCTCCAACGCGCAGATCTACCCCTATCTCCTCAACGGCGACTCGGTGATGGGCTTCGCCGAAGAGGTCGCGGCCGAAGTCGGCGAGCGGCTGGCGCTGCCGGGCGCGCCGGCGACGCGCTCGCTCGCCGCCGCCTAGACGATGAAGGGCGGCAGGGTCATGGCGGCGGTCGCGGTGCTCTGCCTCCTGCTCGGCGGCTACCTGGCCTTCGCCGCGCTCGGTTCCGACAAGTCCAGCGGCGACTCGCAGCCGGGCCGCGCGTTGAGCGACACGCCGGTGATGGTCCGCGCCGTCGATCCCTCCAACCCGACCTCCAACGGCGACGTCTTCGTGGTCGAGGGCGGCAAGGAGATCCAGCGCTCCGATCAGCTCGCCTGCCAGCGCGTCTACTACGCCGGTGGCCACGGCATCTGTATGGGCGTGGCCCCCTCGGGCGTCGAATACACCGCCGCCATCTTCGACTCGAAGCTGCAGGTGCAGCAGACGATTCCGCTGACGGGGCTGCCCTCGCGAGCCCGCGTCTCCGCTGACGGGAAGCTCGGGACGATGACGCTGTTCGTCGGCGGCGACTCCTACGTCGAGTCGGCGACTGCATTCTCGACCCGGACGTCGATCATTGAGATGGCCACTGGCAAGACCGTGGCCTCGCTCGAGCAGTTCGAGGTGACCAAGGACGGCAAGCCGTTCGACGCCGTCGACTTCAACTTCTGGGGGGTCACCTTCGCCGCCGACCCGAACCGGTTCTACGCGACGCTCGCCACCGGCAAGCACCACTACCTGGTCGAAGGCGACCTCGCGGCGAGGTCGCTGCGCGTCCTGCGCGACGGGGTCGAGTGCCCCTCGCTCTCGCCCGACGGCAAGCAGATCGCCTTCAAGAGCCGGGTCGGCAAGGGGGACAACTGGCGCCTGCACGTCCTCGACCTGGCGACCCTCGCCGACCACCCGACGGCGGAGACGCGCTCGGTCGACGACCAGGCCGAGTGGCTCGACGACGGGACGCTCGTCTACTCCGACGGCGAAAACGTCTACACGGTGCCGGCCGACGGCAGCGGCGAAGAGCAGCTGCTGGTCCCCGACGCGGCCTCCCCGGTCAGGCTGAAATCGGCCCTCTAGGGGGCGCGTGAGAGCAGCGGCCCGAGGCGGTCGCGGCCCTCGCTGAGGAGGCGCCGCGGCACCGCCAGCGCTCGCCGCCGCGGCGCCGGCACCGTGTCGATGTCGACTGCGTCGGGGCTGCGGAGCGCAACCTCGACCGTCGCGCCCGGAGTGACGGGCAGCGGCTCATCGAAGCGATGGGGTCGGCCGTCAACCAGGAGCTCCTCGCCGCCGCATGAACCCATCCGATTCCGGCCCCAGCCCGCTGTGGTCAAAATCGGATGGGCGGGGAACGGGGTGGGGGCTACCAGCAGGGTCTCGGCGTCGGCCGGGATCTCGACCCGCGCCCGGCGGCTCAGCAGCCGGACCTGCAGGCCGCTCGGGACGCGGCGGGTCTCGAAGCCGGCGGCGGCGATCTCGCCAAGCGAGCACCAGCGGGCGGGGACCAGGCGGTCGACGTCGGCGACCGCTGCGGCGAGGACCTCGAGGCCGTCCTCGAGGTCGCCCTGGTGGCCGTAGAGGATCAAGGGCTGGTCGAGGAACGCCCGCAGGGTCAGCTCCGGCAGCGAGCGGCCGACCAGCGGATGGCGGAGCAGGACGGGCAGCCCCTCGGCGCTGTCGGCCGGACGCCAGCCGGCGAGAGGGCCGCTGCCGGGCGGGCTGGCGAGCCAGGAGCCGGCGCCGTCCCCAAGCCAGGGGAACGGCTGGGTCATCGTGATCGCCTCGAACCCGCAGCGGCGCAGGCCGGCGACGATCTCGGCGGTGCACTGCTCGTGCGGGGGAACCATCACGGGATCGACGGCGGTGCCGGTGCGGCGCTCGAAGGCGCGCAGCCTGCGCATCGCCTGGGCGGTGAGGGCGAGGGCGTCGCCCGGCTCCCGCGGCCGCCCCAGCTCGCCCCCGTAGTGGTCGTTGCCGTGGGCGACGAGGGAGAGGGCGCCGCCGGCGTCCCGCATCGCCCGCAGCGCCTTGGGATGGGCGTACCAGGCATCGAGCGGAACCATGGCCAGCGCCGCGTGGTAGCCGTGGGCGCGGGCGTGGCTGCCGAGCGCGGCGAGGTCGACGAAGCCGTAGGAGGGCCAGTGGAGGTTGGGGTCGTCGAAGAGCACCGTCGCCCGGGGGGCCGGCGGCTGCCAGCCCTCGGCGGCGGTCAGCTGGCGGAGAAAGTGGACCAGGGGCAGCAAGGCGGCGCTGCGGCTGCCGCAGAGCCGCTCCCTCAGGGCCTCACCGGGGCCGAGCTCGGCCGGGACGAGCAGCGCCGTGTCGAGGCTTCCCCGCCGGGTCCAGGTCGGCGTATCGCCGCAGTAGGCGAGCACGGTTGCCCGCTCCGGGGAGTGCTCGGCGGCGCCGAGGGCCGCGGCGATCCGGGGGTCGGGCAGCTCGGCGCCGTGCAGGCGGCGGTCGAGCGGGGCGGCGCTGGCGAAGCGCTGGGACACGGCTTCTCCCGGCTGCGAGGGCTCGGGGGTTAGGAGCCGCAGGGTGGGAAGGCCGGTGTTCGCCGCCTCCGACTCTGCCTCGGGGCCGAGCATGAGGACGGCGTCGAGCTCGCGCAGCCCGCCCTCCTCGCGCGGCTCGAAGCGGACCGGGAAAGCCTCCTCCAGTGCTGCCAGCAGCCGCTTCAGATTGCCGTGAGCCGCGGCGGGGAGGACGCCGACCGCCAGCCCCCGTGGGCCGGAGCTCATGGCCGCTGCGGGGTCAGCGCGTAGACCTCGAAGTAGGTCGCGGAATTGGTGCCGCCGACCGGGGGGCCGGCGCCGAACCGGGCCACCGGCGGCCCTTCGCGCTCGATCCTGGCGGCCAGCAGCCGGTTGTAGTCGCCGCCGAAGTAGCTGGACCCGTAGCCGTCGAAGCGGCGCCGGCTGACCACCGCGTAGCGGACGTGCTCGGCGTCGATCGCGGCTACCGCCGCGACCTCGTCGGCGCGGCTGTCGAGCAGGCCCGGCAGGAACATCGGGTTGTAGAGCGCGGGCGGGCGCCCGGTCATGAAGTTGATCCCGGCGTCGGAGGGCACGGCGAGGAGCGGTTCGCCGGGCTCGGTGTGGGAGGCGACGAAGTCGATCGCACCCTGCAGCCCGGGGGCCGCGGCGGCGGTGGTGTCGAAGCTGCCCCGCGGGGTGTGCACCACGGCCCCATCGTCGCGGTAGAGCCCCGCCTGGGCGTAGGCGGCGAGCCCGAGCGCGACGGCCCCCAGGGCGCCGTAGGCGACGACGCGGGCCTGCGGCCAGCGGTCGGCGAGGCGCTCGTGCAGGAGCGCCAGCAGCAGCACCAGCGGGGCCGCGTAGTAGGGGGCGTAGGAGGCCTCGGCGGTGAAGGCGTTGTAGGCGCGCGCCCCGAGCCCCGCGGCGACGGCGACCAGGGCGAGGTCGAATCCCCAGGAGGAGGTGAGGGGCGGATCGCCCTTGCGCAGGAAGCGCAGGGCGACCACGGCAGCCGCGGCGAAGCCGAGGGCGGGCAGCCAGCTCATCCCGATCAGCAGGTGGGCCACCTCGTACTGGACCCCGTCGCGCGTCTGCGGCCAAAGCGAGAGGAACTTCATCGCCGCGTCGGCGAGGATCAGCACCCCGGCGACCGCCGGCAGCGGCAGCAGCGCCTTGATCCTGCCGGCCCGGTCCGAGGCCCTGCCGTAGAGGACGACGGTTGCGATCGCGGCGGCGAGCAGACCGAGGTAGATGGTCGCGCGGGCCAGCGTCGAGGCGGCGCTTTCGAGCGTCAGCGGCGCCCACGCCTGCTGCGAGCTGAGGCCGCCGACCCGGAGGAAGTCGACCGGCCAGAGGTTCTCGGTGAAGAGGTTCGAGGCGCCGGCGCTGGCGGCGAGCCAGGCGAGGACCGGGACGGCGACCAGCAGCGCCGGCAGCGCCAGCCGGGGCAGATCCCGGAGCGCCTGGCGGGCCCCGTGCTGGCGCCACTCGCCGAGCAGGTAGGTCGCCGCCGCGAGGGCGGCGAAGGCGGCGAATTCCGGCCGGGTTAGACAGGCGCAGCCGATCGCCAGGCCGGCGAGGACGAGACGGCCGCGGCAGAGGGCCAGCAGGGTGAGGAGGATGAAGAGGATCCCGAAGGTGGCCGAGTTGGTGTGGGGGAGGACGAAGTTGAAGGCGGTGCCGGAGAACCCGATCGCGACGACGACGGCGCTCGCGAGGAAGGCGAGAAGCGGCCGCAGGAGCTGGCGCGCCAGCGCGTAGAAGGCCGCGACGATCGCCGCCGCCTGGCAGAGGCCGAAGGCGAAGGCGGTGGTGAAGCCGGTGCCGAAGACGGCGAAGGCCCCACCCAGCGAGTAGACGCCGAGCGGGCCGTAGAAGTAGCGGATGTCCCGGTAGGGCTCGCCGCCTTCGGCGATCGCCGCGGCCACCGAGAGCTCATGCCCGGCGTCGACCGTGGGGACGCCCCACTTGCGCCAGCTGAAGGCCGCCAGCAGGGCGAAGAAGAGGGCGAGGCCGGCGACGGCGCGAACGTCCGCGTCGGCGGCGAGCTCCCTGGCGCGCGAGGAACCGGCGGCCCCTGCGGCCGGGCGTCCGAGGCGGCGGCGGACGGCGACGTTCATGCCGAGGCGGGGCGCACCGCGGCGACCAGCAGGCGCACCTGGTCGGGTGCGAGCCAGGGCGTCAGCAGGGCGTAGAGGAGGGAGCCGACGCCGATCGTCGCCACCGGGGCGAGGAGCCCGCCTCCGACCGCGTCGCCGGCCAGGGCGCCGAGGCCGAAGCAGACGGCCGCGGCCGCGACGAAGCGCAGGCCGTCGCGGGCCAGCTCCCGCGCGATCGGGCCGCTGGCGCGCCCGGCGCCGACCAGAAGCAGGGTCACCGCGAAGGCGAGCGGGGCGACGACGAAGGCGCCGACGACGCCGTTGACGCCGAACAGGGCCCCGCCCAGTGCGGTCGCGGCGACGTGGAGCAGGACGAGCGCGGGGGCGAGGGCGTTGACCAGCTTGACCCGGCCGAGGGCGAACATCGCCGGCAGCAGCAGGTTGACCAACAGCGCCGCCACCGTCCAGGCGCAGAGCAGGGCGCCGAAGGCGCGCAGCTGGTCGACCTGGGCGGGGTCGAAGCTCGCGGGCAGCACTTCGCCGACCAGCGTGGCGCCGCCGGCGATCAGCGCCGCCAGGGCGGGGGCGACGATCAGCATCGCGTAGCGGAAGCCCGGCGGCACGGTGTCGGCGATCACCTCGCGCCAGTCGGCGAGGGCGCCGCGCCGCATGTCGGCGATCCGCGACATCCCCAGCGCGAAGCCGGTGGCGGCGACCAGGTAGCTGGCGAAGAGGTAGGCGTAGGAGAGGACGGTCGCGCCGCCGGCGCCGTAGTTGCTGGCGAAGGCGAGGGTGATCACGTAGAGGCCGTTGAAGGCGAGGTAGATCGCGGTGCTGCCGAGCACGAGCCAGACGCAGCGCAGGAGGCGGCCGGGCCGCAGCGGCCTCGACGGCGCCGACCCGGGGGTGCGGCTGGCGCGGACGCCGTCCAGCATCGCGGCGCTGGTGACGACCGCCATCGCCAGCATCGACCAGCCGAGCGAGAGCTCGCCGGCGGGGCCGGAGACGACGAGGTAGACGGCGAGGCCGCTGAGGGCGCCGGCGATGTAGGCGCCGGCGATCCGGTCGAAGCGGTCGCGGACGGCGAGGACGGTGGCGCCGCCGGCTGCCCAGAGCTGGAGGATCATCGCCAGGCCGAGGATCGGCAGGGCCGATTCGGCGACGCTGCGGCCGGCGTCGCCGACCCCGGGGGCGAGCAGCGCCGCCAGCGGGCCGGCGAGGGGGATCGTCGCAACGGCGACGGGCACCGAGATCGCGGCCAGAGCCAGCGCGAACTCGCGCTGGCTCAGCCGCGGCCTCTCCCCGACGAGCATCGGAGCCGAGGTGACCCGGATGCTCTGGCTGAAGACCCCGAAGCTGGTGTAGAGGGCGAAGGCGACGAAGAAGCCGTCGGTACGGGCGCCGACCCCGAAGGAGCTGAGGTAGAGCAGCGCCTGGATTCCCGAGGTGGCGCCCATCGCGAGGGTGGCCACGGCCATCGCGACGCCAGCATGCGCGTGCTTCTCGCGCATGCCGTCCCGCTGGGAGATGGGCTTCGGTTCCACCCCCGGGGAGGTGGCGACCGCGGTCGTGCTCATACCCCACCAACGAGTGGAGTACCTCAATACTTGTTGTTGAAATTACGGCCCGTAATGCTGCTCGGCCGGCGCCCAGTCGACCCCGGCGCCGCCGGGGACCCGGTAATCGTCGGCGGCGGGATTGGCGAAGGGAGGCGTGCAGTCCCGGCGGGAGCCGCGGCTGAGGCGGGGCAGGCTCCCTTCCCAGCGGCAGACGGTGTCTCCGCTCTGGCTGAAATCGGGCCAGCCGCCGCCCCAGTCGCTCCAGCCCCGGTAGATCACGTTGCCCTCGAGGGAGACCTTGCCGAAGGGCCCCTCGCGCAGGGCGAAGGCGGAGTCGTTGCCGTCGGTCCAGATCGTGTTGCCGGCGACTCTGATGCCTCGCGTCGGCCCGAAGATCTGGACGATCAGCGGCGGCCCGCAGTCGCTCTGCGGGGGGTCGCAGGGGGCGGCGTTGCGCAGCATCAGGTTGTCAGCGAGGACGATCCGCCGCACCGGCGCCGGCTGGTCGTTGACGAAGAATCCCTGGCAGCGGTTGTCGTGCAGGTAGTTGCGCCGGAAGTAGAGCCCGTCGCCGCCCCAGACCGACTGCAGGCAGTCGGAGTGGTTGCCGTTCTCGCGGACGTCGGTGATCTCGTTGCCTTCGACGAGAACTCCGTAGGGATCGCGGTCGCCGCTGTCGTGGTAGCGATTGAGGCGGATCGCGTCCTCGCCGAAGGGACCGACGAACTTGTTGCCGGCGATCGTCGTGTCGGATATGTAGGTGCTGGTGGTGGGGCCCGCTTCGACCCCGAAGTAGCCGCCGGATATGAGGTTGTGGAGCACCGAGACCTTGCGCGAGCCCGGCTCGATCGTTACTTCCCCGTCGATCTCGAAGTCAGCTAGCGACAGCTGAGAGCCCCGCAGGGTGGCACCAGCGATCGTGGCGGCGCCCGGGTGCGCCGCGCGCACGGTGACGGCCGGGCCGGAGCCGCGGCGGGCGAGGTCGAGCTCCCCGTAGCTGCCGTCGCGCAGGCAGATCACCGCCCCCGGGGCGACCGACGCGATTCGCGATTCCAGGGCCTGGGTGCCGCCGACCGTCGCCTGGCAGGGCTGGTGGGCGCTGTGGCGGCTCCTCGCGGTCCCGGGACTGGCCTGGGCCGGGTCCTGGTCGCCGTCGTTGCCGAGCAGGACGAACGCCGCCCCTGCGGCGAGCAGAGCAAGGGCGAGCAGCGCGGCGGCGCGTGGGTTGGAGAGGGCCTCCCTCACACCCCCATCAACGCTTAGGGACCGTAGTGAACTTCCGCGGGCGCCCAGTCGACCCCGCGACTGCTGCCGGCGATGCGGTAGTCGTCAGTCGCGGTGTTGGCGAAGGAGAGGCTGCAGGCCATCGTCTCGCCCGGGCGCGAGGAGGGCCAGCTGCCTTCGCGGTTGCAGAGCGTGTTTTCGCTTAGGGCGACGCCGCCCATGTTGGTGTCGGTCCAGAGCCGGTAGATGACGTTGTTCGAGATCTGCGTGTCCGCGCCGGTGCTCTCGCGGAAGGCGGCGATCGAGTCGGCTCCGTCGCCCCAGATCGTGTTGCGCTTCATCTTGAAGCCGCTGTACGGGCCGAAGACCTGGAAGTACATCGGCTGTCCGCAGCTGGTCAGCGGCGGCCCGCACGGTTCGTGGTTGCGGAGGAAGAGGTTGTCTTCGACGCTGATCCCGGCGATCGGGCCGGAAACGCCGCCGAGGCTGGCCTGGTCCTTGACGAAGAAGCCCTGGCAGCGGTTGTCGTGCAGGTAGTTGCGGCGGAAGACGATGTGGTCGCCGACCCAGACCGTCTGCAGGCAGTCGGAATGGTTGCCGTTCTCGCGGACGTTGGTGATCTCGTTGCCTTCGATCAGGATCCCGACCCCGTCGCCGTTGGCATCGTGGTAGCGGTTGAGGTGGATCGCGTCCTCGCCGAACGGCCCGATCAGTTCGTTGCCGATGATCTTCGTGTCGTTGCAGGTCGTGGTCGAGGAGGGGCAGCCGTCGATTCCCTGGCCGCCGCCGGTGACGCGGTTGTGTTCCACCATCATCCCCGAGGCGCCGGGCTGGATCACGACGCTCGAGGTGGAGACGAAGCGGGCCAGGGTCAGGTTCGAGCCCTGCAGGCTGGCGCCGGCGATCGTCGCTTTGCCGGGATTCGCGGCCCGCAGCGTTACCCCGGGCGAGGCCTTGGTCGCGTCCAAGGAGACCTTGGAGTAGCTGCCGTCGGCGAGGCAGACCACCGCCCCGGGAGCCGCGGAGGAAACGCTCGACTGCGCAGCAGAGACGCTGGAGACGGTCGTGGTGCAGTTTTCGCCCGGCGGGGGCGGGGGCGGAGGAGGCGGCGGGACCTGTTCGGCTTCGACGGTCCAGCTGCGGCTGGCCGGCGTCGGGTCGACGTTGCCGGCCCCGTCGGTCGCGCGGACCGAGAAGGTGTGGGATCCGACCGCGAGGCCGGAGAGGGGCTTGGGCGAGGCGCACGCCGCCCAGCTGGCGCTGTCGAGCTTGCAGGCGAAGGTGGAGCCGGACTCGCTCGCGGAGAAGCCGAAGCTGGCGTCAGTCGCGGTGATGGTGCCGCTGGGGCCGCTCTGGATCGTCGTCTCCGGGGGCGTGGTGTCGGCCGGCGGTTCTACCGGCGGTTCTTCGACCGGCGGTTCTTCAGCGGGGGGCTGGACGGGCGGTTCTTCGACCGGAGGCAGTTCTTCGGCCGGCGGCGGCGGAGGAGGCGGGGGGACGACCACCGACCAGCTCCAAGCGGCCGGAGTGGCGTCGACGTTACCGGCCTTGTCGATCGCCTTGACCGCGAACTGGTGGCCGCCGGCGGCAAGGCCGGTGTAGCTCTTCGGAGGCCTGCAGCGCGACCACTTGCCGGCGTCCAGCTTGCAGGAGAAGGTCGAGCCGGACTCGCTGGCGGTGAAGGCAAAGCCTGCGCCGGTCGCGGTCGTCGTCGCCTCCGGGCCGCTCGAGATCGTCGTTTCCGGCGCGGTCCTGTCGCGGGTTCCGGACGAGAGCCTGCTCGACGAGACCTTGGTGCGCAGTCCAACGCGGGGAGAGCCGGAGCCCGGCCGGGCGTGGCTGGCGTCCTTGGCCTTGCCGAGGAAGGCCGGCAAAGGCCCGCGCCCCGCTGCAAGGGAAGCCATTGAGCCGAGCAGAACGAGCGCCATTACGGCGATCAGACCAGCGTTGACCCTGCGACCGAACAGCGACATAGAAGCTCCTTCGACGAGCGATTGGATCGGCTTCCTGGATCGGCGTTTAGCCGCACCCCGCGGACATTCCCTGCCCCCTGCCGACGTATGTTCGAGGTACCCGCTGGACGGATGACAAAAACTGCGAGTGACGCTCAGGCGTCGCTCAGGCGCGGGAGACCCGGGAGCTCAGGGTCCGAAGTGCAGCTCTGCCGGAGCCCAGTCGACGCCGCGTGCCGAGCCGACCAGGCGGAAGTCGTCACTCGCCGGGTCGTTGAATGGCGGCGAGCAGTCGACCGTCTCCCCGGGCACCAAGGCAGGCCAGAGCCCGCCGCTGGCTTCGCGGCTGCAGCGGGTGTTGTCCAGGTAGGCGATCCCGGAGAGGTCGGTCGAGGTCCAGAAGCGGTCGACGACGTTGGCTTCGATCCGGGTGTCGGCGCCGGTCCCCTCCTGGAAGGCGGTCGTCACGTCTCCCTGCCAGATCGTGTTGCGGCGCATGAGGAAGCCTGAGTAAGGGCCGAAGACCTGGAAGTAGGCGGGTTGGCCGCATTCCGGGGCCGAGGGAGCGCACGGCTCGTTGTTGCGGACGAAGAGGTTGTCTTCGACGGTGATGCCGATGACGGGGCTCGCCTGGTCCTTGACGAAGAAGCCCTGGCAGCGGTTGTCGTGCAGGTAGTTGCGGCGGAAGACAAGGTGGTCGCCGACCCAGACGGTCTGCAGACAGTCCGAGTGGTTGCCGTTCTCGCGCACGCCGGTGATCTCGTTGCCTTCGACCAGGGCGCCGACCCCGTCGCCGTCGCCGTCGTGGTAGCGGTTGAGGTGGATCGCGTCCTCGCCGAACGGGCCGATCAGCCGGTTGCCGACGATCGCGACGTCGTCGACGCTGACGGTCGTCGTCGGCGCGGCTTCGACCCCGAAGTAGCCGCCGGAGATCCGGTTGTGGGCGACCCTCATGCCGGAGGCGCCCGGCTGGACCTGGACTTCGTCGCTGACCGCGAACCGTTCCAGGGTCAAATTCCGGCCGGCCATCGTGGCGCCGTCGATCGTCGCTTTGCCGGGATGGGAGGAGCGGACGACAACTCGGCCGGGCGGCGATCCCGAGAGGTCGAGGGCGCCGTAGGTTCCGTCGGCCAGACAAATCACCTCGCCGCCACTCGCAGTGGCGAGCTCGGAGCTGATCGCGGCAAGCGTGGAGACGTTTGCCGTGCAGGCCGGCGGTGGCGGGTCGGGAGGGACAGGGGGTTCGGTCGGCGGCCCCGGGGAAGCCTGCGCACTAGGACCCATGTTCGTCGGCGTTCCGCCGGGCGTTTGCCCGCGGCCCGAGCGGGGTTTGCCCACCGCAACACGCTGCCCGATCCCGATGACGTGGGACGGGGCGGCGACCTGCGCCTCTCCCACCCCGCCCGCGAAGCCGACGCTCGCGAGCAGGATGGGGAGCAGCGGGTTCAGGGCGCCATGGCTACCTGGCCGCGTAGTGCTGGGCTATCTGGGTTGCGGTCAGGGCCTGGTTGTAGATCGCGACCTCGTCGAGCGTGCCGGCGCCGAACAGCGAACTGCCGTTGCGCGACATGAAGTTGAGGGTCGAGTTGGCGAAGTTGCCGGCGCCGGTCCCGCTCGAGCCCTTGGTGAGGGAGACAGCCGAGCCGTCGACGTAGACGAGGATCTGCTGCGAGGCCGTCGCGGTCGTGTTGAGCACGATCGCGTAATGGTGCCAGACACCGGCCGAAGGCCTGGTGAAGTAGGCGTTGTTCCGCGAGCCGTTGCGGCCGATCGCGACTTCGAAGCGGCTGCTCGAGGTGGTCGAGTTCGGGTTGATCACGAAGGCGCCGTTGTTGTTGGTGTTGTTCGCGGTGAACTCGAAGGCGAGGTCGTCGTTGTTGGCGAAGCTGGTCCATTTCATCCAGAACTCGATCGTCACTTTCGAGGTGCCCGAGAGGTTGACCGAGGCGGCCGCGTTGTCGTTACTGCCGTCGAAGCTCGCCGCGGTGTTCGGGTCGAGGGTCAGGTTCCCGGCGCTGCCGAGCGTGACCCCGTTGCGGGCGGTCGCGGTGGCGGTCCCGACCGAGTCGGCCAGCGAGGTCCCGGAAGTCTCGCCGAGGCGCCAGTAGTCGATCAACCCTGCGGTCGAGCGGACCGCGTTCTCGTAGGGCCCGCGCACGGTCAGGGTGCGGGTGGTGGTCGCCGTCGCCCCGAGGTTGTCGGTCACTCGCAGCCCGATCGTGCGGTTGCCCGCAGTTGCGTAGGAGCTGCTGGTCGTGGCGGTGGTGCCGGTGTTCAGCTCGTAGGTTCCGTTGCCGTCGAGGTCCCATTCGAATTTGGCGATCGTGCCGTCGGGGTCGGCCGAGGCGCCGGCGTTGTAGCTGACCGTCTGGCTGGTCAGGGCCGGGTTCGGCGTCGCCGTGAAGGAGGCGGTGGGGGCTCGGTTGGTGACGGTCAGCGTCCGCGTGGTGGTCGCGGTCGCTCCGCTGTTGTCGGTGACCCGGAGGCCGATCGTCAGGGTCGCCACGCCGGCGTAGGAGCGGCTGGTCGAGCTGGTCGTCCCGGTGTTCGTCTCATACGTCCCGTTGCCGTCGAGGTCCCATTCGTATTTGGCGATCGTGCCGTCGGGGTCGCTGGAGCCGGAGGCGTTGAAGGTCACCGTGGTGCCGGTCGGGGCCGGGTTGGGCGAGACCGTGAAGGAAGCCGTCGGAGGCCTGTTTTCGATCACGATCGTGCGGGTCGTCGTCGCTTTGGCGCCGTTGCTGTCGGTCACCTGCAGCCCGACCGTGCGGGTTGCCGGTTTCGCATAGGCAGCGCTGGTCGTCGGTTTCCCGAAGCCGGACGTCTCATAGGTCCCGTTGCCGTCGAGGTCCCAGGCGTATTCGACGATCGTGCCGTCGGGGTCGCTGGAGGCGCCGGCGTCGAAGACGATCAGGGTGCCGGACGGGGCCGGGTTCGGGGTCGTGGTGAAGGAAGCCGACGGGGCCCGGTTCTGGGCGGTGACCGTGCGCGTGGTCGTCGCCGTGGCGCCGCCGTTGTCGGTCACCCGCAGGCCGACGGTGCGGGCCCCGGGCGTGGCGTAGGTGGTGCTGGCGCTCGCCGTGGTGCCGGTGTTGGTCTCATACGTCCCGTTGCCGTCGAGGTCCCACTCGTATTTGGCGAGCGTCCCGTCGGGGTCTTTGGAGCCGGCGGCGTTGAAGTTGACCGCCGTCCCGGTCGGAGCGGCTTCGGGGGTGGCGGTGAAGGACGCCGTCGGCGGCGCGTTCTGGACCACCAGGGTGCGCGTTGCGGTCGCGGTCCCGCCTTCGTTGTCGGTCACCCGCAGGCGGATCGTCCTTTCCCCGACCGTGCCGTAGGTGCCGCTGACGGCCGCCGTCGTGCCGGTGTCGGTCTCATAGGTCCCGTTGCCGTCGAGGTCCCACTCGTATTTGGCGATCGTGCCGTCGCTGTCTTTCGTCGCGGCGGCGTCGAAGACGACCGTCGCCCCGACCGAGGCCGGGTTCGGCGCGACCGTGAACGAGGCCGACGGGGGGCTGTTCTGGATCGTCACCGTGCGCGTCGCTTTCGCGATCGCGCCCTTGTCGTCGGTCACCCGCAGGCCGATCTGGCGGTCGCCGGGGGTGGCGTAGGACCGGCTGACGCTGGAGGCGGTGCCGGTGTCGGTCTCATAAGTGCCGTTGCCGTCGAGGTCCCAGGCGTAGCGGGCGATCGTCCCGTCGGGGTCTTTCGAGGCCGCGGCGTCGAATTTGACGCTGGTGCCGGTGGTTGCCGGGTTCGGCGTCGCCGTAAAGGCGGCTTCCGGAGCCGCGTTGGGGAAGGCGAGCGCGTACTGGCCGGCGACTTCAGAGGCGCTGAGGGCGCGGCCGAAGAGCGCCACCTCGTCGAGGTCGCCGGCGCCGAAGAGCCCGCTCGCGGCACGCGACATCAGATAGAGGTTGGAGTCGGCGAAGGCGCCCGCGCCGGTGCCGCTCTCGACCTTGGTGTAGGAGACCGGCTGCCCGTCCACGTAGGGCACGACCTGTTCGGAGGCCGGAGCGTTCGTGTCGAGGACGAAGGCGTAGTGGTGCCAGGCTCCGGCCGAGGGCCGGGCGAAGATCGAGACGTTGCGCGAGGAGCCGATCCCGATCCCGACCGCGAAGCTGCCGTAGCTGCTGTTCGGGTCGATCAGGAAGCCGCCGGGAACCGAGTTGAAGTTTTCGGTCAGCTCCATCGCCAGTTCGTCGTTGTTCTGCCAGGCGTTCCACTTCATCCAGAAGGAGACCGTCACCGCGGTTTTGCCGCCCAGCTGGACCGGAGCGGTGGCGGCGTCGTTGACGCCGTCGAAGCGCGCGGCCGTGTCGGGGTCGCCGGCAAGGGCGCCGCCGACTCCGAGCGTGGGTTCGCCGGCGGCGGTCGCCGTATTGGCGCCGGCGCTGTCGAGCAGAGCCGGGCCGACCGCCTCGCCGAGGCGCCAGTAGTCGAGCAGGCCGGCGGTTTTGAGCACGCCTTCGGAGTAGGTGGGCTGTTTGGTCCCTTCTTCTTCGGGGCCGGCTTCGCCTTCGACGGTCAAGACCCGCACCGCCGACCCGGTGCCGCCTTTGTCGTCGGTCACCCGCAGGTGGACGCTGACCGCCGCGGCGGTGGCGTAGCTGCGGGTCGCGATCGGGTTCGTGGCGGTGTCGGTCTCATAGCTGCCGTTGCCGTCGAGGTCCCACTCGTATTTGGCGATCGTGCCGTCGGCGTCTTTGGAGGCCGAGGCGTCGAAGGTCACCGTTTCGGCGACTTTCGCCGAGGCTGGCGCCTGGAAGCTCGCGGTCGGGCGTTTGTTGGCGACGTCGCTGTTGAAGTGTTCGGCCACCGTCGCCCCGCTGAGGGCGCGGTTGTACATGGCCACCTCGTCGAGGTCGCCGGCGCCGTTCAGTTCTTTCGCCGCACGTGACATCAGGTAAAGGTTCGATTTGCCGAAGGCGGGGGCGCCGGTGCCGCTGTCGGCCTTCTGGTAGGTGACCGGCTGGCCGTCGACGTAAGGGGTTATCTGCGTCGTCGCCGGCGCCGCGGTGTCGATCGCGAAGGCGTAGTGGTGCCAGGCGCCGGCCGTGGGCCGGGCGAAGAAGACGGTGTTGCGGGAGGCGCCACTGCCGATCCCGACCCCGAAGGTGCCGCCGAACTGCGGCGAGTTGGGGTCGATCAGGAAGCCGCCGGGGGCTTCGTTGAAGTTGCCGGTGAACTCCATGGCAAGGCGGTCATCGTTGGCGTAGGCGTTCCATTTCAGCCAGAACTCGACCGTGATCGCGCTGCTGTTGCCGAAGTCGACCGGCGCCGTGGCGGCGTCGTCGACGCCGTCGAAGCGGGCCGCCTTGTCGCTGTCGTGGGGGACGCCGCCGGCGACGCCGAGGGTCGGCCCGCCGCTGGTCGTCGCCGTCCTGCCGCCGACGAGATCGGCGAAGCCGGTGCCGCTCGTCTCGTTCAGGCGCCAGTAGTCGAGCAGCCCGGCGGTGTCGAGGACGGTCGGGCTGTAGTTGCTGAAGAGTTCTTCTTCGGGCGGAGCTTCGCCTTCGACGGTGACCGTGCGGGTGGTGGTGCCGGTCGCCCCTTCGTTGTCGGTCACCCGCAGCCCGACGACCACCGGGCCGCCGCTCGCGTAGCTGCGGCTCCCGCTCGCGGTCGCGCCGGTGTTGGTCTCGAAGCTGCCGTTGCCGTCGAGGTCCCATTCGTATTTGACGACGCTGCCGTCGGGGTCTTTGGAGGCGGAGGCGTCGTAGCTGACGGTTTCCCCGACTTTCGCGGTCAGCGGCGCGGTGAAGCTCGCCTGCGGGCGCCGGTTGGCGATGTCGCTGTTGAAGTGTTCGTCGATCGTCGCCGCGTCGAGGGCGCGTTCGTAGATCGCCACCTCGTCGAGGTCGCCGGCTCCGAAGAGGCCGGCCGCTGCCCGCGACATCAGGTACAGACTCGAGTTGGCGAAGTTGCCCGCGCCGGTGCCGCTGTCGAGCTTGGTGTAGCTGACCGCTTTGCCGTCGACGTAAGGGGTGATCTGCTGGGTGGCCGGGGCCGTCGTGTCGAGTACGAAGGCGTAGTGGTGCCAAGCGCCGGCCGAGGGCCGGGTGAAGAAGACGTTGTTGCGCGAGGCGCCGATGCCCAAGCCGACCCCGAAGGTCCCGGAGAGCTGCGGCGCGTTCGGGTCGACGAGGAAGCCGCCCGCGTTTTCGTTGAAGTTTTTCGTCAGCTCCATCGCCAGGCGGTCGTCGTTGGCGAAGGCGTTCCACTTCATCCAGAACTCGATCGTCACCGCTTTGGTTTTCGAGAGGTCGACTGCGGCCCCGGCGGCGTCGTCGACGCCGTCGAAGCGGGCTGCTTTGTCGGAGTCGTTAGGGACCCCGCCGGCGACGCCGAGGGTCGGGCCGCCGCTGGTGGTCGCGGTGCTGGTGCCGACTTTGTCGGCGAAGCTGGTGCCGCCGGTCTCGTTCAGCCGCCAGTAGTGGGCGAGGCCGGGGGTGCTGAGCACGGTCGGGCTGTAGTTGCTGACGCCGTTGCCGACGACCGTGATCGTGGTCGCCGCGGTCGCGGTCTTGCCGCCGTTGTCGGTGACCCGGACCTTTGCTTCCACATCACCGGCGGCGGTGTAGGTGCGGGTCGCGCTGGGCGTGGTCCCGGTGTCGGTCTCGAAGGCGCCGTCGCCGTTCAGGTCCCACTCGTATTTGGCGATCGTCCCGTCAACGTCTTTGGATCCGGCGGCGTTGAAGCTCACCGCTTCGCCGACGAGGGGTGAGTTCGGGGTAGCGAGGATCGCCGCCGTCGGCGGCTGGTTGTTGATCACCGTCAGGGTGCGGACGGCGAGGTCGGTGGCGCCGCCGTTGTCGGTCACCCGCAGGCGGACGTTGATTTCGGCCTCGCTGGTGTAGCTCCGGGTCGCTTTCGGGTTGCTGCCGGTGCTGGTCTCGAAGCTGCCGTTGCCGTCGAGGTCCCATTCGTATTTGGCGATCGTGCCGTCGGGGTCGGTCGAGGCGGAGGCGTCGAAGGTCACCTGGGTGTTGGTTTTGACCGGGTTTGGCGTCGCCGTGAAGCTGCCGTTGGGGGCTCGGTTGGAGCCGCCGGGGTCGAGGGTGAGCCCTTCCGGGGTTTCCGGCTGGGCGCCCATGTCGGAGAGCACGTTGTAGGTCGCCTGTTCGATCCTGTCGTCGGCTTCGTCGAGAAGGCCCTCCGACCACTGCATCGTGCCGCTGGCAAAGACCAGCGCGCCGCTCGGCGCCTGGTACTTGACGGCGTTGACGGTTCCCGGCTGGCCCGGGGGCGGCGTCGTGTTGCGGAGGCGACCCTCGTCCTGGATCCAGGAGTTGTCCGGCGCGGTCTGGACGTTGCTCGAGCTGAGCTTGACCACGTTTGCGGGCTGGTGGGCGAGGTACTGCGCCTGGGTCGGGACCGCGTCCCACTCCCAGCCGACCAGCCTTTCGCCGATCGAGGTCGTCGCGTTTTCGGCGATCCCGGTGTTGCGCCAGATCCGGTCGGCGGCATATTCGTCGGCGGCGTTCCCGGCCGGGATGGTGAGCGGGAAGTTGCGGGCGTCGTTGTCACCGAAATACATCACCCCGAAGAGCTGGTTCTCGGGCATGTCGGGGCCGACGCGGCCGCCGGCCGGGGCGGAGGGGTCGCCGGGGGGCGCGCCGTTGTCGCGGAAGGTCGTGGTCGAGTTCTGCGGGTTGTCGTCGGCGGTGCCGGCTTTGCCGTCGAGCCCGAGGGCGTCGTCGGCGGTGCCTTTGATGCCGTCCGGCCCCCAGTCGTTGTCGCTGACCGTGCCGTTGCCTTCCGTGCCGCTGCCCTGGACGGTCTTGTAACAGACGAGGGTGCGGTTGCCGTCCTCGTAGCGGACCTTCCAGTAGGCGGTGTTGGCGCTGAAGGAGGCGATGTTGACGCCGGCGTCGCGGGCTTTGAGGAACCCGTCGAACTGCGGCAGCGACCAGTACTCGGAATGGCCGGAGACGACGATCGTGTCGTGGTCGCGCAGCTGCGCCGGTTCGGCGTGGACCTGGACGTCATCGCTGTAGGAGACGTCATAGCCCTGCTTCTCCAGCCAGTAGAGGAGTTCGAAGTCCGGGCCGATGAACCAGTTCATCCGGGCCCCGGCTTGGGCGTAGGGCCGGTTGAAGGAGACCTTGACGGCGCGGTCCGTGCCCGAGGCGGTGTTCTCTCCTTCGTAGCCCCAATAGAGCGACTTGCCGCCGAAGAGGTTGTAGGCCTGGTAGTCGGCGACCGGGAGGACGTAGAGCAGCTTCGAGGGGGTGGCGCGTTTGTCGTCGCGGACGGTGAAGACGACCTGGGTCTGGTCGCCGGTCGAGGCGGTCAGCTTCGCCAGGTAGACGCCCGAGGCGGGGAGGGCGCTGCCGGGGATCGTGTAGGTCGCGGCCCAGTTGCCGCAGTCGACCAATCCGGTGGCCCCGTCCATCGGTTTGCAGGTGTAGTCGTTGTTGATCGCGACGTTGGAGGCGCTGTGGACGAGGCGTCCGCCGGTGCCCTGGTAGTAGCCCATCCGGTAGACCTGGATGTTCACCGTCCGGGTCGGCGAGACCGGGCCGTTGCGGCCGATCTTCAGGGTCACGCTTTCGCCCAGGTCGACGCTCGACTTGGTCGTGAAGCCGCCCAGGTCTTTGCTGTAGTCGCCCACCTGCCAGGCCGAGGAGCCGGTTTTGCACTGGTTCTCGTTGACGACCGGGTTGGCGTTCGGGCAGGTCGCCGCCCCGGCTTTCGCTGGTCCGACAGCGGCGGTGAGGAGGAAGAGCCCGATCGCGCAGGCGGCTATTAGGCGCACAGTCCAATTGTCCCGGCGAATGGTCGGGTCGAAGGACCAAAAACGGCCAGACGTGGCGGTCATCGAGATCAAGTTCCTCCTACGGCGCGCTGCGCCGTGCGGCGTACGCGGGGCACGCCGATCGCATTGCTGGGGGTTGGCAGGACGCGTCGCGTCAGCTCGGCGACGTCGCCCCAGACGACGGGGAAGAGGCTGCGCAGGGCAGCCAGGTAGACGGCGGCGCCGACGGCGCCGACGGCCAAGAGGAAGAGGGGGACCGGTGCGCTCGCGTTGCGCAGGAGCTCGGCGGCGGGGAAGGCCACCGCGAGCAGCAGCACGCTGCTCGCCACCGCGGGCAGGAGGTCGGTGGCGAGGCGCCGCACCGGGATCTCGAGGACCCGCCGGAAGAGAAAGCCGTAGACGGCGACGAGAAGAACCATGTGGACGGCGACGACGCCGAGCGCCAGAGCGATCGTGCCGTGGGGAGCCGCGACCCAGGAGACGACTAAATAGAGGGCGAGCAGGGCGACGTTGAACCCGAGCAGCGCTCGCGGCTTGCCGGCGGCGAGCATGATCTGCGGATAGCCGGTGAGGACCGCGGCGATCATCCCGGCGACGCAGAGGATCTGGACCGGGCCGGCGGCCGGCGCCCAGCGCTCGCCGAAGAGCCAGGGGACGAGGTCCGGCGCGACGACGATCAGGAGCGAGAGCAGCGGCACGAGGACGGCGGCGTGGATGCGCGTCGCCCGCTCGTGGAAGCGCCGCAGCTGGCCGAGGTCCTTGGTCCGCGAATAGACCGGGAAGGCCAGCCGGATCATGATCCCGCTGATCTTTTCCTGATAGACGACGCCGAGCTGGAAGGCGCGCCAGAAGATCCCGACCTGGCTCGCGGTGAGGCGGACGGCGGCGACCGCGAGGGTGGCGTTGGTGATCGCCACCGAGGTCAGGCCGGCGCCGGATGCGGGGACGCCGAAGCTCATCACCTCGCGCAGCTCGCCCCGGTGCCAGAGCGGGGGAGGGGGCGGTGCCGCGACCAGCAGGAGGACGGTGGTCACGAGCGCTCCGCAGAGGGCGCCGAGGACGATCGCCGGGGCGTCCAGCCCCGCGGCGGCGGCGAGTGCGACGGCGGTCGCCGAGCCGATCCCCAGCGAGACCATTTCGATCAGGCTGAGACGGCGGAAGTCGAGCCGGCGCCAGAGCAGGCTGCGGGAGACGGCGCCGATCCCCGCCAGGAGGAAGACGGGGGAGATCATCACCAGGAGGCGGGCAGGGCCCTGGCCGAACAACGGTTCCCCGAGCGGCCGCGCCAGGACGACGACCAGCGAGGTGAGGAGGGCGCCGGTGAGGATGCTCGCCAGCATCGCCGCCTCGCCGTGGGCGGGGGCGATCGTCCTGCGCTGAACTAGGGCGCTGCCGAAGCCCTCGAAGGTGAAGATCACCGCCAGCGGCACAAGGATCAGCGGCACGACCGCTTCGCCGAATCCGGAGGGGGGAATCAGCCTGGCGAGAGCGATCGCCGAAGCGAGGGTGATCGCCTCGATCGCGATCCGCCCTGCGGTCGTCCAGCGGACGCCGGCCACGGCGGCCTCCTTCAGCTCCTCGTGCGAGAGCTGCTTTTGCTCGGAATCGGGTGAGCCCACGTATGACCAACGGCCGGCGGGGCGAGGACTTGCGCCGCAAGCCGCGGGCGGGCCGGGCCGTTTGTCAGGTGATGGGCGCGAGCCACGCGATCTACACCTTCGACGACATGACCTGGGCGGCGGCGCAGCGGCGGGGGATGTGCTTCCCGCAGGACCAGCTGGTGCTGGCGATGCTGCGCGACCCCGGGATCGAGCGCCTGCTGATCTGCGACCGCCCCCGCAGCGCGCCGGTCAAGTTCGCAAAGGATCTCGTCACCCGCCCGGTGAGATTCGAGACCGACGAGCGGGCGCGCCTCTGGCAGCCGCTGCGCCTGCGCCGCCAGGACCCCACCGGCCTCCCCGCCCTGCGCCGCGCCTACGCCGCCTACGACCGCCGCCTGCGGCGGGCGGCCGAGCGGGCCGGCCTGGTGCGGCCCGCGGTGATCACCTCGCAGCCCCTGCTCGCCGGCTTCGCCGAGCTGGAGTGGGCGGGGCCGGTCACCCTCTACGCCAGCGACGACCTCGCCGCCCACCGGGACTACCAGCCCTGGCGCGAGGGCCTCCTCGCCGCCTACCGGGAAGTCGCCCAGCGCGGCCGCCGCGTCTGCGCCGTCAGCCGCGCGATCCTCGAGCGGATCGACACGCCCGGCCCCGCCGAGGTGGTCCCGAACGGGGTCGACCCGGGGCTCTGGGTCGAACCGGGCCCGCCGCCGAGCTGGTTTGCGGAGCTGCGGGGGCCGCGCTTCCTCTACGTCGGCACCCTCGACGACCGGATCGACGCCGCGGCGCTGCGCTCGGTGGCGCGGGCCTGGCCGGAGGGCTCAGTCGTCCTCGCCGGCCCGCTGGCCGACCGCGCGCACCTGGGCCCGATCCTGGCCGAGCCCAACGTCGTCTACCACGGCCCGGTCGCCCGCGAGCAGGTCGCCGCCCTCGCCCACGCCGCCGACGCCTGCCTCGTCCCGCATCGCCGCACGCCGCTGACCGAAGCGATGAGCCCGCTCAAGCTCTACGAGTACCTGGCGTCGGGGACGCCGACCGTGGCCACCGACCTCGAGCCGGTGCGCCGGGTCGACGGCCCTGTCCTGCGGGTGCCGCCGGGCGGCGATTTCGTCGCCGGGCTACGGCTGGCGCTGGCCGCCGGCCGCACCGGCGAGGCCGATCGGCGCCGCTTCATCGCCGCCAACTCGTGGTCGGCGCGGACCGCCAAGGTTTTGGCGCTGGCGCTCGGCGACGAGGTGCAGGCAGTCCCCCTCGAAGAGGCGGTCGCTGAGAAATAGGAGCGGGGCGAGGGCCCAGGCCAGCAGGCGGAAGCCGCGGCCCTCGTAGCGCAGGCTCCCCACGGTCGCGTACTGCAAGCTGCCGAGCGGGCTTGGCCGCATCGTCGCGGCGGTGGTCTCGACCGGGCGCAGCCCGGCGGCTTCGACCAGCTTCGCCAACGAGTCGCGATCGAAGTGCTGGAGGTGGCGCGGCAGGTCGAGCTGGAACCAGGCCGAGCCGAATAGGCGCCGGTGCCAGCTGCCGAAGTTGGGGACGGCGATCGCCAGCAGGCCGCCCGGGCGGAGGAGGCGGGTGGCCTCGGCGACGGCCCCGGCGGGGTCGTCGATGTGCTCGAGCGAGTGGTTGAAGAGGATCGCGTCGAACTCGCCTTCGTCCCAGGGGGCGTCGGCGAGGGTCCCGGTCACGGCTTCGACCCCGTTGGCGCGCGCGTGCTCGGCCGCCTGCGCCGAGGGCTCGATGCCGGCCGCGCTCCAGCCGCGCCGGGCGAAGAGGGCGGCGAGGTCGCCGACGCCGCAGCCGACGTCGAGCAGGCGCCCGGGGGGGCGGTTCCAGACCCGGCGGTAGGGGCCGAACCGCGCCACCGCCTGCCGCTGCAGGTTGCCGATCCGTTCGCCGAGTGAGGGCCGGCCGCCGAGGTTGGGCTCATACGCGCTGTAGCTGTCCGGGTAGTAGGTGGCGAAGTCCTCGGGCCGCAGCCGCGGGTGGGTGTAGGCGAGCCCGCAGGCGGGGCAGGCGAGCACCTCGAAGTGGCCCGGCGCGCCGGTCAGCCGGTCGTGTCCCTCCAGGAGGACCTGCGGCCGCGCGCTCTCGGTCCCGCAGCCGGGGCAGCGGGTCACAGGCTCAGCCTCCGCGAGTGGTCGTGGGCGAGGACGAAGACGACCGCGGCGATGAAGCAGAGCAGGTAGGGCAGCTGCGGGAAGGAGAGGAAGTCGAGCAGGGCGCCGCTGACCAGGGCGACGCAGAACGACGCCGAGGCCGCCATCGCCGGCGGCCCGCGGTCGGGGTCGCCGGAGCGGGCGACGTGGTTGGCCTCGATAAAGGAGGTGAGGAGGATCGAGAGGTAGGCGACGATCCCCAGCAGGCCGACCCCGATCGCCAGGGTCAGGTAGAGGTTGTCGAGGATCCGGTGCTTCTTCTGGTCGTAGCTGCCGTAGCCGCGGCCTACCAGCGGGTGCTCGGCGAGGTCGGGGGTGACCGCCTCGTAGTCGCTGACCCGGTCCTGGGTGGTGTCGACTTTGTTGACCGAGCCGGGGGAGAACTGGTCGAGCACGCCTCCCAGCGCTCCCGGCGCGGTGAAGTGGACGACGACGACGAGGACCAGGGCGAGCGGCGCCAGCCTCAGCATCCGTCGCGGCCGGTAGGCGGCAAGGACGAGGACGCAGACCAGGGGCCCGACCATCGCCGTCTTCTTCTGGGTCGCGACCGCGCCGGCGATCAGCACCACCACCGCGAGCCCGTAGAGGATCCGCTGCCGGCGCTCCTCGGCTTCCAGCAGCCAGGCGAGCGCGAACGGCAGCGTCATCGAGAACATCACCGCCGCCGCGAGCGGGTGGACGCCCGGTCCGTAAATTTGCTCGCGGCCGATCGAGTCGATGCCGCCGATCCCTTCCGGCCGCACGTAGCCCGGGAAGAGCGGCCCGATCCAGTCGTGGAAGGGGTTGATCCCGAAGCGGTACTCGACCACCACGGCGAGGGCGCTGAAACAGGAGAGCACGATCAGGGCCTTCAGCATCGCTGTCACCTCCGAGGCGCGGATGATCGAGGCCGCGAGAGCGAAGAAGACGGCGTAGGAGACGAGCAGGGCGAGCTGCTTGGTCGCCAGGTCCATCTCCCCAATCCGGACCAGCGTCTCACCCTGGAGGACGATGCTGAGCGCGGCGATCGCGACGAAGGCCGCGAACGCCCAATGGATCGGGCTCAGCCGCAGGGGCCAGCGGCTGCGGACGGCGCGCACGCTGAGCAGCCAGATCGCCGCGAGGATGAGCAGCAGCGGCCGGTCGAGGGTGGCGTCGATCGGCCCCCCGAGCGGCAGCTTGACGCTGTCGAACGGGACCAGCCAGAGCATTGCCACGAAGGAGAAGAGCGCCCAGGGGAGGAGCCGGGTGGTCCGCGGCCAGTCGGCGGTCTGGGCTGCCGGGCGCAGCAGCGACGCCTGGCCGGCACGCCGCGCCGTGTCGACGGGCTGCCCGAGCAGGGGGCGCGACCCGGTCGTGGCCTCCATCAGCCCAGGTTGGTCGTTGCGTGTGGGGCTACCGGCCCGTCGGGATCGTCGCTGGCCAGGCGGGGATCGAAGGGGTCGGGGTCCTCGACCGGCTGGATCGGCGTCGCCGCCGGTTTCGGCCGGTCGAGCTTGTTCAGCGCCCGCCAGCGGGCGACGAAGGTGGGGACAACGAGGATCGCGGCGCAGCCCAGCCCGAGCACGAGGATGAAGGCGAGCGCCATCAGGATGACGTTGTTGGAGCCGCCCAGGGTGCCGCCCTCGGGGGCGCCGAGCTGGCGGACGGTGACGCCGCGGCGGACCGGGGCGCCGCCGGCCCGGAGCTTGCTGACGTATGCCTTCAGCGTCTGGAAGGAGGCGGCGGCGAGGGCCACGGCGCGGTCGGTGGTCGCCGCCTGGGCGGAGACGGTGAGGATCGGAACGCCTTCCTGGGCGGTGAAGACGAGTCGGTTGCCGGCGCCTTCCTGGAGCAGTTCGTCGGCCCGTTCGCCCGAAGGCTGCGCGGCGTATTCCTGCTGGCCGGTGGCGGGGCTGAAGGGGCCGCTGGTGGAGATCGAAGACGGCGGGATGCCGACCCGCTCGGCGATTTCCTCTCGCGCGTCGAGGCTGCTCAGGTACTGCCCGTAGATTTTCGCCCGCGTCGCCAGGGCGTCGAGTTCGCTGACTTCGGCGCCCGTCACCAGGGTCGAGTCGGTCGAGTCGACGAGGATCTGGCTGGAGGCGGCGGCGACGGTCAGGGCGCGCTTTTCCAGGCTCGGCGGGGCGGGGGAGAAGCGGTAGGCGGAGAGGATCGCGGCGAAGAGGGCTAGGACCACGACGAGCCCGACCAGGACCTTGCGCTGCCAGAGCTCGCGGGCGATTTCGACGAGGGCCATCGGGCTATGAACGCATGAAAATCGTAGGAACTTTCACCGTCGTCACGCGGCTTCTCAACTCGCGCGCGACGAAGCGCCGGTAGCGCTCGTCCTCGACCCGGCTCTCGCCGCGCGCCGCCGCCCGCAGGTAGCCGTAGAGGAAGGCGGCGCCGGAGAGGACGCGCGGCCGCTGGGCGGCGACCTTGAACGAGCGCAGCGCCACCCACCAGAACCCATAGCGGAGGATGTAGGCGCACTGGCCGTGCCGGGCCCTGCCCCGCAGGGTGCCGCCGCGGGTGGCGACGGGCCGGTGGTGGCGGGCGCGGAGGTCGGGCATGGATCGGGTCTCGAAGCCGCGCATGCGGGCGTAGGTCTCGTCGATCGTGTCCCAGCCGAGCTGCTCCCAGACCCCGCCGATCGCCTCCAGGCACTCGCGGCTGTACAGCTTCAGCGCCCCCCGGACGTGGTTGGACGGGACCTTGGTCTCGCGCCACTCGCCCCCTTGCAACTCGAGCAGGACGCCGCCGGCGATCCCCAGCTCGGGCTCCGCGGCGAAGCGCTCGAGCAGCCGCTCCAGGTACTCCGGGGGCAGCTCGACATCGGCGTCGAGCTTGCCGACGTGGGTGAAGCCTTCGAGGTCGACGCTCGCCAGCGCGGCGTTGAAGGCAACTGCCTCGGCGGCGAGGGCGAGCCCGTCCTCGTCCGGCAGCTCGCGCCGCTGCGGAGCCTGGCGGGCTTCCAGGAAGGGGACCTCGCGCGAGCACCGCTCGATCACCTGCGGCGTCGCGTCGGTCGATCCGTCGTCGACGATCAGCCAGAGGTCGGGCGGGCGGGTCTGGGCGGCGACCGCGGCGATCGTCCGCTCCAGGTGGCCGGCCTCGTTCCGCGCCGGGGTGATCAGCAGCAGGCGGGCCAAGTCAGAGGCTCCGCGCGTGCTCGACCAGCCCGTCGACGAGGCCCAGGTACCCCTCGCGCTGGCGTCGCCACTCGATCCCCGCGAGCCTCTCCGAGGCCCCGCGAGCCCGCTGCAGGGCGGTCTCGGGAGCGCTGCGGACCCCTTCGATCGCGGCGGCCAACGAGGCGGCGTCGCCGGGTTCGGCGAGGAGGACGTCGTCGCCGAAGTAGCGCTCGATCACCGGCAGGCGCGAGGCCACCACGGGCAGGCCCATGTGGACGTACTCGAGCAGCTTGACGGGGAGGAGCAGGTCGGTGAAATCGTCGCGCAGGGTTGGGACCACGCCGAGGTCGGCTTCTTCGAGCCGGGCCGGGATCTGCTCGACCGGGGTCGGGCGCGGCGCGACGTGGACGCCTTCCGGGGCCTCGGCGGCCGCATGGGCGGCGATCCGCGCCGCGGCCTCGGCGTCGGAGCCGAAGACGTCGAGCCGCACCGGCAGGCCTTGGCGGCCGAGCATGCCCACGGCCTCCACCAGCGTCTCGACCCCGAAGCGCTGGGCGAGGCCGCCGTGGTAGACGACGCGGAGCTCTCCCCAGGCGGCGGGGGCGATGGGCGTCCGCCGCTCCCCGAAGACGCGCTCGTCGGGGGTGTTCATCACGACCTGGGTGCGCGGGGCGGTGACGCCGCGCTCGGCGAGCAGCTCCCTGGCCTCGGGGGTAACGAAGACGAGCCCGTCGGCGAGCGCAGCGCTGACCCGCTCCTCGAGGCGGACCAGGCGCACCAGCGGGTGCCGCGGCGAGCGGTCAAAGAGGGTCGCGAAGAGCTCGGGGAAGGTGTCGTGGAAGTTCAGCACCAGCGGCGTCCCGCGCAGCTTCGGCCGCCAGGCGGCGAAGACGAGCGCGTCGGGCATGTTGTGGATCTCGATCAGGTCGAAGGGCTTCTGCCGGTCGAGCTCGCTGACCTTGCGGGCGGCGCCGAGAAGGAAGCGGGCGTTGCCGGAGAGGTAGGCGCGGGCGCCGCCGCGGGGCTTGCCCGCCGCCGCCCGGTGGAGCCCGATCCGGCCGCGGCCGACCGGGATCTCCTCGGCGTCGTTGAGGCAGACGCACTCGACCTCGTCGCCGCGTTCGGCGAGCGCCCGGGCCTGGCGCTGAATCCGCGAGTCGACGACGAAGTCCGAGTAGTGGACCATGCAGATCCGCAGGCTGCCGCGGCGCGCGGCCGGCGCCGGCGCCTCAGTCAGACGCCGGGACTTCAAAGCTCCTCACCGCCGCCGCGGTCTCGGCGATCTCCCAATCCTCGATCGTCGGGAAGATCGGCAGCGAGCAGCATTCGCGGGCCAGCCGCTCGGCGACCGGCAGGCTGCCCGGCCCGAGGCCGAGGTCGGCGTAGGCCGGCTGCAGGTGGATCGGGGTCGGGTAGTGGATCGCGCTGGCGATCCCCTGGGAGTCGAGGTGGGAGCGGAGGACGTCGCGGTGCCGGGAGCGGACGACGAAGAGGTGGAAGACGTTGTCGCCATCGACCGGGGTCGGCGCCGGCAGGATCGTCTCGCTCCCCGCTAGCGCCGCGCCGAGCGCCGCCCCGGCGTCGCGGCGGCGCTGGTTCCACTCGGGAAGGTGCCGCAGCTTGACGGCGAGGACCGCCGCCTGCAGGGTGTCGAGCCGGTGGGTCCCGGTCGCGATCTCGTGGTGGTGGCGGGTCCCCTCGCCGTGCGAGCGCAGCAGGCGCACGCGCTGGGCGAGCTCGGCGTCGTCAGTGACGAAGGCGCCGCCGTCGCCCCAGCCGCCGAGGTTCTTGGTCGGGTAGAAGCTGAAGCAGCCAGCGTCGCCGAGCGACCCCACCGGGCGGCCCCTGTAGAGGGCGCCGTGGGCCTGGCAGGCGTCCTCGACCACGGAGATGCCGTGCTCGCGGCAGAGGGCCAGGATCGGGTCCATGTCGACGGTCCGGCCGAAGAGGTGGACCGGGATCACGCAGCGCGTCCGCGGCGTCAGCGCCGCGGCGACGGTCTCCGCCGTGATCAGCGCCGTCTCCTCCTCGACGTCGACGATCACCGGGGTGGCGCCGACGGTGCTGACCGCCTCGGCGGTGGCGATGAAGCTGTAGGTGGGGACGATCACCTCGTCGCCAGGGCCGATCCCAAGGCCGCGCAGGGCCAGCTCCAGGGCCGCGGTCCCCGAGGAGACCCCCAGCGCGTGCTCGGCGCCGCAGAACTCGGCGAACGCCCCCTCGAAGGCTTCGAGCTCGGGGCCGAGGGTGAAGGCCGATTCGCGGCCGATCCGCTCGACCGTCTCCAGCAGCTCGGCGAATAGCTCCGGCTGGGCGTTGTCGAGACGGACAAAGGGGACCCGGGTCCCCTCGGTGGCCGCAAGCGGCAGGACGGGATTGGACGCAGTCGCGGTGCTCAAGTGGTTACCTCGCTGGCGCTTGGGGTTGATTGGTCGAGTTCGATGAAAAGGGCGGCGGCCTCGCGGCGGGAGCGGACGCCGAACTTCGCGAAGGCCGAGGAGAGGTGGCTCTTGACGGTGCTTTCGGAGAGGAAGAGCTGCTCGGCGATCTGCGAGTTGGTCAGCCCTTCGCAGACGTGGGTCAGGACCTGCCGCTCGCGATGGGAGAGCGCCGGCCGCTCGACGCTGGCGCGCAGCTCGCGGGGCACCACCGCCTGGCCCGAGCCGACGGCGCTGACCGTCACCGCCAGGGTCGACTCGATCAGCGGCTCGAAGACGATTGCGGCGGCGCCGGCGTCGAGGCCGCGCCGCACCCCGGTGGCGGTCGCCGGGGCGGAGAGGGCGACGATCGCCGTCTCGGCCAGCTGGCTGCGGACGCGGCGCAGCGTCGCCATCCCGGCGGGGCGGTCGAGGTCGCAGACGAGGATCAGGATCTCCGGCGCCTCGAGCGCGAGCTGGGCCGGCGCCTCGGCCTCGTCGAGGAAGACCAGCGGCGGTCCCTCGCCGGCGCTGAGCGCGGTTTCGATTCGTTTGCGGATCTCCTGCGAGCGGGCGCCGAGCACCACGCAAGAGTGCTCGCGGGTAAGCCGGGCGCCGGCGACTGGTTCGCTCATGACGGCCACGGATCACAAACGGGCGGGGCGAACGAAAGCTTGCGCGGCGCGGCGGCGTTTCAAGGTGGATGGATGCGAACGAGCCCTCATCGCCGGCCAACGAGGCGCCCCACCGCCTGCTCGACGACGTCGCCTTCGGCGCTGGCGCGGTCGTCCACTCCTTCGTCAACCTCTACGGCTGCAGGATCGGCGCCGGAACCAGGATCGGGACCTTCGTCGAGGTCCAGCGCGGGGCCGCGATCGGCGCCAACTGCAAGATCCAGAGCCACACCTTCGTCTGCGACGGCGTCCGGATCGAGGATGAGGTGTTCGTCGGGCACGGGGTCGTCTTCGTCAACGACAAGCACCCGCGGGCCACCGACGGCGCCGGCGCCCTGCAAACCGAGGCGGACTGGGAGCTGCTGGAGACGGTCGTCGAGCGCGGCGCCGGCATCGGCTCGGGGGCGACGATTCTCGGCGGGGTCAGGATCGGCGCCGGGGCGACGGTCGGGGCGGGCGCGGTGGTGGTAGACGACGTCGCCGCCGGCGCGACCGTGGTCGGCAACCCGGCGCGGCCGCTGCCGGCGCGGCGCCCGGGCTCAGCGCCAGTTGCGCAGTAGGTCTGCCTCGGGCACCTCGCGGACCGCCCGGGCGGGCACGCCCATCACCACGGTGCGGGCAGGCACGTCGGCGGTGACCACGGCGCCGGCGGCGACGAAGGCCTCCTCGCCGATCTCGACCCCGGGGCAGATCGTCGCGCCGCCGCCGACCCGGCAGGCGCGCCGCAGCAGCGGCCCTTCGAACTCGAACTCCGGCCCGTGCCGGTTCATCGAGTTGTCGTTGGTCAGGGTCACCCCGGGCCCGACGAAGACGTCGTCCTCGATGCGGGTGCCGCCGGTGATGTAGCAGCGGGTCTGGATGCTGACCCGCTCGCCGACGACCACGTCGGGGTCGACGCAGACGTAGCTGCCGACGGTCGAGCCGGCCCCGATCACCGCCCCGTCGCGAATCTGCGCGTGGTCGCCGACCCGGGCGCCCGCGGCGATCCGCACGCCGGTGTGGATGACAACGTACCCGCCGATCAAAGCCCCCTCGCCGATCGAGACCTTGTCCCCGATCAGCAGGCCCGGCGCGAGGTCGGAGGGGAGGAGGGCGGGGCTGGTCATCGGGGCGAGATCGTAGCGGCGCCTGGCGCGGCCACCCTGCACCCTCACTTGCTTGGTAAGGGTGCAGGGTGGCCGCGTAAGTTCGCAACGGTCTTTCTGAGGATGTCTTCTACGTGGCGGGGTTGGTACTTGACTTGGTAGTGAGAGAAGCGAAGCGGGGTGAGGCCGTTGGCGACGTGGATCTGGAAGCGGAGGGCGTCGCGGGTCTGGGCTGAGGGGGTGCGGTGGTAGCGCCAGCCGTCGGTCTCGACCACGAGGCCGAGGTCGGGCCAGAAGAAGTCGACCTCGAATTTGCCGAGCATGTGCTTGGTGAGCGGGACCGGCAGACCGGCGGCCGTGGCGAGCGGGCGGAAGAGTCGTTCCAGCTCGTCGTCAGAGAGGCGGAAGGTGTGTTCGTCGAGCACGTGGCGCAGCAGGCAGATCCCCGGCAGGCCGGGATGATCGTCGAGGGCTTTGCGGAGCGAGTCGGCGTCGATAACGTCGAGCTTGTCCGCCTCGTTGATCGCCCGCTCCAGCGTCTTGGGTCCGGTGACGGTGGCGAGGTCGAGGAAGGTGCGGACCGGAGTGGTTGCCGGGATGCCGAGATGGCTCCCGACGTCGCGGTTCCAGAGCCCCGGGCGGTCATGGGTGCGGATGCCAGGGTGGCGAGGCCTGCAGTGCCGCCGCACGCTGATCTCGATGTAGGCAGGGTGCTCCTCACCGAACCCCCACAGGGCCGCCGCGCTGCGATGGCTGAGCTTCGCTCTCGGGCCGCAAGCCAAGACCGCCGCCATCCAGCGCCCCTCGCGGGTGATCTGCGGCCGCCCAACCGCATAGACGCCGCGCCTGATCGGATGGAGCCGCCCCGAATCGACTCGATGGCGAATCGCCTTGGCCGTGAAACCGATATCCAAAAGTTGTCTGCGCGCAACGACCCCATGCTGCCGCCGTACCAGCTCCCACGCCCCCCGGCTGATCGTTTCCACCTTTGTGGTCCCCATAGGGGCTCAAAGGGTGGAAACGACCTTGAATCGCCCCCTGTCGGGTTGGCGGAATTCGCAAGATGGGGGTGGGACGGGGCGTTGATCGGGCGATGGACGACGTCTGCGCGATCATCGTCTCCCACAACGGCAAGCGCTGGCTCGACGCCGCGCTGAGCACGCTCTATGCGGGCGCGGGTGGCCTTGACCTCGATGTCGTCGTCGTCGACAACGGCACGGACGGCTCGGCTGCTTACGTGGAGGAGCGCTTTCCCCGGGCTCGCACGATCGCCTGTGCCAACCGCGGTTTCGGCGCCGCCAACAACGCGGCCCTGGCGACGGCGGATGCCCGCTACGTCCTCTTCCTCAACCCCGACACCGAATTCCTCGCCGGCAACCTCGAAGGCCTGGTCGCGGCGCTCAACCGCCGCCCGCGCATCGGCCTCGCCGGTGTTCGCCAGGTCGGCGGCCGGGGAGAGCTGGCGGCCAGCATCCGCCGCTTTCCCTCCACCCTCAACATGCTGGCCGAAGCGCTGGCAATCGAGCGGATTCCGCTTCTGCGCCGCTTCCTCGGCGAGCGCGTTCTAGCCCCTTCGGCATACGAGCGCGAAACGCCCTGCGACTGGACCTCGGGCTCGTTCATGCTCGTCCGCCGCGAGGCCCTCGCCGACAGCGGCGGCTTCGACGAGCGCTTCTTCCTCTTCTCCGAGGAGACCGACCTCTGTTGGCGCCTGAAGGACGCCGGCTGGGACGTCGCCCACCTGCCCCTGGTGACGATCCGCCACTTCGAGAGCGAGCGCTCGGCGACGCCGCGGATGGAGGCGCAGGCCGCCTTCGCCCGCCTCCAGTTCGCCCGCAAGCACTTCGCCCGGGTCGCTCCCTACCGCTTGGCGATGGCTCTGCGCTACGCGCTCCGCGCCAGGCGGGAGGCCGGTCGTGCGGCGTTGGAGACGGTTCTCAAAGACGAGCCGCCGCTCGCCGCGCCGGCGCCGCCGGCGCCCCCTCAGGCGACGATCGTCAACGCCCCGGGCGCGGCCCTCAGCTCGACCCGCTCGCGCTCGCCGATGTAGTCGCCGTCGACCTGGAGCGGGAACGGTCGCGGCCTGCCGTCCTTGCCGACCGAGGCGGTCTCGACGACGGCGTGAATTACGTCGTCGAAGTGGGCGACCTGCTTGTGGTGGGCCGCGGGGCGACTCTCGCTGAAGAGGCGGCTGATCAGGGTCGGCATGTCGCGCTGGGCGGCACGCTTCAGCACCGCCATCGAGAGGGTCCCGTCGTCGATCGCGATCCCCTCGCAGACCCGGATCGGCCGACTGGCGAAGTAGGTGAGCGGGTCGGAGTTCTGGACGATCGTGGTCACGCCCTCGACCGGCTCGCGGCCGTCGACGGCCGTGCGCACCCTGACCGGGTTGACCAGGTACCTGCGGTAGAAGCCCGAGATCCCGGCCCAGCTGTAGTAGTAGGGGCCGGCGGTGGACTTCAGCTTCGGGTTGGAGTCGACCCGCTGCACCACGGTGGCATCGATCCCGACCCCGCAGGCGAAGACGAAGTAGCGCTCGTCGACCACCCCGAGGTCGATCTTCCGCGGCTGCCAGTCGTCGGCCAGCGAGAGCAGATGCTCGGTCGCGTCGACGACGTCGTTGGGGATCCCCAGCGTGCGGCAGACGACGTTGGTCGACCCGCCGGGCAGGACCGCGACCGGCAGGTCGGTCCCGGCCAGCCCATTGGCGACCTCGTTCAACGTCCCGTCGCCGCCGAAGGCGACGACCACGTCATAGCCACCGTCCCGCGCCTCGCGCCCGATCTCGGTCGCGTGGTTCTGAGCCTGGGTCGAGACCGCTTCGACGTCGAAGCGACCCTGCAGCGCATAGACCACCAGGTTTTTCAGCCGGTCGGAGACCGTCGTCGCGTAAGGGTTGACGATCAGCAGCATCCGCTTCTTGGCGGACCGGCGGCGGCGGAGGGAGCGCAGCTGGGCGGACACGAAGGCTGCACCCTAATGCCGCCCGCGCTGCGACTACCCTGCCGCCGATGGTCGACCGACGCGAGCTGGGCGCGATCTTCCTCGGCGGCGCGCTCGGGGCGCTGCTGCGGGCCGGGCTGGCGGAAGCGTTCCCGCCGACGGCGGGGGAGTGGCCGTGGGCGACCTTCGTGGTCAACGTCGCCGGCGCCGCGCTGCTCGGCTACTGGTTCACGACCCTGCCGCACAGCAGCTACCGGCGGCCGCTGCTGACGACCGGGTTCTGCGGCGCGCTGACCACGTTTTCGACCGTGCAGCTGGAGCTGCTCGAGATGCTCGACGCCGGAAGGGCGGCGCTGGCCTGCCTCTACCTCGCGGCCAGCGTCGCCGCCGGCCTGGCGGGAGTGCAGCTGGCGACCGCCGCCGCGCGCAAGGCGGAGGCGGCGTGAGCCTGGCGGTCTGGGTAGGGGTGGGGGTGCTCGGCGGCTGCGGGGCGTTGGCCCGCTTCGGTCTGACCTTGCTCGTCGCCGACCGCTTCCACCCACATCTGCCGCTCGGGACCATGGCGGTCAACCTCAGCGGCGCCTTCCTGCTCGGCCTGCTGGCGGGGGCCGCGGTCGACGGCGATGCGCGGCTGCTGCTCGGTGCCGGTGCGATCGGCTCCTACACCACCTTCTCGACCTGGATGCTGGAGACGCAGCGGATCGAGGAGGCGGGCAAACGCCGGATCGCGGTGACGAATGTCGTCCTCAGCATCGCCCTCGGCCTGGCCGCCGCCGCGCTTGGCCGCCTCGTCGGGCAGCAGCTCTAGCTGTCGATCGCTTCGTAGCGGATCACGGCGCCGTCCTCGACTTCACGCACCCGGCCTTCGTTGACGAGCAGGTCGGCGTGGCCGATCACCTCCGAGAGGGTGAGGAAGGCTTGGGTGACGGCGACGTTCCCCCACAGCGCCTGCGCCAGCTCGTAACCGGTACGCGGGCGCTCGGCGATCAGCTTGTAGATCTTCTCCTTGCGCCGCTCGTGGCTCGCGAAGCGGGAGTCGATCAGCTCGGCGTGGTCGGTGATCGGCTCGCCGTGGCCGGGGAGGACGATCTCGGCGGGCAGTTCGCGGGTCCTCTTCAGCGACTCGATATAGGTGACCAGGGCCTGGGTTCGCCGCTCCGAGCCGTCGAGCGGCCGGGTGATCAGCGGGTTGGAGGAGATCTTCGGCAGCAGGTGGTCGGCGGCGAGCAGGATCTTGCGCTCCTCGTCCCAGAACACGGTGTCCGAGGGGCTGTGGCCGGGCCGGTGCAGGACTTCGAGCCGCCGGTCGCCGAGCTCCAGGGCGCCGCCGTCCTCCAGCGGCTTCGTCACCGTCACGTGCGAGCCCCAGCCGCGGAAGCTGCGCGAGACGCTGCGCAGTGCCACGGTCACGTCCTCGGGGATGCCGTTGCGGAGCATCACCCCGACCGCGAACTCGTCCTCCAGCTCGGCGTCCTCGTCGAAGGCGCCCAGCCGCCGCGCCGCCGCGCCGAGCGCCGCCACCTCGGCGCCGGAGTGCTCGACCAGGATCTCGACCAGGCCGAGGTGGTCGATGTGCTGGTGGGTGACCACGATCAGCTCCAGGTCGGCGAGCGAGTGGCCGCGCTCGGCCAGCCGCGCGGTCAGCTCGTCGAGCGCTTTCCCCGAGTTCGGCCCGGTGTCGACGAGCGTCAGCGGCTCGTCCTCTATCAGGTAGCAGTTGACCCGCCCGACCGCGAACGGGGTCGGGATCGCGAAGCGGTGGATGCCGGCCAGCGCCGCTTGCTCGAGCGCCTGCTCCGGCGTCGCCGTCACGCCCGGATCAGCCCGAGCACCTCGTCGCGGCGCTGTTCCATGTCCTCGCGCGAGACCAGGGACTCGAGGTTCAGCCGCAGCAGCGGCTCGGTGTTGGAGGGGCGGACGTTGAAGTGCCACTCGTCGTAATCGACCGAGATCCCGTCGAGGTGGGTCTGCTTCCCGTCGGAGTAGCGCTCGGCGATCTCCTCCATCTTCGCCTTCGCGTCGGCGACCTCGGAGTTGATCTCGCCGGAGATGAAGTAGCGGGAGCGGAACTCCTCCATCAGCTCGGCCAGCGTGCGGCCGTCGAGCGAGAGCAGCTCCAGGACCAGCAGCGCCGGGATCGTCCCCGAGTCGGCGTTCCAAAAGTCGCGGAAGTAGTAATGGCCCGAGACCTCGCCGCCGAACGCCGCCCCCTCCTCGCGCATTCGCGCCTTGAAGAAGGCGTGGCCGACGCGCGAGAGGCCCGAACGCCCGCCCTCGGCGGCGACCAGGTCCGGCACCGCGCGGCTGGAGCGCGGGTCGTAGAGGATCGTCGCGCCGGGGTTCTTATGCAGGACCGAGCGGGCCAGCAGGGCGCAGATGAAGTCGCCGTCGCAGAAGCTGCCCTCGCCGTCGATGAAGAAGCAGCGGTCGGCGTCGCCGTCCCAGGCGATCCCGAGGTCTGCGCCGCTGGACTTGACCCGGTCGATGATCATCCGCCGGTTCTCCTCCAGCAGCGGGTTCGGCTCGTGGTCGGGGAACTCGCCGTTGGGGACGAAGTACATCTCCTCCAGCTCCAGTGGCAGCTGCTCGAGGATCGGCCCGACCATCGGCCCGCCCATCCCGTTGCCGCCGTCGACCACGACCTTCATCGGCTTGACGTTGGCGGGGTCGATGAACGAGAGCGCGTGGGCGTGGAATTCCTCCCAGACGTCGACCTCCTCGGCCGAGCCGCCGCCGGGCGCCTCGCCGAGCCCGGCTTCGATCTCCGCCTTGACGTCGCCGATCCCGGCGTCGCCGGAGAGCGGCAGCGCCCCCTCGCGGACGAGCTTGACGCCCGTGTAGGCCTTGGGGTTGTGCGAGGCGGTGACCATCGCACCGCCGTCGAGCTCCCGCGAGCCGACCAGGTGGTAGAGCATCTCGGTCGCGACCTGGCCGGCGTCGAGGACCGTCGCGCCCTCGGCGACGAGCCCGTCGCGGACCGCGCCCGCCATCGCCGGCGCCGTCAGCCGCATGTCGCGCCCGAGGCCGACCCGCAGCTCGCTCGGCGCCTTGCCCCGCAGCCGTCCCAAAACCCGGGCGAACGCGCGCCCGATCGCCAGCGCCGTCGTCTCGTCCATCTCGGAGCCGTGCAGCCCGCGGATGTCGTAGGCCTTGAAGATCCCCGGATCAAGATTTACGTCCTCCGCTTCGCGTCCGGGCGTAAATCCTGTCATTAGAACGCTCCTTTCAGAGCCGCGTAGCTCTGCTCGATCGACTGCGGCATCACTTTGGTGTCGGCGATCACCGGCATGAAGTTGTTGTCGCCGGCCCAGCGGGGGACGACGTGAAGGTGGATGTGGTGCTCGACCCCGGCGCCGGCGACCCGGCCCTGGTTGAAGCCGACGTTGTAGCCGTGCGGCTCGTAGACCGACTCGAGCCGCTCCATCGCCCGCTGCGCCAGCGCCATCATCTCCGCCGTCGTCTCGGCCGGGATCTCCTGCAGGCGGCCGACGTGCTCGTAAGGTGCGACCATCAGGTGGCCGTTGGTGTACGGGAAGAGGTTGAGGATCACGAAGCAGCGCTCGCCGCGGTGGACGATCAGGTTCGCCTCGTCGTCCTCCGCCGCCGGCTTGGCGCAGAAGATGCACTCCTCCTCGATGTCCTTGGACGCGTCCTTCACGTAAGCGAGGCGCCAGGGCGCCCAGATGCGGAAATTTGCCACGGGCGACCCATCCTTACAGAGGCGCCCCCGCCGCAGGCGCGGTCAGAGCCAGCGGCGCTTGCGGAAGTAGGCGACGAGGCCGACGAGGACCAGCGCCATCACCCCGAGGACGACGAAGAAGCCGCCCGGGTCGCCCTGGTCGGGCACCCAGGTGTTCATCCCCATCACGCTTGCGATCAGGGTCAGCGGCAGGATCACGACGCTGATCGAGGTCAGCACCCGGAGGATGTCGTTGAGGCGGTGGGAGATCACCGACTCGTTGGTCTCCTCCAGCGCCTCGGCTACCTCCTTGTAGTTCTCGAGCATGTCCCAGATCCGCTCGTGGGCGTCGACGATGTCGTCGAAGTAGATCTCGAGGTCGAGGTCGGAGGCGAGGTAGCGCTGCTTGACTTTCTCCAGCTCGCGCAGCACCGGCCGCTGCGGCCGGATGACTTTGCGGAAGTTGATGATCTCCTGCTTGACGTTGGAGATGTCCCGCACGACCTCCTCGGCGCGCTCTTCGAAGATCTGGTCCTCCAGGGCGTCGAGCTTGTTGCCGATCTTGCGCAGCATCGGGAAGCAGTAGTCGAAGCTGTCGTCGACGAGCCGGTACAGCAGGTAGCCCGAGCCGCGGGAGAAGAGCTGTTCGCGCAGCTCCTCTTTGGCCCGGCAGCGCTCGAACAGGTACTCGACCGGCTGCAGCGGCAGGTTCGGGATCGTGACCACGTAGTCGGGGCCGACGAAGAGGTCGAGCTCGCCGGTGCCGAGGCGGCCGGCGACCGGGTCGAAAACTGGCAGGTGGAGGACGATGAAGAGGTAGTCGTCGTAGACGTCGATCTTCGGCCGCTGGTTGCGCGAGAGGACGTCCTCGAGGTCGAGGGCGTGGAAGTCGAAGTGCTCCTCGAGCCAGGTCCGCTCCAGCGATCCCGGCCACTCGATGTTGACCCAGCGCAGGCCGTTGGAGTCGATCTGCTCGACGTTCGGCTGCTGGGGCTCAGGCGCCGCCGGCTGAGAGACGAGCTCGCCGCGCCGGCCGGGCCGCCGTCGCAGCCTCGGTTTCGGAAGGTTCGGCATCGTTCAAGCCCATCGTCTCGGTGTGCAGCGGGGTCATCGCGCCGCCTAGGTTAGCCGCCTTGCACGCGGTGGAAGGCCGGGAGGGTGCCTGGTAAGGTTCTGCCCACATAAGCGCCACATCTAGAGGGGTGGAGGGACTGGCCCATTGAAGCCCCGGCAACCATCTCGAACCGCAAGGTCGAGACAGGTGCCAAATCCAGCAGGTCTGTTTTCGATCAGAGGCCTGGAAGATGTGGGGGATGTCCGATCGGACCTCGCCCCACAAATGGCGAGGTTTTTGCGTTTAGAAGCGGAAAAGAGGATCGGATGTCAGTAGAGAGCCTGAAGTGCAAGGAGTGCGGGACGGCCTACGAGCTGGACGCCCGCTACGTCTGCGAAAACTGTTTCGGCCCGCTGGAGGTCGCCTACGACTACAGCGGGCTCGACGCCGCGGAGGTGAAAAGGCGGATCCAGGCAGGGTCCCAGGGGATTTGGCGCTACGCCGACTTCCTCCCCTTCGCCGGCCGGCCGGGGGACCCGCTGGAGCCGGGGCTGACGCCGCTTCTGCGCGCCGACCGCCTCGCCGAGCGGCTCGGCACCGAGGCCGAGATCTGGATCAAGAACGACGCCGCCAACCCGACCCACTCCTTCAAGGACCGGGTCGTCGCCGTCGCCGTCGCCAAAGCGCAGGAGCTCGGCTTCGAGACCGTCGCCTGCGCCTCGACCGGCAACCTCGCCAACGCCGTCGCCGCCCACGCCGCCGCCGCAGGCCTCGACTCCTACGTCTTCGTGCCCGCCAACCTCGAGGAGCAAAAGCTGCTCGCGACCGGCGTCTACGGCACCAACCTGGTCGGCGTGCGCGGCAACTACGACGACGTCAACCGGCTCTGCACCCAGCTGGCCGAGACCCACCCGTGGGCTTTCGTCAACGTCAACCTGCGGCCCTACTACGCCGAGGGCTCGAAGACGCTCGCCTACGAGACCGTCGAGCAGCTCGGCTGGGAGCTTCCCGACCGGATCGTCAGCCCGATCGCCTCCGGCTCGCTCTTCACCAAGCTCGGCCGCGGCTTCCAGGAGTGGCTCGACCTCGGCCTGGTCCAGGGCGAGCAGCCGACCTTCAACGGCGCCCAGGCGCAGGGCTGCAGCCCGGTCGCGACCGCCTTCGCCGAAGGCTGGGAAGTGTGCAAGCCGCAGAAGCCGGAGACGATCGCGAAAAGCCTGGCGATCGGCGACCCGGCCGACGGGCCCTACGCGGTCGAGCACGCCCGCCGCACCGGCGGCGGCGTCGACTCGGTCACCGACCAGGAGATCCGCGAGGGGATCAAGCTGCTGGCGGAGACGACGGGGATCTTCACCGAGACCGCCGGCGGGGTCACCGTCGGGGTCCTGCGCAAGCTGGCCGAACGGGGCGAGCTCGCCGCCGGCGAGCGGGTCGTGGTCTACATCACCGGCGAGGGCCTGAAGACGCTCGACGCCACCCGCGATACGTTCCAGATGCACGAAATCGACCCCGCCCTCGACAGCTTCGAGGCCGAGTTCCCGCAGGAGGTAGCCGTCTAGATGTCAGTCACCGTGAAGATCCCGACCCAGCTGCGCGCCGCGACCGGCGGCGAGTCGGAGCTCGAGGTCGAGGGCGGCACCGTCGGCGAGGTCCTCGACGCCGTCTTCGACGCCCACGGCGGCCTGCGCGACCGGATCACGCAGGACGGCGACCTGCGCCGCTTCGTCAACGTCTACGTCTCCGGCGAGGACATCCGCTTCCAGCAGGGACTGGAGACGTCCATAAAGGACGGTGACGAGGTAACGATTCTCCCTGCGGTGGCCGGCGGCTGACCGCCCTTACGGACGTTTGGGCCCCTATAGGGGCCACAATCTCGGAATCGATGAAGCCACCCGTCGTCATTCTCTGCGGCGGCCGCGGGACGCGGCTGCGCGAGCGGACCGAGTCGGTGCCGAAGGCGCTGGTCGAGATCGGTGGCCGGCCGATCCTCTGGCACGTGATCCAGATCTATGCCGCCCAGGGCTTCGACCGCTTCCTGCTGGCGACCGGGTACATGGGCGAGGCGGTGGCCGAGTTCGCTGCCGGCGAGCGCTGGCCCGACGGGGTGGAGGTCGAGGCGATCGACACCGGGCTAGACACGCCGACCGGCGGGCGGGTTGCAGCGCTGGAGGGGCGGCTCGCGGACGCCCGCTTCTGCGTCACCTACGCGGACGGGGTGGCTGACGTCGACCTCGGTGCGGAGCTCGATTTCCACGGCGGCCACGGCGCCCTTGCCACCGTCACCGTCGTCCAGCCGAACATCCAGTGGGGGGTCGCCGAACTCGACGGTGACGCCGTCACCGGCTTCGTCGAGAAGCCGCGCAGCACACACTGGATCAACGGCGGCTTCTTCTGCTTCGAGCCGGGCGTGCTCCGCTACCTAGACGGCGACAGCGTGCTTGAGCGCGAGCCGCTCTCGAGCCTCGCCGGCGACGACCAGTTGCGCGCCTACCGCCACGACGGCTTCTGGGACTGCATGGACACCTACAAGGACGCAGTTGTCCTCAACGACCTCTGGACCGCCGGCCGCGCGCCGTGGCGGATCTGGGACGGGGCAGGGGTGGAGGCCGGGTGAAGCGCTCGCTCGTCACCGGCGGCCACGGTTTCGTCGCCTCGAACTTGGCGCGGGCGCTGCTCGAACGCGGCGACGCGGTCAGCGTCCTCGACCTCGCCCCGACGCCCCGCTCCGGCCTTGTCCTGCAGGGGATCGAGAACGAGGTTGAGCTCCTCCAGGTCGACCTCCGCGACGCCGAGGCGATCGACGCGGCGATCGCCGTCGGCGAGTTCGACGTCGTCTTCCATCTCGCCGCCCAGACCCTCGTCGGCCCGGCGATGGCCGACCCGACGCAGACCTTCGAAGTCAACGTCCGCGGCACCTGGGGCCTGCTCGAGGCCTGCCGCCGAGCCGACGTCCCGGCCGTGGTCGTCGCCTCTTCGGACAAGGCCTACGGGCCGAGCGAGGAGCTGCCCTACCGCGAGGAGATGCGCCTCAACCCCGCCTCGCCCTACGAGGCGAGCAAGGCGGCCGCCGACGCGATCGCGCTCAGCTACCGCCCGGCGTATGGGCTGCCGGTCGCGGTGACGCGCTTCGCCAACATCTACGGCGGCGGCGATCCCAACTTCTCGCGCCTGATCCCGGAGGCGATTGCCGCGGTCCTCGACGGCCGCCGCCCGCAGATCCGCTCCGACGGCAGCCCCGAACGGGACTTCCTCTACGTCGCCGATGCGGTCGCGGCCTACTTGGCGGTCGAGAGCGCCGTCGGCGCCGGCGGCCCCGGGGCGGGGGAGGCCTTCAACGCCGGCGGCGAGACCCCGCACTCGGTGCGCGAGGTGCTGGAGACGATCGTCTCCGTCTCGGGCACCGACCTCGACCCCGAATACCTCGGCACCGGCAACCCCGAGGGCGAGATCGACCGCCAGTTCGTCGACTCGACCAAGCTCCGCGAGCTGACCGGCTGGCGCCCCGAGGTCGAGCTACGCGACGGCTTGATCCGCACCCTCGACTGGTACCGGGACCACGCCGAGCTGCGCCCGGCGCCCGCCTGAGCCGAAGTAAGAGTAATACCTGTAATACTCTTACTTTGTGAGGATCACCAGCAAAGGACAGGTGACGATCCCGAAGGAGATTCGGGACGAGTTCGGGCTTTTGCCTGGGACCGAGATCGAGTTTTTCGAGGACGGTGGTGAGATCCGGATCCGCAAAGTCCCCGGTGGGAACAATCGGGGCCGCGAAATCGTCGAACACCTGCGGCAAGCCAGCGGCGGAAAATATCGCCTATCCACCGAGGAAATCATGCGGATGACCCGGGGAGAGGATTGGGGGACCGGGCGCTTAGAAGAGGGTGACGGCGACCCTAGTTGACTCGAATGTCCTCATCGACCTTCTCGATGGGGACCCCGACTGGTCAAGCCGCTCGGCGCTTGCTCTCGAAGCATCAGGCGCGGCGGGACCGGTGATCATCAACCAGGTCATCTATGCCGAGATATCGGCCAGGTACGAGGACACTGACGAACTCGACCTCGATCTGCCCGAGCACGTCTTCCAGCGGGAGCAGCTTCCCTGGACCGCCGCTTTTCTCGCCGGAAAGGCGTTTGCCGAGTACCGGCGGCGCGGCGGTATGCGCCGATCTCCACTGCCGGATTTCTTCATCGGCGCGCACGCCGCCGTCGCCGATCTACGGCTTCTGACCCGGGATGAAGTGCGTTATCGGAGCTACTTCCCGACGGTCGAGCTGATCGTTCCCGGTTGAGCTCAGGCGCCAGTTAGTCTGCTTCCCCATGTGCGGGCGCTTCACCAACACGACCAAGGACACGAAGAAGGTCGCCGACCGCTTCCAGGTCGAGCTGGAGAAGGCGCTGGAGCGCAAAGTTGCCGACGGCGGAGCGAAAGAGTCCGTCAAGGACGGCGCTGACACGCAGAAGGCGAAGGAGAAAGCGCCGCCCGGTTTCGGCCGCTTCAACGTCGCGCCTACCCAGGAGGTTCTCGTCGTCCGCGCCTCGCCCGAGCCCGAGGAGGCCGAGCAGGGAGAGCGCGAGGCGAGGCTGATGCGCTGGGGCCTGGTCCCGGTCTGGGCCAAGGACCTGAAAGTCGGCTACCGGATGATCAACGCCAAACGCGAGAACCTGACGAAAAGCAAGGCCTACGGGCCGTTGCTCGGCAAGTACCGCCACCGTTGCCTGATCGTCGCCGACGGCTTCTACGAGTGGATGAAGGCCGAGGACCCCAAGCAGCCGCGCCAGCCGTGGCACTTCCAGGTCGACGGCGGCGAGCCCTTCGCCTTCGCCGGCCTCTGCACCCGCAAGGAGTGGCCCGACCCCGAGGAGCGCGGCTACGACGACGGCTACCTCTACACCTGCACCCTGGTCACCACGACCCCGAACGAGGTCGTCTCGCCGGTCCACGACCGGATGCCGGCGATCCTCCCGAGCCCGGAGGCAGAGGCGGCCTGGCTGCGGCCCGACCTCGGGGTCGAGGACGCGGTCGCGATGTGCGAGCCGCTCGACCCGCGGCGGATGTCCAGCGCGCCGGCGAACCCGGCGCTGAACAAGGTCGGCAAAGGGATGGCGGAAGGCCCCGAGCTACTGGTCGCGCCGCAGGAGAGCCTGGACGTCTAGCTCTCTTCGCCTTCCTTTTCTTCTTCGGCTTCTTCGCGTTCTTCGGCTTTGAGCGCTTCGGCTTCTTCGTCGATCGGCGGCGTGTGCTCGGCCAGTGCCACCGCGGTGCGCGCGGTCGGTTCGCCGGCGCTGACTTCCAGCCTGCAGGCGATCTTCGCCGAGGGGACGTCCTGGGAGCGCCAGATCGTGAAGAAGGGCAGTTCGAGGTCCTGCTTGGGCTTGCCGACGACGAAGTACTTGATCCGCTCTTCGCCGACCTTGTACGGCGGCCATTCGACCTTGACCCCGCGTTCGGTGGTGAAGCGGGCAGGCCGGTCGGGGAATTCGAGCACCGCCAGTTCGCTGCTCTTCGAGCTGAAGTCCATCAGCACCGTTTCCGGCACTTCCTGGTTGTAGATCCCGTCTTCGGAGGAGCGCGGGTAGGTGCCGCGCAGGCCGCCCGAGCTCTGCGCCACTTCGGTCCCTTTCGGCGCCTTCACCGTGCAGACGGCGCGGCCGCCGCCGATCGGCGCGCCGGCGCTGATGGTGAGCTTGGAGCTGGCGATGTAGAGGGCGTAGCCGCTGACGTTCGTCCCCGTCGCCCGGATCCGGGTATCGCTCAGCTGCATCGTGCCGCCGCCGGGCACCGGGACCGGTTTGGAGTCCGGGCCGTCCTTGGTCTGCACCCATTCCAGGTTGGCGGCTTCGCCCTCGCCCTTGCCGGTGCTCGCCAGGGCGGCGACGACGCAAGCGAGGAGGCCGACCGCGACCACGACTAGGGCCCCGCGCGGGGGGCGCCGGTCCTGCGCGGCGCTGCCTGGGGGGGCGTCGTTCACAGCGCCACGGTATTGGAATTCGTCACAGAATCGCGGCGTTGCGATACCTCGACCGCCCTCATGGGTACGTTCCCCCTGTGGCAGGCAAAGTGACCCGTCTCAGCATGGCCGAGGCCCGACCGCGGACGGTCGAGGTCCACGGCCATCCCGTCAACTTCATCGAAGCCGGCTCCGGCCCGGTGCTGATGCTGATCCACGGGATGGCGGGCACCTGCGCCAACTGGGAGGCGGTAATAGAGCCGCTGGCGATCAACCACACCGTGATCGCCCCCGATTTCCCCGGTCACGGCGCATCGGCTCCGGGCGGCGGCGACTACTCGCTCGGCAGCCTCGCCAGCGGCCTGCGCGACCTGATGCTGACCCTCGGGCACGAGCGGGCGACCCTGGTCGGCCACTCGCTTGGCGGCGGCGTGGCGCTGCAGTTCACCTACCAGTTCCCGGAGATGGTCGAGCGGCTGGTGCTTGTCTCCAGCGGCGGCCTCGGCCCCGACGTCAGCCCGATCCTGCGCGCGGCGGCGCTGCCCGGAGCGGAGCTCTTCATCACGGCGACCGCCGGGGTGGGGAGCCGGATCGGCTCCGTGGTCGGACGCGGCCTCGGGCTTCTCGGCCTGCGGCCCAACGCCGACGTTGCGGAAGTGACCCGCGGCTACGCGAGCCTCACCGACCCCGCCCGCCGCAAGGCCTTCCTCTCCACCCTGCGCTCGGTGGTCGGGACCGAGGGCCAGCGCGTCGCCGCTCTCGACAAGCTCTATCTCGCCGAGGCCCTGCCGCTCCTCATCATCTGGGGCGAGCACGACCCGATCATCCCCGTCGCCCACGCCCGCGAGGCCCACGCCCAGCTGCCCGCCAGCCACCTGGAGATCTTCGAGGACGCCGGCCACGTCCCCCAACTCGAGCGACCCGGCCGTTTCATCGCCGTCCTCGAACGCTTCATCGCCGAAACCGCCCCCGCCGAGTTCGACCGCGACGAGTGGCGCGCAAGGTTCAAGGCCGCCGAGATCTAGCGGCGTGTCGAGTTTGTCCTCCACCTGGGGGACAAAGTCGACACGGCAGGAGGCGCGCCCGACAGGATTCGAACCTGTGGCCTACAGCTCCGGAGGCTGTCGCTCTATCCAGCTGAGCTACGGGCGCGTGGATCGCAGCTTAGCCGTCAGCAGGGGCGGGTGGGCCGCTCCTATTTTCTGTCCGACAGCAGACATAACATTACATATGTGAAGACTGCAACCAAAGGCAACGAGGCCGAGGCGATGATCATGGCTGCGCTTGTGGCGAGAGGCTTCAACGTCCTCGTTCCATGGGGCGGCGGACAGCCTTATGACTTGGGCGTCGATCTGGGTGGATCAGATCTCCTAAAGGTCCAATGTAAGACCGGCTGGTCAGAAAAGAACTGCATCACCTTCAACACCCGTTCCACTGACCATGGCCAAGGAAGGCGACCCTACGTGGGGCTCGCGCACATCTTTGGCGTCTACTTTCCTCCCATGAAGTCCGTCTATTTGGTGCCCCTGGACGCTGTGGGTAGCTTCCGGGCCTATTTACGACTTGAGCCTGCTCGCAACAACCAGAAGCGCAAGATCAGCTTCGCTTCTGATTTCGAGATCCAGCGCTGGAGCTTTGAGTCCCTTCGCGAAGCACAAGAAAAGGCGTCGTTCGCAGCGGAACCCGAACTGAACTTCGCGTAGGCTCGCCGCCGATGGATCTGGCGGTGACTTTTCTTGGCACGGGGGGCTCGGTGCCCTCGGCGCGGCGCTCCACGGCGAGCGTGCTGGTGACGCGTGGGGGAGAGCGGCTGCTGTTCGACTGCGGCGAAGGGACGCAGCGGCAGATGCAGCGCTCGCTGGGGCTGGTCCAGGTGGACGAGATTTATTTGACGCACTTCCATGCCGACCACGTCTTGGGGATCCCCGGCCTGCTGAAGACCTATGACCTGACCGACCGCCGGGTGCCGCTGAAGATCTACGGCCCGCCCGGTCTGACCGAGCTGTTCCAGGTCTTCTCGCCGCTGATCGGCCGGCTGGGATTCGGCTTGGAGCTGGCCGAACTGGGGCCTGGCGATGCGGTCGAGCACGACGGCTACGAGATCCGCCCGTTCGAAGCCTCGCACCGCACGACCCGCGCCAACGGCTACGCCCTGGTCGAGGCCGAGCGGCCGGGCCGTTTCGACCCCGCCGCCGCGGCCGCCGCCGGCGTCCCCGAAGGGCCCGCTTACGCGGCGCTGCAGCGCGGGGAGGAGGTTGAGGGGGCCGATGGGGTGGTCACGCCCGACCAGGTGATGGGCGCGAGCCGCCTCGGACGCACGGTCGTGATCACCGGCGACACCGCCCCCAGCCCGGCAACCGTCTCCGCCGCGGCCGACGCCGACCTCCTGATCCACGACGCCTCATTCGCCGAGGAGGAGGTCGGGCGCGCCGCCGAGACCGGCCACTCGACCGTCCGTCAAGCGGCTGCAGTAGCCGACGAGGCTCACGTAAAGCTCCTGGCCCTAGTCCACATCTCCTCCCGCTACCACGTCGGCAAAGTGATCGATGAGGCCCGCGACGTCTTCGAGCCCACCATCGCCCCCAAAGACTTCGACGTAGTCGAGCTCCCCTTCCCGGAGCGAGGACAGCCGCATCTCGTCCAGAACGGCGCCCGGGAAACCCGGAATGAGCAGGAGGGCGAGGTGTAGGCCTCGGCTCCCACTGGAGACGGATCGCGTCGAAGCGCTCATTGCCGTCAATCCCCGGGATGCACTCAATGCCTCTGCCGTCGGAGGGAGGGGGTGGGGGAAGGCGGTAAGATCAGAAGCACTGAAGCCGAGAGCGCAGGGGTCCAAACCCTGCGTAGCTCACTCGGCTCAGAGGCTTCCCGGAGCCATGGCTCCGGGTTTGCCGTCAGACAGGCGTCGGTTCTTCTTTCCAGGGAGGCCGACGCCTGTTCTTGCTCTCAACCTGATCAGATTGACTACGACAATGTTAGCCGTAGTTCCAATCTTTATGACTTAGATTGGCGACGGTCTAATGCCAATAGCTGAATGCGACCGTTATGGATCCATTTATGGGCTGTGGAATAACTAGAACAGCAGCAGCTTGAATAGCCATCTAGTTTCGCGCCATAACAGACAGGTTCTAAGTTCAGCACTTTGTTCCCTTCGTATCTCAGTTAACGAGCCCGATCCAGTTGTTGATCGGGAAATAGGCCCGTCTCTTCGCCTTTTGCAGCGAGTTTCGCCTCATTCACTGAAAGCCTCCGACGGTCGCTGCTACATTTGGCCCGTCCTTTAACCCGGTCCCGCGAGGCCAGGAAGGAAGCAAACGAAGTGAACGAGAAGGTCGTGCTCGAGCACGACGATCTGAGGCGAACGCTGCGGCGGATCGCCCACGAGATCGCCGAGAAGAACCCCGATTCGGACCGCCTGGCGATCGTCGGCATCCACACTCGCGGCGCCGTCCTTGCCCGCCGCCTCCATGTCTTCCTCGGCGAGCTGACCGGCTCGGAGCTGCCGATCGGCGACCTCGACATCTCCTTCTACCGCGACGACGTCGGCGCCAAGGCCCCCGCCGCGCAGCCGGTCGTGCACAGCTCCCACATCGATTTCGACCTCTCAGACCGCACGGTTATCCTCGTCGACGACGTCCTCTACACCGGCCGCACCGTACGCGCCGCGATCGAGGCGCTCTTCGACTACGGTCGCCCGCAGCGGGTGCAGCTGGCGGTCCTCTGCGACCGCGGCCACCGCGAGCTGCCGTTCCGCCCCGACTACGTCGGCAAGAACCTGCCGACGGCGCGCGAGGAGCGGGTCAACGTCCGCCTTGAGGAGGTCGACGGCACAGATGAGGTGACGATCTCCGAGCCCAGCCCAGTGGAGGTGGCGCAATGAAGCACCTGCTCTCGATCGAGCAGCTCTCGCGAGCGGAAATCGAGGCGATCCTCGACCGCGCCGAGAGCTTCGCCGAGGTCGGCCGCCGCGACATCAAAAAGGTGCCGACCCTGCGCGGCCGCACCGTCGTCTCGCTCTTCTACGAGTCGAGCACCCGCACCTCGAGCTCCTTCGACCTCGCCGCCAAGCGGCTCTCGGCCGACCTCGTTTCGGTCAAGGCCGCCGGCTCCTCGGTCGACAAGGGAGAGTCGCTGAAGGACACGATCGCCACCCTCTCCGCCTACGACCCCGCCGCGATCGTCATCCGCCACCCCTACGCGGGCGCGGCGCAGATGGTCGCCGGCTGGACCGAGGCGGCGGTCGTCAACGCCGGCGACGGCAAGCACGAGCACCCCAGCCAGGCGCTGCTCGACGTCTACACCCTGCGCCGCCGCCTCGGCTCGCTGGAGGGGACGAAGATCTGGATCGTCGGCGACGTCCTCCACAGCCGCGTCGCCCGCTCGAACCTGATCGCCTTCGAGCGGATGGGCGCCGAGGTCACCGTCTGCGGACCGCCGACGCTGATCCCGCGGGGGATCGAGGCGCTCGGCTGCGAGGTCTCCTACAGCCTCGACGGGATCGGCGAGGCCGACGTCGTCTACGCGCTGCGGATGCAGAAGGAGCGAATGAGCGAGAGCTTCGTCCCCTCGCTGCGCGAGTACGCCGCCAACTTCCAGATCGACACCCGCCGGCTCAACCCGCGCCAGCTGCTGATGCACCCCGGCCCGGTGAACCGCGGCGTCGAGCTCTCCGGCGAGGCGATCGACTCGCCGCAGTCGCTGATCGCCGAGCAGGTCGCCGCCGGGCTGGTCGTGCGGATGGCGATCCTCTACGAGCTGCTGGCCGGCGCCGAGACGGCGCCAAGCGGCGAGGGCAGCCGGCCGACCCCGATCGGAACCCCGGCATGAGCCTCACCGACGCACTCGACGTGCGCGCCGGCGAGCAGCCGCTCCTCGTCCTCCGCCGGGCCACCGTCCTCGACCCGGTTGCCGGCATCGACGCGGTCCACGACGTGGTCGTCCGCGACGGCGAGATCGCCGCCCTGGCAGCGCCCGGGGAGGCCGACGCCGACGGGGCCGAGGTGGTCGAGGCCGAGGGCCTGCATGCCTTCCCCGCCTTCTTCGACCCCCACGTCCACCTCCGCACCCCCGGCCACGAGCACAAAGAGGACGTCGAGACGGGGACCCGCGCCGCCGCAGCCGGCGGCTACTGCGGGATCCTGGCGATGGCCAACACCCAGCCGCCGGTCTCCACCGCGGCCGACATCTCCGCCCTGCGCGAGCAGGCGCGGGCGAGCGCCTCGGTCCCGGTCGGCTTCCTCGCCACCGTGACCCGGGCGATGGAAGGCACCGATCTGACCGAGATGGTCGAACTGCGGGAAGCCGGCGCGATCGGGTTCTCCGACGACGGCCTGCCGATAACCGACGCCGGGGTGATGCGCCGGGCGCTGCAGTACCAGCACCTCTGCGGCGGCAACATCGCCCTGCACGAGGAGGACCCGGCGCTCTCCCGCGACGGCGCGATGCACGAGGGCCCGGTCTCCGCCGCGCTCGGGATCGCCGGCATCCCCTCGGTCTCGGAGTCGACGATGGTCGCCCGCGACGCGGCCCTGGCCGGCTACGAGAACGCCCGCATCCACGTCCAGCACCTCTCCGCCGCCGAGTCGGTCGAGGCGGTCCGCGCTGCCAAGGCGGCCGGGGTGCAGATCAGCGCCGAGGCCAGCCCGCACCACCTCTGCCTCACTCACGAGGCGGTCCGAGGCCTCGACCCGCACCGCTCGAAGATGAACCCGCCGCTGCGCGAAGAGAGCGACCGCCAGGCGCTGATCGAGGGGCTGCGCGACGGCACCGTCGAGTGCATCGCCACCGACCACGCGCCGCACCAGCCGGAGGAAAAGGACGTCCCCTTCGAGCAGGCGGCGATGGGGGTGACCGGCTTGGAGACCGCCTTCGCCGCCCTCCACACTGAGCTGGTCCTGCCCGGCGTCATCGACTTGGCGCTTCTGGTGGAGCGGATGGCCGGCGGCGCCGAGCCCTTCGACCTCGAGCGACCCAGCCTGGCGCCCGGCTCGGAGGCCAACCTCGTCCTCTGCGACCTCGGCGCCGAGTGGACGGTCGGCGAGGACGGCTACGAGAGCCGCTCGGCCAACTCCTGGTGCGCCGGCCAGACCCTCACCGGCCGGGTCCTGATGACGGTCGCCGCCGGCCAGGTCGCCTTCCGCCTTCGCAGCTTCTCCCTCGGAGTCGCGGCATGAGCGCCTACCTCCTGCTCGAGGACGGGACGCGGCTCGACGGGCTCGCCTGCGGCCATGCCGGCGCGGTCACCGGCGAGGTCGTCTTCAACACCGCGATGACCGGCTACCAGGAGTCCGTCACCGACCCCTCCTACGCGGGGCAGATCATCGTCTTCACCTATCCGCTGATCGGCAACTACGGCGTCTCCGCCGCGGCGATGGAGTCCGACGCGGTCCACGCCCGCGGCGTCGTCATGCGCGACGCCAAGAACCGCGAGGACGTCGCCACCGCCGAGGGCGGCTGGCTCGACTGGCTCGACGACTGCGGCGTGCCCGCCGTCTCCGGCGTCGACACCCGGGCGCTGGTCCGCCACCTGCGCGACAAGGGCGCGATGCGCGGCGGGATCTTCCCGGCCGAGACCCCCGAGGCCGAGGCCCGCGAACGGGTCGCCGCCGAGCCCGCGATGGACGGTGCCGACTTCGCCCGCACCGTCACCCCGGACGCGCCGGTCCGCTTCGAGGGCGACGGCCCGCACGTGGTCGGGATCGACACCGGAGTCAAGCTCAGCATCGTCCGCCAGCTGCGGGAGCACGGCTGCCAGTTGACGCTGCTGCCCTGCACCAGCAGCCCCGAGGAGGTGCTCGCCGAGGACCCCGACGTGGTCTTCCTCGCCAACGGGCCGGGCGACCCGGCCGCCCTCGACTACGTCGTCGACACCGTCCGCGGCGTGATCGGCAAGAAGCCGGTCTTCGGCATCTGCCTCGGCCATCAGCTGCTCTGCCGCGCCGTCGGCCTGCAGACCTACAAGTTGCCCTTCGGCCACCGCGGCGCCAACCACCCGGTCAAGGACCTGGAGACGGGGCGGATCGACATCACCTCCCAGAACCACGGCTTCGCGGTCGTCGGCCCCGGCGGCGAGGCGAAGATCGAAGGCGACGAGCCGGTCCGCTGGGACACCGACTTCGGCGTCGCCGAGCTCTCCCAGCTGAACCTCTACGACCGCACCGTCGAGGGCCTCGTCCTCCGCGATGTCGCCGGCGCCACCGTCCAGTACCACCCGGAGGCAGGACCGGGCCCGCACGACGCCCGCCACCTCTTCGATCGCTTCCTGGCCCTCGCCTAACGGAGAAAGATGCCCAAACGCACCGACATCCAGAAGATCCTCCTGATCGGCTCCGGCCCGATCGTGATCGGCCAGGCGGCCGAGTTCGACTACTCCGGCGTGCAGGCCTGCAAGGTCCTGCTCGAGGAGGGCTACGAAGTCGTGCTGGTCAACTCGAACCCGGCGACGATCATGACCGACCCCGAGTTCGCCACCGCCACCTACATCGAGCCGCTGCTGCCGGGGCCGGTGACCAAGATCATCGAAAAGGAGCGCCCCGACGCCCTGCTGCCGACGCTCGGCGGCCAGACCGCGCTCAACATCGCGATGAGCCTCTACGAGGACGGGACGCTCGAGCGCTTCGGGGTCGAGCTGATCGGCGCCGACTCCGCCGCGATCCGCCGCGCCGAGGACCGCGAGGAGTTCCGCCAGACGATGACCGCGGCCGGGCTGCGGATCCCGTGGTCGGTGACCGTCGAAAACGTCGCCGAGGTCGAGGAGAAGCTGGCGGCGGGCGAGATCTCGCTGCCGGCGATCGTCCGCCCGGCCTTCACGATGGGCGGCCAGGGCGGGGGGATCGGCAGGACCGAGACCGAGCTCCTGCAGGTCGTCTCCGAGGGCCTCGCCGCCAGCCCGATCAACCAGGTCCTGGTCGAGGAGTCGGTGATCGGCTGGGGCGAGTTCGAGCTCGAGGTGATGCGCGACCGCAACGACAACGTGGTGATCATCTGCTCGATCGAGAACGTCGACCCGATGGGGGTCCACACCGGCGACTCGGTCACCGTCGCCCCGGCGCAGACGCTGACCG
>DASSYI010000076.1:0-4119 GCA_035703365.1 Solirubrobacterales bacterium
CGGCACCTCCTCCTCGTCGTAGATCTCCTCGGGCCGGATCCGGTCGGCCCAGACCCCGGTCGCGTTGACGACGTTGTCCGCCTCGACCTCAAACGTCTCGCCGGTCTCGGCATCAACACATGCGACGCCGCACGCCTGACCATCGCGGTCGAGCAGGCCGGTCACCTCCGCGCCGTTGACGAACACCGCGCCATAGCGCTCGGCCTCGCCGAGGATCGTCAGCACGAGGCGGACGTCGTCGGTCTGGCAGTCGTAGAAGAGGTAGGCGTCCTTCGGGTCGCGCGGCGCCAGCGCCGGCACCAGGTCGAGGACCTCGTCGCGGTCGATCGTCCGGTGGCGGTCCGGCGACCAGTAGTAGTCCTCCTCCTGTTCGCCGTTGGAGCGGCGCTCGCGGCGGCTGCGGCCGGCGCGGGTGGTCGCCATCACGTCGTACATGTTCAGCCCGAGGCCGAGTTTGCGGTCGCGCCGCTCCTCGCCCAGGGCGGCGACCAGGAACGGCGTCGGGTAGACGAGGTGCGGCGCCAGGCGGACCATCAGCTGGCGCTCCAGCAGCGCCTCGCGGACCAGGCCGAGGTCGAAGTTCTGCAGGTAGCGGAGGCCTCCGTGGACCATCTTCGAGGAGCGGCTGGAGGTGCCGAGCGCGTAGTCGCCCCGCTCCAGCAGCGCCACCGAGTAGCCGCGCGAGGCCGCGTCGAGCGCCACCCCGGCGCCGGTGATGCCGCCGCCGACGACGACAACCTCGAAGTGCCGGCGGGCGATCTCCTCGATGGCGCGGGCGCGGGTCAGCATCAGTCGAGGTAGGTGGTGGTGCGGTCGGCGCCGGGGCGCTCGGGGACGGGCTTCTCCTGGCGCGGACGGCCGAGGTGGAGGAGGCCGACGAAGCGCTCCTCCTGCGGCAGGCCGACGGCGGCGCGCCCCTCCTCGCTGCGGAGGATGCCCGGAGTCCGCCAGTAGCCGGCGAGGCCGCGGCCGTGGGCGGCGAGCAGGACGATGTAGGAGGCGACGGCGGTCGCGTGCAGGTCCTCTTCGTCGGCGACTGGATTGCCGCTCAGCAGGCAGGAGACGACGACAAGGGTCGGGGCGCGGTCGAGCTTGGCGGCGCCCTCGGGGCCGGCGACCTCCTTCAGGCGGCGCAGCGTCTGCGGGCCGATCACCCGGAAGCGCCAGGGCACGGTGAGGTTGTGGTTCGGCGCCCAGCTGGCCAGCTCCAGGAGCTCGTCGATCTGCTCGCGGGGCAGCGGCTCCGGCGCGAAGGCCTTATGCGTGCGGCGGGTGCGGATCGCGGTCTCGACGTCCATCCGTCGAGGGTATAGCCAGACGATCTACAGCCCGTAGCGCCAGCGCATCCAGCCGGCGCGGCCGGCGAGGCCGGCGCCGAAGAGGACGCAGCCGGCGAGGAGGCCGAGGAGGATGGCCCCGGCGGTGCTACTGCTCGAGTCGCTGGTGGATTCGGAGGCCTGCTCGGCGGTGGCCTGGGGGGCGGTGCCGTCCGGCAGCAGGCTGCCGAGGTCGCCCTCCGAGCCGGTTCCGCCCGTGGACGGGATTTCCGAGATGGCGCCCGGGGCGATCTTGCCGGCCTTCCCGCCGCCCTTCGACCCCGAGCCCTTGAGGGCGTTGCCGAGGGCTTTTTCGAGTTCGGGGGGCACCGATCCGGGTTCCAGGCCGCGAGGCAGGGCGCCGCTCAGGGACGGGGGGACGCCGCCCGGATTCGATCCGCCGCCGCTGTTCTGCGCCGTCTTCGGCTGCGGCTCGCGCGGCGGCGCGGCGACCGGGAGGTGGTTGCCGGTGAGCGGGACGAGGACGTCGGCGGTAACCCAGACCGGCGTCGCTTCGAGGCTCGGTTCCTTGAGGAAGTAGCCGGCGTCGGTCTGCAGGCTCTTCATGTAGGCGAAGGAGCTCTTGCCGTCGCCGAAGCTCGCCGGGTCCTTGCCAGCTGCCAGCAGCCCGGCCGAGGTCCAGGCGGTCGCCTGGGCGTTGGCGGCGAGATTGCTCCCCGGCGAGAAGCCGCCGTTCTTCCGCTTCGCCCCGCGCAGGTAGCCGAGTGCCCGGTCGGAGGCCTCGGAGCCGGGCGTCAGCACCTGCAGCACCGCGCCGGTGATCTCCGCCGTGCTCGGTCCCTTCGGTTCGTTCCCCCAGCCGCCGTCCTTGCCCTGGACGTCGCGCAGCCAGGCGACGGTGGGCGCGGCGGCGTCGTTGGCGCCAGCCGCGCGCAGGGCGAGGACCGCGTAGGCGCTCGTCCCCGGCCAGCCCTGGTAGGAGCCGTTCTCGGCCCGCCGGGAGAGCAGCTGGTCGACCAGGTTCTCCCCGGCGAAGCTGCGCGGGTCGACCCCGGCGGCAGAGAGGGCGAGGACGGTGCGGGCGACGTCGCCGGCGTCGGTCACGTCGGCGATGTGGGAGCGGAGGAAGTCGACCGGCGTCTTGCCGCCGCTGGCGACGTCGAGCGGGTTGCGGCCGGTGGCGGCCAGCGCCAGCATCGCCCAGGAGGTCATTTCCGCCCCGGCCTCCTGACCCGGCGTCGCCGGGAAGCCGCCGCTCGGGCGCTGCTGGGCCGCGAGCCAGGCTGCGGCGCGGGTGACGGAGGAGTCGTCGGCGCGGGCCGGGGTGGGTACGAGGGCGACCAGCGCCAGGGCGAGGAGGATCGCGACGCCGCCGCTGCGCAGTGCGCCGCCGAGCCCGCCACGCGGCGGCGCCGGTGCCGGCGCGCTGCCGGCCCGCCGCCATTCGAAGCGCTCGCGGAAGCGGGTCAGCATCCGCACCATCGCCGGCCCGGCGAGGAGCGCCAGCGCGACGTTGCCCGCCACGTGGGCGATTTCGAACGGGACCGCGCGCGCCTCAAGCACGAGGAAATGCCGCAGCGAGAGGTCCCCTCCGTACGTCGCCATCAGCGAGAAGTTCAGCAGAGCGCCGTACAAAATGCCAGCAAAACCGCAGGTTGCCGCGAGCGCGAGGCGACCGGCGTTGCGGACGCCGAGGGCGAGGAGGGCGCCGAGGACCCCACACAGCCCCCATCCCGCCATCTGCCAGGGCGTCCACGGGCCCTGCCCGAACCAGAAGTTAGAGACCAGGCCGGCGAGGGCGCCGACGGCGAACCCGGGGGCGCCGCCGAGGGCGTAGCCGGCGAAGATGACGATGTCGGTCGTCGGCTTGACGTTGGGGAAGGCGGCGAAGGCGATGCGGCCGGCGATCGCCAGCGCGGCGAGGGCGGCAACGAGGGCGACGACCTGCGCCGGCGGCCGCGAGCGCTCGTACCAGGCGAAGCCGGCGAGGATCACCGCACCGACGATCAGGAAGCTGGCGACCTCCCAGGTCATCGACGCTCCTCGGCGAGGGCGGCGGCGCCCTGCTCGGGGGTGACCACGCCCGGCAGGTCGAGCACGCGCGCTACCTCGGTGGCGAAGTACCAGCCGCCGGAGAGGATCTCGGCCATCGGCCCGTCGGCGATCACCACGCCGTCGCCGAGCAGGACGACGCGGTCAGCGAAGCGCGAGGCGAACTCGACGTCATGGGTGGCGACGACGACAGCGGCACCGCGGGGCGCCTTAGTGGACTCATGGGCAACTAAAGCGCCCCGCCCCGCGAGCTGGGCGATCAGCGCGACGAGCTCTTCCTTGCGCGCATGGTCCATCCCCCGCGTCGGCTCGTCGAGGGCGACGACGCCGGGGAGCTGTGCGCCCTCCATGCGCCCGGCAAGCGCGATCGCCAGCGCCAACCGCTGCCGCTCGCCGCCGGAGAGGTCGCGCGGGTCGGCGTCGACCTTGTCCTCGAGGCCGACGACTCGCAACGCGGCCGCCCCCTTCTCCCCCGGCAGCTCGTCCCCGACCCGCTCGCGGACCAGATAGTCGCCCGGGTTCTGGGTCAGCAGCGCGATCGAGTCGACCTCGATCTTGCCGGCGACCGGCTGGTGCAGCCCCGCCGCGGTCCGCAGCAGCGTGCTCTTCCCGGCACCGTTGCGACCCATCAGCGCGACTCGTTCGCCGCGGCGGATGGTCAGCTCGATGCCCTTCAAGACATCGCGAGGGTCTTCGCCGCGGTCCAACGCAACCCACAGGTTCTTGGCTTCGAGAACGGGATCTCCGAGCCGCTCGGTGGGATGGGGGTCGCGCACCCTCCTACGTGCTT
>DASSYI010000027.1:0-24449 GCA_035703365.1 Solirubrobacterales bacterium
CCCGGAAGCATCGAATACTCTTGTCCGCGAGCGGCCTCTGCAGGGGATCTGGGAGGCCAGGAGGAGAAATGGTCAGAGCCGTCGCCGACAGGGCGTTCCTGCCCGCCAAGTCGATGTTCGAGCAGGTCGGGAACATGATGATCCTGACCGGCAAGACGATCACCGCGACCGTCAGGCCCCCCTACCCCTACGGCGGCGAGTTCGTCTCCCAGTTCCTCTTCGCCCTGCAGCTGTGCTGGTTCCCGATGCTGATCAGCTGCGTCGCCTTCGGCTTCGGCGCCCCCGGCCTGCAGGCCGCCAACTTCCTCTCCCTCTTCGGCGCCCTGGACCGTCTCGGCGGCTTCTTCATCCTCGCCTCGATCCGCGAGTTCGCGCCCTTCGTCACCGCCGTCGTCGTCGCCGGCGTCGCCGGCACCGCGATCACCGCCGACCTCGGCGCCCGCAAGATCCGCGAGGAGCTCGACGCCCTCCAGGTGCTGGGCGTCGACCCGATCAAGAACCTGGTCGTGCCGCGCTTCCTCTCGCTGATGCTGATCACCGGCCTGCTCGACATCTACGCCTTGGTCTTCGGGATCAGCGGCGGCATCCTCACCGAGATCCTCTACAACCAGCCGCTCGGCGGGTTCTTCGCGACTCTCTTCTCCAACGCCTCGATCACTGACCTCTGGGGCTCGGTGATCAAGTGCACCCTCTTCGGCGCGCTGATCGCCGTCGTCTGCTCCTACAAAGGGATGACCGCCTCCGGCGGCGCTGCCGGAGTCGGCCGCGCCGTCAACGAGGCCGTCGTCATCTCCTTCATGGGCGTCTTCGCCTTCAACTACGTCTTCACCCAGACCCTGCTGGCGACCAACCCGGAGCTGCAGACGATCCGATGAACGCCTGGCTCGCAATCCCGCGCGGCTGGCTCGACTCGGCGGGGGAGATCGCCCGCTTCGGCTCCCGAGTTGCCGGGCTCGTCTACTCCGGCCGCGTCCTGCGCTTCTTCGGCGAGAGCCTCCGCCAGGCCGGGATCCTGATCCTCGGCTCGGCCCTGATCATCTGGGGCCTGGTCTTCACCCTCGGCCTGCAGTGCGGGATCGAGGGTGCCTACCTGCTCCGCGCCCAGGGCGCGCCCGCCTACGCAGGCGTCTTCTCCGCCTGGTGCGACCTGCGCGAGATCATGCCCTACGCCTTCGGCTACATGCTCGCGGCCAAGGTCGGGACCGGGATCGTCGCCGAGCTCGGGGCGATGCGGATCTCCGACGAGATCGACGCGCTCGAGGTGATGGGCGTGCCCCCCGTCACCTTCCTCTGCGCAACCCGCCTGCTCGCCGCCTGGATCGCCTTCCCGTTCATGTACCTGGTCGGGATCGGGATCATGTACCTGGCCAGCTACCTGGCGGTCGTCGAGCAGATCGGCGACGTCTCCTCCGGCGGCTACCTGCTGATCTTCTGGATGTTCCAGAACCCGCCCGACCTGATCTTCAGCTTGATCAAGGGAATGGTGATGGCGACCGCGATCGTGCTGGTCGGCTGCTACTACGGGTACACCGCCGCGGGCGGGCCCGTCGGGGTGGGGACCGCGACCGCCAAGTCGATGGTCCTCAACATCGTCTTAGTCCACATCATCGGGATGCTCGGGACCCTGGTCTTCTGGGGTGCCAACCCACGCGCGCCAATAGGAGGCTGAAGTGTCGATCGAGGAAGAGAACCGCTTCGGGGCCGAGGACGACCGGCGCGAAGAAGAGGAGCTGCGCGACGAGGCGACCTCGAGCGCCGAAGCGCCGCCGGAGGTGGTCGCCGAGGACGAGATGCCCGGCCATCCCGAAAGCGCCACCGACGAGGGCCCCTACGTCAGCGAGGACGGCGCCACGATGGGCCGCGACTTCGTCATCCCCGGGGTCAACCCGCGCGAGCACGACCCCTACAAATTCCACACCGGCCGCAAGCGCGACCACGGCGGCGAGGACGCGATCGAGATCATCGACCTGGTCAAGCAGTTCGGCCGGGCGCGGATCCTCAACGGCCTCAACCTCGGGCTGCCGGAGGACCAGGTCTCGATGGTGCTCGGCCCGTCGGGCACCGGCAAGAGCGTGCTGATCAAGCACATCGTCGGCCTCCTGTACCCGGACTCGGGCGACGTCCTCGTGCACGGGGAGTCGATCCCGAACATGACCGACGACGAGCTCTTCGACGTGCGGAAAAAGTTCGGCCTGTTGTTCCAGGACGGGGCGCTGTTCGGCTCGATGAACATCTACGACAACGTCGCCTTCCCGCTGCGGCAGCACACCGACAAAGGCGAGGAGGAGATCGGCGAGATCGTCAACCGCCGCCTCAAAGAGGTGGGCCTAAGCGAGGCGACCTACAAGATGCCGAACGAGCTCTCCGGCGGGATGCGCAAGCGCGCCGGTTTCGCCCGCGCACTCGTGCTGGAACCGGCGATCGTGATGTTCGACGAGCCCGACTCGGGCCTCGACCCGGTGCGCACCGCGCTGCTCTGCGAGCTGATCCGCGAGGTCCACGCCGAGAACGGCGGCTGCTACCTGGTGATCTCGCACGACCTCGGCACCGCCCGGCGGATCGCCGACTTCATCGCCGTGCTGTGGAGCGGCAAGATCGTCGAGTCCGGCCCGAAAGAGGAGCTGTTCGACTCCAGCAACCCGTTCGTCAGCCAGTTCCTCAACGCTGACGTCAGCGGGCCGCTCTCGATGGACTGAGGTTTGGGCTCTGGGGCGTGGTTCGGGCGCGTCGCGGCGTGGGCGGCACGCCAGGCGCGGCCGTTGCTCGCGGTCACCGCGCTGGTGGCGGTAGCCGCCGCCCTCGGGGCGACGCAGCTGCCGACCGACGCCGGCGTCGACACCCTCGCCGACGCCGACTCGGCGACGGTGCAGGCGACCGAACAGGTCCGCGAGGACTTCGGCGAAGAACCGATCGTCGTCCTCGCCAAGGGCGAACTGTCCGAACTGCTCCTCACCGACGACCTCTTCCGCCTCCTGCGGCTCGAGGGCTGCCTCTCGGGCAAGGTGCCGAAGGGCGCCAGCTCGATCCCCGGCCCGTGCGAGGAGCTGGCGGAAACGGGCGCGGTCGAGTTCCTGACCGGCCCCGCCACCTTCCTCAACGAGTCGGTGGTCCAGATCGACAACCAGCTTCGCCGTCTTGCCGAAAACGTGCCCGCCGACCGGTTCCGCGAATACCTGCTTGCGGTGGCGACCAAATACGGGATCACCAGCGCCCCGAGCATCACCAACGAAGACTTCGTCGCCACCGTCGTCTTCGACTTCTCCCGCCCGCGCGGGACGCCGAAGGCCCGGCTCGCCTACCTCTTCCCGAACGCGACGTCCGCCCAGATCGTGATCCGGCTGCGTCCGGGCCTGAGCGACGCCGAACGGCGGCGGGCGATCGGGTTGATCGAAGCCGTGGTCGAGGACACGACGCCGCGCGAGGCGTGCAAGGAAGGAGGGAAACCGGCGCCGTGCTTCGAGCTCGAACACGGCACCTACGTCGTCTCCGGCGCGCCGGTGGTGATCGACGGCGTCTCCAGCGCGCTGAAGGACGCGCTGCTGCTCCTCTTCGCGGTTGCCGTCGCGGTAATGGCGCTGGTGCTCTTCCTCGTCTTCAGGTCGCGCTGGCCGCTGTTGCCGCTGGCGGTCGCGCTGCTCGCCGCGGCGATCACGTTCGGGCTACTGGCACTCGTCGGCGGTTCCCTGACCATGGCCTCTATTGCGGCTCTGCCGATCCTCATCGGCCTCGCAGTTGACTACGCGATCCAGTTCCAAGCGCGTTCTGCCGAGTCCGGCTCTGTGGTCGAGGGAGCTACGCGGAGCGGACCGACGATTGCGGCTGCTTGCGTTGCGACGGCCGCGGGATTCCTCGCACTTCAGCTTTCTCCGGTTCCGATGGTTCGCGGCTTTGGCTGGGTGCTGACGCTCGGGGTCGGCATTGCTTTTGTCCTTGCGTTGACGGTCGGACTGGGGGCATTCACGCTCCTCGGGCGGGTGGCGCGGGCGCAGGGGACCCCGAGCATCCAGCGCAGGGGTCCCCTAACAGCCCGTGACAGGACCCGCCCGCCAGAGCGCCTTCTGTCCCTCGCTCGAACGTATCCGGAGGTGGTTCTGGCCGTTGGGATCGGGCTGGCCGTTATGGGCTGGGCGGCCGGGACGCAGGTGGAAACCGTCAGCGATATCCGGCAGCTGGCGCCTCAGAACGTGAAGGCGGTCGAAGGGCTGAACGAGTTGCAGGACACGACTGGGGTGTCCGGGGAGTTGGACGTGAGCATCGAAGCCGAAGATCTGACGGACCCGAAAACCGTCGAGTGGATGGCCGGGTTCAAGAAGCGGGCGCTGGAAGCGGGCGGCTTCGGCGGGGAAGAACCGAGCTGTCTGGAGGCGGAGATCTGTCCTGGGCCGGCCCTCTCGGACTACTTGGTCAAGGGGGAAGAAAAGCCGACCGCCAAACGGATCGACGCGACGCTCTCGGCGCTTTCGCCCTACGCGCTCCGTCAGGTCGCGCCGCTCGATCCCGAGACTGGTGAAGTCGGCAACCAGGCGCTGATCTCGTTTGGGATCAGGGCGCAGTCGCTGGACGATCAGCAGGCGCTCGTGGACCGGGTGCGCGACGCGATTGGAGATCCGCCCGATGGGGTGGAGGTGCAGCTTGCGGGGCTCTCGGTGATCGCGGCGGAATCGGCCGGCGAGCTTTCGAGCAGCAGGTACTGGCTGACGCTGGCGGGGATCGTGCTCGTGGGGCTCGCTCTTCTCCTCATCTACCGGTCCTGGCGGCGGGCCCTGGTGCCGCTGGTGCCGACCGTTCTGGCGACGGGATGGGCCTCGCTGCTGCTCTGGGTCACGGGCATCCCGCTGAACCCGATGTCGGCGGCCCTCGGCGCCCTGACGATCGCGATCGCAACCGAGTTCGGGGTCCTGCTCAGCGGGCGCTTCCACGAGGAGCGGGAGGCCGGCGCCGGCGCCGAAGTGGCCCTCGAGCGCGCCTACTCGCGAACTGGGGCGGCGGTCCTCGCGTCGGGCGCGACCGCGGTCGCCGGCTTCGCCGTGCTCGTCGCCAGCGACGTGCAGATGCTGCGGGACTTCGGCCTCGTCACCGTCGTCGACCTCGCCGCCGCCCTGGCTGGGGTGCTGCTGATCCTGCCGGCGACCCTCCTCCTGCTGGAGCGGCGATGAGGGACCGCTACACGATCACCGTCGGCCTCCTCTTCCTCGCCATCCTCCTCGTCGCCACCGTCAGCACGATCGAGAACGGCGGCGGGGGGGAGACGCTCGGCCTCGACAAGCTGCCGGCGCGCTGGCCGCTGCCCGAGTTCGCGGTGCCTGACGGGGCGGGGCAGCTCGAAGGCGACGCCAACGTCGCCCAGGACGACTGCGAGACCGCGTCGCTGCCCTGCCCCGGCGGCTCGGTGCGCACGCCCGCCTGCCGCGTCGAGCTGCCGGAATCGATCCGGGTCTGCGACTTCTTCGACCGGCCCCTGGTGATCTCTTTCTGGTTCAGCAAAGGCGGCGACGACTGCGTCAGGCAGCAGGACCTGGTCGAGCAGGCCTACCGGCGCTACCGTGGACAGGTGGGTTTCCTCTCCCTGGACATCCGCGACGATCGCGACACGCTTCGCGACCTGATCCGCCAGCGCGGCTGGACGATGCCGGTGGGCTATGACCATGACGGTGCGGTGGCCGGCCTCTACCGGATCGGCCTCTGCCCGACCTTCGCCTACGTCTACCCCGGCGGCACCCTGCAGAGCGCCAGCATCGGCGAGCTGACGCTGCCCGAGCTGGACGACCGCGTCGATCGTCTATTGGCGGCCACCGCAGACGCGGAACCGAGCTGAGATGAGCGCCGGCCCCGCCAGTCAGCGGATGGGATGGGTGCCGGCGCCGCAGCAGGGCTGGGTGGCGCCCCACATCGCCTCGGAGTTCCCCGGCCTCGGCGTCGCCTGGGTCGAGGTTGACGCCAAGCCCGGGAGGAGCCCCGAGCCGGTCCGCCGCCGGCTGCGCGACCTCTCCGACCGGACCTACGGGTCGCAGGCGATCCGCCTGCGCGAACGGCCGATCCCCTGGGCCTACCGCGTCTTCTTCCGCCAGATCGGGCTCGACCCCGACCGCACCCGGACCCCCGTCGAGCAGCTCGCCCTCGACCGGCTCCACGACGGCGGGTTCCGCAGCAAGGGCCTGCCGCGGGACGCGCTCGACATCGCGATCGTCGAGACCGGCGTCGCGCTGCGCGCCTTCGACGCCGAGCGGGTCGAGGGCCGCCTGTGCATCCGCGACTCGGCTCCCGGCGAGATGCTCTCCGGCACGCCGGGCGATCTGGCGAAAGGGACCCTGGTCATCGCCGACGAAGCGCGCCCGCTCGGCCTCCTCTTTGGCTCGACCTCCGAGGCCGCCGCGGTGGAGCGCGGCAGCCGCCGCATCGCGGTCGCCGCGGTGCAGGTCAAGGGCGTGCCGCAGATCGCCGTCGAGGAGGCGCTGTGGATGGCCGGGGCGACTCTGGAGGCGGCGTGACTACACTTTCTGGGATGCCTGCCCTGCTGAGACGGAACGAGCTTTCGGTACCGGGCGCTGCGGCCGACGAGCGCGAGGCGCGGCTGCAGCTGCGCACCCAGATCGCCCGCCTCGAGGCCGAGCTGGCAGCGCTGTTCGGCGAGGCGTTCGGCCACACCGAGGTGCCGCACCGAGTCGAGGCGCTTGGCGCCGGGCCGCGGGTGCTCGACCTCGGCGAGCTGGAGGCGGTGCGCGACGATCTCGCCACCCGCGCCGCCGAGGCGCGGCAGGCGCTGGTCGAGCGCCGGCGGGTCGAGGATCGAAACCGCGAGCTGGTCGAGCAGATGCTCGCCGCGCCGCAGGACTTCAAGTGGGTTCGCGTCTCCCGCCAGGACCTCGGCCTGCACGGCTGCGGCCACTGGCACTCGCGCCCCCGTCTCGGCCCACTCGGGATGCTGATGGGCTGGTGGCGGGTCAAGATCTCCTCCGGATGTCCCTTAGCCGGGCGGCTCGCGGCCGTTGACCGAGAAGGCCAAGACCGCCAGGCGGATCGACTCGCCTGACGAGCGGCCGCCTGCTCCGTGGGGCAACGCCCCCCTCGCCGAGCTGGTGATCCTCGCCGGGATCGTCTCGCTGGCGATCGGGATGATCGGCGGGCACCCGACCGCGATCGGGGTCGGCGTCGCCCTGGCGGGACTGGGCGGGCTCGAGGTGGCGGCCCGGGAGCACTTCGCCGGCTACCGCTCCCACACCACCCTGCTCGCGGGGGCGGCCTTCGTCCTCGTCACCGGCCTCGTCTTCTACGCCGCCGACCAGATCCTGGCGGTGGCGCTGGCGATCGGCGCCGTCGCCTTCGCCGTCGTCTTCTATCTGGCTCGCCGCGCATTCCAGCGCGCCTCCGGTGGCCTCAGCTACCGGGTCGGCGGAATGCGCGGGTAAAGCGCGAAGCCGCGCCGAAGCGCGGCTTCGCAAATCAGACCGCGACGGGTTCGCGGCCTACCGAGCGGTTGGAAAGCTCGCTGGCGAGAATGCGGCGCTGGCGGGAGGTGAGGGTCCCCAGCTGCTTGTTCTCGTTCAGGGAGAGGGGCATGAGGAACTTGCGCGCCCGGGTCCTGCCCCAGCGGCGCTGGCTGGTCAGCAGCTCGGCGATGGTCATGCTCTCGGTCTCCCACGGGCAGTCGCGAACAACCTCCGCGGCATCCATGTCTCCTCGCGCGATCGCGCGCTTCAGCTCCGCACGGGCAAGGCGCACCATGTTGGCTCTCTCCAGGGCCCTCATGTGCTGCGGCGCCTCTGCTGAGGCCGCGATGGTCGATGGTGGTGCCGTTGAGGCAGCTTCCACTGGACTCCTCCCTTCAAGGAATCGAATAACTGGGGGTATGTCGCGTCCGGCCGTGGCATCCCATGCCCCTTCGAGGGGGCCTAGTCCTGCCGGACCGACTCTCTCTTCCCGAACGCCCGCCTGGGTCGTTGCGGCGAGGGGGCCAAGCTATGTCTTCGGAGCACCGGGCGTCAACCCGCTCTCACCGAAATGACGTCCGACCCATTCGCTAAGAGCAACAATTTCGACACATGCGCCGGCCGATTCATTTCCGGCCAACGCGGAAACTCACCCCTCGGGGGGATGTCAAATTTTTGTGACCAAAAAATTAAGTGCGAGGTAGGTCCGGGAAGTCCTGGATGACTCGGGCGACGGTCCCCAGAGCACCGTCGAGATGCTCCCGCTCATGGGTCGCCATCAGGCTCGTCCGCAGCAGCGCCCCGCCGGGCGGGACCGCCGGGTGGATCGCGACGTTGGTGTAGACGCCGGCGTCGAAGAGCGCCTTCCAGAGCAGCACCGCCTGCCAGTCGTCGCCGACCACGACCGGCACCACCGGGGTGGTTGCGACGGTGCCGTCGGGCAGCGTTCCCGGCTCCACGACCTGGAGCCCGAGATGGCGCAAGCCCTCGCGCAGGTACTCGGCGTTGGCGAGCAGGCGCTCGAAGAGCTGGGGGCCGTCGGAGCGGATCACCCGCAGCGCCCCCAGCGCGGCTCCCACCGCGGCGGGGACGGCGGAGGCGCTGAAGACGAAGGAGCGCGAGGAGATGCGCAGGTACTCGATCACGTCGGCGGGGCCGGCGATGAAGCCGCCGCAGGAGGCGAGGCTCTTGGAAAAGGTGCCCATCCGCAGGTCGACCTCGTCCTCGAGCCCGAACAGCTCGCAGGCGCCGGCGCCGCGGGCGCCGAGGACGCCGGCGCCGTGGGCCTCGTCGACCATCAGGCGGGCGCCGTAGGCCTTGCAGAGCTCGACGATGCGGGGCAGGTCGCAGACGTCGCCCTCCATCGAGAAGACCCCGTCGACGATGACCAGGACGCCGCCGCCGTCGGAGGCCGCGCGCTGCAGCATCTTCTCCAGCTTGTCCATGCGGTTGTGGCGGAAGGGCCGCAGCTTGGCGCCGGAGAGGCGGCAGCCGTCGAGGATCGATGCGTGGTCGCCGGAGTCGCAGACGACGGTGTCGCCGGGGCCGAGGATCGTGCCGATGCAGCCGACGTTGGACTGGTAGCCGGTGGTGTAGACGATCGCGTCCTCGGTCCGCATCCACTCGGCGAGCTCCTTCTCGAGCTCGAGGTGCAGCGGGGTGGTGCCGTTCAGCAGGCGCGAGCCGGTGACGCCGGTCCCGTAGGCCTCCAGCGCCTCCCGGGCCGCGGCCTTTACCCGCTCGTCGCCGGTCAGGCCGAGGTAATTGTTGGAGCCGAGCATGATCGTCTCCCGTCCCTCCATCTCGACGACGGGGCCCGCCTGCGAGGTCAGCAGGCGGAAGTATGGGAGAAGGTCGTGCTCCTTGGCGGCTTCGAGCTGCTCCAGGCGATCGTGGCTGCGGGCCTTCTCGAAGACGTCGACAGGCGCCTTGGCGGTCTCGCTCATCGCCTCAGAGTGTAGGTTGCGGCCCACATGGCAAGTGTGTCGATCCGGCCCGTTCGCACCCGCAGCGAGCTGAAGCGCTTCGTCAAGGTCCCCTTCCGGCTCCACCGCGAGAGCGAGCAGTGGGTGCCGCCGCTGATCTTCGAGCGGATGCAGTTCCTCGACCGCAAGAAGAACCCCTGGTTCGAGCACGGCGAGGCCGAGTACTTCCTCGCCGAGCGCGACGGTGAGGTCGTCGGCCGCATCAGCGCCCACCTCGACCACCGTTGGGACTCCTACCAGGGCGGCAAGGACGCGATGTTCGGGTTCTTCGAGGCCGCTGAGGACCCCGAGGTGGTGCGGGCCCTGTTCGACGCCGCCACCGAGTGGGCGCTCGCCCGGGGCCGCAAGCGGCTGCTGGGGCCGATGGACTTCACCACCAACGACGAGATCGGGATCCTGATCGAGGGCTTCGAGCGCAAGCCGATGATCCTCGAGCCCTGGCACCCGCCCTATTACCAGCGGCTGATCGAGGCCGAGGGTTTCGGCAAGGCGATGGACGTGCTGATGTGGGAGCTGCGGATGGGGGAGCTGAAGGAGGGCGAGAAATTCGACCCCTCGATCCACGAGGCCGCTGACAAGGCGCTGCGGGACGAAGGGATCGTGATCCGCAACATGCGCAAGCGCGACATGGCGAACGAGGTGCGGCGCTTCATGGACGTCTACAACGAGGCCTGGGGCGACAACTGGGGCTTCGTCCCGATCACCGACGCCGAGGTCGAGTTCCAGGCCAAGAACCTGAAGCAGGTCCTCGACGAGGAGTGGACCTTCATGGCCGAAAAGGACGGCGAGGTGGTGGGCGCGGCGCTGACGCTGCCGGACATCAACCGGGTGATGGCCGGGCTGAACGGCCGCCTGCTGCCCTTCGGCTGGGCCAAGTTCCTGCTCGGCAAGCGCAAGATCGACCGCCTGCGGGTCTTTGCGCTCGGGGTCAAGCACGACTACCGCCACACTGGGGTCGCCGCCGGGCTCTACCTCGAGCACATCAAGATGGCCGCCAAGCCCGACAAGATCAAGTGGGGCGAGATGGGCTGGATCCTGGAGACGAACAAGCCGATGAACCGGGCGATGGAGGGCATGGGCGGCAAGGTCGTCAAGAAGTACCGTCTTTACGAGCGATCCCTCGCTGGGACCGACCCCACGCCGCGCTAGAGTCGCCGGGGTGGATGAGCTGCACCTAGACGGCGAGGTCGTCGCCGAAGAAGTCGTCGGGTCCGGGGACGCGACCGACCCCGTCCGCCCCCTGCCCGCCGGTTACGAGGAGCCCTCCGGCTCCGCGCTGCCGGTGCTGCGCCCCGAGGTGAAGAGCGCCGCAATCGCCGCCGCCGGCGGGGTCCTCGCCGGCGCCGCCACCGTCGCCGCGGTGCGCGCCGTCGCCGGCGCCGCCTCGAAGTCCAGGGCGCCTCGCCGACTCGGTGGCCGCCGTCGCGACCGCCAGAACGTCGTCGCCAGCCGCTCGTTTCTGGTCGATGTACACCTGCTCGGTCGCTGAAGCCGAGGTTCGGCCTCCCTCGCCCTACCGGCTGCCTCGCGGCAGCTCGGACCGGACCCTGCGGGTGCGGGGCGGGGTGGCCGCCAGGTTGCTCCACGTCGGCGGCAGGCCGGTGCTGGTGCGAGCCTGGCAGCCCTCGCGCGACCGGGTCCGGTTCCGCGCCGAGGCGGTCGACCCGGAGGCGGTGTCGCGGCCGCCGATCGAGGCGCCGCCTTGCCCGGGGCCGGCGGGCGTCGAGCAGCTCGAAGAGGCGATCGAGCGGATGCGCTGCGCGCTCTGGGTCGACGTCGACCTCGCGGATTTCTACCGCCGCTTCCGCCGCGACCGCCTGGTCGGGCCGCTGATCCGGCGCCGGCCCGACTTCCGTCCAGGTGGCCGACCCTGGCCGTGGGAGGCGCTGGCCGCGGCGGTGGTCGGGCAGCTGATCGAGGCGCGGCAGGCGGCGCTGATCGAGCGCCGCATCGCCGGTCGCTGGGGGGCGCGGCTGGGCGATGGGAGGGAGGCGTTGCGCGACGTCCCCGGCCCGGAGGCGATTGCCGGCCGCGCGCCGGCCGAACTGGAGCAGATGGAGCTGGTCGGCAAACGGGCGGTGGCACTGCGGAAGCTGGCCCGCGACGTCGCCGCCGGCCGCTGCCGGATCGAGAGCGCCGAGTGCGACCGGCGCCTGCTGGCGATGCCCCAGATCGGCCCCTGGACCGTCCAGTGCCTGGGCCTCTTCGGTCGCAACGAAGTCGACTCGCTCCCCGCTGGCGACCTCGGCTACATCAAGCTCGTCGGCCGCCTCAGCGGGGAAGGGCGGCGGGCGACGGTCCCCGAGGTCGAAGCGTTCTACGCGCCGTACGAGCCCTACCGGGGCCTGGTTGGGGCGCTGACCCTCTCCGGGCTCTACCGGCTCGTCGCCGCCGGCCCCCCGATGCGCCTCGCCGCCTGATCGCGGGGCGTCACCCGGCGCCGCTCAAGGCCCGATCAGGCGCGGTCGATGAGCGAGAGGAATGGGTGAGCCATCCGACAGGAATTGGCCCGAGCACGAGGTAAGGCGATTTCTCGACCAGCTCGCCGACGGCGGGCACGACCTCCAGCGCCTGGTCGAGCGGCTGCCGGTGATCGTCTACACCGCCGAGCTGGGCGAGCGGGGCCGCTGGCGCTACGTCAGCCCCCAGGTCGAGGAGATCCTCGGCTACCGCCCCGAAGAGTTCATTCGCGACCCCGGCCTTTGGGCGAGCTTGATCCACCCTGACGATCGGGAGCGGGCGCTCGCCCAGGAGACCGACGACCATCTCGGCAACCGCGACACCGCGCCGGTCGAATACCGGATGCACACCCGCGAGGGGCAGGTGGTCTGGATTCACGACGAGGCGGTCCTGGAGGCCGACGAGGACGGCATCCCCGTCTGGCACGGGGTCCTCTACGACGTCAGTTCCCGCAAGGAGACCGAGAACGAGCTGCAGCGGGCGCTCTCCCAGCAGGCCGTGGTCGCCCGCCTCGGCGAGCGGGCGATGCAGAACAGCGACCCCCAGGAGATGATGGAGGCCGCCACCGAGCTGATCGGCAAGGTCGAAGGCGTCCACAGCGCCTGCATCTGGGAGCTGGGCCGCGACGGGCGCCGGCTCAACCTGCGCGCGGGCCTGGAGGAGGCGGTGGTCGGGGCCGGCCGCCGGGTGTCGGCCTCCCGCGACTCCCACGCCGGCGCCGCCCTGGACTCCGGCACCCACGCGATCGTCTCCGACTGGAGCCAGGAGACCCGCCACACGATGCCGCCGGTCCTGCGGGTCTTCGGCACCGCCAGCAGCCTCGCGGTGGTGATCGACGGCAAGAACCGCCCCTTCGGCGTCCTCGACGTCCACGCCACCGAGCCGCATCGCTTTACCGCCAAGGACGTGCCCTTCGTGCAGGCGGCCGCCAACGTGCTCGCCGACGCGATCGAGCGCCACGCCGCCGACCAGGCGCTCCGCTACCGGGTCCTCCACGACTCCCTGACCGGGCTGCCGAACCGGCTCAGCTTCGTCGACGCGCTCGGCGAGGCGCTCGACAAAGCGGCGATCTCCGGCTCGCCGGTGGGGATCCTCTTCCTCGACCTCGACCACTTCAAGCTGATCAACGACAGCCTCGGCCACCACGCCGGGGACGCCCTGCTGCGGGCGGTGGCGCCGCGGCTGCGCTCGCACCTGCGGCCCGGCGACGTCGTCGCCCGCTTCGGCGGCGACGAGTTCGGGATCCTGATCGACCGCCTGGCCGACGAAGGCGAGGCGGTGGCGATCGCCGACCGCGTCGCCTCGGCGTTCACCCAGCCCTTCTCGCTCGACGGCGTCGACCACTTCGTCAGCGCCAGCATCGGGGTTGCCGTCGCCCGCGCCTCCGAAGAGCGCACCGTCAACGCCGAGCTGCTGATCCGCGACGCCGACGCGGCGATGTACCGGGCCAAGGAGGGCGGTCGCGCCCGCTGCGTGCTCTTCGACGCCGAGATGCGGGCGGGGGCGATGCGGCGGCTGGAGACCGAACGCGAGCTGCGCCACGCGCTCGATCGCGAGGAGCTGGCGCTCTTCTACCAGCCGGTCGTCAACCTGCGCTCAGGCGAGATCACCGGCCTCGAGGCGCTGGTTCGCTGGCGTCATCCCGATCGGGGGACGCTCGACCCGGCCGAGTTCGTCTCGATCGCCGAGGACAGCGGGCTGATCGAGCCGATCGGGCGCTGGGTCCAGGAGCGCGCCTGCCGCCAGGCGCTGGAGTGGCACCAGCTGCGGCCCGACTCGCGCCCGCTCGACGTCGCCGTCAACCTCTCCGCCCGCCAGGTCGCCCACCGCGACCTCGCCGAGGCGGTCGAGGAGGTGATCGCCCGCACCGGCATCGACCCGGTCCACCTTCGCCTCGAGATCACCGAGAGCGTCCTCGTCGAGGAGTCGGCGACGGCGATCTCGACCCTGGAGCGGCTGAACGAGCTCGGCGTTCGGCTCGTCCTCGACGACTTCGGCACCGGCTACTCCTCGCTCGCCTACCTCAACCGCTTCCCCTTCCACGCGCTGAAGATCGACCGCTCCTTCGTCGACGCGCTGGGGATCGAGCAGGAGGCGACCGCGATCGTCGAGGCGATCATCGGCATGGCGCGGGCGCTGTCGCTGGAGGTGATCGCCGAGGGCGTCGAGAGCGAGGTGCAGCTCGCCGAGCTGCGCCGCCTCGAGTGCGACTACGCCCAGGGCTACCTCTTCCACGCCGCGATGCCCGACCGCGAGGTCAGCCGGCTGATCGCCGAAGGCGCACTCGGCTATTCGGGGATCTCGCCCGAGGGCAAGTAGCCGTTGTCGAGCAGTTCCTTGGCGTTCGGCAGCGACTGGATCAGTTCGTTGTCCCGCATCCAGCCGGCGAAGGTCGACCACGCAGCCGGGTCCATGTAGCCGTAGGGCCGCCCCTCGGTGCGCGCCGCCAGCAGTGGCAGCGTCGCTTTCACCTCGGCCGCGGTCAGTTTCGGTTCGAGGTCCGGGTTGGCTTCGACGATCGCGTCGGTCGCGGCGCCAGGCTGCTTGACCGCCGCCTCGGTTCCGCGCTGCAGCGCGGCGAGGAAGAGGCGGAACTTCTCCGGGTTCTCTTCCAGGCTCTGCCGCCGGGCGACGAGGACCAGCTCGTCGTAGGTCGGGACGCCGAGTTTGTCGACCGGGGTGACGACAGGTGCTTTGCCGCGTTCGCGCAGGTCGACCCCCTCGACGTTGCTGAAGCCGCCGAGCATCGCCTGGGCCGAGCCGCCGAGGAGGGCGGGGAGCAGGCCGAAGCCGACGTTGACCGCCTTGACGTCGCTCGGGGTGAGGTTCACCCGGGCGAGGATCGTCTTCAGAAAGGCGTCCTGGTACGGGATTCCGGCGGTGGCGACGGTCTTGCCCTTGAGGTCGCCGATGCCTTTGATGCCCGACTTCTGCAGCCAGATCATCGAGGTCAGCGGGCGGTTGACGAGGGCGGCGATCGCGACCACGTCGAGCCCCTGTTCCCGCGCCAGCGCCACCTCGGGCTCGTAGGAGACCGCGAGGTCGGAGCGGCCCGCGGCGACCTCCTTGATCGGCAGCGAGGGGTCGGACGGGGTGGAGATGCCGAGGTCGAGGCCGGCTTCTTCGAAGTAGCCGAGCTTCTCCGCCATGTAGATCCCGGCGTGGTCGGGGTTGGGGTAGAAGTCAAGCGTCAGGCTGAAGCCTTCGCGGTCGCCGGTGGTGTCCTCGGACTTCTCGCCGCAGGCGGCGAGGGCGAGGGTCAGGGCGAGGACGGCGAGGGCGAGAGCCCAGATGCGGTGGCGCGTCATCGCATGAGTTCTATCGCCAAGTGACGACGCGTCGCTCCGCCAGCGCCGTCAAGCCGACCAGGGCGAGGGCCAGAGCCGAGAGGACGACCACGGTGGCGAACTGGCGGTCGACGAGGTAATAGGCGGTGTCCGACTGGATCAGATGCCCCAGGCCCGAGCTCGAACCCGACCACTCGGCGAAGACCGCGCCGATCGGGGCGATGACGACGGCGATCTTGATCCCGGTGAAGAGGCTCGGCAGCGCCGCCGGCGCTTCCACCCGCCGGAACCGCTGCCAGCGCGAGGCGTTGAGGCTGCGCATCATCTTCACCGCCTCGGGGTCGACCGAGCGCAGGCCGCCGAGGGCGTTGACGGTGATCGGAAAGAAGCAGATCAGGGCGACGATCGCGACCTTGGGCCCGATCCCGTAGCCGAACCAGACGACGAGGATCGGCGAGATGACGACGATCGGGATCGTCTGCGAGGCGACGATCAGCGGGTAGGCGGCGTCCCGCACTATCCGCCAGCGGTGCATGAGGACCGCGAAGCCGACGCCGACGACGATCGCCGCGACGATCCCGAGCAGCATCTCGCGCAACGTCACCCAGGCGTTTTCGGCCAGCAGCCCGCGGTTGTCCCACAGCGAGGCGGCCACTTCCGCCGGCGAGGGGACGAGGAAGCTCTCGAGGTTGAGCGCGTCGGCGACCGTGCCGGTCGAGCAGGCGACCTGCCAGAGCCCGATCAGGAGGGCGATCAGCCCCAGCGGCAGCAGCCAGCGTCTCATCGCGCACCAGCGCGCAGCGCCCGCATCGCCTCCTCGCGGGCGGCGACGAAGGCGGGGTCGGTGACGGCGGCGTCGCGGTCGGCGGCGCGGGGGGCGGGGGCGGCGAGGCCGGCGACCACCCGCGCCGGGCGGGCCGAGAGGACCGCGACGCGGTCGGAGAGGTAGAGCGCCTCCTCGACGTCGTGGGTGACGAGGACGACGGTGCGGGGGTCGGCGCGGAGGGCGGCGGCGAGCCACTCCTGCATCTCGGCCCGGGTGATCGCGTCGAGCGAGGCGAACGGCTCGTCGAGGGCGAGCACGGGCTTGCCGGCGATCAGGGTCCGCAGGAAGGCGACCCGCTGCCGCATCCCGCCCGAGAGCTGGTCGGGGCGGACTGCCTCGAATCCCTCCAGGCCGAAGCGCTCGAAGAGCCCGCCGGCGGCGGCGCGCGCCTCGCGCCGGCCCATCCCCTGGTTGCGGAGCGCCAAGGCGGCGTTGTCGATCGCCGAGTACCAGGGCAGCAGCAGGTCGCGCTGGGGCATGAAGGCACAGCGCGCCAGCCGCTCCCCGGGCTCGCTCGCGCCGCCCACCTCGATCGTCCCGGTGCCGGGCTCGCGCAGGCCGCAGATCAGTTCCAGCAGGGTCGACTTGCCGCAGCCCGACGGTCCCACCAGACCGAGAACGCCGTGCGCCGGCAGTTCCAGCTCGAGGCCGTCGAGCGTCGTCAGCTCGCCGTAGGAGTGGCCGACGCCGCGTAGGACGATCGAGTCCCCGAGCGCCTGGCGGCTTGGCGACGGCGATTCCACGGTTTGAGACCCCCGTCTTTCGGGCTCCATCCTGATATCCTGCCGCACTCCGCACTCCTGACCAAGGAGGTCAGGAAAGTCGAAATCAGTTAGTGCGGAACAGGATCAACTTATGGACCCGGCAATCGTCCTCTTCGGATTGGGAATCGGCGTACTCGTCGGTATGACCGGCATGGGCGGAGGCTCTCTGATGACCCCGCTCCTGATCCTCATCTTCGGGATCTCGCCGACGACCGCGATCGGCACCGACATCTTCTACGCGGCGGTGACCAAGACCGTCGGCGGCTGGCGCCACCTGCGGATGAAGACGGTCAACATGGATCTGGTCAAGTGGCTGGCGATCGGCAGCGTCCCCTCGGCCGTCGGCGGCGTCGTCCTCGTCTCCTGGCTGCAGACGCAGGTCGGCGAAGACCGGCTCGACGAACTCGTCTACGCGGTCCTCGGCGGCACCCTGCTGATGGTCGGCATCATCACCCTCGCCCGGGCGTTGATCCTCCGCAACCTGATCGACGAGCGCGACCGCTTCGAGGTCGAGCGGCGCCACAAGGTCTCGGCGATCGTGATCGGCGCGACGACCGGCTTCGTGATCGGGATCACCTCGGCCGGCTCCGGCACCGTGATCGCGATCCTGCTGATCGCCGTCTACCGGCTCTCGCCGAAAAAAGTGGTCGGCACCGACGTCTTCCACGCCGCGATCCTGCTCTGGGCCGCGGGCATCGCCCACTGGGTGGGGGGCAACGTCGACTTCGTCCTCGCCGGCAACATCCTGCTCGGCAGCATTCCCGGCGTCGTGATCGGGGCCGCGCTCTCCGACAAAGCCCCCCAGGGCTTCCTTCGCACCGCGCTCGGCCTGGTGCTGATCGGGTCGGGAATCGTCACCGTCCAGAAGGGTGACCCCGACGTCTGGCCGATCGCCGCCGGGATCGCCGCGATCGGGCTCGGCGCGGTCCTCTACGCGCCGCACTACCTCAACAAGCGCCGCGAGCAGCAGCGCCGGCAAGAGGCCGATCAGACGGCGGAACTCGCGCGGACGCTGCCCGCCGACTGATTAACTAGACACATGCGAGTTTCCGCGAAGGCCGACTACGCGGTGCGGGCCGCTGCCGAGCTTGCCGCGGCCCAGGCCGAGGAAGCACCGGTCAAGGGCGAGCGCCTGGCCGAGGCACAGGACATCCCGCTCCAGTTTCTCGAGCACATCCTGCTCGAGTTGAAGCACCACGGCATCGTTCGCGCCCGCCGCGGCGCCAAGGGCGGCTACTGGCTGGCCCGGCCCGCCGACGAGGTGACGATCGCCGAGATCGTCCGCGCCGTCGAGGGCCCGATCGCCCACGTGCAGTCGACCCCGCCCGAGGACATCGAATACCGCGGCAACGCCGAGCACCTGCAGGAGGTCTGGATCGCCGTCCGTGCCAGCCTGCGCACCGTGCTCGAGGAGGTCACCCTCGCCGATCTGGTCTCCGGCGAGCTGCCGGCAGTCGTCGGCGAGCTCGCCTCCTCGAAGGACGCCTGGGTCGCGCGGTAGGAGCCCTCGCCTCTCTCCAGCAGGGGGTGGTATACCTGGGTATACTCACTGAATGGCAAAGGTCATGGTCTCCCTTCCAGACGATCTCCTCGCCGAAGTAGACGCCGAGGCGCGGCGCGGCGGTACGACTCGCAGCGCCATCATGCGGGATTTCGCCAATGCGGCACTGCGCAAACGACGCGAGGGCCGAGCGACTGCAATGCGATCGTTGCTCGGCAACGCCTCCCCCCATGGCGGTCGCGCCGCGGAGCAGGTGAAGTCGACGCGGCCCGGTCCGTGACGACGCTGGTTCTTGACGCGAGCGTCTTGCTCGCCGCCTTCGACGCCGAGGACGGCCATCACAGATCGGCACGAGCCTTGCTGGAAGACGACGAAACCACGCTCGCCACCCTCGACCTCGCCCGCTATGAGGTCACCAACGTTGCTGTGCGAGCATGGCGCGCACCGGAGTTAGTGGCGCCGATGCTCGCCGCAATCGAGAGGATCGCCGACGACGGCGGTGTTTTCCCCTCCACGCAGACCCTCCTAGCTAAGGCAGCAAATATCGCCGAGCGCCACACGATCTCCGTCTACGACGCGGCATACGCAGCCGCCGCCGACGATGGTGGTTATCTGCTTGTCAGCTGCGATGAGCGCGACCTAGTCTCAAAGAACCTCGCCGCGCTCCCTGTGAGCGTGAGCTCGGTATAGATCTCGAATCAGGGAAGACAGCCTTGCTGTGAAGCCAGGTCGTGCACCTCATGATCACCGCTTCCTGGTTATGTCCATCAGGGGGAGCAAAATCCTGCTCCCTTTGGCTTATGAGCCCGGCTGCCGCGCGCTCTCTTCAATCGGCGCCGGGACCAGGTCGAAGTCGCGTCCCAGCCGCAGCTCGCTGTAGCGCTTGGTCCAGTCGTCATTGATCCGGTCCGACTGGCGCTTCATCCGCGGCTCGAACTCGAAGTCCTCGGCGCAGGTGAGGTCGAGCCGCTCCAGCAGGTTGAGGGTGCTGTTCTCGTAGTCGGCGGCGAAGTTCTCGTAGAGGACGAGGATCGGCTTGATTCCCGAGTGCTCGAAGAAGGCGTCCCAGGAGGCCTCTTCGATCAGCAGGCCTTTGAGCAGGTGGTCGATCGCCCGGTAGTGGAAGCGCAGCTGCGGGCGGTGGGCCTCGACGAAGCTGCGGTAGGGCGGCGAGCCGTCGTCCTCGATCGAGGCCGCCTTGTTGCTCGCTTGGTCTTCGCGCCAGGTGGCGGTCTGCACCGCCTTCCAGAGCGAGACCGCTTGGCGCACCTTGTTGGCGCGGACGACGCGGACGAAGGTCAGGTTGGGAAAGACCGACGGCATCAGCTCCGCCAGCGGCACGTCGCGGCAGGCGGGGATGTTGCGCAGGAGGCTGACGAACTCGCCGAAGTAGCCCCACATCAGCTTGGCGCCGAAGACGCCGTTGTCGGTGGTGCCGGTCTCGAACGCCCACTCCAGGTAGCGGTCGTAGGCGGCGCGGCTCCAGAGGGGGGAGCGGGGCTGGGGGTCGGAGCCGACGCTGCGCTCGCCGAGGTGGTCGCGGATCGACTGGTCCTCGACGCCGAGGAAGTATTCCTCTGGGCGGCGCGGGCGACCCGAGTGCCGCAGCGCCTCGAAGTACTCCTCGGGGCGGCCGGCGACGCCGGTTTCCTCCAGCGCGTGGCAGACGAGGGTGCTGCCGCTGCGGGGGGTGGCGCAGACGAGGTAGGAGCGATCGGGTTGCCTTCCGGTCATGACCAGTTCCTAACTATCCTTATCAACAAACAGATAAACAAGGCCGGGTCGGTAATCTGAAAAGCGATGCCACGACCCAACATCCTCTACATCCACTCGCACGACACCGGCCGCTGGGTTCAGCCCTACGGGTTCCAGGTGCCGACCCCCAACATCCAGATGCTGGCCGACCAGGGGGTGCTCTTCCGCGAGGCCTTCTGCGCCGCGCCGACCTGCTCGGGCAGCCGCGCCAGCCTGCTCACCGGGCTCTACTGCCACAACAACGGGATGTTCGGGCTCGCCCACCGTGGCTGGAAGCTGAACGACTACGGCCAGCACTGGGTCCACACCCTGCGGAAGGTCGGCTACCGCTCGATCCTGATCGGCGAGCAGCACGTCTCCCTCGACCCGGGCGTGATCGGCTACGACGAAGTCGTCCCGGTCGGCCAGAACAACGCCTCCTACGTCGCTCCGCTGACGATCCAGACGCTGCGCGAGGCGCCGGCCGAGCCGTGGTTCATGTCGGTCGGGTTCTTCGAGACGCACCGCGAATTCGCAGCCCCGACCTCGGTCCGCGACACGCTCTACTCGCAGCCGCCGCCCAACCTGCCGGACAACGTCGTCACCCGCCGAGACATGGCCGAGTTCAAGGCCAGCGCCCGCTCGCTGGACCAGGGGATCGGCTCCGTCCTGCACGCGCTGCACGACTTCGGCCTGGTCGAGAACACCGTCGTCATCTGCACCACCGATCACGGCGTCGCCTTCCCCGGCGCCAAGGCCACCCTCTTCGACCGCGGCACCGGGGTGATGCTGATCGTCCGCGGCCCGGGCTTCCACCCCGGCAAGGTGGTCGACGCCCCGGTCAGTCACCTCGACGTCTTCCCGACCCTCTGCGACCTCTCCGGCGCCGAGCACCCGGACTGGCTGCAGGGCACCTCGCTGATGCCGCTGGTGCGCGGCGAGGTCGACAGCCTGCACGACGCGATCTTCTCGGAGACGACCTATCACGCCGCCTACCAGCCCCATCGGGCGATCCGGACCGAGCGTTGGAAGTACATAAGGAGGTTTGACGAATACCCGCATCCGGTGCTGGCTAACTGCGACGACAGCGGCACCAAGGAGCTGCTGGTCGAGGCGGGGTGGGGCGCGGAAGAGGTCCCCGAGGAGCAGCTCTACGACCTGGTGCTCGACCCGCAGGAGGGCCGCAACGTCGCCGCCGACCCGGCCCGCGCCGAGGTGCTGGCGGAGCTGCGGGAGCGGCTTGAGGCCTGGATGCGGGATACGGACGATCCGCTGCTCGACGGCCCGGTGGCTCCGCCCGAGGGGGCGATCGTCAACGAGCAGTGGCAGGTCTCCCCCGACGACCCGGTGCGGATCGTCAAGGCCGGCTCCACGGCCGCTCCATCCAGGTGAGGCAGGTCCAACCGGGGATCGGCGCACCCAGCGGGTCGCGGCTCTCGCCGTGGGCGAAGGTGCTGAGGCCGCAGTTGTGCGAGCCGAGGTTCCAGATCCCGGCCGCCATCGCCGCCTCGAAGCGCTCGCCGAGGACCGAGTCGAGGAGGAAGAAGCGGGTGAAGATGCCGTGGGTGACGAGCAGCGGCCGCTCGCCGGCCTCGCCTTGCTCCAGCTCGGCCTTCAGCCGCCGCACCCGCTCGACCGCCTGCTCGAAGGTCTCGGCCGAGGTCAGCTCCCCCGTGTAGTCGATCTCCTCCGGCTCGAGCCCGAGCGGCCCTGCCACCGCCTCGGCGGTTTCGCGGGCGCGGCGCAGCGGGCTCGTCAGCAGCCTCGTCACGCCCATCTCCCGCAGCCCCTCGCCGGCCGCGTGGGCCTGTTCGGCGCCCTTCTCGGTCAGCTTGTCGCTCTCGGAGTGCGCCGCCGGCTCGCCGCTGCGATCGGCGTTGTGGACCGACTCGCCGTGGCGGAGGAGGAGCGCCCTCATTCGGCTGCGGGAGCGGCACCGGCGACGACGTTGACGAAGTTCTCCAGGTGCTGGGTCGTCCAGCACTCGAAGGCGCCGTCGCAGTGGCGCTCGTAGGCGGCCATCACCGAGTCGCCGTAGTTCCAGTAGAGCTTCGGCTCGGGGTTGAGCCAGAACAGGCGTCCAGCTTTCTCGGCGATCTGGGCGAAGACCTCGGCGTGCGGCTCGCGGCCGTTGGTGCGGGCGTCGCCGAGCACGATCACGGTCGAGCGCGGGTCGAGGTCTTCGGAGATCTCGGTCAGGAACTCGAGCCAGACCCGGCCGTAGTCGGTGTACCCGGAGATGTCGGCGACGCCGCCGTCGCTGGAGATCTTCTGGGCGATCGCGGCGAAGTCCCGCTCGTGCTCGAAGACCTCGGTCACCTCCGAGATCCGCTCGATGAAGACGAAGCTGCGCAGCTTGCGGAACGAGTCGTGCAGGGCGTGGAGGACCGAGAGGAAGAAGACGCTGGCCGAGGTGACCGAGGTGGAGACGTCGCAGAGGACGTAGATCTCCGGCCGCCGCGGCCGCTTCGGCCGATAGCGCAGCCGTAGCGGCACGCCGCCGGTCTCCAGCGAGGCCCGCATCGTCCGCCGCACGTCGACGTGGCGGCCCTTCTTCCGCCCCCGCTGCTCGTGTCCCAGCGTCGCCAGCCGGCGCTTCATCTGCGAGACGGCGCGGTGGACGGCGGCGAGGTCCTGCGTCGGGCTGGTCGGCAGCGCCCGGTCGAGCTCGGCCAGCGGGCGCGAGGGGGGAAGGGTCTCGGTCCGCTCGATCAGGTCGCGCTCCAGCTCGCGCCGCAGGTGGCGCTCGAACCCGGTCAGCTGATCGCGGTCGATCGGCGGCCGCTCGCCGCCGTCGGCGGTCGGCGGCTGGGTGCCGGCGGTGAGGCCGAGGGTGCGGCGGATCCGCTGAACGTCAACCCCGACCACCCCGGAGCCCTCGCTGCGCCCGAAGGCCGCGATCGCCAGCCGCGCCAGGTCCCGCATCGCGTCCTCGTCGCCGGCCGCCATCGCCTCCCGGATCGCCTCGGAGAGCTCGTCCATGTCGAAGCGCTCGCCGTCACCGGCCGGCGGGGCGCCCTCGGCGTGCTCGGTGACCCCGCGCTGCACCGCCTCGGCCTCTGCGTTGCGGAAGAAGTAGCGGTCGAAGAGCAGCTCGAAGACGCGGCGGTCGTCCTGGGACTTGGCGATCGTCGTCGCCAGCGCCTCGCGGAAGTCGGCCCGCGAGGTCCAGTCGACGTAGCCGAGGGCGGCAAAGGCGTCGAGCAGCTCCGAGGTCCCGACCGCGACCCCCTCGCCGCGCAGCTCCTCGCAGAAGCCGAGCAGCTTCGCCGCCATCCCCGGCGGCCCGGCGTCAGCCTTCGGTCCGTAGGGGGTCGGCAAGTTTCACCCCGACCCGCTCGGCGACCAGGTCGATGTCGGTGCGGTGCTTGACGATGATCGACATCGACTGGGTGAAGGTCGCCTGGTCGATGTCCTCGGCGCCCATCAGCAGCAGGGTCCGGGCCCAATCGATCGACTCGGCGATCGAGGGCGGCTTCTTCAGGTCGAGGCCGCGGACCATGCGGATCACCTCGACCAGCTTGCGCGCCAGGGTCTCGGGAAGCTCCGGGGTGTGGAGGCGGACGATCTCCATCTCCCGCTCGAGGTCGGGGTAGTCGAGCCAGAGGTAGAGGCAGCGCCGCTTCAGCGCCTCGGTCAGCTCGCGCGAGTCGTTCGAGGTGAGGACGACGATCGGCATCGTCGTCGCCGAGATTTGGCCCAGCTCGGGGATCGTGATCTGGAAGTCGGAGAGCAGCTCGAGCAGCATCGCCTCGAACTCCTGGTCGGTCTTGTCGATCTCGTCGATCAGGAGGACCACCGGCTCGGGGCTGGCGATCGCCTGCATCAGCGGCCGCTCGAGCAGGAACTCGGAGCTGAAGATGTCGTCCTGGACGTCGTTCCAGCCGGCCTCGCCGCCGGCCTGGATCCGCAGCAGCTGCTTGCGGTAGTTCCACTCGTACATCGCCTTCGCCTCGTCGAGGCCCTCGTAGCACTGCAGCCGCACCAGCTCGCGGCCGGTCGCGCGCGAGAGAGCCTTGGCCAGCTCGGTCTTCCCGACCCCCGCCGGGCCCTCCACTAGGACCGGCTTGTCGAGCTGTTGGGCGAGGAAGGAGACCAGCGCGGCGGGCTCGTCGGCGAGGTAGCCGACCTCCGCCAGCGAGCGCTTCACCTCTGCGACGGAGCCTTCGGCCATGGCCGCGATGATAATCCCGCCCAGTGCTCGACCTCGCGCCGCCCCTCCTCGCCCTGCTCCCGCACAGCCCGACGCCCTACATCTCGCTGATGCTGGCGGGGTTCGCGATCGGGATCCTCGGCCACCTGACCCGCGCCCGCTGGCTGGTCGCCGCCGGCGTGATCCTGATCTTCCTCGGGGCGCTGCTCTTCCCCCTCCTCGCCAACGTCACCACCGAAGACCGCCCGCCGCCGATCGAGGAATCCCGCGGCGAAAGCGGCGAATAGCCGGCGTTCGTCCTTTTCCGGGCAT
>DASSYI010000052.1:0-6017 GCA_035703365.1 Solirubrobacterales bacterium
TGAAGGAGATCTGGGAGGTGCCGAAGCCGCTGGACAAGGTGATCCACACGCTCGGCTGGCCGCTGCGCTGGAGCCCTCGCTACAAGGAGGCCGGCGGCAGCTTCATCTACCCGATGGGCGAGGACAAGGTCGCCATCGGCCTGGTCGTCGGGCTCGACACCACCGACGCCACCTTCTCCGTCCACGACGCTCTGCAGGAGTTCAAGACCCACCCCTTCATCAAGAAGATCATCGAGGGCGGCAAGCGGGTCGGCTGGGGCGCGAAGACGATCCCCTCGGGCGGCTACTGGGCGCTGCCGCAGCGCTTCTCGGTGCCGGGCATGCTGATGGCCGGCGACGCCGCCGGGATGGTCAACATCGCCGAACTCGCCGGCGTCCACTACGCGATGCACGCCGGGATGTACGCGGCGGAATCGATCGTCGAGTCGCTCAAGCAGGACATCGACTCGGTCAACTTCGAAAGCTACGACGAGAAGATCCGCGGCTCGGTGATCGAGAAGGACCTCTACCGCTCGCGCAACATGAAGCAGCCGCTGACCAAGGGGCTGATCTTCGGCGGCATGATGGGGAGCGCGATGGTCGCGACCAAAGGCGCCTTCCCCGGCGGCCACTGGAAGATCGAGGACAACGCCGAGATCCCGGTCTTCGAGGGCAAGGCGGGGGACACCTACCCCAAGCCCGACAACGAGGTGACCTTCAACAAGCTCGACTCGGTCTTCCTCTCCGGCAACGCCACCCGCGACGACGCCCCCAACCACGTCCGCATCCAGACCCACGTCCCGCGTGAGGTTGCCCAGACCTGGGTCTCGATGTGCCCGGCCCAGGTCTACGAGATCCCCGAGGACCAGCTCGAGAGCGGGGCGGCCGAAGTCGACGTCCACGTCACCGCCTCCAACTGTGTCCAGTGCGGCGCGATCACGGCCAAGGGCGGCCGCCTCACCCTCCCCGAGGGCGGCGACGGCCCGCTGTACCAGGAGACGTAGAAAAAGCGTTTCACTAAAGGCACGATCCGCGCGCCACGCGTGCGGATCGGCCGCCTAGGGTCGCTTTGTGGTTCGCGCGACCTTGATGAACGACGTGACTACGGGGGCTGGCTTGATGGCAGCGGCAATTGCCATAGGCGGATTTCTCGCTCATATACGTCCGGCTCTCGCCCATGCGGACGAGCAGCGGCTTAGAGCCGCGACGGTCAAAGGCGGCGTGCTGGGAACCATAGGGGCGCTGGCTGTAATTGTTTTGTCTGCCGTGAATGGCTAAGGTGAGAAATATGAAGGGCATAAATGCATCAACGCGGGCGATGATCGCAGTGATGATCTTGAGCCCGGCGGCATGCGGTGGGGTGATGGCTCTGACCGGCAGCGGGGAACTCGCCGCTGCAGCGTGGCTCGTGGTGTTGGGGGTAGGAGCCGATCAGGTCTCGCGCTTGACGATGCGCGAGGGCGGTCGCTGAACTAATGCTCGGCTAAGCCGCTTCGGCTTCCTCGGTCTGCAGTAGCGCGGCGCCGTCGAAGATCTGCGCGGTGCTGGCTGCGGTCGGGCTGAAGTCGAGGCTGCTGCGGCGTCGCGGCGCCGCGATCACGGTCCACTCATCGCAACCGGCGAAAGCTTCGTCGAGGCGCTGAGCCATGGTGCTGCGGGGGCGGTCCGTGCTGCGGGTGCGATCCTGGTCGAAGATCTGCTTGGACATCGAGTCCGTCCTCCTGTAGGGGTTGGTGAAGTTTCCCCTGACCCGTCGGACGAAAAATATGCTCTTTGCGATTGTTTGGGAACGCCTGTTCGCTCAGGGCGCTCAGGAGGAAGCCGCAAACTCGGCGATCTCCTTCGCCAGCCGCTGCGGTTGATCGAGAGCGACGAAGGTCTTCGCGTCCGGAATCCGCACCAGCTTCGCGTTGCCGGCTTCGCCGGCGAGCCGCTCGGCGTAGGAGATCGGGAAGTACTTGTCGCCCGGCGCCCAGGTCAGCAGGATCGGCAACTGCGAGCCGCGCAGCTTCTCCGCCGCCGCCAGCGTGTGGCGCTTATTCATCCCGGCGGTGACCTTGGCGGCGTCGCGCCGGATCGCCGGGTCGCTCTTCGCCGGCGCCATCCAGGAGGCGACCAGCTCGTCGGGGATCTTCGTCCGCGCGAACGGCTTGAAGGCGCGGCGGGCCAGCGCTTCGATCCGGAACGGCGCCGCGAGGAGGAACATCCCGCCCGGCAGCTTGGCGATCGGCGGCATCGCCTTGAACATCCCCGGCGGAAAGTTCTCGTGGGTGTCGCAGTTGGTCAGGACCAGGCGGCCGATCCGCTCCGGGTGGGAGGTGACCAGCACCTGGGACATCGCCCCGCCGGAGTCGTTTCCGACGATCGTCACGTCCTCCAGCTCGAGCTTGGCGAGGAAGTCTGAGATCAGCTTTGCGATGCCGGGCGGAGTGAGGTCGGCGTCGGGGTTCATCGCCACCTGATGCGCGGCGATCGGCCAGTCGGGGGCGATGCAGCGGAAGCGGTCGGAGAGGGCGTTGACGACCCCGTCCCAGAGGCGGCCGTCGACCAGGTAGCCGTGGACGAAGACGATCGGCTTGCCCTCGCCGGCCTCGCGGTAGCGGATCGTCCCCTGGGGGAGTTGCAGTTCCTTGCGCTGGTCGGTCACGATGCTCCTCTCGTCGGTGTTGCTTTGCCTAACATACATACAGAATGAATGTTTCTCCAGAACGGCGCACTCAGGCCGAGCGGACCAAGGCCACCCGCGAGGCCCTGATCGCCGCCGCCCGGAAGCTCTTCACCGAGCGCGGTTACGACCGGGTCGGGACCGAAGACGTCGTCCGCGCCGCCGGCGTCACCCGCGGCGCCCTGTACCACCAGTTCGGCGACAAGGCCAGCCTGCTGGAGGCGGTCTACGAACGGATCGAGGCCGAATCGACCGAGCGCGTCGCCCGCGTCGTCCTCGGCTCCGAGCTGCACAGCCCGGTGGCGGCGATGGTGGCCGGCATCGAGGCCTTCCTCGACGAGTGCGCCAAGCCGGAGCTGCGGCAGATCGCCCTGCACGACGCCCCGGCGGTCCTCGGTTGGGAGCGCTGGCGGGAGATCGGCGCCGCCAACGGGCTCGGCCTGATCGAAGCGAGCCTGGCGGCGGCGATCGAGGCGGGCGAGATCCGCCGCCTGCCGGTCAAGCCGCTCGCCCACCTGCTCCTGGGGGCGCTCGACGAGGCGGCGATGCTGCTGGCGCGCGACGACCGCCCGCAGAGCCGGGCCGAGGTGACCGAGGTCCTACTGCTGCTGCTCGAGGGCTTCGCGGTCGAGCCCGTCGATTGACCCCGCCAGCCGCCGCGACTCCTTCTGCGCGTACATCCGCACGTCGGCAAGCTGCATCGCCTCCGCCGGCGAGTCCGCCTCCTCGGGGATCGAGGCGACCCCCCAGGCGGCGCTGAGGTCGAAGCCGCGGCCGCTGGAGGTGAGCGCTTCGGCGGCATTGACGGCGAGCCGGTCGCGCTGCTCCTGCCCGAGGTCGACGAGGCCGCCCTCGGCGAGGACGAGGAACTCGTCGCCGCCGAGCCGGTAGCCGGTCGCCTCCGGCGCCAAAGCCACCCCGAGCCGCCTGCCGAGCAGGCTGAGCATCTTGTCGCCGGCCGGGTGGCCGAAGGTGTCGTTGTAGCGCTTGAACCCGTTGAGGTCGAGGAGGATCACGGTTATCGCCTTGGTCGGGGCGCGTTCGTGCTGCTCGAGGTCCATCCGCAGCCGTGCCTGGCTGCCGAGCCCGGTCAGCGGGTCGGTCCGCACCTGCTCCAGCAGCCGGGTGTTGTCCCGCAGGCTCAGCGCCAAGCGGCCGATCACGGCCAGCATCGTCGTCGCCCAGAGGATCGTCGTCAGCGCGCTCTCCTGGCTGTTCGAGTACTGGATGACGACGAGGGCGATCATCGCCACCGCCACGATCCCCGGCACCATCATTTCCCGCCAGCCGTCGAAGCGGGCGTCGGGGAGGATGCGGTCGGCCTCCGGCTGCCAGGCCTCGGCGCCGAGGAGGACGGCGGAGAGCAGATAGATCGGTTCGACCCAGTCGCCGCCGGGCACGCTGGCTTCGTAGCTCTGCAGGGTGAAGGCGACGTCGGCGACGGCCATCACCGCGAGGCCGCCGAGCAGCAGCCCCCAGGTCCGGCCAGGCCGCCAGCGGGTGAGGGCGATGACGCCGACGATCAGCGAGATCAGGAGGACGTCGCCGAACGGGTAGGCGAGGGTGGTTGCGATTTCGACGGTCGACCCTTCGGCCCGGTCGGAGACGAACTCGAAGACGAGGGCGGCGCCGAGCGCCCCGGTCCCGAGCGCGGCGATCAGGCCATCCATCCAGAGGCGGGGATCGAGCTCGTCGGCGCGGGCCCGCACCAGCAGGTAGAGGCCGAGGATCGCCAGCGGATAGAAGGCGAGGTAGCCGATGTCGGCGGGGGAGGGGTAGGGCGCGTCGGCGTTGCCTTCGATGTAGATCGTCCACCAGACCTCGCCGGCTCCCCAGGCGAGGATCGAGGCGCCGATCGCGAGCCATGCGGCGCGCTCGGGGCCGCCCCGCAGCGCCCGCGTCAGACAGGCGAGACCGGCGCAGACGACGACCGCGTCGTAGACGACGCCGTTGATCGCGACGTCGAGGTTGGAGCCGCCGATCCCGATCCAGTCATGGACGATGACCAGGGCCGCGCCGCCGAAGAGGATTGCCGCCACCGCTTTCTTCACACGGTCATATCGGCACGGCTTGCACGGTTCTCTAGACTTGGAGGAGATGAAGGCAGAGATCCACCCCAATTACACCCTTGCCAACGTGCATTGCTCGTGCGGCAACCAGTTCTACACGCGCTCCACGAAAGAGGACTTGCATGTAGAGCTCTGCTCCGAGTGCCACCCCTTTTACACGGGCAAGCAGAAGCTCGTCGACACCGGCGGCCGCGTTGAGCGTTTCCAGCGCCGCGCCGCTAAGCACCGGGCCGGGAAGTAGCGCGTGAGCCCGCCGTCGGGCTCGGCACTGGCATCCCACGAAAACTCCTCTGGCAACGGAGGGGACCCTGTGCGCATGCCCGACGGGGCGCTGGTCGCCAAGCGCGACGCGCCGGTCGGTGGCCAGGCCGTGCTGGAGGGCGTGATGATGCGCGGCGTCTCGGTCTGGGCCGTCGCCGTCCGCACCCCCGAGGGCCAGATCGAGGTCGAGTCCGAGCAGCTCGTCCCCTGGGCGCAGCGGCATCGGCTCTGGCGCCTGCCGGTAATCCGCGGCGTCGTCGCCCTCGGCGAGTCGCTGAAGATCGGCTTCAAAGCCCTGGCGATTTCGGCCAACGCCCAGCTGGAGGAGGACGAGGAGGGCGAGAAGGAGGAAATCGGCGGCTGGATCTGGGGCCTGACGATCTTCCTCTCGATGCTGCTCGCCGTCGGCCTCTTCTTCGTCGTCCCGGTCGGGCTCACCAGCCTGATCAAGGACCAGCTCGGTTCCTCGCTGCTGTTCTGGCTAGTCGAGGGGGTCCTGCGCACCGCGATCTTCATCGGCTACATCCTCGCGATCAGCAAAATGCCCGACCTGCGCCGGGTCTTCGAGTACCACGGCGCCGAGCACAAGACGATCTCCTGCTACGAGGCCGAAGACGAACTCGTGCCCGCCCGGGCGAAGCTCTACTCGCGCCTGCACCCGCGGTGCGGGACCAGCTTCCTGCTGATCGTGATGGTCCTGGCGATCTTCGTCTTCGCCCCGATCGGCTTGCCGGCCTGGTACTGGCTGCTGGCCTCGCGCATCCTTGGCATCCCGCTGATCGCCGGCCTCTCCTACGAGGTGATCAAGTGGGCCGGGAAGAACCGGCGCAAACGTTGGGTGCGGGCGGTCATGTGGCCCGGCCTGATGCTGCAGAACCTGACCACCCGCGAGCCCGACGAAGAACAGTTGGCGGTCGCGATCGCCTCTCTAAATGCAGTGCTTGCTCGGGAGACTCCTGAGGAGGCGGCTAAGAAGCCGCATATTGAGATCGTGGCTTAGTGGGGCGGGGGCGGGGGTCCCCTCTCCGGACACATCTCGCTAT